>CANKMW010000016.1 GCA_947483555.1 Myxococcales bacterium
GCTTCCGACTCGGGCCTTCACTCTTTTCGGTGCGCGCCCATCATCCCGGCGCACCCCGGCGTGGGCCACTTCTCCACCGACCTGGGGTGGTCCCCTGGTCCCCGGTGATTCCGGTGGAAGTGGTCCCCTTCGAGACCGGTGGTGACAGCCGGGACAACACGCTGTGACGGCAAACTACGTAGCAGGCCTGAACGCGATGCGGCGAGGGGAGCTGGACCGGGCTGCCGAGCTGCTCTCCAAGGAACCGAATGGTTCGCGGTGCTTCCTGCTCGCACAGGGAAACGTCGCTCTAATCCTTCTCCGGGTCGGTAGATACCAAGAGGCGGAGAGGCTGGCTCGTGGAGTGTTGGCGCTCGTCGATGAGCAAGGGTGTCCGCATCCTCCCTCCGTCGTTCAGTTCGCCCGCACGCTTGCGGAAGCGGTTTCGTCGCAAGGGCGTCACGTCGAATCCTTCCAACTGTTCAACAACGTTGGAGGCATCGCAAAGAACCTTGCATCGCACTTCCCTTCGTTCGTGGCTGAACTCGAGATTGAGACGGCGCACGCATTCAACTCTTGGGCCATGGCGCATGTGCAGGTGCGCACCTACGAGACTGCGGAGAGCATCTTTCGGGCAGCGCGTGACATCTACGCGAGGCATGCGAAGCGCAAGCCGGTCGGGCGCGCCCATGTGCTGACGAATCTCGCACACGCACTCCGGCTGCAGGGAAAGAATACCGAGGCGGAACTGGCCCTCGCGGAGGCCCTCGACATTTGCACTTCGGGAGGCGACCGCGAGCAGATGATCCGTGTCTTGATGGCGCTCGCGCAGCTAGGATCAGCACTCTTCAATCGCGCAGAGCATTCCAGGCTGATCCTCCGGAGCATCGAAGCGGATCATCAGCGCGGTCGCCATGCGGCGGCATACGTTCGCAGATGCATCCTGGCTGAACTCGCGGCGCAGGATGGAGATTACGCGACAGGGTTGCAGCACGTGCAGTTGGCCGTTGAACGTGAGCCTCAGCTTGACGGGCGGGATCTCAATCCGGCGAAGCTGCGTATGACGTGGGCGCACTTGCTGGAGCTGTCGGGCGCGCCCCGGGATCTGTACGCAACGAAATTGATTGAAGGTGCGAACCTCTGGTTCTCTCGAATCGCCGACGGGCTAACCGGAGGCGACTTCTCGGCAACCACCTCGGAGATGCACGAGCACTTCCGCTACCTCGCCGGGACACTTCTTGCAGCTGGGCGGGTAGAGGATGCGCTGCTCAGCTTCGAATCGGGAAGGGCTCTCGCTCACAGCGTTGAGGTCGATCAGCGATTCCTCGGCAGAGTGGTCGCACGGAACCCGTTTCCGGCGGCTGGAGACGAGATTGATCCCGAGTCACTACGTCTCGCCCAACGAACGCTCGCGCCCAACGAGGCGCTGCTCTCAATCGCGATTCTGCCGCCATATGTTGTCGGATTCGTGATCACGCGAAGCCACGTGTCTGAGACTAAGATCTCGATGCCCGATGATCTTGACCAGCGGAACCAGTTGCTAGTGAGCATCCATGCAACTCCAACTCGACTCCAAGAACGTGTTGGAGCACGAGCTGTTCCTGACGCGTGCCACGCCCTGGCCAAGGCGCTTGTTTCCGAGATCGGCGCTCACGTGGTCCGCGCGATCATGCCGTATTCTTCGCTTCACGACATTCCGTGGCGAGCCGTGCTTCACCACGCGGGACTGCCGTGGAAACAGCTAACGTCCCAGGTCGAGTTCGGGCTGCTTCTGCGAGCCGAGTCCTCGGTGGGCGCGCTACCAAAACGTTGCTTCGCGCTGGGCTTCGGCACCGCCGGCGGCCTTAATCTTGGAGATGAGGCGCGAGACTTCGCGAGACACTTCGGAGCGGACGCCGCCATTGTCGTGCCGTGTAGTCGTCGTGACGTGGAAACGGCGCTGCTGCAGAACGCGATCGTGCTCCTTTCATGTCATGGAAAGGCGAGGGATGACTCAAGCGCGGACAAGGTCTTTCGGAACGATGAGCTTCGTCTGTACGTCTCCGATGGCGCCTGCGTCGCAAGCGAACTGATTCCGGTCAGGGTCCGCGCTCCGCTCGTCATCCTTTCGGCGTGCGAATCCGGTGTCTACGAGATGTCATGGGCAGACTTTCCGGTCGGCGCTGCTGCCCAGATACTCCGTTCCGGGGCGAGTGGCGTGGTCGGTGCGCGCTTCCTTCTCGGTGCTGCGTTCTCGGCCAGCTTCTTCCGACAGGTCGGAGAGTTCCTCGCACACGGTCGCGACGCGAGTGAGGCGATGGCGTTGGCCTCCGAGTGGCACGAGGCGCATGGCTTTGACCTGTGGCGAGACATCGCATGCGTGGAACTGCTCGGCAGTCCATCGTCCATCGAGCGAGGTTCGTAGCTGCGTGGGTGGCCGCGCCTATGTCCGCCGCACTCTTGTGAGCGCTCGGTAGCGCCATCAAGATCGCGCAAATGGGAGCAAGCGCTCGGCGACGGTCGGTGCGTCTAGCATTCGGCGCGCGGCCCAGCGACGAAGCCACCCGGGAATCGGCGCAGGGTAGGTGCCGACGACGTCGAGAATCATCGAGGTCGCGCTGGTGGGTGCCTCGAGCCAGTGCGCTGCCCCGTCGTCGCGTGCTGTGATGCGCCGGGTGAGTTCGTTGCGTGCGCAATCGGGTGCGACCTGCCAGAGCCGGTGGACCGCGAGCCAGCCGGTACGCCCCTCGGCCAGCTGAAGTAGGCAATCTGCTTCGTCCGCGCCGAGGTGGTCCACCTGACGGCGAAGGTCATCTTCCACACGGTCGCGTGTGTTCGCGAGAAGCCAGCGAACGATCGGTCCGCGAAGCAGCGGCGGCACGCGATGAAGCTCATGGCCGTGCGCCTTGGGCGCCCAGGTCGCGGCACCGGCGGCGAGTACATCGACATCTGCCGCCGCGAGCAGCGGATCGCCCATCGGGCCTTCAAGGAAGCGGATCACGTCGTACAGTTCCCACCTCGTCATCCTGGACCAGATGCGCCGGAGGATCAGCGCGCGGAGGTCTGCCGCCGCATCGTCCACAGCCGATCGGAGCGCTCGCGCAACCTCGTCGGCATGGAGTCGTCTCGCATCCTCATCGGAGATCGGCCACTCGACCGGCATCGTGAGCGCGATCGGCAGCATCCACGAAGGCATGTGCGTCCAGGCCTTCGCGGGCCAGCGCGAGAGCAGCGCCCGAGCACCGACTCTCAGCCGTTCCGCGTCGTCGTGGCTTCCCGACGCGGCGTGTCCCCCGTGGAGCCAGTTCGGGATCTCGTCGGGCGGATCTCCCCAGCCCGGGAACAGCCATGGATCGTACGAGGCGCCTTTCGGTTGAGGTGACAGCAGGCTCCACTGCCAGCAGTCCGCAAGGAACCCGTCGCCACCTGGGGCGCCCGCGCCGGGACGAGTCACAGGTGCGCGTGGAAGGCCATTGAAGCGCTCGACGAGAGCGTCCAGCTGTCGCCGGACAAGCTCCGGTAGAAGGCGCGGCACTCCGACGTTCTTCTTGGCTGAGTGGCGTCTCGCGACTGCCGCGAACGCAAGCTCCACTGCGCCGATCGCACCGAGGTCGTCGCGACCGAGAACGCTAAGGCACTTCTTCACGAACGCGTTGAACGCCGCATCGTCGAGGTTCACGGCGCTCCTGTCGAGCACCGCACGCCGCGTGGCGTCGACCGCCACATGGCACGCCGCGGCCGGCTCCACCTTGAGCAGCGCCGCAAGATGGTCGTGGATGACCGCCTGTGCGAGCCACCGAGGGCGTAGCACCAGTCGCCCGTCCGGCGTGGCTGCAAGAAGGCGGGACGACTCCAACAGCCTGATGGTCATCGCCGGATCCCGCTGAAGGCGGTCGGCGATCGCCGCGGTATCCGCCTTGTCGGAGCGCAGCGCTTGCAGTTCGGCGAGTAGCGCCGATCGGTCCGCTGGCGCCACGAGCTTCTGGGGCACGTACTCCATCCAGACGGTCGCCGCGATGGGCTCCCCGAGTGGAAAGCGGAGGTCATTCCAACGTGCGACCGCAAGCTGACGAAAGAGCTCGCTGCCGTGCGCGGCTAGCCACTCGGAGCCGAGGCTCGCTGCGGCTCGACGGATGACACCGTCGGTGGCCGCCCTCGGGTTTTCGTGCAGCGCCCCGACGAACTGCACCACGTCGTCCGGTGTGGTGAGCAAGACGGCGTCTGGATCGAACTCCGCCATCTTGCGCCACGTGCGCTCTGCATGCGGCGCATCGTCGCCGGCGCGTCGAAGGAGCCAGTCGAGAAAGCCCCGGCGTTCGAACGCAGCCGGGTTCCACTCGAGATCGAGCCAGTTGGAGGCAGGGGGCGGGCGAGTGGAACCGCCAGGCTGCCGATCGGGCTCGCCGATTGGCTGTGGACGCGCTCCGGGGGCGAGAATCACGAGGCCCCTGCGGGTGACGCGCTGGAGAACGGCGACGTCGCTCGCGTCCAGTCGCGCCAGATCGACGACGAGTGCGCCCGCGGTGGCGGCTACGATCTCGCGCTCGGCGGCGGCGAGCGTTGGTGTCTCTATTCGAGTGGCGCGACCTCGCGCTTCCAGCCAGCGCGAGAATGTCGTCTTACCCGTCCCCGGGGCTGACGAGAACCAGACCGCATTCTCCTCAGCGGCCTGGAGGAGCGGCATCCACGCGTCCGCCATGAAGGGCGGGTCGTTCGGGTCGCTGAGATCGAGTGGCGTCGCCGCCGGGAAGTCTGGGAAGGGGACGAGGGCCTCATCCATCGCGAGGCCGAGCTCGGTCACGGTGCAGCCAATCACCTTTGCCAGCAGCCGCGCTGCCTCCGGGCGTTTGGTGAACCACTTCTTGTCGCCGTCCCTGAGCTTCCGGATCTCCTGGAGCAAGCTCCGGGCGTCGCGAGCCTTGTCGTCACCCTTCGGCCGATAGAGCTTCGCGAACGCCTCGGCCACCTGCGTAAGGGTGCGCTCGGCGAGCAACTCATCGAAGGATTCCACCGTCATGTAGGGACGATGCCCGGTTCGCGATCGCATTGCAACAGGTAGCAACTCCACCGAGTTGCTCAGAATATCATGGGCCTGGATCCGAGCCTGCGATGCCACTACCGTGTTGGCATGTCCGACGCTTCCTGGACCCGCCCTCTCCTGGTTCGCGAGATGCTCGGCGAGCTGCGCACGCGGCGATGGCGGCCGTTGAGGACCAAGGGGTCGCATCAGACATGGGCCAGCCCCTCAGGGGCGACCCTCACAGTCGTCGTCAACCACCGTTCGAGGCCGACATCGCGCGTGGTCTGGGCAGCGTTCCTGCGCGCTCTCGCCGCTGAGGGGGTACCAACCCAAGCCGCTCCACGGAGCAGGAGATCGACATGAGCAAGAAGCACTACACGCCGAATGAGATGCGCTCGAACGTGAAGAACCCCAACAACAGTGCCCACGTCGCCGATCAGGCAAACCGGGCCCAGCAGTCCGGTGGCATCGGGCAGGCGTCGCCCAGCGTGAACGGTACTGAGTCGGAAGGGGAGTCTGTGAGGGTGCCGGCCCGGGAGTCGTAGACCGCACGCTCTGCCCACCGTCGCGACGGTCGCTCGCATGTCGCGAGTGACCATCGCGCTGGGCTTGCGCTTGCCCGTCGTCCGGAATCTTGCGATAGAGCCGCATGATCCTGTCCGACGAGGACGCCGCGCTGTTCTACCGCGCGTGGGGAGCGCTGCTCACCTGGGTGAACGACCGGCGCAGGATCGTCCCGGCGTTCCCGCGTCCCACGCCCGGCCGTCCGATCGCGCCGGAGCTCGCCACGGCGATCAGGGACGTCGTATGGGACGAGGACGCGCTGCGCGAGCAGTTCCTCGCCGAGGGGGCGTCCGATCTCGACGGCGCAGAGCGCGAGCTGGTCGCGTCCTGGAAGGATCGCGTGCGCGGTCGGTTCGTCATCCTCAACCACCTGCAGAAGCACTCGATCTTCATGAGCGAGGCGGTCTACGGGGTGCGCGGGATCTACACGCCGCTCATGGCGATGTTTCCGGAGGTGCCCATGTTCGTCCAGGCGGTGCTCATCCCGTTCCGGGACGTGATCATCACCGACGGGCTGATCCAGAGCTACCCGATGCACATCAGCTTCGGCGGTGGCGCGCGGCGGATGTTCAAGGAGCAGTACAGCGCGGCGCGGGCGGCCGGGCAGGTCCATACCAGCTTGCCGGTACGCACGAGTCCGGGCCCAACGGTCGCTACGCCGACGGCCCGTCGAGCACAGACACGCCGGCGAACGGCGCGAGCGAGGTCGACATGAGATACGAGGAGTTCAACCAGGCGTGGGTGCAGGCGCTGCGCGAGTCGATGTTCCCGATCATCGGGATGGATCCGATCGAGGAGTCGGTCGGGCTGCGCTCCATGGAGCGCTCGGTGAAGTCGTTCGTCGAGCCGTTCGGCGGGCAGCACGGGGCGCCGTTCCATGTAACGGCGGCGCTGGAGTACCGGTGGGATGCGCTGCAGACCGCGAGGACGGCGACGACGGAGGAGGGCATGCTCGACGAGTTGCTCGGCCGCGAGACCCGGCGGGCGCGCACCGCGCATCCCTGGCTTCGAGTCGACGTGACGTTGCGGGCCTCGACGCTGTGGGGCAAGGAGCTCGCGTTGCCGCCGCCGCACGCCTGGCAGCGCTGGGCCCGCGAGACCCTGGGGAGGCTCGAGAGCATCGAGCCGATCCTTCCGAGTGAGACGGTGCGCGAAGGCCGGAACGGATTGCCGGAGTTCCTCGCGTGGCAGAGCGAGCCCGAATTGCAGGTGCTGTGTAGCCCGGCCGGTGAGCTCAAGCTCCGCGGCGTCGAGGTCGCCACGTGGCAGGCGATCGAGCTTCCGCGGAAGTGGGACGACCCGGATCGGCGGCCGGACAAGCGGCCCGATGGACAGCTCGCGGCCATGTTCAAGCGGCTTCGCTCGGCGATGAACGCGTGGATGGAGGCGCTGGATCACCTGTCCCCGGCGCGGTAGCGGGGACGCGCTTCGCCGCGCTCGCTTGCTGTCAGGTCGACCGTCGCGCACGGATCACCGCGTCGATTCCGGGGCGTGCGGCGAGCAGAAGCATCACCCCGCGGACGCCGTCAGCCGAGCAACGAACTGCGCGATCGCATCGACGCCGTCTTGCTCTTCCGACGTCGGGGGAGAGGGATCCTCTGACGCATCGAGCGCGAGCTCGTGAAAGAACGCGTCGACGACGCGGACGTCGCGCTCGGAGACTCCGTCGAGGTCGACGACCCGCGGCAGCGCGCCACGGTCCTCGGGCACGTACTCCTGCGTGGGGATGTCGGCGAACGCGCGCTCACCGGTGGTGTCGGACCAGTCGTCGTTCATGAGGCACTCCTAAGGATGTCGCTTGCCGCCTCGCGAAGCTCGGGCGGGAGGTGTTTGACGAGGTAGAGGAGACGGCGCCGCGCGGCCTTGTACTGCGCGGCGGTGAAGTGCGTGCGGGCCATCACGTCGTCGCGTTCGACGATGCTGTCGGCCCAGCAGTCGAGGATCGCTTGAGCCTCATCGTCGTGCTCGGCCAGGCGGCGGAGCTCGGCGGCGAGCGTCACGATCAGACCGACCAGGATCAGAGGAGCGGCGTCCGCCTGTGAGGCTTGGGTCTCGTGCACCTCGACCTCGATGCGCACGCTGGTCTCGTCGTTGGCGGCTGTGTTCCACGCGACATGCGGGAAGCGCTTGGCGTGACGCGCGTCGTTCCAGGCGCGCCAGCGGATCGCGTTCCGGACGTGATCGAGGAGCGATCGCCGCGCGGGATCCCAGGCCAGCGTTCCGTTCCAGGTGTCGGCGAGCGCGTCTTGCACGAGCTCGCGCGGGTAGAGGTGATCGACGCGTCGCCCCGCCCGACGTGGCAGCTTCGCCCACTGGCGCGCGAAGCGTTGTGCGGCGAGGTAGAGCGCCGGGGTCGCTTGTGCGCGGAAGGCGGCCAACACGTCGGGCGAACGCGACGCGCCGCCAAGCGGTTCGTCGTCTCGTTCGTCGGCCATGTGAGTAGCAACGGCGCTGGTGCTCCGGACGATCTGTGCTCGCGAACGATTGCCACGATGACATGCGGGACGACCGCAACTGTCAGTTTGTCGGCGTCACGAAGTCGTCATCGCGAACGCTGTAACCGAATCTTCACGGGCACCGCGACAACGGACGTGATCGCAAATCGCAAGTAGCGGAAGTGCACGTCGCCGCTGCGGTCTCGGAAATGCCGGCGACAAATCGCGGCGCATTTCCTCGGCGGATGCGCGCCGCGATCGCCGATCGAGAAAGTGTGCTCTCGGGCGTTCTGCGCACGATTACTCAGTGAAGGCGATTGATCGCGACGAAGCGAACGACGCCGCACGAAGGAGTCCGCGCAATGTCCGAGCTCGCATTCGACAAGGAAGGAGAACCGATCGAGCTACACGAGGACTGCGAGGTCCTGCGCGTGCGCCGGTTCCGCAACCCGGGCATGCGTGGCACGTGCGAGACGGTCCGCGAGGACGACGGCGCGCCGCTGTACGTGTCGGTCGACTGCTCCTTCCTGGAGTTCAAGCGTCTCGTCGGTGGCGAGGCCGGCTTCTACCGCCTCGATCAGTGCGACGTGCGGCGCCAGCCGGTGCCGGACGCGGCGCCCGCGTACGTGTCGATCACCGAGGGCCAGCGCAACAGCGCTGGCTCGAGCAGTGCCGACTCGCGAGACGACGTGATCCGCGAGCTCGCCCGCGCCAACGCGGACATGTGCCGGACGATCGCGGGACAGGCGAGCGACATGATGCGCGCGGCGGCCGAGCTGATGCGCGCCGCGGATGGCGCCGGGATCCCGCGCCGTGCGCCGCTGCCGCCGCTCGAGCGCGACAACGACGAGGACGAGGACGACGACCGGGACGAGGACGACGTCGCCGAAGAGCAGCCGAACGTCTGGGGCCTCATCGAGCAGATGATGCCGTCGATCCAGATGTGGCTCGCCTCGATGGCGGCAAAGCGTTCCTCCACGCCGCCCCCGGCGGCGACGCCTCCGCCCGCGCCTGTGCCGGTTCCCGCCCCCGCGGCGGCGCCGAGCGCGACGCCGGCCGCGGAGAGCGTCGCCGCGGGGCCGAGCTCGCCGACCTCGAGCACGACCACGGTCGCGCCCCCGCCGGGTCCGCCGGCTGACTCCGCGGGCCCGGCTCCCGAGCAGCCGCGGAACGCCATGGTCACGCCGGAACAGCTCACGCACCTCCTGTCGATCCGGGCGCAGCTCGCCCCGCGTGAGGCGGCGATCGCCGAGGCGGTGGTCACCAAGATGACGCCCGAGATGCGCGCGCAGTGGCTGACGGAGCTCTCCGCGCTGAGCGTCGAGCAGGCCGTCGAGGTGGTGCGCTCCATGATCCCGAAGCCCTCGCCGGCCCCGAGCGCGCCCGCGAAGGACGGGACCTGACCGTGGCCCCCATGAAGGAAGAGACGCGGACCCTGATCCGGCAGCTGTACTTCGTCGATCAGGTGCCTCTGGCGCAGATCGCCGAGGTGCTCGGCCTGAGCCGGCTGACGGTCCATCGCGCGCTGGTGATTCGTGGCGGGGTCCGCCGTCGCGTCATCGGCCCCTACACCAAGGAGCACTCGTGATCGCCAAGCCCCACAACGACCGCGACTGTCTCGGCGCCATCACTGATGCTGTCGTCGACCTGGTCGACCAGCAGGAGCCCGCGCTGGTCGCGATCGCCGAGCAGCACGAGGACCCCGAGGGGCTCGCCGCCTGGATCCGGACGCTGCCGCAGCGCGACGACGACGGTCGTCCGTGCGATGGCCCGAAGATTCACGCCTGCCGTCCGGCGCAGCGACTCCGCATCCCGGCCGACGACCCCAACTGCGTCGAGCGCGCGGCGCTCTACATCGGCGCCGCAGAGCTACTCGACGACGGCCCGGTGCGGAGGCTCGCCACGGTGAACACGCCCGGCGGACTGCACACGTTCCCGACGGAGGACGGCGCCCCGGTGATCCTGGATCCCGAGGCGGCTCGCAACAGCGATGACTCCGCGACGCGCCGGCTGCGGCTCGAGCGGCTCATCGGCACGGACGAGACGCGCGGCGTTCGTGGCGATCTGGCGCGCGCCCGCAAGTCGAAGGCTGCCGGGTACACGACCTGGGTCGACGGCAAGCCGATCGACGTCGCGATCGCGACCTACGAGAAGGCGCTCGCGGCGTACCAGGAGCGGCTCGAGGCGCTGCCGAGGAACGCGCGGCGCAACGCGGCGCAGATCGCGATCACTCCCACCGAGGCCGTCGACTGGATTGGCGAGCTCGCGATCGTGCCGGCCGCAGATCTCCCCGATGGGGCGCGCCGCGTCCGCAACGGACACCGCGCGCTGCGCGCGGTCCTGATCGGCCAGCCGCTGTGCGTCGCCGACGTCCGCGACGTCGCGTTCGTGCTGGCGCTGGCCGATCGCGAGGCCGACGCCTACGGGCCGGCCGGTCATCGGATCGTGCGCTCCACGGCGATCGCGATCGATCAGCTCGACGCGGAGAGCGCGCAGCGATGGATGGCGGCGCGCACGCGCAACGCGCCGAGCGTGCAGATCGGCGGGTATCGCGTCGGGCCGAACATCCCGCTGCTGACGGCGCTCGGTCGAGTCGGCGGTCGACTCGGGCTGAAGGTCGGCGTTGAGGCCCTGCGGGTGAAGCTCGCGACCCTCGGCGTGACGTCGCCGGTCCTCAACAGCATCGAGCAGGAGATGAACCGGGAGGGCCTCTCGCTCGGTCCGCTCTCGGCGCCGCCGCCGATGCTCGGCTCCCTCGGTTCCCTGACACCGGAGGCGCTCGCCGGCCGGTGGCTCGCGCAGAAGATCTAAACCCGCGCGGCGTTCTCGCCGCGATCACCATCACCTCCGCTTGGCGCGCACCGCGCCGCGCGGGATCACGCCCGGGCCTCGCCCGGTCGAGGAGACTCGTCATGTCCAAGCAGTCCAAGAAGCCCACCAAGCCCGCCGCGCACCCCTGGGTGATCGCCGGCATCGACTACGGCCCGGCGATCGCAGCCGCCGGTGACCTCGCCGCGTGGGCCTTCGACCTCGCGGCGAAGGATGTCGCCGACTGGCCCGAGGGTCGGCGTCGCGTCCGCACGGCACGGCGGTACGTGCTCGCCCGGCTCGGCGGCCGGTACCCGCGCTCGACGCCGTTCGACGACCTGCTGTTCACCGCCGGGCTGTTCGCCCGGATCTTCGAGGCGGACGTCGGTCTCGGGATGGTGGACATCGTCGCCATCCTCGACGAGCTCGCGCTCCCCACCGAGGTGGTGCCGCTTCGCCCGCGAGCGCAGCACGCGTTCCGCACCTCGCACCGCTCGCCGGTGCTGCCGCTTCGCCCGCGCCCGGCGGGTGCTGGCGTGCTGCCCGAACCCTGCGAGGAGTGCGGCGAGCTTCCGCGCTTCCGGAACGCGGCGTAGTGCGCGCGCCCGGTCACCCGCAACACGAAGGAGTGGTCCGATGAAGAAGAAGGGACATCACAAGCACAAGAAGGGGCGCCGCAACAAGCAGCGCAACAACGTCGGCGGGGGCGCGTCGATCAGCGGCGCCTCGCGCCCGCGAGCGTCGCGCGGACGTCGCGCGGCCCCGCCGCCGTGGCAGACGCTCGGCGCCGCCGTCGCGGGCGCCGTCGGGGGCGCGGTGGCGAGCGGCATGCTCGTCAACCAGAAGGTCGCCGAGCCCGAGACGGTATCGATGCTGATGGCGGTCGGCGGCGGTGTCGCCGCGTACCTGACCGATGGCAACGCGCGCGTCGCCGCGACCGGCGTCGCGTGCGCGGGCGCCGGACAGTACGCGCTCGTCAAGCTCGGCAAGGCGGCCCTCAGGAAGGCGGAGCGCGAGCAGCATGCCGCGCTGCCGCCGGCTCCGCAGGCCCCGGCCGCGACCACGCCGCCGGAGCCGCCGCGCCAGCGTGCCTCCGGTGGTGGTGTCGTCCTGGAGCTGTTTCGCGATGCCGCCGCCGAGCTCGAGGACGACGACGGGCTGGACGGCGCCGACGAGGACACGCCCGTCGAGATCGAGCTCGACGAGGCCGCCTGACCAACCACGAGACGCGGATCGGCGCCTGGCCTCGCGCGAGCGGCCCCGGCCGTCGCACAGCCAAGGAGATCGCATGGACGACTATGACGTGATCTATCTCGACGACGACGAGCGCAACGCTCGGCCGACCGTCATCGACGGCCGCAAGGGCGGCCGGGTGACGGTCGGGGGACGGAGGCCGGGCGGAAGCTCGGTCGTCGTGCCCCCGAGCCGCCGCCCCACGGTCATCCACTCGGGTGGCCGTAGCGGTGGCGTGGCCGACCGGCGCGCGGTGGTGCTCCAGGAGAGCGCGCCCAGCAAGCTCGGCATCGGCGGTCTCACGACCGGCGAGCTGATCGAGGTGGCCGCGCAGATCCTCGCCGCGATCCAGCCCCTGCCCGGCGCGCCTGTCGCGCAGGGCGAGGTGGAGACCGACGTGGAGAACCTGGTGATCTACCAGACGGCGCTCGCCACCCACGCCAAGCGCGACGAGCAGCTCCGCACCCTCGGCGGGCTGATCGGCAAGCTCCTCAAGTAGCCGGAGGCAACGACGATGGAATTCCTCTATCGAACCGCGGCCCCGGCGTACAGGGGATGCAGCTCGCAGCCGCAGCAGCGCAACGGACTCCTCGCGGGGCTCGGTTGCTACCTGTTCGGCGGCGGGACCGCGCCGAGCTACCGCACCAAGCACGGGAAGAACGGCGCTGCCGCTCCGACCGCGCCCCGGTGCTGGTGGCAGGCGTTCCCGGCCACGCCGTCCTACAAGACGGCGCCCAAGGTCGACCTCTCCACCGCGCCCGATGACGGCGCGGCGTGCGAGTGCGCCGAGGGCGAGATGACCGACGAGGACGTGCCCTCGGAGGTCTACATCGTGACGGGCTGAGCGAGAGACGAAGCACGAGCTGAGCGACTGACCAACCCGTGACGGTCGGCGGTCGCTCGCGCGAGTCCAGGTTCCGATCCGCGATCTCGTTTCTGTTCTTCGGAGGCATTCACCATGGCCAACGACGCACTCACGACCGGCGCGCTCCTTCTGGGCGGTGGGCTCGCCGGCTACACGCTCGGGCACTGGCTTGAGCGTCGCGACGACGAGCCGTCGCCGCCCGCGGGCGCGCCGCCCGTCGACAAGCCCGTGCCTTCGCCGTCGCAGGGCGATCCGCGCAACGCGCGTGGCTCGCGACGCTGGTCCCGCGAAGGCCGGACGCTGTTGCGCGATGGCGTCGCGACCTTCCAGATCGTCCGCGTCGATCTCGGCGATCAGCGGTACGCCATGTCGCCGCACGAGACTGACGTGCTCGCCGAGCAGATCGTGCGGCTGCTCAACGGGCGCAATGCCCGGGGCGTGCGCGGCGCGCGCGCGAAGACGCCGCCGTATCGCGAGCGATGGCTCGTCGACGACCGGTGCGGCTACCGCGCCTGGCTGTTCTGGACCGGCACGCCTCCCGAGCGCGCCGTGGTGGGCGACGCCTGGGCGTATCTCGAGAAGACGTCGAACGGCGCGATCACGGCCAAGCGTCGGTTCCGCACGCGCGACGAGGCATACCGCTACATCAAGGCGGCCTTGAAGCGCGCGCTCGAGCGCGCGGGAAAGGACGACTGCTATGGCGAGTGACCAGGACACGCTCGCGACCGGCGCGCTCGTGGTCGGTGGCGGTGTGGCCGGCTACGCGCTCTGGCGATGGCTCCAACCGCGACGCGCCGAGGCGGCGACGGCCAACGCCGCGGTGGCTGTCGCCGCGGACGCCGTGGCCTCTCTGCCGGGGACGCCGATGGATCCGTACCCGGACCTCCCGGCCACGCCTCCGGTCCCGAGCTCGGCGGAGCCGCCGGTCGGCCCGGTGACCTCGCCGTCGCAGGTCGACGCGCCCTCGACGTCGAGCGGACTGTCGCGCGAGTTCGATCCGATCTTCGAGCGCTACCGAGGCAGCATCCCGATCGAGTACCTCCGCGCGCTGGCGAAGCGCGAGTCGGGGATGCGCCCCGGCGAAAGCTCCGGCCCGGCGTGGGGGCTGATGCAGATCGTCGAGGTCGTCCGGAAGGACTTCAACGAGGCGCACGGGACGAAGTACACGCGGCGCGACCTCCTGGATCCGACCGTCAGCGTCGCGATGTGCTGCTGGGTCCTGCGCTTCATCATCGAGAGCTACCAGCGCAATCACCCGCGCGTCCCCAATCTGCGCGAGGACTGGAGCAACCCGCGATTCGTCGAGCTGCTGACAGCGGGTTGGAACGCGGGCTTCAGCGAGAAGGCTGGCGTCGGGAAGGTCGTGAGCTACCTCGAGTCGCTCGGCGCAGTCGACATCGATCTCGACCAGGTCCACGCTCACGCGCGCCTCGCTGCGGCGACCCGCCACCTGAGCAACGAGAAGAAGGTGCGCTGGTGCAAGAGCGTCGTCGAGCTCTACCAGCGCGAACGGTCACCGCGGAACGCGGCGCGACGTCGGCGGCGCGGCGCGAAGGCGACGCAGCACACGATCTTCGTCTTCCGTACCTACCCCGAAGGCATGTGGGGTCCGGTCGTCACCCGCTGGTACCGCGCCGATCCTCCGACCACGTGGGACGAGGCGAAGCGCCGGCTCATCGCCGCCGGCTTGCTCGACGTCCGGATCCTGCGCCCGTCCGAATGGAAGCTCGTCGCGGATCCGCCGTTCCGCATCCAGGAGGATCGCGTGCGTCCGCTGCCGGGAGGCGAGCGGTGAACGCCCGACCCTTCGGCCTGCGCGTGCGCAACGACGGCCCGAAGCCGGATCCCGACGTCGTGCGCATCACCGGCATCCGGGACTACGTCGACATGCACACCGCGCTGCGCCTCTACTTCGCGGAGCAGCGCGGCTTCGATCTCGCGTACCGGATGAAGGTCCCGCGTACGACCAACGCCGATGTCCTGGCGCTGGTGCCGCTCTGGGACCGCGCCGCCGATCGGTCGCGCACGGACGTCGCTGGCGTGAAGGGCGCGATCGCGAGTTGGCGCCAGGTCGCGACCGACGTCGCCCGACTCACTTCGGGTGCGGACGCCACGGCGACGTATCCCGAGAACGTCGCGTTCTGGCGAACGTCGCAACGGCTCGCGGTCCGGCTCCAGGTCGCCGCTGAGGAACCGCCCGACGTCGAGTTCGTCGACGCGCTCGTGTCGAACATCAAGAAGCTCCCCGGGCGCATCGCCTCGGTCGGCGGCTTGTTGTCCGACGCGGCGAGCGGCGCCGCCGATGCCGCCGGCGGCGCGCTCGAGGGAGGCACGAGCGCGATCGCGCGCGGTCTGACGCCGTTGCTCAAGCCGATCGCGATCGGCGCAGGGATCCTCGGAGCAGGCGTCCTGATCGTCGTCGCGATGAACCGGAGGGCGGGCCATGGCGAATGAACGCGCGACCAAAGGGCGCGGCAAGTGGATCGTCGGAGGGGCCGGCCTGGCCGCGCTTCTCTATCTCCTCACGCGCGGCGGCGACGGGTTCGGCCTTTCCGGTTCCGGCGCCGGTAGCTCGCATGGCACGACGGCCGCCCCATGTCGCGTTCGCATCGATGCGGCCGGCATCCAGGTCGATGGCGAGCCGGCTGACGTGAACGCCACCGTGGAGCGTTGTCGCATCGTCGGCGCCGCCGACGTGACCGCGACCGGCGCGGCGATCGTCGGAACGATCGAGAAGGTGGTGCGCGCGTTGCGCGTCGCCGGCGTCACCGTTCGGGCGTCGCCGTCGATCTGGGACGTCGTCCCGATGGGGGACGCATGAAGGACCGACACCTGCCGCTCATCCTTGGGGGCGCCGCCGGCGCGTTCGCGCTCGCGTCGCTGTTCGGTCGTCGCGCCGCTGCCGCACCGGAGGCGCCGGACCTGGCCGCGCCGCTGTTCGAGCTCGGACGCCCGGTCGAGACGGACGTGCACGCGATCGTGTCGAGCGGCTGGGCGCGACCGCGCGGCGATCGACTGCACCGCGCGCTCGACATCCCGATGCCCGAAGGAACGCCCGTGCTCGCGGTCGACGCGGGCACGGTCATCCGCGCGAAGACGACTGCGACCGGCGACGCGGGCCGCTGGGTGGGCGTCAGTCACGCGTCGGGCCTGATCTCTCGCTACATCCACCTGTCGCGGACCCTCGTCTCGGTCGGGCAGGTGGTCGCGCGCGGCGAGAAGGTCGGGCTGTCCGGGAACACCGGCCGCAGCAGTGGCCCACACCTTCACCTCGATCTTCGCGTACCCGCGGCGATGCTCGTCGCCGTCGAGCGCGCCGCCGGCAAGCCGCGCTCTGGCTGGGGCCCGGAGATGAAGCCGTACGGGTATTCGGTCCCGGGCGAGCCCTGGGTCCCCGTCGACGAATACCGCGCGATCGTGAAGCGCGAGGCCGCCGAGCAGGGCATCCCGCTCCTCACGGTCGCGGCGCATCGCAACGCCGGCCTCGTCTACCGACCCGTCGGCGCGCGCGGCGAGCCGTACCCGGAGTGGCTACGCAGCATCAAGGGCTCGTCGGGCGTGTACGTGATCCGCGAGCGCGATCGCGACGGCGATCCGGTGACCGTCTACGTCGGCGAGAGCCACAGCTCGAGGCTGTACGAAACCCTCACAAGGCATTTTCAGGAGTGGCGACGCTGGAAGGGATTCTGGCGAGACCAGTACGGCGAAGGGCACGACCCTGGCCTGACGTACCCGCGCGACAAGGTGGACGTCGCGATCAAGGTGACGACCTCGTCGGCAGCGATCGACGAGGAGGCGCGCCTGATCAGACGTCTCAAGCCTCGCGACAATCTGATCGGCCAGCCCGCGCTGGAGGAGGTGCCATTCTGACGAGCCTACAGACGTTGCGCTTTCAGTCCGGCGCGCGCGCAGGCGTCGAGCAATGCGTCGGCCGACAGCTCGTTGGCCTCGAGAAGGAACTTGCAGTCCGGGTGCTCCGGCACGCGCAGCGCCTTCCCTGGGAGCAACCGGACAAGCGACTTGTAGTCCGGGTCTTCCTTGCGAACGAAGCCGCGCGAAACTTCGTTGGGCGTCAACCAGAACTGGACCAACGACCCCGGCTCCTTCGCGCGACCATGGAGCGTCGGGTAGCCGTGGGCCCAGTCGCCCTGATCGGTCACGGTCATGCGCAGTGCCTTCCCGAGCTGATCGGCGGTCCGGGCCATCGCAGCCTTCGTCGTGATGCCGATGATCAGATCGTCGTCGTCTGGGCCCATGGTGGCGACGAGCTGCTCGAAGGTGTCGGCGATCTTTTTGGTCCGAGCGCACTCGAGATCGACATAGGTGATCTGCGGTTCGCCGCGCCTTGCTTTGCGCACGTCGAAGCACAGGTACCAGTGTCCGTCTCCGACGAACGGGACCAGCGCATCCGCGTCTCTCGGGACCCAGCCGTCATCATGAACATGCCGCTTCGCGATCGATCCCTTCAGAATCGATGGGAACCGCGGCCCGATGCCCCACAAGTCGCGCGCTGCGTAGCCGCGGAAGCCGTATCGCAGGTAGCCGCCGTTCTGCTCACGGAGCGCAGCCACGTATGCCTTCGGAAGGCGGAGCCCGAGACTGCGCTGAGCGCTTCTGAGTGCGTCATCGGTCAGAACCGGCTGGACGTAGGGGAGGTACGCCGGAACGCCCCATTCGATCCAAGAACGAGCCACGGCCGAAGCATGCCAGCAGGAAGCGTGACGAAGAAGGTCCGCGCAGACGCGACAACCATTGGAGGCCCCGATGAATGACCTTATCGATGCCATCAGAGCTGCCGTCGTTGACGGCGCTACCGCGAATCAGAAGGCCGCCGGCGCGCAGGCGTGCCGCACGATCATGACGGCGCTCGAGGCGGAGGTCGGGAAGCCGATCGCGCTCGCCGGTGCGCCGACGCCGAGCCCGCTCGCCGGCGTCTCGCCGGACCAGGCGCTCGACCTGCTGATCGCGCGGCTGAGCGCGATGGTGCCGGCCGAGCGGGCAGGGGTGCCCGCGCCCGGCACTCGCAACGCGGAGCGCGCGCCGCTGCGGATCGCGTTCGTGCAGCCGCCGGCGCGCCCGCGCGTGATCGCGCGGAGGAAGCCGTGATCAACGAGAAGACCGAGGACCGCGCGCCGCGGGCATGGCCGCGCTTCATGACGGCGCGGGTCGCGGCCGACTACGCCGACACGTCGCCGTGGACGATCCGCCGGCACGTGCGGCCGTGCGGCCGTCGGGGGCGGTCGTTCGTCTACGCGATCGAGGACGTCGAGCGCTGGATGCGCGGTCAGCCGATCGCGTCGGCGGTCGCCGACGAGGAACCGATGGGTCGGAACGCCCCGACGCCGGTGTCGGCGGCGCTCGCCCGGATCCGCGCCATCGCGCGCGGGGAGGAGATCTCCGAGCGTGACGATGCGGTTGCGATCGACGAGGGCAGGGGCGATCCTCGTCGGGCGAGCACCTGACGGGATGGAGTCACGCCCGGCCAGCGTTGGAGGAGACACGATGACGAAGCCATCAAGCCAGTGGATTAGCCGTTCCCGCGACTGGATCGCCGCCGAGCCGGAGCTCCCCGGCGTGTTTCGCCGACGTGATGGTGGGTACCGCATCCGCGGTCGCGCGCTCGATCCGCGCACCGGTAAGCTCCGCGAGGTCGAGCGTGCGCTCCCCGACGTGCTCAAGGCGCGCGACGCGTTCGCGCAGCTCCAGGCCGAGCTCGAGAAGATCCGGCTGGGCAATGCGGCGGAGACCAGGGCCGGCTTTCCCCAGTTCAGCACCTACTCGGCGGACGTGTTCGCCCGGAAGGTGTCCCTCGGACGGATCCGCTCCGCCGCCGGCAAGGCGAAGTGGGAGTCGATCCTCGAGCACCATCTCGTGCCCGAGTTCGGGGACTTCTACATCGACCAGCTCCATCCGACCGTGATCAAGGCGTGGCAGGCGAAGCTCGCGGCGAAGATCAAGGCGGGCAAGATGGCGCCCACCACGGCGAACACGATCCTCGGGGTGCTCAAGCAGATCACGGACGAGGCGGTCACGGACTACGACGTCCGCGATCCGATGCGTGGCGTCGACCCGTTCGACACCCGCGAGCACACGACGTACACGGAGGAGGAGCCGAACTCGCTCGCGCCCGCCGACGTGCCGCGGTTCCTCGCCGCGATGAAGCGGCTGCACCCGGATCACTACGCGTTCACGGTCCTCGGCATCACGACCGGCCTGCGCCCGTCGTCGCTCCGCCCGCTGCGCCGTGACGGCGCCAGCGCGGACGTGAAATGGGACGAGGGCATCCTGATCATCCGGCGTTCGCACACGCTGGGCGACGGCGTCATGGAGACCACGAAGACGGATCTCCACCAGCGCCTCGTGCTACCGCCCGAGCTCCTCGACGTGCTGCGCTGGCACCGGGACACCCGGCTGCTGCGGAAGAAGATGCGTCAGAGCGACCTGCTGTTCCCGGCCACGACGGGAGGCTTCCGGGCTCGGTCGTTCCTCGACAAGCCGTTCGAGGAGGTGTGCGAGGAGATCGCGCTCTCGATTCGCTTCACGCCGCGCGGCATGCGCCGCACCTACCAGGACCTGGCGCGCGCGGCGGGCATCCACGACGTCGTGACGCGCGCGATCTCGGGCCACGCCACGGAGACCATGCAGCACCACTACTCGACCGCGCGCGGGGTCGAGATCCGCGACGCGCTCAAGCGCGTCACCGACCTCGCGATCGGTCCCGAGGCGCCGATCGTCGACCTCGAAACCGCTCGCGCGAGTCGCGCTCTGCGGAACGGCCGATCAGGTTTGAGTGGGGGACGAAGTGGGGGACATCAGAACCCCGAATCGTCTAAGTATGGAGCGGGAGAAGGGATTCGAACCCTCGACGTCAACCTTGGCAAGGTTGCACTCTACCACTGAGTTACTCCCGCGTCGCTTCGAGGGAACTTGTAGCCAGGGGGGCCGGGGCTGTCAAGCGGAGGTTGTCCGTTTCCGGGCTGGCGGCGCCGGTCGTCGCCGCGGCCGCCGGTGGCGCCGTCGAGCTTGCCGGTCGCGGCTTGGCGGGGGTGAGCATCGGCGAGGTGACGGCGGCGGTCTCGACGCCGGGCGGGAGCGCGATGTCCGGCAACATCAGGGGCCGGGTGTCGACGTACTCGATCGTGCTGGCCCAGGCCTCGAGCACGGGCGCTTCGAGGTCGTCGGCGATCGCGGCCAGCTCGTCGGCCAGCAGGCGGGCGTCGGGACGATCGGCGGGGTTCTTGAGCAGGCAGCGCTGGACCAGGGCGCGCAAGGCCGGTGGAGCGTCGGCGGCGGTGAGCGGGGCCGGCTGGTCGTGGACGTGGGCGTAGAGCCATTGCATGGGCTGGCTGGCGGTGAAGGGCAGGCGGCCGCTCAGGCACAGGTAGAGCACCGTGCCGAAGGCGTAGACGTCGGCGGCGCCGCTGACCGCGAGCGGGGTCGAGACCTGCTCGGGGGCCAGGAACTGCGGGGTGCCGATCACCGCGCCGTGCTCCGACAGGCTGGCGTGCGACATGGTCTCGCGGAGCTTGGCGAGGCCGAAGTCGAGCAGGCGGCAGCCGGGCGCGTCGGCGGTGATCATGATGTTCTGCGGCTTGACGTCGCGATGGACGATGCCGAGCGCGTGGGCCACGGCGAGGGCGTCGGCGATGACGGCGCCGAGGCGGGCGGCGACCGGCTTGGGCAGGCCGCGGCCGCGGTCGATGCAGGCGTCGAGGGTCTGGCCCTCGATCAGCTCGAGCGCCTGGTATAGCCGGCCGTCGTCGGTGACGTCGATGTGCAGCACGCGCACGATCGCCGGATGGCTGAGCGACGCGGCCGCGGTCGCCTCTTGCAGGAAGCGCACGCCGCCGGAGACGTCGCCGGACTGCGACCGCACCACCTTGACCGCCACCCGCTGATCGGCGAGCCGATCGTAGGCGGCGTAGACCACGCCCATGCCACCGACGCCGAGCACGTACTTGATCTCGAAGCGGTCGCCGATCACCGTGCCGGGCGTGAACGTCTCGCCGCCGTGCTCGGCGACCGCGAGGCGGCGCAGCGCCGCCGCCAGCTCCTCGGAGCGGGCCGCGACCTTGCCGGCGAGCTGGCGGTTGAGGGCCTCGATCCGCACGTTGTTGCCGACGATCTCGCGGACCTGCTGCGTGACCCGGTGCTCGAGGTCGCGGTTCATCTCGGCGAGCTGGTGGCGCATCAGGGTCTCGCGCACGAAGGCGGCGAACGCCACCCGATCGGCGATCATCACGCACACCACCGAGCCGACCGCCGTGGTGGTGTGGCCGAGCAGCGCCCCGGTCTCGTCGGTGGCGAGGAACGCCGCCACCAGCACGGTGGCAAGGCCGCCGAGCTGGGCGGCGAAGAACACCGCCGGGCGAGGATGGAACAGCGCCGACGTGAGCAGGATGACCGCCACCCAGGCGATCATCTTGAACTGATAGTTGAGCGTGTTGACCACCAGCGCCGCGCCGATGACCACGCCCAGGACCATCAGCACCTCGCCGAGGTTGCGCCGGATGAGGCCGGTGATGCCGGTGCGCTGCGAGCTGCGAGCGGCGGCGGCGGCGACGGCCAGCAAGACCGCGCTGACCAGGTCGATGGCCGCGATGCCGTGCTGCCAGCGGCGCTGGCCGTCGGTCTGCGGCGAGACCACCATCATCGCGAGGGCGATCGACAGCAGCAGGAACATCATGATCGGCGCCGCGGTCCGGGCCCGGGCGATGTTCTTGGTGATGCGCTCGCGCTCGACCGCCGCGGCCTCGGCCGGCGACAGGCCGTGCGTCGGCAACAGCCGTCGCAGCCAGCCGCCCCCCGGCGGGTCGTCCTTGGGCATCTCCTCGATGGTATCCGAAGGCGGCTCGGCCACCGCTCCAAAGCCGGCCGACCTGCGTGGCGCTGGCGTTGCCCGCCCCCCGCTGCCGGTGGTAGCGTGGCCGCCCATGCACTCGACTCGCATCGTCCTCGGCGCACTCGCGCTCGCCCTGCTGCTGGGCGGCGCCTTCGGCTGCAAGACCGGCACGGCCGGCAAGCTCCCGGTCAGCAGCCCGATGGTCCACTTCGAGGCCCCCGAGGCCGAGGACCTGTTCCCCGAGCCGGAAGCCGACGAGGGCGTCGAGGGTCCGGGCGCCGGCGACGAGGAATAAGCCATGTGCGGCATCGTGGGCTACGTCGGAGCGCGGCAGGCGACGCCGATCCTGGTCGGCGGACTGCGCAAGCTCGAGTATCGCGGCTACGACTCGGCGGGCGTGTCGGTGTGGTCCGAGGGCCAGAGCCGGGTGGTGCGCTGTCGCGGCAAGCTGGCCGCGCTCGAGGACAAGCTCGTCAAGGAGCCGGCGCCGGGGACCATCGGCATCGGCCATACCCGCTGGGCCACCCACGGCCGTCCCTCCGACGAGAACGCCCACCCGCACAAGGTCGGCGCGATCTCGGTGATCCACAACGGCATCATCGAGAACCACCTGGCGCTCCGCCAGGAGCTGGCGGCCTCGGGATCGAAGTTCACGTCGGAGACCGACACCGAGATCTTCGCGCACCTGATCGACCGCGCGGTGCGCGGTGGCGCCCCCGACCTCACCACCGCGGTCCGCCAGGCGCTGGCCAAGGTCCACGGCGCCTACGCGTTCGTGGTCATGAACGACAAGGATCCGTCGACGCTGGTGGCGGCCAAGAACGCGTCGCCGATGGTGGTCGGTCTCGGCGACGGTGAGAACTTCATCGCCTCCGACGTCACCGCGATCCTGTCGGAGACGCGCCGCATCCTGTTCATCGACGAGGGTGAGATGGTGACGGTGACCCGCGACGCGGTGGTCATCACCGACTTCGACGGCAAGCCGCGGACCCGCGAGCCCAAGGTGATCACGTGGAGCGCGATGCAGGCCGAGAAGGGCGGCTACAAGCACTTCATGCTCAAGGAGATCCACGAGCAGCCGCGCGCGGTCGCCGACACCCTGGTCGGCCGCGTCGATCTCGAGCGCGACGACGTGGTGCTCGACGACGTCAAGATCGACGCCACCAAGGTCAAGCGCATCATCTTCGTCGCCTGCGGCACCTCGTACCACGCGTCGCTGGTCGGCGAGTTCATGATCGAGGCCCTGGCCCGCATCCCGGTCGAGGTCGAGCTGGCGTCGGAGTTCCGCTACCGCGATCCGATCGTCGGTCCCGGCGACCTGGTCGTCGCGGTCAGCCAGTCGGGCGAGACCGCCGACACCATGGCGGCGGTGCGCGAGGCCAAGGGCAAGGGCGCCCAGGTGCTGGCCATCTCCAACGTCCTCGAGTCGTCGATCCCGCGGCTGGCGGACTGGGCGTTCTACACCCACGCCGGGCCCGAGATCGGCGTGGCGTCGACCAAGGCGTTCACGACCCAGCTGGTGTCCATGGCGCTGTTCGCGATCTACCTCGGCCGCCGGACCGGCAAGCTGGCGGCGCCGCGCGCCCGCGAGCTGCTCGCCGAGCTGTTGCAGTTGCCCACCAAGATGAAGGACGTCATCGATCACGGCGCCCAGCTCCAGGTCCTGGCGCGCCGCTACGGCAACGCCCACGGCTTCCTGTTCCTCGGCCGCGGCGCGCAGTACCCGATCGCGCTCGAAGGCGCGCTCAAGCTCAAGGAGATCTCGTACATCCACGCCGAGGGCTACGCCGCCGGCGAGATGAAGCACGGCCCGATCGCGCTCATCGACGAGCACCTGCCGGTGGTCGTGCTGGTGCCGCGCGGTCCCAACTACGAGAAGGCGATCTCCAACCTGAGCGAGGTCAAGGCGCGCTCGGGCAAGATCCTGGCGATCGCCACCCGCGGCGACACCGACATCGGCAGCACCGCCGACGAGGTCGTGCTGGTCCCCGACTGTCCGGTCGAGCTGCAGCCGATCCTGACCGTCTTGCCGCTGCAGCTGCTCAGCTACTACGTCGCCGACTTCAAGGGCACCGACATCGACCAGCCGCGCAACCTGGCCAAGAGCGTGACGGTCGAATGAGCTGGGTCGCATGAGCTGGGTCGCATGACGCGCGCCGCGGCCAAGGCGCGGCTGAGCCATCTCGACGCCCGCGGGCGAGCGCGCATGGTGGAGGTCGGGACCAAGCCGGAGACCGAGCGGGTGGCGGTGGCGTCGGGCGAGGTGCGCATGGCACCGGCGACGGCGCGGCTCATCAAGGCCGGCAAGGTCGGCAAGGGCGACGTGGTCGCGGTGGCGCGGCTGGCCGGCATCCAGGCCGTGAAGTTGACCCACACGCTGATCCCGCTCTGCCACCCGCTGCGCATCAGCGGGGTCGAGGTCGAGATCGAGGTCGGGCGCGATCGGGCCCGCATCCGCGCCACCGTGCGGGCCGTGGATCGCACCGGCGTCGAGATGGAGGCGCTGACCGCGGTGTCGGTGGCGGCGCTGGCGCTCTACGACATGGCCAAGGCGGTCGACCGCGGCATGGTCATCGGGCCGGTGCAGCTCGACGAGAAGCGCGGCGGCCGCTCGGGGCACTGGCAGCGCTGAGCGACGACGTCACGCCAGCGCGGGCCCGGTCAGGTGCCGCGGCCGAGCGCGAGCTGGAGGCCGATGGTGCCCGAGCCGTCGAGCACGGTGCCGTAGCGCAGCGAGACGCCGCACACGAAGCCGACCAGCAGGAACTCGACGCCGGCGCTGGCCCACGGCCCGACTTGATTGCGGTCGCCGTCGCGCACCACGGGCTCGTTGAGGCGCAGGAGCGCGCCGCCGCCGCCGACGTGGAGCAGCAGCCGCCGCCGCGCGCCGAGCGCGACCCGTCCGCGCAGGCCGAGATCGATCTCGACCATCGCGAGCTGGTCGGCGACCCGAGCGCTGCCGTCGCCGTACCACGAGAACAGCGTCGACCACGACGCGCCCCAGCCGAGGCGCTGCAGCGGGCCCATGGGCTGGTAGCCAGCCTCGATGCCGAGCACGTAGCCCAGGCCGAGCTCGTCGGCGAGGCCGCCGGTTCCGGACCGCACGCCGCCGACCACCGACAGCCGGCCGGCGGGCATCGGATCCGCGGCCGCCGACGCGGCGAACAGCAAGGCGAGCAGGGGCGCGAGCTTCGTCATCGGAGCGGCATCGGATCGGGCGCGCGCGGGGCGCGAGCGACGGCGCGAGCGCCGGCGCTAGAACTTCGACGTCGTGGCCAGGAACGTCATCTTGTCGTTGGTCGCGCGCAGGCGGCGCGACAGCGTGCGGACGAAGTTCCACAGCAGCTCGTAGGCGAGGTCGCGGTCGACGAACAGCAGATCCTCGAGGTCGCGCCGGTTGACGACGAACAGGCGGCACTTCTCGTGGCACACCGCGGTCGCCGAGCGCGGCGCGTCGTCGATGAGCGACATCTCGCCGAAGTACGCGCCCGGCCGCAGCACCGCCAGCGCCTCCTCACCCATGCCGGGCACGAAGCGGCTGATGCGCACCGCACCCTCGAGGATCAGGTAGAACTTGTCACCGGCCTCGCCCTCCTGGAACACCGTGGCGCCGGTCTTGTACGACTCCTCGACGCCGATGTCGACCACGCGGCGGAGGTGCATCGGCGGCAGGCCGCTGAAGATGTCGATCTGGGCCAGGATCTCGAGCGTCGTCTTGCCCGCGATATCGAGCACCTTGGGCGCAGCCTTCTCCGCCTTCTCGCGCGCCGGTTCCTCCTCCATGACGTCCCAGCGTCCCATGGTGGCCGCGATCCCGCAAGTTCCCCCCCCGAGGGCCACAGTTAAACGCGACCAGGCACCCCCTTCCGAGGGTGCCTGCGCCGCCTCATCCGCGCGGGACGCCCTTGGACTCGGCCGCAGCGCGGCCTCGCTCAGGGCCAACGGTCGATCAGAACTTGGTGACGACGAGCAGCGCGATGACGAGGGCGTAGATGACCAGCGACTCGATCAGCGCGAGGCCGAGGATCATCGGGCCGCGGACCTTGTCGGCGGCGCCCGGGTTGCGCGCGATGCCGTCGAGCGCGGCCGCCGCGGCCTTGCCCTGGCCGAGACCGCCGCCGAGGGCGGCGAGGCCGAGGCCGAGCGTCGCGCCGAGCACCATGATGCCGCCCTGGCCGCCGATCGCCTGGTCCTTGGCGCTCTGCGCGAAGGCCGACGAGGCGAACAGCATGACGACGGAGAAGCTGAAGAACGAGATGAGTCGCTTGATCGTACGGTTAGCCATGACGGAGTCTCCTGCGGGGTTGGTTCGTTCGCGCGGTGCGCGGATGCCAGAGCGTGAGTAGCGCGTGAGATAGACCTCGGATGCCCGGCTCGTCGGATTCGATCGAGCCAGTCGTCGAAAAATCAGTGCTCCTCGTGCTCGGCGGCCATGCCGATGTACACCATCGTCAGCGTGCAGAACACGATCGCCTGCACGACGCAGATCAGGAGGCCGAGGAGCAGGAAGGGGAGCGGGATGAACAGCGGGACCAGGGAGAAGAACGCGAACACCACCTTGTGGTCGGCCATCATGTTGCCCATGAGGCGCAGCGACAGTGACACCGGGCGCACCAGGTGGCTGAACAGCTCGATCGGCAGGATCAACGGTGCCAGCCACGGGCTGGGCCCCATGAAGTGCTTGAGGTAGGCGAGTCCGTGCTCCTTCACGCCGACGACGTGCGTGATCACGAAGACGGTGATGGCCAGCGCGACGTTGGTCTTGAGCGTGTCGTTGGGCGAGACGAAGCCCGGGACCAGGCCGATCAGGTTGCCAAGCAGGATGAACAGCCACAGGGTGCCGATCAGCGGGAAGTAGCGGCGACCGTTCTTCTCGCCCATCGCCCCCTCGCACATGCCGTACACGCTCTCCGCCATCACCTCGAAGAAGTTGCGCAGGTTCATGCTGCGTGGCGGCACCAGGCCTCCGTCGGCGGCAGCGGTGGCCTTCTTGAACTTGAGCGAGCCCCACACCACGAACGCCAGCACCAGCAGGGTGACCAGCACGTGGGTCAGCGAGAAATGGGTCTCCTGGAAGACCAGGACCTTGTAGGTGCGTCCGAACGTGTGCTCGGCCTTCTCGGAGACGCTCTGCCACCACGAGAAGCGGTTGAGGTAGTCGAACCAGGTTCCGTGTTCGCCCATGGGTCAGCTCGGCGGGTTGGCGTCGTTGACGCCGGTGATGGCGCCGTCGGTCGACGGCGTGGTTGGTTCGTGCGAGGTGCGCGCGGCGCGTAGCGAGTCGACGACGCCGGCGATGACGATCGACGGGAAGAAGATCGAGTAGCCGATGAGGAACGCGATGGAGTCCACGGGAAGGAACAGGATGATGACGATGACGGCGCCCATCATGCCGAGCATCTTCGGCATGATCAGGTACATGCGGTTGCCGGCCGACGGGTCGCCCTCCTTCACCGCCGACGTCCACTTGAAGACCAGGCCGCGCAGCACGGCGAAGTTGAGGCAGGTCAGCGCCACGCCGATGGCGACCCCGAGCGCCTGCGCCTGCGTGGCCACGATGGCCGCCGTGATCACGAGGATGCCGCCGAACAGATAGTTCAGGCGCTCGACCATGCGGACGGTGGCGGCATCCATGTCAGGACTCCGCCTCGTCTGATTCCGCAGCGAAGCGGTCCGACGCGCGCACGTGACGAAACACCGCACGCATTCCGACCCCGAACCCGATGCCCAGCCACACCAGCATCATGCCGGGCGTGGTGCCGAGCTGCTTGTCGAGCCACATGCCGAGGAACAGGCCGAGCACCACGGCGACCGCGAGCTCGATGCCGATCGACGTGGCCGAGAGCGTCTGGAAGTAGCGCTTGGTGGCGACCGCGTAGGGGGCCGCGGCGCGCTTCGCCGCCAGGCTCGGCGCCTGCGTCAATCCGTCGCTATGTAGCGGATGTCCCATGGGAATTAGCTGACTCGAGCGGGCGCCGTGTAACACGGGCGCGCGCCTGAAATCAACCTAGATCGAGACGCAGAGTGTCCCTCGCGGCTTCGCAGATCTTCCCGGCGTCGTCGTCGGACAGCGCCAGCGACGTGAACGCCGCCTCGAACTGCGACGGCGGGAGTGAGACGCCGCGGGCCCGCATGCCGCGGAAGAACGCGCCGAAGCGTTGCAAGTCCGAGCGCTTGGCCGAGGCGTAGTCGGTGACCGGACCGTCCTGGAAGAACATCGTGAACATGCTGCCGACCCGGTTCACGCACACTGGGATGCCGGCCGAGCGCGCTTCGCTCGCCCAGCTGTCTGCGACAATCTGGCCCAGGCGATCGAGGCGCTCGTAGGTGCCCGGCCGGCGCAGGATCTCCAGGGTCTTGAGCCCGGCGGCCATCGCCAGCGGGTTCCCGCTCAGCGTGCCGGCCTGGTAGACCTTGCCGATCGGCGCCAGCAACTCCATGACGTCGGCGCGGCCACCGAACGCCGCCGCCGGCAGGCCGCCGCCCACGATCTTGCCGACACACGTGAGGTCGGGCGTGATGCCGTGCAACGCCTGCGCGCCGCCGTATCCGACCCGGAAACCGGTGATGACCTCGTCGTAGATGAGCAGCGTGCCATGCGCCGCGGTCAGCGCGCGCAACCGGGCCGGGTACGCGGGGTCCGGCGGCACGCAGCCCATGTTGCCGGGAATGGCCTCGACGATCACGGCGGCGAGGTCGCCAGCCGCCAGCACCACCTCGATCGCGGCCAGGTCGTTGTGCGGGACCACCAGGGTGTCGCGGGCGGCACCTGCGGTGACGCCGGCCGAACCCGGGATGCCGAGCGTGGCGGCGCCCGAGCCGGCGGCGACCAGCAGGGCGTCGGAGTGGCCGTGGTAGGCGCCGTCGATCTTGAGGATCTTGTCGCGGCCGGTGAAGCCGCGCGCCAGCCGCAGCGCCGTCATGGTGGCCTCGGTGCCCGACGACACCGCGCGGACCCGCTCCATCGACGGCATCGCGGTCCGCAGCGTCTCGGCAAACTCGACCTCGATCTCGGTCGGCGCGCCGAAGGTGGTGCCGTTGGCCATCGCGCGGGCGATGGCGTCGAGCACCTCGGGATGGGCATGACCGAGGATCAGCGGGCCCCAGCTGCTGACCAGATCGAGATACTCGTGGCCGTCGGCGTCGAAGACCCGGCCGCCCTCGCCGCGGGCCATGAACAAGGGCTCGCAGCCGACCTGGCGGCAGGCCCGGACCGGCGAGTTGACGCCGCCCGGGATGACGCCCTGGGCGCGGGCGAAGATGGCGCTCGAACGCGGGATCGACGTCGGGCCCCGGTCGGCGGTCCCGTCGTCCGCCACTAGTTGGCTCCGCTGTCGTTGTCGTCACCGTTGCCGCCGACCTCGCCGTCGTCGTCGGGCTCGGCGTCGGGCTCGGCATCGTCGGCGTCGTCGTCGGCCTCACCGTCCGCGTCTTCCAGCTCGGCGGTGTCCATCGGCACCGTGTCACCGTCGTCGGCGGCCTCGATCGGCGCCCCCTCGGCGATCGCCGACTCCTCCTGCGGATCGGCGAGCCGCTCGATGGCGGCGACCTGCTCGCCATCGTCGAGGCGCATCACGCGCACGCCCTGGGTGGCGCGGCCCTTGGTCGGGATGTCGCGGACGCGGACCCGGATGATCTTGCCCTTGTCGGAGATCAGGATCAGGTGATCGTCATCGCTGACGATGCGCACCGCGGCGACCTTGCCGTTGCGCTCGCTGGTCTTGATCGTGATGACGCCCTTGCCACCCCGGTTCTTGGTCGGGTAGTCGGCCATCAGCGTGCGCTTGCCGAAGCCGCGCTCGCACACCGTGATGAGCGTGACCGAGCTGGCGCGGTCGAACGCCACCATCCCGACCATGCGGTCGCCGGCCCGCAGATCCATGCCGCGCACCCCGCCGGCGGTCCGTCCCATCGGGCGCACGCGGTCGTCGCGGAAGCGGACCGCCAGGCCGTTGGCGCTGGTCAGCATGACGTCGTGCTCGGCGCTGGTGATGGCGACGCCGACCAGCCGGTCGTCGTCATCGAGCGAGATGGCGCGGATGCCGGTGACGCGGATCTTGTCGAACGCCGACAGCGAGGTCTTCTTGACGGTGCCGTTGGCGGTGGCCAGGAACACGCAGCGGTCGGCGCGGAACTCCGACAGCGGCAGCATGGCGACCACCTCCTCGTCCTGCTGCAGCTCGACCACGTTGACGAACGGCTTGCCCTTCGAGGTCCGGCCGCCCTCGGGCAGCTCGAAGACCTTCTTGTAGTAGGCGCGGCCCTTGGACGTGAACAGCAACAGGTGATCGTGGGTCGAGGCCGCGAACATGTCGGCGACGAAGTCGTCGTCGCCACCCGATTGCGCGCCGGTGATGCCACGACCGCCGCGGCCCTGGGCCTGGTACTCGCGCAGCCGGGTCCGCTTGACGTAGCCGAGGCGGGTCCGGGTGACGACCATGTCCTCCTCGTCGATGAGCGACTCGGTCAGGATCTCGCCCTCGGCGTCGACGATCTCGGTGCGGCGCGGGTCGGCGAACTCGGCGCGGATGGCCTGCAGCTCGTCGACGATGGCGCTCATCAACTTCTTCTCGCTGGCCAGCAGGCCTTCGAGGTAGTCGGTCAGCGCCCACAGCTCCTTGTACTCGGCCTCGAGCTTCTCGCGCTCGAGGCCGGTCAGGCGGCCGAGGCGCATGTCGAGGATGGCCTGGGCCTGGCGCGCGGTCAGCATGACGAACCCGGCGGCCCGCACCGCCTCGACCTCGGGCGCCGGGCGCCCGGCGCGTTCGAGGAAGCCATCGAGCCCGCCGAGGCGCTCGGCCATCAGGCGGTCCTTGGCGATGTCGGTGTCCTTGCTCGATCGGATGATCTCGATGATGCGGTCGATGTTGATGACCGCGAGCCCGAGGCCCTCGACGATCTCGCGCCGCGACCGCGCCTCGCGGAGGTCGAACAGGGTGCGGCGGGTGACGACGTCACGGCGGTGCTCGACGAAGACCTGGAGCGCGCGCCGCAGCGTGAGCAGGACCGGCCGGCTGTCGACGATGGCCAGCATCGAGACGCTGATCGTGCTCTGCAGCGCGGTGGCCTTGTACAGGTTGTTGAGGACGATCTGATCGTTGGCGTCGCGCTTGAGCTCGATGACGACCCGCATGCCGTCGCGGTTGCTCTCGTCGCGGAGATCCGAGATGCCCTCGAGCTTCTTGTCGCGGACCTGGTCGGCGGTGGCTTCGATCCAGCGCGCCTTGTTGACCATGAACGGCAGCTCGGTGACCACGATCGCCATGCGGTCCTTGCGGACCTCCTCGATGTGGGCGCGCCCGCGCAGCGAGATCGAGCCACGACCGGTCTTGAAGGCGCTCAGGATGCCGAGCCGGCCCTGGATGATGCCGCCGGTGGGGAAGTCGGGTCCGGTGATCAGCTTGAACAGCTCGTCATCGGGCAGGCTGGGCTTGTCGATCAGGGCCAGGACACCGTCGAGGATCTCGCCCAGGTTGTGGGGCGGGATCGAGGTCGCCATGCCGACCGCGATGCCGGTGGCGCCGTTGACGAGCAGGTTGGGGACCCGGGTCGGCATGACCTTGGGCTCCAGCTCCTTGTCGTCGTAGTTGGACTGCCAGTCGACGGTCTCCTTGTCGAGGTCGGCGAGCAGCTCCGACGACAGCCGCGCCATGCGGCACTCGGTGTAACGCATGGCGGCCGGCGGATCGCCATCGACTGATCCGAAGTTGCCCTGGCCATCGACGAGCATGTAGCGCATCGAGAAGTCCTGGGCCATGCGGACCAGGGCGTCGTAGACCGCGACGTCGCCGTGCGGGTGGTACTTGCCGATCACATCGCCGACCACGCGCGCGCACTTGAGGTACGGGCGGTTCCAGACGTTGTTGAGGCCCTTCTGGGCGAACAGGATGCGGCGATGGACCGGCTTGAGGCCGTCGCGCGCGTCGGGCAGCGCGCGGGAGACGATGACGCTCATGGCGTAGTCCATGAACGACGAGGTCATCTCCTCCTCGATCGCGATCGGCGTGATGTTGGCGGGCAGCGGCGTCGACGGGTCGGACATCGGGGCTTGGGGTCTCCGGAAGCATGTATTCCTACCGCTTATCGAAGCGGTGGGGAAGCCGACCGGTCGTTCAATTCCCCGAGGGAAAACCGAGCGTTGGCCGGCAGCGATCCCGCGTGGGATGCTGGCACCCATGCCTGTCCTGAGCAACGTCGAAGGGGTGACTCGCCGCGCGCTGCTGCTCGGGGCTCTGGGCGCGCCGATCGTGCTCGTCGCGAGCGGGCGACGCAGCGCCAGCGCGCGCCGGCCCGGCGCGGTGCGCGGCCACGTGTACGCCGGCAAGGCGATGGCCAAGGCGGGCCGCGGCACGCGGGCGGTGATGCTGCGTGGTGGCCACGTGCAGCTCGCGGCGCCGCTGGCGATGACGCCGGCCGGCGGCGTGTTCTCGATCGCGAACGCCAACGATCTCTACGTCGCGATCGCTCAGCTCGCCGCGCCGCCGACCGCCATGCCGTACCTGGTCGTGAAGCGGGGCGCGGTGCGCGCCGACTCGTGGGGCACCGGCTTCGGCACCGGTGGCGACCGGCGCGGCTCGGCGTCGTTCCACCTCGATCGTGCGCTCGCCGACGAGGTCGCGGCGCTGTGGAACCTGGCGCGCCGCGATCGCACGCGGCTCGGCGCCGCGCTGTTCGGGCGCTGGAAGCCGCGCGGGGTGCTGGTGGTCGGCAAGCCGCTGGAGATCGTGCTGACGCTCGAGAACGTGGGGACGGTGCCGGTGTGGTTCAACACCGGTGGCCGCCAGCGCGGCCCGCGCGACAACCGCTTCTACTTCGAGGCGGCGCGCGACGGCACGCCGCTGCCGGTGATCGAGGCGTTCGACTTCGGTGGCATCGGCCAGGTCCAGCCGCTGGCGCCCGGCGCCAGCCTGGAGCGGAGCGCCGACCTGGCGCAGTGGGCGACGCTCGACCGGCCCGGTACGTACCAGGTGTCGTGCCGCTATCACCTCGAGCTGTCGGTGGGGGCGGAGGGCGCGAGCTGGCCCGATCACGGGCACGAGACGTGGGACTGGGCGACCGACGAGGTCATCGACATCACGGTCGGGTAGCGTCGGTTTCGGTTACGGTCTCGGTTTCGGTCTCGGTTTCGGTCTCGGTCTCGGTTTCGGGCTCGGTCTCGGTTTCGGTTACGGTTACGGTTTCGGTTACGGTTTCGGCTACGGCTACGGCCACGGCTACGGCCACGGCCGAATGGGCGGCGGCGGCCGCCGGGCGGCTACCGGCCGTGCCGCAGGCGCCACAGCATGGCCTGGAGGCGATCCTCGAGGGCGCGCACCGGCGCGAGCGCCGAGTCGGGGACGTAGCCCCAGGCGACCGCGATGCGGACGTGGGTGAGCGCCTCGGCGGCCTCGCCGGCGGCGATGCGGAAGGCGTGCTGGCGGTCGCCGCCGACGCGCTTGCCGCCCTCGGCGGTGTTGGCGGCGGCGCTGGTCGCGGCGCGGCGGAGCTGGCTGGCGAGGTTCTTGTCGCGGGGCGCGACCGCCTCGACGACGGGGCGGACGGCGGCGATGAGCTGCATGGCGATCTCGTGGGCCTGGAACATGACGCGTCTCCTGGTTGGTTGGTCGGGCTCTCGCCCGACGCGGCCAGCGCGCACGGCCCATGACGAGCGCCCACCACCGGCACCTGCGCCGCCCGACCCTGGGCCTGGGCGGCGGCGCCCCCGCGCCGGCACCGCCCCGCGGGCGCTCGGCGTGGGCCGGTGCGCGCCGGCCGCGAGGGCGAGCCCGACCAACCGGCCAGGAGACGCCTGTTCTCGCCCGCGAGCGCCGTCAGCGACGCACAGCCGCACACCGTCGGGCGCGGCGGCGGTGTCGCCGGCGACACCGAGCGACACGCCGGCGGCTGCGCTGGCGACGCTGCACCGGCGAGCGCACCGCGGCGGGCGCGAGCGGGCGCGGCGATGGCCGAGCGGTCGGCGACGCGGCTCCGAGCGAGTCCGCGGGTTCTCCGTCGCAGGGGGCCGCCCCTCGCGTCCCACGCGCACCGGGCCACGCCGAGCGCCCGGGGGGCGGTGCCGGCGCGAGGCGCCGCCGTGGGATCCGAGGTCCGGGCGGCGCGGGGAGTCGGGCGTCGGCGCTCGTCATGGCCCGTGCGCGATGGGCCGCGGCGGGGCGTGACCCCCTGCAACGGAGAACCCACGATGACTCTCACGGAGACACTCTCGCTCGACCTCATCGACCTCTTGCGGCCCGTCGTCGCCACGCTGCGCGACCGCCGCGCCAGCCTCGCCGATCAGCTCGAGCGCGCCGCCACCAGCGTGTCGCTGAATGTCGCCGAGGCCGGCGGCCGCGCCGGGCGCGACCGGGTGCGCGTGCTGCGCATCGCTGCCGGCGAAGCCCGCGAGGTCAAGGCGGCGCTCGTCGTCGCCGCCGCCTGGGGCTACCTCGATGCGGCCACGCTGGCGCCGGCGCTGCAGGTCGCCGACCGGCTCGGCGGCGTGCTCTTCGGGCTGGTGCGGAAGCTCGGGTAGGGCCCGCGGGCCCCGTCGGGGCCTTCGGCTCCGGCGTCGGTTTCGGTTTCGGTTTCGGCTACGGCCACGGCTACGGCTACGGTTTCGGTGTCGGTTTCGGTCTCGGTCTCGGTCTCGGTTTCGGTTTCGGTTTCGGTCTCGGTCTCGGTCTCGGTCTCGGCCTCGGTCGCGGTCACGAGCACTGCAACTGCAGGCGCGCGGCATCCCAGCGGCGGGCGCGCAGATCGTCCTCGCGGATCCAGAAGTACAGGCGACCGAGGTCGCCCCACATCATGCCGGCGTGGTGGTCGGAGTCGACCTGCAGCAGCAGGCGCCATTGCCGGGCGGCCAGCTCCAGCGTCGGCTCGGGCTTCTCGAGATCGGCGCCGCGCCAGCCGTACTCGATGCGGCGGGTCATGTCGCCCTGGATGGCGTCGGGGTGGCCGAGCACGCGGTGGATCTCACCATCGGCGCGCGGTGGCCGCCGGTAGACCGACTGAAACGTCTCGACCGCGGCGCCGTAGCGGTCGCTGACCTCGTCGCCGAGGCTGCGGGCGAGCGCGCTGCGCAGCGGCGGCAACGTCAGCTCGGCGAAGCTGTCGATCGCGCAGGCGGCGAAGCCGGCGGCCGCGCCGGCCTGGCGCACCAGCGTCGCGGCCGGGTGGTGCTGCACCGCCCAGCCGTCGGCTTCATCGGCGCCGCCCCACGGCTGGTCCTGGGCGTCGTAGAAGAAGGACAGCACGCCGTCGGGTGGCAGGAGCTCGGTGCCGGCGAAGCGCCGCAGGTCGTCGAGCGCGAGCTGGGCCACGAACGCCAGCGAGCGAGCGCCCCGCCGCGGCCAGGCGTGACCGGGCGGCAGATCGGGCGCGCCGCCCAGCTTGCTGGCCCCGACCGGGATCGTGGCGTCATCGCGCGGCGCGGCGACCAGCCGTACCGACGGCCTCGCGAGCGCGCGGATGGTGGCGGCGTGGTCGACGAGGCCGTGCTCGTCGACCGCCCGGGCCAGGTTGTCGTCGTCGCTGCGGCCACGCGCCTCGACCTGGCGGCTGGCCAGCGCGTGTTCGCGCGCCGCGTCGGGGTTGCCGTGCGCCGCGGCCTGGGCGAGGAGCGCGAGTCCGCGGTCCTCGTCGCGGGCGGTGAAGCGACCGTGGAAGATCATGCGCCCGGCAGCGAGCTCGCCCTTGGCGTCGCCCTGCGCGGCGGCGGCCAGGAACCAGCGCAGGGCCTCGTCCTTGCTGGCGCCAAAGATCTCGTCGCCGAGCGCGACCTGGGCCGGCGGGTGGCCGGCCTCGGCGCTGGCGCGCAACACCGACATCGCGCGCTCGGTGTCCCGGCGGACGCCGCGCCCGGTGGCGTAGGCCCAGTACAGCGCGTACGCGGCGGCGGCCTCGCTCGGATCATCCGGCACCCGGCGAGCGTACCCGAGGTCGGGCGCTTGCGTTCGGCACCCGGGCGTCCTACCCCTCGGCCATGGCCAACCGGCTCACGGGCGAGAGCTCGCCGTACTTGCTCCAGCACCAGGACAACCCGGTCGACTGGCACCCGTGGGGCGCCGAGGCCTTCGCGCTGGCCAGGCAGCTCGACAAGCCGGTGTTCGTGTCGATCGGCTATGCCGCCTGTCACTGGTGCCACGTGATGGCGCACGAGAGCTTCGAGAGCGCCGAGATCGCGGCCCTGATGAACGAGCTCTACGTCAACGTCAAGGTCGACCGCGAGGAACGTCCCGACGTCGACACCATCTACATGAACGCGATCCAGGTGCTCGGCGAAGGCGGCGGCTGGCCGCTGTCGGCGTTCTGCCTGCCCGATGGCCGACCGTTCTTCCTCGGTACCTACTTCCCGCCCAAGGATCGGTTCGGGCGCCCGGGCTTCATCAAGGTGCTCAGGTCGATGGCGCAGGCCTTCGCTCGCGACCGCGACAAGGTGATGGAGAACGTCGATGGCCTGGTCGAGGGGTTGCAGCACGTCGATGCCCACTACCGCGGCACCGAGCCCGGCGATCCGGGCGCGCTGTCGCGGTCGATGCTGGTCACCGCCGGGCGACAGATCGCGCAGCGCTGCGATCACGACCACGGCGGCCTGGCCGGGGCCCCCAAGTTCCCATCGACGTCGGCGCACGAGCTGCTCGGGCGGGCGTCGCGGCTCGGCTTCGGGCAGCCGGCGCGCGACGCCTTCCTCTTGTGGGCACGCAAGATGGCGGCCGGTGGCCTCTACGATCACGTCGGCGGTGGCTTCGCGCGCTACGCGGTCGACGACCACTGGCTGGTGCCGCACTTCGAGAAGATGCTCTACGACAACGGTCAGCTGCTCGGCGTCTACGCCGACGCCTACGCCATGACCGGCGAGCGTCGCTTCGCCGAGGTCATCGAGGAGACCGTGGGCTGGCTCGAGCGCGAGCTGAGCGATGGCGGCGGCGGCTTGTGGGCCAGCCTCGACGCCGACAGCGACGGCGACGAGGGCAAGTTCTACGTCTGGACCCCGGCCGAGGTGAAGGCCGCGCTCGGGTTCGAGGCCATCCACGCGCTGAGCGCCTATGGCGTCACCGAGGCCGGCAACTTCGAGCACGGGGCGACCGTGCTGTCGCGGGTCACGCCCCGCGGTCCCGAGTCGGACGAGGCCCACCTGGCGTCGCTGCGAGCTCGGCTGCTGGCCGCCCGTGCCGCGCGCGTCCGGCCGGGCACCGACGACAAGCTGCTCGCCGGCTGGAACGCGCTGGCGGTGAGCGGGCTGTGTCGGGCGTGGGCGGCGACCGGCCATGGGCCGGCGCTGGCGCTGGCGGTCCGGGTCGGCGAGTTCCTGCGTCGCGAGATGATCGCCGGCGATCGGCTGGCGCGGACGTGGAAGGCCGGCGTCACCAAGCTCGACGGCACCGTCGAGGACTACGCGTTCACGGCCGCCGCCATGCTCGATCTGGCCGAGGCCACGCTCGATCGGGCGTGGTGGGACGCCGGGGCGGCGCTGGCCGGCGCGATCCGGACCCGCTTCTACCGCGACGAGGACGGCGTCGGCGTGTTCTACCTGACCGCGCACGACGATCCGGAGCCGCTGATCCACCGCCCCGAGTCCCACCACGACGGCGCGCTGCCGTCGGGGGCAGCGGTCGCCGTCGAGGTGCTGGTGCGCCTCGGTCACATCGCCGACGACGGCGAGGCCCTGGCGGTGGCCGAAAGCTACCTGGCACGGCGGCTGGCGTCGAACGCGCTCGGTCCGCTGGGCGCGGCGCGCTTGCTGGGCGCGCTCGACACCTACTTGCACGCCCAGTGCGTGGTCATCACCGATGGCGACGGCCGCGACGAGCTGCTGACCGCGGCCCGCCGCGCCTACGCCCCGACCCGCATGATCGTCGGGCCGTGGGCGGCGCCGTCGGTGCTCGAGGGCAAGACCGCCGCCGCCGGGCGGGCCCGCGCGTTCGTGTGCCGCGGACCGGTGTGCGCGGCGCCGGTCGACGGGCCCGCGGCGCTCCGCGAGCTGCTGGCGGCGGCCCCGGCCTGATCGGATCCACGCGCCGCGCGGTCAGGCGGCGAAGCGGCGTCGGAACGCGATCAGGTTGGGATCGTCGTCGGTGCGGCTCCACACCGCGTGGACGATGCGGTCGAAGGCGCCGGCGAACCGCGGCGCCGCCAGCGCGTCGGCGAAGACGGCCGCGACCTCGGCCGGATCGTTGCGGAACACCCCACAGCCCCAGGCACCGAGGACCAGGTTGCGCTCGCGGTGGGCGGCGGCGACCGCCAGGACCATCGCGGTGCGCCGCACCAGCGTCCGCGAGATCGCCGGCTGGGCGTCGGGATCGCGGCGCAGCTCCTCGCCGGCGTTGGGCGCCGGCGAGGTGATGACCGAGCACCGGTACGGCGTCTCGAGCAGGTCGTAGCGATCGTCGCGGAAGAACGGCACCGCCGGCGAGTAGATGAGGTGATCGGTGTACAGCATCGTGCCGCACGCCCGATTCTCGTCGTAGTACGCGCGCTGGGTGAGCAGGCACGGATAGAGAGCCGACACCCGGCAGACGTCCTCCTCCTGGGCCTTGGCGCCGCGGACGAAGCCGCCGCCGGGGTTCTTGGCCGACGCGAAGTTGAGCGCGCACACCGACGCGCCCTCGCTGGCCAGGCGGCGGGCCGCCGCCGCGGTGGTCTCGGTCGTGACCTCGATCCGCGGTGCGCCCCGGGGCGCCGGCGCCGACGGCGCGGCGATCAGCGCCTCGAGCTCGGCGGGGGTGTACAGCCGGGTGCCGGCGAGAGAACCATCGACGTCGGCGCGCAGCTCGCGGCGCGCGCCCGACGGGGCGACGTACCCGCCGGCATCGACGATGGCGAGCGTGGACCTGGCGATCTCGGTGAGTGACATAGTGTCCATGGTACACGAGTCGAGGCGGAACCGAGAGTCATTCGACGTGGACGATCACGTCGGTGAACGAGCGCGCGAGCCGGGTCGCCAGCTTGCACGGCGTGCCGCCGGCGTCGGCATCACCCTGATCGAAGGTGATCTGGACGTCGCGTGTCCCCGGGTAGACCACGATCGCCTCCGGCGCCGAGCTGGCCGGGGCGCTGAGGTCGGCGACCAGCACCGGGAGCGCGGCGAGGTCGCCGGACCAGCGGTAGAGCCGGAACGGACCACCGCCGGCGTGGGGCCCGGCCACGACGAGGACCGCGCCGTGGCCGTCCGACCACGCCATCGCGCGGACCCCGAGCCCGCCGAGGTTCCACAGCGCGGCGCCACCGAACCGCGCCGGCGCGCCGGTGATCGCGGCGCCGGGGTTCTCGAGGGTCACCACGATCGCGCGGCCGGCAGGTGACAGCGACGGGACGGCGCCGGAGACCTCGAGCGCGGCGAACCGGTAGCGGGCCCGCTGGAGCTCACCGGAGGCGGCCGGCCGTGCGACGTGATCGCGTAGATCCGATCGCCGTGGGCCGTGAGCTCCTCGAGGTCGGCCTCCTCGGTGGCCGCCAGCCCGAGGGCGGCGCCGACGTCGATGGTCTGGACCGGGCCGGCGTCCGCGCCGCGGGCGTAGACGCGACCTGATCCTCGTCGTAGGCGTCCAGGAAGTGCGCAAGGCCGATCGCGACCGCTCCGGAACCATCACAGGCCTCGCGATAGCGTCCGGGCGTCGGGTCGAGCCGGCGCTCGGCGTCGGGTGGCGACGCGTCGGTGGTCTCGGTGGCGTCGGGGGTCTCGGTGGCGTCGACCGGCGTGGCCTCCGGTTCACCGCCGCAGCCGAGCCCGGCGAGGATCCCGACCAGCACGCTCCGCATCCCGCGACGGTACCTCAACCGCGTTGGTCGGGTGCTGGCGCGCGCCTGCGCCGGACGTCGTGAGCGTAGGCTATCCGGCAGGAGGAATCATGCCGCTGCGTCGCGTCGCCGCGTCCATCTCGATCGTCGCCGCTGGCGTCGCGCTCGCCGCCTGCGGCAAGGGCGACTCGACCCAGGCCGCGCCCGGTAGCGGCTCGCAGGCGCCGCCGACACCACCGGCGCCGACACCAGCGCCGACACCACCACCGTTCGCGGTCAGCGTCGCCGGCCAGTACCAGGTGCCGTCAGCTTCGGCCTCCACCGCGTTGCCGGCGTTGCCGGCGGCGTACGTGTTCGTCACCGCGAGCGGCGCGATGCGGGTCGGGAAGACCCCGGCGTTCGCCGACGCGACCGAGGCCGCCGATCTGGTCGCGATGCACGCGCTCATCCCGCCGGCCACGGTCGTCGACGAGCCCGCCGGGTCCGGATCGGCCGCCGGTCGGGATGGCGCCTTCACGGGCGACCCCGGCGCGGGCTGGGGCACGATCGGCCACGGCAGCGGTACCGGCGTCGGCGGTCGAGTTCTTGCCGGTTTCCACTACACCCGAGTGGGCCTTGCCGAGCGCACCGATCCCGCGGCGGCGCGGATCGTCGCCGTCTTCGATCGCGCGGCGCCGACCGAGACCATCGGCCGCGTGCTGGCGGCGATCAGCGAACCGGTCGCGGTGGTCGTCGACGGGGGAGCGACCAGCGGCGCGGCGCTTGGCGTCGTGCTGACGCGCGATCGCTACCAGGACGTCGACGCCGTGCTGGAGCTCACGATCGATCGCGACGGCACCCAGCTCGCCGACCGCGTCCAGGGAACCACCGACCGCGTGCTGACCATCGCCGATGGCAGCCCCGATCGCGCGGCGCTGACCGCCGCCGTCGCCAGAGCCCTCGGCCGGCCCGGCCACACGTCCGCCCGCGTCCAGGTGACGCTCGGGACCGGGGCGCGCTTCGAGACGCTGGTGCTCGCCCTCGATGCGCTGGCCGCCGGCACGGCCCAGGTGTCGATCCGCACCCGCAGCGTCGCGGGCCTGCGCAGCCGCGATCCCGTGGCCCCCCAGGTGCGCCTCGGCGAGTCCACCAGCGGCGGCAACCTCGACAAGAACATCATCCGCCGCTACATCAAGCGCAACCTGCCCCGGATCGCGTACTGCTACGAGAAGCAGCTGCTCGTGAAGCCGGGCCTCGCGGGCACGGTGACGGCGCAGTTCTTCATCACCGAGCAGGGCACGGTCTCGACATCGAAGGCGAGCGGCGTCGACCCGGAGGTGGCGAGCTGCATCGCGGACGTGATCAAGGCCATCGAGTTCCCCAAGCCGCCGGGCGGCGGCGGCGTGCAGGTGACCTATCCGTTCGTCATGCGCCCCACCGGCGCCTGATCAGGGCTCGACCGCGGGCGTGTGGACGTAGTCGCCGAGCCGGGTGCGGTCGGCCGACAGCCGCATGGTCGACGGCGGGGCCTCGCCGTCGGGAGTCAGCCGCACCAGGTCGCCTTCGACGACGTAGGTGCCGGTGATGGCGGCGTCGAGGAGCATGTGGCGAAAACGGCCGTCGGGTTCGAGGGTGACCGAGTAGCAGCCGCCGCGGCTGCCGGCGGGCGCGCACTCGCCCTGGAAGGTCCGGGACGCGCTGACGCGGAGGCCGTCGGCGGTGAGCAGCGGATCCGAGCTGGCCGGCGCCGGCTGCTCGATGGCGGGCGGTGCCGGGGCGACCGAGCGCTGCGGACATCCGGCGACCACGGCGAGCGAGGCGAGCGCGAGACGAGACATCATGATGAGCTTCACGCCGGCAGCCTACCGCTGGAAGCCCGCCAGGGCGCGACGCCGGCCGGCACGGAAGCGGTGAATGCCGCACGGCGGGCGTCGGTCTCAGGCGGTATGATCATGGACATGTCTGCCCGGGTTGCCTCGCCGCTCACCGCCGCCGTCGTCCTCGCTTCCGTCGCCGTCCTGGCCGCGCCCGCCCGCGCCGAGGCGCCGGCGGTCGGCGAGCCATGGAGCTGGCCGATCCTCAAGGACTGGCTCGAGGGCTCGCCGAACGGCAGCGACGCCGCCGGCAAGGTGGTGGTGCACTGGTTCTGCAAGCCGAAGGTCGAAGACTGCAAGGTCGATCTGGCGCGCATCTTCAACACGCGCGAGCAGGGCAACGTCTACGTGATCGCGTACATCAATGGCAGCAAGCGCGATGCCGGCCGGCTCGACCCGGTGCGCGGCGAGGTCGGCGCTGGCGCGGTGGCGTTCGGCAAGCAGGTCGGCACGCTGTTCAAGCGCATGGCCATCGGCGCCGCGTTGCCGATGTCGATCGTCGTCGATGTCGACGGCAAGGTCGCGCTGGTCAGCCACACCGGCGATCCCGATCAGCTCGACGCCCGCGACACCAAGGTGGCGGCGCTGGTGGCGGCGATCAAGGTGTTCACGGTGCACGGGACCTGCCCGAGCGTGCCGATCAAGAAGGGCGAGCGTTTCGAGCTCAGCGTCAGCGCGGATCTGGCCACCTGGCTGGACTTCGACGTCAGCGTGCAGCCCGAGATCAAGCTCACCCTGCCGCCCGACGTGACCTGCGACGCGACGCTCTTGAAGGGCACCGCGATCACGGTGAGCGGGCGCAAGCTCAGCGCGGTGGTCGGCTGCCGCGGCTCGGTGAAGGGCAGCTACGAGGCCACCGGCAGCGTGCGGTTCAGTTATCGCGGCCCCAACAAGGCGCTCGGCGTTGGCGCCGACGCGGTGCGCTGGAAGTTCTCGGTCGCGCCCTGATCGCTCCCGGCCCGGTCACTCGACCGGGGCGGCCTGGTTCCCCGCGCCCTCGGTGACCGAGCTCAGGATGTACTGGGTCTCGGCCAGCGTGTGATCCGCGAGTTGATCACCACCGCCATCGCCAGCTCGCCGGTCGAGAGGATCCAGCCGTGGACGTCGACCGTGACGTTGCTGCGCTTGCGACCGAACAGCGTCAGGCTGCCGTAGCCCTTGCAGACCATCGCGCCGGGTCGGTCCTCGGACGGTTCGCAGCCGACGGTGCCGGCGTTCTTCACCAGATCGACCACCGCGCGCTCGGCGGCGGTCCCGACGTCCTCGGCCGGGCCGCGGGCGAGCACGATCGTGACCACCGGCGCCTCGGGAATGCCGCCGCGGTAGAAGAACTCCGACTTGGACGCGCCCAGGTTGACCTTCTGGAGGGGGGCGACCCGCCACCCATTGTCGGGCGGAAAGTCGATCGACAGGCCGAGCAGCTTGGAGTCGTAGTGGGCGCCGACCGCCTTGGTCGTCGACGTGATGCACTTCTTGAAGCGGAGGCCGATGAAGACCAGGGCGGCGATGCCGGCCAGGATGAAGAGGATCTTGAACGCCGACCCGACCGCCTTGCCAGGCGCCGTGTGGTCGTACTGCAGCGGGGGCAGGACCGACGCTGGGTCCGCGGATGCGGCCCCCGCCGCCGCCGGCGGGTGGGTCGGGCGCAGGTAGGCCGCGCCGCGCCGGCCGTGGCTGCCAGCGGCTCGCGGTCCCACGTCGGCGAGGTCGAGCTCGAGCCCACCATCACCGCCGCTGCCGCCGCCACCGCCGCTGCCAACCGACGGGGGCAACTCGGTCCGCGGGTGGAGCGCTTCGCGCAAGAGCAACTCGGGCGCGACGCGGGCGTCGATCTTCATGCCGGCGGCGAGGCCGAGCTCGTTGATGGCGGCCTGATCCTCGGGATCGCGCATCGCGACCTCGAGCAGACGGACGCTGCCCTGACCGTGCAACTTGTATGGCAGCGCCCACAGCCGTCGCTGCAACGCATCGGGGACCATGGCGCGCGCGGCCGGGTCGGCGGCGATGAGGTCAGCCGACTTCGCCGGTGGGACGCCGAGTTGCTGAGCGAGCGCGCGCGCGACCGCGTCGGGCTCGACGGCGCGGGCGGCGATCAAGGCCGAGCCCAGGCGCAGGCCGTCAGGGTTGGCGAGTGCGGCCTCGATCTGATCGGCATCGACGAGCTGAGCCTCGAGGAGGAGCTCACCGATCTTCATCAGGCGCTCTTCTTCATACCGTACATGAGGAGCGCCACGAACATCGCGATCGGCAGCAGGTACGGGACCACGAACAGGCCGCCGACGTTGAAGTGGTTCCAGCCGATCAGCAGCTCGGCCGCGCACACCGAGGCCGCGACCAGGAAGGCGCCGATCGCTTCGGGCCAGTCGGTCTCGAGCTTGAGGCCGAACCAGAAGATGACGGCGCCGATCACGAAGGTCACGACCGCCAGGGCCCACGACGGCATGCCGAAGAAGCCCTGCACGCCCTCCTTGGCGACGGTCGGATTCGAGAACACCAGGTTGGCCACCAGGGCGCCGACGATGAGGACGCCGAGCATGATGAAGTACGTCCCCATCTTGCTCTTGCGGCCGCCCATGAATTCTTTTTCTGCGCTCATACGTACGTCCCCCGACCACGATCCTAACCTCAGCGCCGGTCCGAGCGCCACTCGGTGCGGGTCGAGGTCAGATCGGGGCGTTGGCGGCGTTGGCGGCGGCGGCCGCGGCGCGCCCGGCGGCGACGTCGACGCGGGTGAGCAGGACGCCACCGACGACGAAGAACGCGATGATCGACAGGATCGCGGGCCGGCTGGACCCGAAGGCGGTCTGGGCGGCGGCGAAGATCGCCGGGCCGACGATGCCGGCGAACTTCTCGAACACGGCGAACAGCCCGAAGAACTCGCTCGAGCGATGGCGCGGAATCATGGATGCGAACAGCGAGCGCGACAGGGCCTGGGTGCCGCCCTGGACCAGGCCGACCAGCACGGCGAGGATGAAGAAATCCGTGGTGCTGTCGAGGAAGAAGCCGTAGACGCTGACCACGACGTAGAGGCCGAGGCCGACGAGGATCGAGGCCCGGGTCCCGATCATGCCGGCGATGGTGCCGAACAGGAAGGTGGCCGGAATGCCGACGAACTGCACCACCACCAGGGCGGTGATGAGCGACTTGGTCTCGATGCCGAGCTCGGCGCCGTAGATCACGGCGGTCCGGTAGATGGTCCCGATGCCGTCGTTGTAGATGAGGAAGGCAAGCAGCATCAGCGCCGCCTGCGGGAACCGCCGCAGCTCGCGGTAGGTGGTGCGCAGGTCGCTGAACGCGGCCCGGACCGCGGCCAGCCCGGCGACCCGGCGCTCGGGGGGCAGGGCCGGCTCGGGCACGACGCGGAACAGGGGCACCGCGAAGGCGGCCCACCAGGCCGCGGTGACCAGGAACGCGACGTGGACGGCCGCGGTCGAATCGAGTCCGACCACGCCCAGGGTGGCGAGCAGGAGGCCACCGCCGAAGTAGCCGAGCGCATAGCCGGCCGTCGACACCCGATCGATCTCGTCGGGGCGGGCGACGTGGGGCAGGAGGGCGTCGTAGAACACGAACGCGCCGTTGGCTGCGATGTTGGCGATGCCGAACAAGACCAGCGCCCACAGCCAGTCGCCGTGCCCGATGGTCGCCATCGCCGCGGTGGCGAGCACGCCGAGCGCCGAGAAGACGAACAGGAAGCGCTTCTTGACCGGGGCGCGGTCGGCGATGGCCCCCAGCACCGGCGACAGCAGGGCGGCGAACGCGAGGGCGATCGTGGTGGCGATCGTGAAGCGGCGACTGGCCTCGACCTCCAGCATCGGCTGGCCAGCGACCTTGACGAAGAAGATCGGGAACACCGCCGACACCACGACCGTGATGAACGCCGAGTTGGCCCAGTCGTACGCTGCCCACGCCCGCAGCTCGCGCCGATCGAGTCCGATGCGGGCGAGAAATCGCACGCCGCGACGCTATCACGTGGCCTCGGTCCCGCCTCGGTCTCGGTCCCGGCCTCGGTCCCGGTCCCGGCCTCGGTCTCGGCCTCGGTCCCGGTCCCGGCCTCGGTCCCGGTCCCGGCCTCGGTCCCGACCTCGGCCTCGGTCCCGGCCTCGGACTAGCCGGAGCCCGGGACCCGATCCCGTTCGTCCTGAGCGAGGCCGCGGAGCGGCCGAGTCGAAGGACGCATTCCGCACCGTGCCAGCTGGTGGATCGCGGCCCAGTCGGCTCGAATCAGGGCCGCCTTCTTTGCTCGGCTCCAGCCCTTGAGCTGTTTCTCGCGCTCGAGGGCCTCGATCCGCGTCGCGACCTCGCAGGCGAAGACGAACTCGAGCGGCCGACGCTTCGATGTGTAGCCATCGAAGGTCCCGAAATGGTGCTGGGCGATTCGCGTCTCCAGGTCGTCGGTGTGTTCGACGTAGTAGGAGTCATCACGGCAGCGAACCATGTAGACGTAGAACGGCTTCATCGACCACGCCCTTCGACTCGCCCCTGCGGGGCTCGCTCAGGGCAAACGGGTAACAGACCGCTCCGACATCGACCACGCCCTTCGACTCGCCCCTGCGGGGCTCGCTCAGGGCAAACGGGTGGCTCGGTCTCGGTGTCGGCCTCGGTTTCGGTTTCGGTTTCGGTTTCGGTCTCGGTCTCGGTCTCGGACCCGGACCCGGCCCCGGACCCGGATCCGGATCCGGACCCGGCCCCGGCCCAGGACTCGGGGACCTGATCCCGGTCGTCCTGAGCGAGGTCGCGGAGCGGCCGAGTCGAAGGACGCATTCCGCACCGTGCCAGCCGGTGGACCGCGGCCCGGTCGGGTTGGTGGCCGTGGCCTGATCAGCGACGACGGGCGGCGGCGACGCGATCGAAGACCGGACGCTTGTCGCCGCTGAGGCGGCCGCTGCGGACGAGGGTGTCGAGCTCGAGAAAGGCGGCGTCGAGGTCGGCGCGCGCGGCGGTGCGCGCGGCGGCGGTGGGCGTGGCGGTCGCGGCCGGCGCCAGGCGGGCCCGCGATCGGATCCAGCGGGCCTCGGCGCGCAGGGCGGGCCACACCGCCGAGCCCGGTGCGACCGCCAGCGCGAGCGTGGCCTCGGTCTCGGCGCGGGTGGTGTCGGCGACGGCACCGGCCGGGTTGCCGCTGGCGAGCCGCAACTCGGCGCGCACCAGCAGCCCGCCGACCAGGGTCTCCTTCCACTCGACGTTGATGGCGTCGGCGACCACCAGCTTGTCGATGAGGGCGATGCCGCGCTCGGCGCGCGCCTCGCCCAGCCCGGGTTCGCCGCCGCTCAGGTGGACGCGGCCGAGCTGGATCTCCGACAACGCCAGCTCGTTGCGGACCAGCGCTTGATCCGGGCTCTCGTCGTGGAGCTGGGCCCGCAGGTCGAGCGCCGACTCGCCGGCCTTGCGGGCCTTGGCCAGGTCACCGCCGATCCAGTGCGCGTACGAGATCTTGCTGTCGGACCACGCCACCAGCCGGCGCCACAACGGGCTCTTCGGATCGCGGGCCAGGAGCCGCTCGCGGATCGTGCGGGCGGCGACGTATTGATCGAGCGCGCCGGCGAGCTCGCCCTTCCACAGCCGCGAATCGCCGAGGCGGAAGTGGAGCCGCGACAGGTCGATCAGCCAGCTGGTGTTGGTGGGGTCTTGCTGGACCAGGGTGGTGTGGTTGACCAGCCCCTGCTCGAGCAACCGGATGGCGCCGTCGGCGTCACCGGGCTCGAGGAGCGCGTAGCCCCAGTTGGACAGGATGATGCCGCGCTCGCGCCGCCACGCCGCGTTGCCGGCGTCCTTGCGCAGCAGGCCATCGACGACCGCGAGCGCCTTCTGATAGTTGGTGACCGCCGAGCCGAGCTTGCCCAGCTCGCGCTCGACGTCGGCGACCTGGTTGCGGGCCCGCACCAGATCGAGCTGGCGGCCGGTGTTCTCGGGATCGTCGGCGACCAGCGCGGCGCGCAGCTTCTCGGCGGCCACGTACTCGTCGAGCGCGCGGCCGGTGTCGCCGCGGGCCTGGAACGCGCTGGCCAGCTTGAAGTGGCTGGTGGCGAGCGCGCCGCTGGCCTCGGCGTCCTTGCCGCCGCTGGTCGCGACCAGGCGCTTGCGGGCCGCCATCGCCTGGCTGTACTCGCGCGACGCGTCGTCGAGGTGGCCGAGGTTGCGCGTGATGTCGCCGATCTGGTCGCGAGCGGCGGCGCTACCGAGCAGGGCGTCGCGGTCGTCCGGGTTGCGGACCAGCAGCGCGTCGTAATGCACCAGCGCGGCGCGGACGGTCTCGATCTCGGCGCTGTACTCGCCGCGCGCATGCTGGACGCGCCCGATCTCGACCACCAGCTCGGCCAGCAGCTGGAACTGGGCGCCGAGGTCGGGGCCATCGGGCGTGGCGGCGATCAGGGCTTCCAGGCGGGCGCGACCCTCGCCCAGCGAGGTGAGCGCGGCCGGCGTATCGCCGCGCTCGGCCTCGGCCTGGCCGAGGGTGTGGAGCGCCGCCGCCATGCGCAGGGTGTCGCTGGCGGTGATGCCGCCGGGCAGCGCGGCGAGCAGGCGGTAGTAGTCGCGGATCTGGGCCCCCATGCCGGCCAGCAGATCCTTGCGGCCGATCGCGCCCAGCCGCGTGCGCAGGTCCTGGACCATGAAGTCGACGATGCCCTCGGCGGCGGTGCGGCGACGCTCGGCGAGCTGGCGCTGCGCGGTGGCGCGGTCACGCTCGGCGACGATGCGGCGCACGGCGATGGTGCCGAGCACGGCGAACGCGACCACGGCGATCGCGGTCACCGTCACCGCGGCCCGGTGGCGGCGCACGAAGCGCGCGACGCGCTCGCGCAGCGAGTAGTCATGGGCGGCGACCAGCTTGCCGGTCTGGAAGCGGCGCAATTCCTCGGCCAGCGCCTGCGCCGTCGGGTAGCGATCGGCGGGCTCGTGGGCCATGGCCCGCTCGATGATCGCGACCAGATCGGGGGGCGCGCCGGTGTTGCGATCGGACAGCGGCACGACCTTGCCGGCGATGGCGTGGGCGATGACATCGGTCGCCGTGCGCGCCGTGTAGGGCGGGGCGCCGGCCAGCGTGTGGTAGAGCATCGCGCCCAGGCTGAAGACGTCGGCGCGCTCGTCGACCACGTCGCCGCGGGCCTGCTCGGGTGGCATGTACGCCGGGGTCCCCATCACCGCGCCGGCGACGGTGAGCGAGGCGTCGGCGGTGGCCCCACCCGGCCGGGTGCGGTCGCCGGTCCCCAGCCCGGCCGCCGGGCCACTTCCGGACACCCCGCTGCGCCGTCGCGGCGTCGACGAGCCGTGGGCGAGTGGCGCCGGGGCGCCATCGTCGCCGCGGGTGCGGTCGCCGTCGCTGCCGCGAGTGCGGGGCGGTGCGGTGGCGACGTCGTCCTCGGTGGGCGCGTCGAGATCCTTGGCCAGCCCCCAGTCGATCACCACGATCTCGCCGAAGTCTCCGACCAGCACGTTGGCAGGCTTGAGATCGCGGTGGATGACGCGCCGCGAGTGGGCGTAGGCGATGGCGTCGACCGCGGCGATGATCGACGGCAACAGCGACAGGCGCGCCGCCAGCGTCGTGGCATCGGCGATGACGCGATCGAGCGGTCGCCCGGAGACCAGCTTCATGGCGTAGAACGGTTCGCCCGACGGCCAGCGTCCGGCCTGGTAGACCGGCACGATCGCCGGATGTTGCAGGCGGGCGGTGATCAGGGCCTCGCGGCGGAAGCGCACCGCCTGCTCGGGATCGGAGTGGAGCAGTTCCTTGATCGCGACCGGTCGGCCGAGGTGACGGTCGTGGGCAGCCATGATGCGGCCCATGCCGCCGCGTGCGACCTCGCGTTCGGTGATGTACTGCGCCGGATCGGCGAATGGCAGCTCGTCGACGGCGGCCGAGACGCGCGTCGACTCCGAGCCGCCGCCGCCGGCGACCGTGTCGCGGTACGAATCGATCTCGGTGCGGCGGCGATCGGTCGACGAGCCGGCGGCCATCGTGGCGTCGGTGCTGATCTCGGCGGTGGCCGACTGGTCGGGGCGCCCGGCCCGTGGTGGGGCCGGTGCCGTCGCCGGGCCGGCGGCCATCGTCGCGTCGGCGGCGGGAGCCACCGCCGTTCTGGGCGGTGCCAGGGTGGCCGCGAACGCGTCATCGGCCGCGGGGCGGTCAGGACGCGAGGGCACGCTCATCTGCTACCAATGGTACCGCTGATGCTCGCTCCGCTCCACGTCGTTCGCGCCGGTGCCGGCCCGCTGGTCGTGCTGGTCCACGGCAGCGCCACCGATCACGGAACCTGGTCGATCCAGCTCGCCAGCAAGCTGACCGAACGGGTCCGGCTGGTCGCCTACGATCGTCGCGGTGCCGGCCGCTCGCCGCTCCCCGACGGCCGACCGTTCCTGTCGATCGCCGAGCACGCCGCCGAGCTCGCGACCTTGATCGAGGGTGAAGCCGCCGGCGCGCTGGTCGTGGGTTCGAGCTTCGGCGCCGCGGTCGTCCTCGAGCTGGCGCGCCATGCGCCGCCGTGGCTGGCCGGCATGGTGCTGCTCGAGCCACCGCTGCCACCCTCCGACCACGCGCCCGATGCCCAGGGCGCGTTGCTGCTCGAGCTCGATCGCCTCGCCGCCGCAGAAGGTCCGCCGGCGGCCGCCGAACGGTTTCTGCGCACCGTGCTGGGCGACGCGGCGTGGGGGCGTCTGCCGCGCGCGTTCCAGGACCGCAGCAGGGGGTTCTGGCCCCAGATCCGGGGCGACTGCCACGCGCTCGCCGCCTACCGGGTCGACTACGGATCGCTGGGCGCGATCGCCACGCCGGCGCTGTTGCTCGCCGGTGAACGGTCGGCGCCGTACTTCCGTCCGACCATCGACGCGCTGGTCGGCGCGCTCCCCGGGGCGCGGATGGCGGTCGTGCCGGCCGCCGGTCACATGATGCAGGCCCAGGCGCCGCGCGCCTTTCACGACCGCCTGCTGTCGTTCGCGACCGCCATCGGGCACCTCGCACCGTAACGGCTTGCCCCCGCCCGCCCCGTCGGGCAGAGTGCCGCGCCATGCCCGAACCCGAGCGTCCCCGCGCGGTCATCGCCGCGGTCCAGCTCCGCGACGTCGACGACGCCACCTTCGCGTCCTCGATCGCCGAGCTGCGCCGCCTCGCGACCACGCTCGGTCTGGAGGTGGTCGCGGAGATCACCCAGCGTCGTTCCCGCCTCGCGTCTGGCAAGGTGCTCGGCGATGGCAAGCTCGTCGAGCTGGCCAAGCTGACCGGTGGTACCGGAATCGTCGCGGCCTATCGCAAGCCCGGCACGCGCAAGTCGGCCACGGCCACGGAAGCGGCCACCGAATCGGAATCGGCGACGAAATCCGAATCGGAGTCGGAATCGGAATCGGAATCGGAATCGGAATCGGAATCGGAATCCGATACGGAATCCGACACGGAAGCCGGTACCGGTACCGGTACGGTCACCCCCACCGCCACCGTCGTCCTCGTCGATCACGACCTGTCCCCGACCCAGCAGCGCAACCTCGAGAAGGCCACCGGCGCCGATGTCTACGATCGCACGCAGGTGATCCTGGGCATCTTCCATCAGCACGCCAAGACCCGGGAGGCCCGACTCCAGGTCGAGATCGCGCGCCTCGGCTACGAGGCACCGCGCCTGCGCGAAGGCGGCGGCGGTGGCGATCGAGTGCGGGGCGGCGTCGGTGGCAAGGGCGCCGGCGAGAGCACGCTGGAGCTCGATCGCCGCCGGATCCGGGATCGCATCTCCGAGCTCCGCCGCGAGCTGGCGGCGATCGAGAGTGGCGGCAAGACCCGACGCCAGCGCCGCGGCGACGCCCGGACCATCGCCGTGGTCGGCTACACCAACGCCGGCAAGAGCTCGCTCATGCGCGCGCTCACCGGCAGCGACGTCTACATCGCCGACAAGCTGTTCGCGACCCTCGACACCACCGTGCGCGTGCTCGACGGCCGGGTCAAGCCGCCGATCCTGCTCTCCGACACGGTCGGCTTCATCAAGAAGCTGCCCCACGATCTGGTGGCCTCGTTCCGCTCCACCCTCGAGGAGGCCGCCGAGGCCGACCTGCTGCTGCAGGTCGTCGATGCCGCCGACGCCGCCTTCCGCGATCACATGACGGTGACGCGCACCGTGCTCGCCGAGGTTGGCGCCGACGCGCCGATGCTGGTGGTCCTCAACAAGGCCGACCGCCTCGACGCCAGCGCCCGCGCCGAGCTGGCGCTCGGGTTTCCCGACGCGGTCATCATGTCGGCCAAGGACCCCGCCGACGTCGCGCTGCTGCGCGAGCGGATGATCGAGCACTTCGCCGGCGCCGCGGTCACCGCCGAGCTGGTGGTGCCGTGGGCCCGCCACAAGCTGATCCACGAGCTGCACACGCGCTGCCGGGTGGTCGACGAACAGCACGACGAGCACGGCACCCGGGTCACGGTGCGCGCGCCGTCGACCATCGTCGACGAGCTGCGCGCGTTGCTGGTCAGCTGACGCGCCCCACCGGGCCGGGTCGCTCGCTCAGCGCACCACGACCGAGACCGTGCCGGTCAAGACTTTCTCCCACACCTGGTGGCCGTGATCGGGCCACGACGGCGAGCTGGTGCCGGGCACCAGCTCGGCATCGAAGCTGCATCGCACCTGGTAGGTCCCGGCGGCGCCGATGGTGACCCAGCCACCGACGTCTTCGACATACTCGATCTTGTCGCCCGGCTGCAGCGTCCGGTAGACGAAGCCGCCGCCGCCGCCGATGCCGCCGCGCTCGATCGGCGGCAGCGGCTTGCCGCCTTGCTCGACGGCGAATCCGAAGTGGTCGTCGCGGCCGGTCATGCGCCCGCCGTCCTGGAACCCGACCGCGGTCTTGCCGGTGTTCTCGATCTCGACGGTGATCTCCATCGGCGAGCCGACCACGAACGGCTGGGTGGCGGCCCGCCAGCGTCCGACCAGACCGGCGCCGAGCGGCGTCCGGTCCTTGCGCTTCACTTTCCAGGCCCGGGCCAGCTGATCGGCCGTGCCGCGGTCGACCAGGAAGTTGGTCGCGCCGACCGTGGTGCCGCTGAACCCGGTGCCCCAGCTCTCGGCCCGGATCACGGCGCCCTTGACCACCAGATAGAGGGCGGCGGTGGGGACCGCCGGCAAGCCGACCAGCGCAACGTAGACGTCGTTGCGGTTGGAGCGCGAGAACACCGCGCGGATCCCGGGCACGACCTCCGCGCCCAGGCGGGCGAACCCGCCCCGCGCCTTCACCGCCCACACGCCGGTGCCGCGCGCCGCGACCGACTCGCCCTCGTACACGGCACCGATCGATGGCCGCCGGGGTGCCGCCAGCGCGGTGCCTCGGCCGAGCGCCAGGACGACCGGCGTCGCCGCCATCCACCCGATCACCCGACGACGCGTCAGCTGCGCTCCATCCGCCATCGCGGCATCCTACCCGATGCCCGGGCGGCTGGCGCAGCGCTGGCGCTTGCACCGGCGGGTCGCGTCGCGCATACCGGAGGTATGCGCGCTGTGCTGGTCGCCACGATCGCCGGTCTCCTGGTGGTGCCTGCCGCCGCGGCGCCGCTGGTCGTCGAGCGGGTCGTCATCGTCGGCCGCACCGCCGCCGGCGCGTCGTGGACCGACGCCGCCACCGAGGCCCGCACCGGCGACGGCGCCGAGCTCGCGTTCGTGATCGTCGGTCGCGAGGGCAAGCGGCGCGTGGTGGTCGCCGATGCCGCGGTCGCGCCGCTGCGGCTCGGCAGGCGCTCCATCAAGAGTGCCGAACGTCGCGACCTGACCGCGGTCGGCGATCTGCGGGTGCAATGGTCGACGGTCGAGCCGCACGGCTTTCGCGACGGCGCGGCCGAGAACGGCGCCACCAGCGCGTTCTACTCCAACGTCTCGACCGAGGCGCGCGACTTCGGTCGCTGGCTCGGTTACGACCACATCGACTACTTCGAGCGCGTGGTGGCGCCGTGGTCCGCCGCGCCCAGCGCGCGCCGCGTCGCGGCCGAGATCAGCTCCGGCGAGGCCGACGCGATCCAGATCGCGGGGCTCGGCTCGGTCCGCTACAAGGTCGAGGTCGAGGTCGCCGGTGTGCGCCTGGCCACCGCGGGCGCCGAGGCCACCGATGGGTTCGGGTTGACGCGCGCCGTCCACCGGGTCTCGATCCGCGCCGGCGACGACTTCCTGGGCTGGTTGGGCGCGTACCTGCTGGTTCCCGAGGTGTTCGGCTCGGCCGGCGGCGGCGCCAACCACCAGACCGAGCGCTTCACCGGCGCCGACTGCGCCGACGTCATGGTCGGGGCCATGCGGCGGACCGGCCGCACGGATGTCGCGTACACCAACGTGGCCGGCCTGCCGCGCTACGCGGCCGTCGTCGCCCCGGCCCAGGTGCTCGACGACCACGGCATGCCGGCGACGCCGATCGCCGGCATCCAGCGTGGCGACCTGGTGCGCATCGACTACGGTGGTGCGCTGACCGGTCACACGCCGCGCGGCTGGGACCATGTTGCCGCGCTGTGGGAGGATCGCAGCGACCCGCGGGGGCCGCACCGCGGCAAGAGCGACGGACAGCTCGACGGCTTCGACCTGGTGATCCACATGGGCCACCCACGGCTGACGATCGAGCCGCTGTCGGAGCAATCGCCGGCGACCGTCGACGTCCTGCGCTGGCGGCGCCGTCGCTAACGGCCCGGATCACTACCGCAATCGTGCCACCGGGGGTACGCTGACCTCATGGCACGGGACCTTCGGCTATCGCGGCCGGGCGTGGACCCGGTCCTCGATCGGACCGAGCGCAGCCTGATCGAGCGCTCGCTGGCCTGGTTACGTCCGCGCCGGCCGCGCGAGTCCGCGGTGCTGTGAAACCACGTGAAGCGGGTCGCGATGCTCGGCGAGGTCCTCGAGCAGATCCCGTCGCTGTCGTCGCCATCGACGGCGTTCGATTCCGACCGTCACGAGGCCGAGCTCGCCGATCGGCTCGCCCACGTCGATCCGATGGACCGTGATCTGCCGTTGCCGGAGAAGGCGCAGGTGGCGCGCGCGTTCCTGCTCACGAAGATCGGTCTGTTGCGCGACTTCCAGAGCTCGCTCGCTCCGGCCGCCGGTGGTGAGCCCGGGCTGCACGCCGAGATCCACGTCGAGCTGGCGCAGTCGGTCTACACGTTGATCGCGGTCGAGATCCTGGTCGGGCTGCTCACCGATCCCGGGCTCGCCGAGCCGCAGCGGCGGCGGGCGGCCCGCCAGCTGATCCTGATCTGGGATCGTGCCGCCCAGCTCGAGATCGACGACTTCTGCCCGCTGCTCGAGGCAGCCTGGCGGGCGCGGAGCCGGATCGGCGTGCACTTTGGCGCCCTGGTCGGTGCTGGCGAGTACATGCGGCTGGTCGCCTCGGACTGTCCCGCCGAGTTCCTCGACTACTTCGTGCGCGACGAGGCCGTCGACGAGGAGGTGCAGGCGTTCGAGGAGTTCCTGTTCAACGTGCCGTTCGAGGACCTCGCCCGGCTGCGGGCGGCGGCTCGCGAGCGCGGCGCGGTGATCGATCGGCGCGCCGCCGAGGAGATCCTGGGTCGCTCCCTCGACGAGGCGGCGGCGATCGACGACCCCGACGCGGTCTTTCGTTCGTACTCGCGGCGCCGCACCGCCGCCGAGTTCCGGCGCTGGACCGGCGCGCCCGGACCACGCCGGACCGCCGAGGCCAACATCATGACCAAGCTGCTGGCCGCGGTCGACGGCTTCACGACCGCCGAGTTCCGCGCCTTCCGGCCGTGACCCGCGGCTACTGCATCCGGATCCGCAGGAAGCGGCCGCCGGCGTCCGGCGTGACGTCGGCCGGCGAACCCAGCCCCGGCAACTCGGGCAGCGCCAAGGCGGCGCCCGACAGCAGCGCGCTCGCCGTGCCGCCGATCTTGGCGGCGATCACGCTCTCGAGCAGGTCGTCGTTGCCGTCGTAGAGCTCGTCGAGCACAACGGCGGTGGCCGCGGTCGCCACCACGGTCGGGACCAGTTTGCCGTCGACCGGCACCAGCTCGAGGTCGAGGCGCAGCACGGCGCCGATCCGGAACAGGCGCTGATCGCCGACCACGAGGTCGAGCATGAGGTCGCCGATCTCGACCTTCAGGTCACCCAGGCCGCCCGGCGTGGCGCGCACCAGCGCCGGCAGCTCGCCATCGAGGTTGACCTGCACCTTGGTGCCTGATGGATAGCGGGTGCCGAGCTCGGGCGCGACCAGCGCCAGCAGGTCGATCTCGACCTCCTCGACGGCGAGCTTGGTCAGACCGCCGTCCTTCCAGGCCGCGAACAGGAGCTGGGCGACCAGGTTGCCATCGAGCAGCAGTTCGCCGCTCGCCACCACCGGGGCCGCGCCGTCGATCTGGGGCGCGCCCGGGGCGACCCGGCTGCCGGCACCGGCCGCCGCCGCGGCGATGCGCGCCACCAGCTTCGCGCTGGCGCCGCTGCCGATGCGGTCGAGCGCGGCGACGCACAGGTGCATCACCAGCGGCCGGCCGAGCAGCTCCAGCTCCGAGCTTCGATCGAAGACCGTGATGTCGGCCAGCTTCTCGACCAGCATCGTGTTGGCCCGGGTGCCGACCTCGCCGCGCAGCTGCTCGCGCGCCTCCGCCGACTTGCTGCCGCTGAACATGTTCACCAGCCACGACTGCAACGGCCCCGACGTGCCCCAGACGTCGAAGTACCAGCCGTTGATCTGGACCTCGGGTGTGGTGTGGCGGAACGCGGTCAGGCAGTCGTGGCCGGGCTGCGGACTCGGCGTCAGCCGGGTCCAGATGTCGAGCGTGCCGCCCATCTCGCCGCCGATCGGAATCGTCGACAGCAGGCCCTGGCACTGGCCCTCGAAGTAGACGTAGAGGTTCGGGATGCGGATGTTGAGCCACAGGTCGGCGCCGTCGAGGTCGAGGCGGACCTGGGGTGCGCCCTGCGACGCTTCGACCGGCCAGGTCGTGCACTGCGAGTCCGACGACAGCACGTCGCGCGCCATGATCTCGGCGGCGACGTCGACGTCACCGGCCTCGCTGGCCAGGCCCGCGCCCATGGCGGCCACGATGGCGTCGGAGAGCACCATCGCCGCGCCGTCGCGGTTGTGGGCGCCGTCGGCGAGGTAGCGCGCGGCCAGGATCGAGCGGTTGGCCTTGCGGGCGTGACCGGCCTGGTCGCTGGCGAGGATGGCGATCGGGTTGAGCCCTGGCATCAGCGTGGCGCTGCCGGTGAAGCTGCCGTCGCCGGCGGTGGTGGCGGCGGTGCCGGCGATGGTGACGCCGGCCAGGCCCTCGCTCGCGGTCGCCTTGCCGGCGATCGTCCACGTCGTCGCGTCGGCGGTCGCCGGCGGCGCGAAGCGATCGAGGCCGGACAGATCGACGTCGATCTTCCAGCTCGGCAGCGGCGGCACGTCGTCGCCGTCGTCACCCGCGCCGGGACCGGCGTCGTTGGAGCAGGCCGCAAGCGCGACGAACGCGAACCGAACCGGTAGCTGGCGCATCGGATCCCCCTGGTGCCCTTCGATCGGGCTCAGGACGACCACGCTACGCCGCTCACCGGCCGCCTCGACGCACCGAGGTTGCCGGCGCGCCGAACCAACGTGCGTCGTGCCGTCGTGGCGACCGATCGCCCCCGCAGGGCGTCGCCGTCACGAGGCCGTCGCATCACGGAACCGCGGGCGGGCGGAACCGGACCAGGCCGTCGAGGTCGCCGACGATGTCGCTGCCTCGGCGCACCACCTGGCGCGTGATGATCTCATCGGCCTTCGGATCCGGGGACTCCCACGCCAGCCACAGGCCACCGGGGCCGGGCTCGATCTCGGTGCCCTGCGCGAGCGGTTGCTCGCGGCAACCGTCGTGCAGCGTCCAGCGCGACGGCACCAGGTCGGCCAGGCCCGGCGAGCCGTACACGATCAGCAACCGCGGCGGCGCCACCGAGACCCAGTGATGGGCGTAGATGTGCTCGCCGTCCGACTCGCTACCGCTGAACACGGTCTGCTTCGGGCGGGTGCCGGCCGGCGGGGTGCATGCGAGCTCGCGGTCGTCGTCGATCAGCTTGGTCCGGAACCCGGACGCCGTGGCCGACGGCCAGCTCCACGTCCGCGCCACGACCGCGTCGCCGTTGCTGACGACCTCGGCCGTCGGCCACAGTCTCGCCGTCACCCAGACCTCGCACTGCCAGCCGTCGTACGGGAATCCCCATGGGCACTCCGCCCACCAGGCGGCGCCGTCGGTGATGACCAGACCGGCGCCGATGCGTTCCAGCACGCCGCCCTCGGTGAGCCCGTCGTCGTCCTCGGTCTTGGGCCGCGGCGTCTTGAACGTCGATGGCCCGGGGACCGTGACCGCGGTGATCGCGGTCGCCGTCACGCCCAGGACGGTGCGCGGCGGGAGGTGGACGAAGAAGTGATCGCGGTCGCCCCAGTCGCCGGACAGTGACCCCGCGAAGTCGTCGTCGGAATCCGGCGCCGCCAGCTTGCTCGACCCGAGCGCCGCGAGCCGCCCGCCCGCCACGCTGTACGCGGTCAACTCGCCGCCGTCGAGCGCCACCAGGTCGGCCGTCGCGAAGCGAGTCGGCGGTGCCGGCAGCGCCACGACAGCGGCCTCGCCGCCGCCGCCACCGCTCCCGCCACCGTTCCCGCTCCCGCCATCGCCGCGGTCGCCAGCCCCGCCGCCACCGCCGCCGATCGGATTCGCGGCCCGCGTGCCGCCGCAGGACGAGATCAGGACCAGGGCGGCGAACGACGTGGTGGCGCGCATGACGCCAACGGTACCGCACCTGATCCGACCGTGGTCCAGGCTCGTATGGGCGGCATGTCGCGTCTCCCCATCATCATGGTCATCGCCACCCTCCTGCCGGCCTGTGTCGATCTCGAGCCAACGCTCGACGACGCCGCGGCCGAGCTGGTCCGCTCGCCGAGCTGGATTCCCGATCTCGATCTCCCCGAGTTGCCCGAGGTTCCCGGCGACGGCGGCGACAGTCCCGAGTTCGACATCACCCAGCAAGACGGTCTGCAGCGGTGTTTCTACCAGCTCGAGGTCGACGTGCGCGGTTGCCACTACGCCTTCCCGACCAACGTCGCCGACCACAACGCGTGCATCGAGGGCGCCAGCGCCGACTACGACAGCTGCTTGCGCTGGGTCCAGACCCTGCCGTACGAGGAGGATGCGTCGTAGCGGCGCTCGTCAGTTCGCTGTCGCTAACGGTCGCTAAACGGTCGCTAACGGTCGCTAACGGCAATGCCGATCACTTGGCGACAAGTGATCGAGATGATCCGCGTTTCCGCTTGTCCTGAGCGAAACGCGAGCGCCAGCGAGCGTGAGTCGAAGGACGTACTCCCTCGAACATGCGCCCTTCGACTCGGCCGCTGCGCGGCCTCGCTCACGGCGGCCGGTGTTGTAGGTGATCGACATGATTGGGCTGCAGCTGCCAACTGAATGGCATTGTCGCTAACGGGGCAACAGGCTGCCCTCGCCACGCTTGCGGAGGTCGTCGCGGTGGTCCTCGATCATCTTCACGAACAGCTCGGCCAGCTCGGGGTCGAACTGGGTGCCGGCGCAACGCTCGATCTCGCCGACCGCGACCTCGTGCGGCAAGGCGCGGCGATAGGCACGGTCCGAGGTCATGGCGTCGTACGCATCGGCGATCGCCACCACCCGTCCGACCAGCGGGATGTCGTGGCCGCGCAAGCCGCGCGGGTAGCCGCCGCCGTCCCACCACTCGTGGTGGCACCAGCAGCCATCGATGAGCCCGTGCAGGCACGGCACCGGATCGAGGATGCGCTTGCCCTTCTCGGGGTGCTGGCGGAAGACCCGCATCTCGTCGGGCGTCAGCTTGCCCGGCTTGTTGAGCATGTCGTAGCGCACGCCCAGCTTGCCGATGTCGTGCATCACGCCGGCCTCGACGGTGCGGCGGACCTCGGCATCGGACAGGGTGAGGCCACGCGCGATCAGCTCGGCGTAGCGGGCGACGCGCTCGCTGTGGCCGCGGGTGTAGAGGTCGGTCTCCTCGAGCGCCTGGGCAAACCCGGCCACCGTCGACTGGAAGGTCGACTCGAGCACCTCGTTGGCGGCGCGCAGCTCGTCGTTGCGCATGCGCAGGTCGTCGTAGAGGCGCGCGTTGTCGATCGCGCCGGCGGCGCGCGAACCGAGCACGGTCAGCATCTTGCGATGGCCCTCGTCGAACTTCTTGCCGCGCGTGAAGCTGTAGACGTTGAGCACGCCGATCACCGCCGCGCCGACCTGCAAGGGCACGCTGAGGAACGACGCCAGCTCGCGGCCGGGAGCCGCCACGCCGACGAAGAAGCGGCTGGCGCTGTCGCCGTGCGAGACCACCGGCTGACCGCGATCGAAGCGCTCGATCAAGAGCTCGAACGCCGGCGTCGGCACCGTCGGTGAGCCGGCGCCATCGCCGATCAGCTTGACCCGCTCCTCGTACTTGCCGGTGCGCAGGTCGCGCAGGTGCAGCGTCGCCACGTCGGCGTCGGTCTCGGCCAGCGCCGCCTTCAGGATGGTGTCGAGGATGTGATCGAGATCGACGCTGGTCGCCAGCGCCTCGCTCACCTTGTAGATCGTGAGCGCCTCGCGGAGCCGGATGTTCTCGGCCTGCAGCTGCTGACGGTACAGGCCGCGCTGGACGACGTGGATGACCTCCTCGACCTTGAACGGCTTGAGGATGTAATCGTAGGCGCCACGCTTCATGGCCTCGATCGCGGTCTCGACCGTGCCGAAGCCGGTCATGATCACGGTGAGGACGTTGATGTTCTCCTCGGCCAGCTTCTCGAGCAGCTGCAGGCCGGAGACCCGGGGCATCTTGAGGTCCGAGATGACCAGGTCGTAGGGGCGGAGCCGAAGCTCCTCGATCGCCTTCTGCCCGTCCTCGACCGCGGCCACCACGTAGCCTTCGAGCGTCAAGAACTCGGCGAGGATCTCGCGGATCACTCGCTCGTCGTCGACGACGAGGATGCGTGCCGCCTCGCTTGCGCTGGTGGTCATCGGGTGGAAGCCCGTCAGCTCCTCGTCAGCCCCTGGGGGTCACTCGCCGCCGCCCGAACCGCTACCGCCACCGGCGGCGTCGTCGGTGCGCGGGATCTGCTGGTCACTCCGGGAACCGTCGCCGCCGATCGTGGTGCCGCCCGAGCCCAGCGTCGGGTCGGTGGCGTCGATCGGCTTGGGCGACATCGGGTCCGGGAACTCGCTCTTCTTGCCCAGCGTCTTGTCGGCCTCGCCCTGCAGGACCAGCCACTTCTGGCGCGCACCCAGGGCGGTGCTCTTGGCAGCTTCGGCCTTCTGCTTGGCGCCGTCGACGCGCTTGGTGCGCTGCGCCTCCTGCTGGACGAAGTTGTCGTAGTTGAAGCCGGCCGGCGCGATGTTGTTCTTCTGCGCCAGGCGGGCCTTGGCCAGCTCGTACTGGGCCTCGCGCCAGTAGGTGTTCTCCTGGGTGAAGCGGAGCAGCTTCTGCAGCCAGGTGCCATACGAGGTGTAGTACTTGACCCGATCGTCGGCGGCGTTGCGGGCCAGCTCGGCGCCGCGCTTCTCGCGGGTGGCGTCGTTGATCCGGTTCTTGTCGGCCGACTGCTCGGCGGCCTTGAGGCGGCTGGTCGCCGAGTCGAGGTCGAGCTTGGCGGCGCGGGCCTCGTTCTTGGCGACGTCGAGCTGCAGCTTCGACTCGCGCAGGTCGGCCTCGGCCTTGGCCTTCTCGCGGGTCGCGACGTTGTGATCGTTCTGCGCCTTGATCACCTCGCTCTGCTGATCGACAGGGATCGCGGCAATGTAGCTGTCTTCGAAGTGGCGGCCGAGGGGCGGCGGCGGGCCGTCCGACGAGCCGCCGCAGCCAGGGCCAGTCCCCAGGCTCACGCCCAGGGTCAACAGCAATGAAATAACGGAGCTCCTCATCGGGGCGAGCGTACTACGAAGCGCGATGCCACGGGGCGGGGCGGGTCATTCGCCGCCGTGAGACCAAGCGAGCCGGGTCGTTACGGGTGAGTTCTGGGGTTAGAGTGGGGCAGCCATGACGTGCCTCCTCGCGGTCGACGTGGGCAACACCAACACGGTGCTCGGGGTGTTCCGCGGCGGCGATCTGTTCGCGCACTGGCGGATCGAGACCCGGGCCTCGCGGACCTCCGACGAGTACGCGGTGCTGGTGCGCTCGCTGCTCGAGCTCGAGGGCTTCGCGTGGGGCAGCCTCGACGCCGGCATCATCTCGTCGGTCGTCCCGCCGGCGGTGTTCGGGATCCAGCGCTTCTTCAAGCGCTACGTGGGCGCGCCCGCGATCCTGGTCGGGCCGGGCATCAAGACCGGCATGCCCATCCTGTACGAGAATCCACGCGAGGTGGGCGCCGATCGGATCGTCAACGCGGTCGCCGCGTTCGAGCAGCTCAAGGGCGGCTGTATCGTCGTCGATTTCGGTACCGCGACCACCTGGGACGTGGTCACCCCCAAGGGTGAGTATCTGGGCGGCATCATCGCGCCCGGCGTGCACATCAGCGCCGAGGCGCTGTACGAGCACGCCGCCAAGCTGCCGCGCGTCGAGATCGCTCGCCCCAACAAGGTGATCGGCCGCAACACGGTGTCGTCGATGCAGGCCGGGCTCCTGTTCGGCTACGCCGGCATGGTCGATGCGCTGGTGGCCCGCATCCGCGCCGAGGTCGACTTTCCGGCCCGCTGCATCGCCACCGGCGGCCTGGCCGAGCTGATCGCCACCGAGACCACGACCATCGAGAGCACCGACGAGCTGCTCACCCTCAAGGGCCTCAAGATCCTCTACGATCGCAACCTCGGCGCCCACGTCGCCGCCAGCCAGGCTCACGGAGGCTGATCGTGTCGCTCGCCCGCCCGCCGCTCGATGCCGAGACCGTCGGCCGCATGTCCGCCGCGGCGCAGAAGGCGCTCGCCCCTGGCCCCGGCCGCCTGATGGCGGCGCGCGGGTTGGTGCCGCTGCCGCGCCCCGCCGAGCTGGCGGCGGTGCTGTACCAGCTGGTGGTCAGCGATCCGGCGCTGGCGGTCGCGGCGCAAGCCAGCGCCGATGGGATGCCCGACAAGGTGATGATCGCCGCGCTCGGCGACCACGAGATCGATCCGCTGGTCCTCGACTGGCTGGCGGCGCGGGCCCGCCGCGTGCCGGTCATGCTCGAGACGCTGGTGCTCAACCCGCGCACCGCCGACGCCACCATCGTCGAGCTGGCCGCCGCCGGGGGCGCGCACGAGATCGACCTGCTGGCCGGCAACGAGCAGCGGCTGCTGCGGTGCCCCGACATCATCGCCGCCATGTACGCCAACCCGCAGGCCCGCATGTCGACCGTCGATCGGGCGGTCGAGCTCGCGGTGCGCAACAACGTCAAGGTCGACGGCATCGCGGCCTGGGATGAGCTGGCCCGGGTTGTCGCCGGCGGTGGTGGCGGGCTGACCACCGCGGACGCCGATGCGGTCTTCGCCCAGGCGCTGGTCGGCGTCGGCGACGTCGCCGACAGCGCGGTGGTGGCCAAGTCGACCGAGGAGGGCGTCGAGATCCTGGAGGGGGCCACCGATGGTCTGCTCGCCGTCGACGAGAAGCGGGTGCCGATCGGCAAGATGTCGACGCCGGCGAAGATGCGTCTGGCGGCGCTCGGCAACGCCTTCGCGCGTTCGATCTTGATCCGCGATCCGGTCCGCCTGGTCGCCCTGGCCGCCGTCAAGGCGCCCGGCGTGACCGAGCTCGAGGCTGCCAAGTACGCTGGTAACCACTCGCTCGACAACGACGTCGTGCGCTACATCGCCGCCCGCCGCGACTGGACCCGGCTGTACGGCGTCAAGAAGTCGCTGTGCTTGAACCCCAAGACCCCGATCTCGGAGGCGTCGAAGCTGCTGATCCATCTGCGCGAGGTCGATCTGCGTCAGATCTCCAAGTCCAAGGGGGTCTCGTCCGCGGTGGTGGCGCAGGCCCGCAAGCTGATCGCGACCCGCGCCGGCAAGTGACGACCGACCCTGGCCCGTCGACGATGGTCGGGACCAGCTTCCTGGTCCGCTGGGGGCTGGCGATGGTCGCGCCGCGCGTCGCGCTGGGACTCGCCGACGATCCGCGTGCCGCCGGCCGCGCCGCTGGCGATCTGGTGCGCGCGATCGCCGTGGTGCTCGTGGTCGGGCACACCCGCGAGCTGGTCGGCGCCGGCTGGATCGCCGCCCGGGTCGGGGTGCGCGAGGCGGCGCCGGCGCTGCTGCGCGCGCTGACGGGCGCGTCGATGTTCGGGTTGATCTTCGTGCTGGTGGCGTCGATCGTGATCAGCCTGGCCGCGGGTCGTCGTCGTCACCTGGGGCGCGACTTCGATCTCGCCGGGGTCGCCGCGCTGGCGCCGGTGACGGTCACGCTGGTCGCGCTGTTGTGGGCGCGGGCCGGCGCGCCGCTCGGCGTCACCGGGCGTGGGGTCGTGATGCTGGCGGCGCTCGCCTGGGGCGGCGCGCTCACCGCGCTGGCCGTGGTCGCGGCGCGGCGGAGGGCGGCGTGACCGAGCTGCCGGCCGAGGTCGTGCGCCGCGGGCGCGCTGCCGGTGCGGCGCTGGCGCTGGTCGCGGCGCTGACGCTGGCCGTCAACACCCACTGGATCGTGGGCCACCTCGACTGGCTGCGGCCGCTCGAGACCGGCCAGCTGGCGCCGCCGTTCGATCTGGCGCTGCTCGGTGCCGCCGGCAAGCCGAGCGGCGAGCGGGTGACGAGCGACGGGTTGCGCGGCAAGGTGGTGGTGATCGAGTTCTGGGCCACCTGGTGCGGCCCGTGCCTGGCCTCGCTGCCGCTCCTCGACCGCGCGGCCCGGGGCTGGGGCGATCGGGTGGTCACGATCGCGGTCAACCTCGACGATGCCCGTCGGGCGCGCCAGATCTTCGACGACCAGCACTGGCGCATTGCCCTGGCCGGCGGCGACGACGAGGTCGCGATGCGCTACCAGGTCGAGGCGCTGCCGCACCTGGTGGTGATCGGCCGCGATGGCGTGGTCCGCGCCGTGGTGCGCGGCGGGCGGGCGATGGCGACCGTCGAACCGGTGGTGGCGCGGCTGCTCGCCGCCCCGTGACGCACTCGCTTACCGAAGCGCCTACAGAAGCAGGGCCGCCACCAGCGCTCGCGTGGCTCGCCAACGTGCTATCTCCGGATCATGCCGCTGGCGTCCATGTCCTGCGCGACCTGCCGCAAGGCGATCGCTCCGGGTACACCCTGGGTCCGCTGCTCGGTGGCGTCGTGCAATACGGGCCGGTTGAAGCTGCGCTTCTGCTCGCAGAAGTGCTGGCAGGCCCACGTTCCGACCGCTCGCCATCGCAAGGCCGGGTTCGTCGAAGAGGGCGGGGCGACCGGCTAGCGAGCTTGCTTGTCGAGCCCACACCAGGGTTTTTTGCCGTCGACAGATCCCGCGTGTTACCGTTTTGGGAGTGCGGCTCGGGACGTGTATCGCGCTCGAGATCGTGACCGGCCTGGTCGCGGTCGGCGCGACCTCGATGGGCACCGCGTGGGCCGTCGGTGAGCTCCGCGCCGCACCGTCGCGCGGGGCGCCGGCGGCGGCCTTCGCCCCGGCGCTCACGCCCGCGCTGGCGACCGCGCCGGTCCCCGCGCCGCTGCCCGACGCCGTCGCCGCGATCGCGCCCGCGCCGCTGCCCGACGCCGTCGCCGCGATCGCGCCCGCGCCGCTGCCCGATCCAGGCCCCGCCACCCCGCGCATCGATGAACCGGGATGGTCGTTCGCCGGCCAGCCCGACGAGCCGCTGCTCGCGCCGCTGCGCACCGGCAAGGTCACGCGCGTCAAGTTCAACCGCGGCGGCACATCGCTGTCCTTGCGCCTCGACTTCGACAACGGCGCCCGCGCCGCGTTCAAGCCCGAGCAGACCCACCTCCATTCGAGCCCGCGGCGCGAGATCGCGGCCTACCGGATCGACCGCCTGCTCGGCATCGGCCGCGTGCCGCCGGCGATCGGACGCACGTTCGCGCTCGCCGATCTGATCGCTGCCGTCGACAAGAGCCAGCGCTTTGCGACCCCGCGGCTGCGCACCGAGGCCATCGCCCGGCGCGGCCAGGTCCGCGGCGAGATGTCGTGGTGGATCCCGGTGCTGGGCGACATGTACATCGGCAAGACCCGGATCGATTCGACCGACGCCATCGTCCAGTGGCGCCGCTGGCTCAAGGCCGGCGCGGTCATCCCCGCCGAGCGCCGGGCGCTGTGCGAGCAGCTGTCGGCGATGACGCTCTACGATTTTCTGGTCGACAACACCGATCGCTGGACCGGCAACAACGCCAAGTCGTCCGCGGACGGCACCGTCCTCTACTTCATGGACAACACGCTCGCCTTCTCGCGCCAGAAGAACGGCAGCCACAAGGGCCGCATCTACCTCGAGCGCGTCCAGACCTTCTCGCGACGGCTGGTGACCCGGGTCCGCGAGCTCGACGAGGCCGCCGTGCGCCGGGTCCTCGCCGGGGAGGTCGCGCCGTTCGAGACCCTGCTGACCGAGGTCGAGATCGCGGCGTTGCTGGGTCGCCGGGTGGCGGCGCTGGCGTACGTCGATGGGCTCATCGCGACGCACGGCGAGGACAAGGTCCTGGTGTTCCCGTGACCGCGCGCGAGACCACCTGTCCGACCTGCGGCAACCGGTTCGATCCGATGCGCGCCAGCGTCGTGCGCGTGCGCGCCGGCCGGGTGGTGGCGTTCTGCAAGGAAGTCTGTGCCGCCGCCGAGCTGGTGTCGTTGCCGGCAGCGGGTTCGGTGCCGGTTTCGGTTTCGGCGGCGGGTTCGGTGCCGGTTTCGGCACCGGTTTCGGTGCCGGTTTCGGTTTCGGTTTCGGCACCGGTTTCGGCGCCGGTTTCGGTTTCGGCGCCGGTCTCGACATCGGTTTCGGCACCGGAGTCCGGACCGGACGCGGTCGATCCACCTCGGCTTCGTCCTCGTCCCCGTCTCCGTGCGGCCCTGGCGGCCCTCGCGATCATCTTCGTGGGTGGCATGGCCATCGCCGTGGTCCAGGCCGTGTCGCCGTCCTCCCCATCCGGCGTCGCGGCGGCGCCGTCCGATCGCGACCTGGCGACCGCGGCGCGCGACGGTGTGGGCCCCAGCGGGGCGGTGGTGCCGGACCGTGCGCCGGCACCGCTGGTCACGCCTCGTGAACGCGCGCTGTCGATCCTGCGCGAGCTGCTGGCCTCGCCGTCGCCACGGGTCGCCCGGGCCGCCGCCATCGCCCTGGCCCGCACCTGCGACGACGGGGCGCGCCAGCACCTGACGGGCGCCGGCAAGACCGAGTCGTCGGAGCTGGCCGGCCTGGAGATCGCCTACGTGCTCGCTCGCTGCGGCGATCCGGCCGGCCGCGACGCCCTGATCGTCGCGCTCAAGAGCGCGCGGCGCGACGTCAAGGCCGACGCGGCCCGCCACCTGATCGTGCTCGGCGACGACGCCGGTCTCGGCTTCTTGCAGGCGCTGCTCGGCGTCAGCCAGCACCGGCTCGGAGCGGCCGAAGCGCTCGCTCGCCGCCGCGATCCGAAGGCGCTGGCCGCGCTGACCGCCATCCATGGGTCGCCGAGCACCGAGCCCGACGACCGCCTGCGCGCCGCCATCGCCCTCGGCCTCGGCGGCGACACCGGGGTCGCCGCCGAGCTGCGCGCCGCGCTCGCCGATCCGCGCTTCCGTCCCGCCGCCGCCGCCGCGCTCGCCGAGCTCGGTGACGCCGCCGCCCGCGACGCGCTGGTCGCCGGCCTCGGCGTCCCGTCCTTGCGCGTCGACGCCGCGCGGGCGCTGCGCCGGCTGGCGCCCGATCTCGACGCTGCGCCGCTGGTCGCACCGCTGGTCGATGCCCTGGCCACCGAGCGCGACAACTCGCAGGTCTCGGCCGCCGAGGCGCTGCTGGTCCTCACCGGCCCGGTCGCCGACGCGGACAGACGGTAGTCCATGGCCCGCGATCTACGCCTCTTCTATCTGTTCCGGATGCTGGCGACGTCGTACCTGTGGGTCCCGATCTTCGTCCCGTTCATGATCTCGCGCGGACTGACGTTCCGCGACATCATGATCCTCGGTGGTGTCTACAGCGCCATCGTGATCGTCGTCGAGGTGCCGACCGGGGCCTTCGCCGACCGCATCGGCCGGCGGACGTCGATGATGCTGGGTGCGCTGATCATGGCCGGGTCGTGCTTGATCGCGTACCAGGCCAGCAGCTTCACCGAGTTCTTGATCAGCGAGAGCCTGGCCGCGATCTCGATGTCGTTGTGCTCGGGCGCCGACAGCGCGTACCTGTTCGATCTGCTGGCCGAGAACGGCGTCGCCCACGAGTACGGCCGCCGCGAGGGCACCGCCAGTGCCTGGCACCAGGCCGGCAGCGCGGTCGCGTTCGCGGGTGGCGGCCTTTTGGCGGAGATCGATCTGGCGCTGCCTTATCTGGTCACCGCCGCGGTCGCCATGGCCGCGTTCGCCACCGCGTTCACGCTCGGCGACGATCGCTCGCGCCTGGCGGCGCCGTCGCCGCAGCCCATGTCGCTGGCCCTCGAGTGGCGGTCGTGGACCGCGCACATGCGGGCGGCGTTCGGTGATGTCTTCAAGAACGGGCGCCTGGCCTGGATCATCGGCTACTCGGCGGTGGTGTTCGTGCTCTTGCGGGCGACGGTCTACCTGTATCAGCCGTACCTCAACGCGCGCAGCTTCTCGTACTCCGAGATCGGCTTCATCTTCGCGGGCGTGTACCTGACCGCGTCGTTCGTCGCCCATCGTGGCCATGCCCTGCGCCAGCGCTTCGGCGACGAGACGCTGCTGTGGGTGCTGCTGGGAGGCCTGGCGGTCTCGTTCGTGCTGATGGAGGAGCTGCGCGGGCCGTTCGTCCTGGCGCTGCTCGGCGTGCAGGCGGTGGCCAACGGGTTGTACTCGCCGCTGGTCAAGCCGCTGCTCAACCGCGAGATCACCGACTCGAGTCGGCGCGCCACGGTGCTGTCGGTCGAGAGCATCTTCCGGCGCGGCGCGATGGGCCTGTTCGCGCCGGTGGCCGGCTTCTACGGGGCGTCGTCGGCCATGACCCTGTGCGGCATTCTTGGCTTGATCGGTCTGATCGTGCTCGCCACGCTCGCGCTGCGTCGCCCCGACGCCTGGCGCGGCCAGCCCACCATCGACTGACCAGGAGTCTGTCGAGGCGTAGACGTCGCGGAGCCGGGGCTGCCCGTGGAGCTGCGGACGTCGCGCCGTCCCACGTGGTTGGAACGGATCTGATCTCTCGACGTTCCACGACGGTGGGAATCCGTTCGCCCTGAGCGAGGCCGCGGAGCGGTCGAGTCGAAGGGCGCATGTCGACGAAGTCCGTCCTTCGACACGGACCTCGCTTGCGCTCGGTCCGGCTCAGGACGCCCGGTGGGGAGCGCAAGCGATCGGAATGATCCGGCTTTCGCCTTATCCGACCGGCATTGGCGCTAGCGGCGGCGCTCGAACACGAGCATCTCGCCGAGGTACGGGTGCTCGCGGCTGCCGGCGCGCGTCATCCCGACCCGCTCGATCACGCGCAGCGAGGCCAGGTGCCAGGGGAACGTCACCGCGGTCACCGTGGCGATGCCGACCTGGGCCAGCGCCCATTCGACGCACGCCCGGGTGGCCTCGGTGGCGAAGCCCTGGCGTTGCTCGGCGTCATCGACGCCATAGCCGACCTCGGCCACGCCGTCGTCGGGGTGGCCATGGAAGACCACGCTGCCGACCACCCGCCGCTCGCCACCGCGGCTGATCAGCAGGGTGTCGCCCCACAACCGGCGCTCGGGGTCGGCGCGGATCGCGTCGAGCGACGGATGGAAGGCGCGGGCGATCAGATCCGGCCCCGGCCACGCGGCGGGGATGCGGGCGCCACACACCGCCTCGGCGCGCGCGCGGTCGGTCGCCAGCACCGCCTCGACGAACGGCAGCGTGATGGGCACGAGGTCGAGGCGTTCGGTGCGCAGCGTCGGCACGACGGCGAAGATGGTACCCTGTCGCTGGCCATGCTGTCGGTGTTCGACATCTTCAAGATCGGCATCGGGCCGTCGAGCTCGCACACCGTGGGGCCGATGCGCGCCGCCCGCCGCTTCGCCGAGCACCTGGCCAGCACCGGCGACCTGGCGCGCACCGCCGCGGTCAAGGTCGAGCTGTTCGGGAGCCTCGGCCACACCGGCCGCGGCCACGGCAGCGACACCGCGATCATCCTCGGGCTCGAGGGCGCGGATCCCGAGACCGTCGACGTCGACGGCATCGCCGCCCGGGTCGCCGCGGTGGCCGCCGCCGGCAAGGTCACGCTGGCCGGTGGCCGCACCGTGGAGCTGCTGCCGGCGCAGGCGATCGTCTTTCATCGTCGCGAGACGCTGCCCCTGCATCCCAACGGCATGCGCTTCTCCGCCGTCGGTCCCGACGGTGGGGCGGTGGCCGAGAAGATCTACTACTCGATCGGCGGCGGCTTCGTGATCGGCGCTGACGGCGCGCCGGTGACCACCGGCGCCGCGGCGCCCACGCCGCCGTATCCGTTCTCGACCGGCGCCGCGCTGCTCGAGGCCTGTGCCAGCTCGGGCTTCTCGATGTCGACCGTGATGCTCGAGAACGAGCGCGCGGCCCGCCCCGAAGCCGAGGTCCGGGCCGGCGTGCTGCGGGTGTGGCACGCGATGGAGGCGTCGATCCGCCGCGGCTGCGAACGCGAGGGCATCCTGCCCGGCGGCCTCAAGGTCCGTCGCCGCGCCGCCGCGCTGCACCGCAAGCTGCGCGCCGAGCCGGGCGCCGATCCGCTGGTGATCATGGACTGGGTCAACCTGTTCGCGCTCGCGGTCAACGAGGAGAACGCCGCCGGCGGTCGGGTCGTCACCGCGCCGACCAACGGCGCCGCCGGCGTGGTGCCGGCGGTGATCATGTACTACCGCCGCTACATCCCCAACGCCGACGACGACGGCACGATCCGCTTCCTGCTCACGGCGGCGGCGATCGCCATCCTGTACAAGGAGAACGCGTCGATCTCGGGCGCCGAGGTCGGCTGCCAGGGCGAGGTCGGCGTGGCCTGCTCGATGGCGGCCGGCGCGCTCGCCGAGGTCATGGGCGGCACGCCGGCCCAGGTCGAGAACGCCGCCGAGATCGGCATGGAGCACAACCTGGGGCTGACCTGCGATCCGATCGGCGGCCTGGTCCAGGTCCCGTGCATCGAACGCAACGCGATGGGCGCGGTCAAGGCGATCAACGCCGCCCGCCTCGCGCTCCAGGGCGACGGCAGCCACAAGGTCTCGCTCGACAAGGTCATCAAGACCATGCGCGACACCGGTCGCGACATGTCGAGCAAGTACAAGGAGACCGCGCGCGGCGGGCTGGCCGTCAACATCATCGAGTGTTGACCGGGCAGATCGCTGGGCGAGCCGATGCCGGTCGACGGCGGCGAGGCCGAGCTCGGATCAGGCCATCGCGCGCATCAGCTCGGCCAGCCGATACCCGAGCGCGACCAACGTCAGCCCGCTGTTCGCGATTCCCGCGGCGCGCAGGATCGATCCGTCGCACACGAACGAGCCCGGCAGGTCGGTGACCGCGAAGAACGCCAGACTGGTGTCGCCCGGCGCCGCGACGAACTGGCTGGCGGTGCCGGAGTGGTGGGCCGCGTTGCGGAAGTCCCAGCTGGTCGCGGGCAGGACCTTGCGATCGAGGATGTCGGGCGCGAACTCGGTGAAGAACTCGTCGACGCTGTGCTGGTACGAGCGGAGCTCGTCGGCGGTCACGTGCCAGTTGAGCGACGGCCGCTGGCCCGGTGACAGCTGGACGCCCCGCGTCTTCAGCGGCGTCTGCTCGCCGAGGATGAGGACCGAGAAGTAGTCGCCGCGGAACCCGGAGCGGGTCTTGAACAGGATCGCCTCACGAACCGCCTCGAGGTTGCCGAGCAGTCGCAGGATCTTGCGGGGCGAGAACGGGTCGTTGCGGAGATCGGAGAGGATGTAGCGCGCCGGCCCGGTGATCGAGCCGAGCTTCATGTCGATCGCCGGCCGCAGGTAGACCACGGTCTTGAGATCGGCGGTCTCGTAGACGATCCCGGCGCGGACCTCCGCGGACCGGGTCGCCGTACACGAGACCGCCTTCAGCCGGCTGTCGGAGCGGAGCTTGACCTTGGCGACGTAGGCCATGGGGTGGTCGTGGTAGCCCGCGCACAACCCGCTGTCCTGGCCGAGCGACCGGGCCAGCACGACCGGCGTCCCGAGCCCGCCGCCGCACACCAGGATGTAGTCGGCTTCGACGCGCGCGACGCGCTCGCCCTTGGCGCCCTTGACCTCGACGTGGCCACCGGTGCCGCTCGCCGCCGGGACGATCTTCTCGACGTGACCGTAGACGACGTCGATGTCGTCGCCGGGGTGGCGTGCGTTCGCGAGGTGCCAGACGTTGTGCCGCGCCTGCGGCAGCACCATGTGGGCGACCGTCGACGCGCCGTGTTCGAGGCTGGCGCGGTTGGCGTCGCGGGCCCGGTTGCACTCGGCGAGCTCGGCGTCCGACAGAAAGAATGACCACGCCTGCTGGTAGTAGGGCGCGAAGCCGCGCGGCTCGATCCCGGCCTTGCCGAGATCGTGGTCGTCGAGCTCGATCAGCGCGTTGTGCCAGTAGTTGGTGGTGCCACCCAGGCCCTCGGCGCGGTTGATCGACGTGTTCAGCTCGCCGGTCGCGCAGTCGACGTCGTCGAACAACGGGCGCTTCTTCCGGCCCTGCTCGACGACGGTCACCTTGAAGTCGTTGCGCAGCAGGGTGCTCAGGAGCGAACCGCACAACCCGGCCCCGACGATCGCGACGCGCTTCTTCATGTGAACGAGGTCTTCACGTTGGCGGGCGGGATGGTGGCACGCGAGGGCGACCCCGACAACTCGAGCCAGCCAGCTCAACGTGCTGAAATCGCTCGAATCGGCGCCGCCCAGCGGGTCACGCCACGCGGTCCTTGACGGTTGCGGGCCTGACCCGCAGACTGCGCCGCTCGATGAGCGCGGCGGCTGGCCAGAACATCTACTTCGTGTCGCTGGGTTGTCCCAAGAACCAGGTCGACACCGAGGTGATGCTTGGCCAGGTCCAGGCGGCCGGGCACTCGCTGTGTGACACCCCCGAGGATGCTGACGTCATCGTCGTCAACACCTGCGCCTTCATCGATCAGGCCAAGGCCGAGAGCATCAACACGATCCTCGAGATGGCCGAGCACAAGAAGGAGCGCGCGACCAAGCTGGTGGTGACCGGTTGCCTGGCGCAGCGCTACGCCGACGAGATCGCCCTCGAGATTCCCGAGATCGATCACATCCTGGGCTCGTCGGACTTTCCGTCGATCGCCAAGGTGATCGCGCCGGCGGCGCGCGGCCGCAGCCGCGGCAAGAAGCTGCCGGTGGTGCAGGTCAGCGCGACGCCGGCCTACATCTACGATCACGACGCCCCGCGGGTGCGCATCGGGGCCCGCCACACCGCCTACGTCAAGATCGCCGAGGGCTGCGACCGGCCGTGCTCGTTCTGCATCATCCCCAAGCTGCGCGGGGCGCAGCGCAGCCGTTCGATCGACGACATCGCTGTCGAGGTGGCGCAGCTGGCCACCGAGGGCGTGAAGGAGGTCAACCTGATCGCCCAGGATCTCACCCGCTACGGCTGGGACCTCGACGGACGACCGACCCTGGCCGAGCTGCTGCGCCGCATCGCGCGCACGCCGGCGCTGCACTGGATCCGGTTGCACTACACGTTCCCGAGCGCGTTCACCGACGAGCTGATCGACGTCATCGCCAGCGAGCCGACCATCGCCAAGTACGTCGACGTGCCGCTGCAGCACATCGACGACGGCATGCTCAAGCTGATGCGCCGTGGCCACACGGCGCGGGCGACCTACGACCTGATCGAGCGGCTGCGCACCCGCATCCCCGGCGTGGTGCTGCGTTCGACGTTCATCGCCGGCCATCCCGGCGAGACCCCCGAGATGTTCGGCGCGCTCGAGCGCTTCCTCACCGAGGTCGAGCTGGATCGGGTCGGCGTGTTCCCGTACTCGATCGAGCCCGGCACGGTGTCGGCCATGTTGCCGCACCGCGTGGCGCAGGACGTGGCCGATGCCCGGGTCGCCGAGTTGATGGCGCTCCAGGCCGAGATCAGCAAGCGCAAGCTCGAGCGCCTGGTCGGCCGCGAGCTCGAGGTCCTCGTCGATGGGGTCTCGGCGGAGACCGATCTGCTGCTCGAGGGCCGCTTCTACGGCCAGGCCCCCGGCGTCGACGGCGTGGTCTACCTCGCCGACGGCACGGCGCCGGTTGGCAGCATCGTGACGGCCCGGGTCACCCAGGCCGCCGACCACGATCTGGCCGCCACGCTCGAGCTGTGAGATCCTGACCCCGCGGTGAGAGATAGCAGCGAGCGCGAGCTCGAGCGGGTCGCCGACGTGCCGCCCCGGCCCGAACGGCCGCTGCGTCCGGTCGGCTGGCTGCTGGCGCCCGAGCTGCTCGCCCACGTCCGCGCCATCCTGCACCAGCGCCGCAACGACCCCCGCGACTGGATGCCGGTGGTGCCCGGCCACGCTCACGTCGAGGACGGCGCGCCCGATGCCGGTCGGGTCCGCGACGTGCGCATCACCGCGGTCGGTGGCGGCGCCAGCGACGACGCCGCCGAGGGCGAGGCGCCGCCGCCGCGGGTGGTGCCACCCGAGCGCGGCGAGCTGTGGTTCGACTACGTCGCCGACACCGGTGACGGCGGCGCCGCGATGTTCTCGATCGCGTATCTCCTGCAGGCCGACCTGCGGCTCGACGAGCGGGCCCCGGATCGCGATCGCACCGACGGCGCGACCGTGGTCGTTGCCGGCGCCGCGGGCGGTGGCCCACCGGACTTGCCGCGCGGACAGTTCCTGCTGTTCGGCGGTGACACCGCCTACTACGTCGCCGACCAGGCGACGCTGGCGGCGCGGGTCCGGGCGCCGTTCACGTGGGCGGCGCGGGCGCTGGCGGCGCGCGGCGCGGTCCTGTACCCGCGGCGGCGGCTGTACGGGATTCCCGGCAACCACGACTGGTACGACGACCTCGACGGGTTCGGTGCGATGTTTCGCAGGGACGTGGCGGGTGCGGTGGCGCGGCCGCGCCTGACCTGGTTGGCGGCGCTGTTCGGGCTCGGTGGGCTGGGCGAGCACGGGCCGCCGCTCGACCTCGCCGGCTTCGAGCGGGTGCAGACGGCCTCGTACCTCGCCCTCGAACTGCCGTGGGACTGGCAGTTGTGGGGCCTCGACGTCGACGTCGGGCTCGATCCGCGCCAGGAGCGGTACTTCCGCAGCCTGCCGCGCAGCGCCAAGCAGGTGGTGTGCACCGGATCGCCGGCGGTGGCGCTCGGCACGGTGTGGTGCGAGCCGGGGCACCGAGACGCGCTGGCGCGGCTCGATCTGCCGGCGTACTTCGACGACGGCGCGGCGGAGCCGCCGGCCGGAACCTGCCGGCTCGACCTGGCCGGGGACATTCATCATTACGCGCGCTACGAGGCGCCGGGAACCGCCGCCGAAACCGTCGCCGAAACCGTAACCGTAGCCGAAACCGTAGCCGAAACCGAAACCGTAGCCGAAACCGAAACCGTGGCCGAAGCCAAATCCGCGACCGCGGGTGGGCCGGCGCCGTATCGCTCCGTCGTGTCAGGCCTCGGCGGCGCCTTCCATCACCCCAGCTTCCCGGCAGTCGGCCCGCGCGTACCGAGCGCGACGTTTCCGTCCGCGGCGGCGTCGCGGCGGGCGGTGGCCCGCCGCCTGTTCAACCCGATCTGGCTGTTCCGCGGTGGCCTCATCCGCGTCGTGCCGCTCGCCTGCTGCATCTTCCTCGCCGCCGCCGCGACCAGCGCCACCGGTACCGGCTGGCTCTTCGATCGCATGCTGGCGGGCGTCGGCATCGAGCGCGAGTCCGGGGTCTGGAACGGCGCGTCGACCGCGATCCCGGTGCGCGCCGGCACCGACGTGCTGGTGACGTCGGCGTGGTTCCTGGCCTCGCTGATCGCCGCCGCGGCCCTCATCATCGTCGCGATGTCGTGGGCGGGTCGGGTCGCCGCCGCCCACGCCGCCGACCCCGATCGCAAGCGCTCGATCCTCGAGCTTCGCCGCAGCGTCGACGTCTTCGATCCCCGGCGCAGCTACTGGCTGGCGTGGAGCCTCGGCCTGGCCGGGGTGGCCATGCCGTTCGCCGTGCCGGTGGCGCTCGACTTCGACGCGCCCGGCGCGATCTGGTTCGACGTCGGGTTCTACCTGGTGGTCACGATCGGCCTCGGCGGCGGCGTGATCCTGGGCGCGGTGTTCGGCGCCCGCCGCCACCGCTGGCCGCGCCGTCTGACGCTCGGGGTGCTCGGCTTCGGCCACAGCGCGGCGCAGTTGCTCACGCCGCTGGTGATCACCCGCATCGCGCTGGCGACGTGGTGGGCGGTGCCGGCCATGATCGCGGTCACCGTCGCCGGACTTCCCCTCGGCCACGCGCTCTTTGCGCGCGGCGGTCGCGGCCACGCCGGACCGCTCGCGGTCGCCGGCCTGGTCTTCGCGGCGGCCACGCTGGCGGTCGCGGTGGTCGCCGCCGACGGGGTCGCGGTCGCGCCCCACGGCACCGCCGAGCACGTCGCGGTCTGGCTCGGCGGCGCGCTGCTGGCCATGTTCTTCGGCTGTGCGCTGTTCGGGTGGTACCTGGCCATCGCCGGGTCGCTCGATGGCCACTTCAACGAGATGGCGGCGGCGGCGCTGGTCGATCGCTACCGCCAGTTCATCCGCTTCCGGCTCACGGCCGATCGGCTCACCGCGTACGTGATCGGCATCGACGACGTGACGATGGATCCGGCGCGGCTGCGGCCTCGCCTGGTCGATCGCTTCGACATCGCCCCCCGCTGATCGCTCGAGGCCGCGCTTGTGGGCGCGACCGCTTTCTGGCCAACTGCGCCAAACTTTTTCCAAAGGACACCTCGATGAAACGCATGATGATCGCCGTCGCCCTGGTCGCGCTGCTCGCTCCACTCGGCGCGTGCAAGAAGAAGGAAGACGCGGGCGCCGGGAGCGCCAAGGCGTCGGGCAGCGCCGCCGCCAGCGGCAGCGCCGCCGCCAGCGGCAGCGCCGCCGCCAGTGGCAGCGCTGCTCCGGTCGTGGCGGATCCGGTCGTGGCTGACCCCGGCGGCAGCGGCACCGCGATGGCGCTGGAGGAGGGCAAGATGGGCAAGAAGGACTCGGCTCGTCCGGCCACCGTGACCGACGAGATGGTGTCGGTCGCCGACAAGTTGATCGGCGCCATGGAGGAGATGGGCAAGGAGCTCACCGCCGCCGACAAGGACTGCGCCAAGGGCGCCGCCGCGCTCAAGGGCGGCGCTGCCAAGCTGCAGCCGATCGCCGCGCAGGTGAAGAAGTTCAAGGATATGGAAGACCCCGCCGCCGACGAGTGGTTCAAGGGCAACTACGCGCCGCGGATGATGGCGGCGATGAGCGGGATGATGACGCTCGCCCAGGCCTGCGCCACCGACAAGGACTTCCAGGCCGCCACCGAGGCGTTCGGCAACTCGATGGACATGTGATCCGAGGCCCCGCGGTCGCGCGCCAGCCCGCGCCCGTGGGGCACTATTCCATCCTGGTGATGCGGCGGATGGCGAGCGCGATCGCGAGGGCGCCGATCACCACCAGGGTGACGCCGCCGGCGAGCGCGCCGGTTTCGGTGAAGCCGGCGATCGAGCGGCCGCCGAAGGCGATCGAGATGTACTGCAGCTTGAAGGGCAGGATGCCGATCGGCGCGTCGACGGCCAGCAACCACATCACCGAGGCGGCCACCGCATACTTCGGCACCAGGGTGGCCAGCGCGGCGACCAGGCCGGCGGCGACCAGCGCCGCGGCGGCGATCCCGGCCACGCCGCGCAGGGCAACGCTGGTCGGCACCACGCCCGGGCCGCCGATCACCAGCCACGACACGGTCAGGCCGGCGACCAGGATCAGGGCGGCGACCGGCGCCAGCCCGAGCAGCTTGCCGGCGACGATCGACCATCGCGGCAAGGCCCGCGACCACAGATAGGCGCTGGTCTTGTCCTCGAGCTCGTCGGCGATCGACGGCGCGACCAGGAGCGACGGCACGATCGGCAGCGCCAGCAGCGACAGCTCGAACGCCGCCCGCCACACCTCGAGCCGATCGTGGCCGATGCCGACCCGCACCGAGACGACGATCACCGGCAACAGCGCCAGCGCCAGCGCCAGCCACAACGCCTTGCCGCGCAGGGCGCGAAACAGGGCCAGCCGGGCCAGCGCCTGGGTGGCGGCGACGCCGCTGAGGCCGGTCGGGTTCACGGTGTCGGTGGTCATTCGTCGCTTCCGCCCGCCGACCCGCCGGTCAGGTACTCGAACACCGCGCCCAGGTTGTTGTCGGGCGAGGTCATCGCGCGCAGCTCGATGCCCCGCTCGACGATCGCGGCCGCCAGATCGTCGTAGCAGCGATCGGGGTCACGGGTCTCGACCACCACCGCGCGGCGCTCCATCACCAGCCGCGCCACGTGGTCGGCGCCGGCCACCGCCGCCGCGATCTCGCGCGGCCGGTCGCACTCGACGCGGATCCGGTGCGGGTGCTGGTCGATCAGCTTGCGGATCTCGTAGATGTTGCCCTCGGCCAGCACCTGACCGCGGTAGATGACGACGATGTCCTCGGTCAGCGCCTCGATCTCGTACAGCACGTGCGACGACACCACGACCGTCTTGCCGCCGTCGGCCAGCTTCTTGATGCGTTCGATGATGTCGATGCGCGCCATCGGATCGACGCCGGTGAGCGGCTCGTCGAGGATCAGGAGCTCGGGATCGTGGGCCAGGGTCGCCGCCAGCTTGGTGCGCTGGCGCATGCCCTTGGAGAAGCCGCGCACCCGCCGGTCCATGGCCTCGGTCATGCCCATGGCGTCGAGGGCGCGGACGGCGGCCGCGCCGGCGTCGGCGCGCGGCACGCCGGCGAGGTGGGCCAGCACCGTCACCAGCTCGCGGGCGGTCAGCTCGTCGTAGGTGCTCTCGTGCTCGGGGCTGTAGCCGATCCGCCGCCGCACCCTGGCGTCGGTGAACGGCTGCCCGCCCAGCACCTCGATGGTGCCGCGGCTGGGCCGCAACAGGCCCGCCATCAGCTTCATGAGCGTCGACTTGCCGGCGCCGTTGGGGCCCAGCAGCCCGACCACGCCGCCGGGCAAGGTCCAGGTCACGTCCGAGACGCCGAGCACGTGCCCGTACCACTTCGAGACCCGCTCGGCGCGCACCGCGGTCACGACGAGCCTCCGACCGCGCCCTGGGACACCTTGGTGACCTGCTTCACGACGATCACGACCGCGCCCGCGCTCTGCGCCACCAGGCTGACCACCGCCGCCCACAGCGGCGGCAGCTTGGCCTCGGCGACCTGGACGTCGAACAGATCGAAGGCGATGGCGTCGACCGCCGACGCCGGATCGACCGCGCTGAGCGGTGACCACGTCAACGCGCCGATGATCGCGATCGTCGACACGCCGACGATGTAGTACGCCGCCCACAGGCCGAGGGCGATGGTGCGGCGACCGGCCAGGGCCGACGCCGCCAGCGGCATCGCCGCGTAGGCGACGGTCGCGAACGCGCCCACCACCAGCACCTTGGGCAGGATCACCAGCTGGTCGAGGGCCTCGTCCGAGGTCGCCGACATCCCGATGCGGAACAGCGCCAGCGCCACCGGCCCGGCCAGGAAGATGGTCGCCATCAAGATGACCTGGCCGGCCAGCTTGCCGATGACGTAGTCGAGCGGCCGCACCGGGCGCGAGAAGTAGAACGTGAACGCGCCGGTCTCCTGATCGCGGGCGATCGCCGCGGCGCCGATGGTCATCGTGACCATGAACCCAGCCCTGTTGTAGAAGTCGTAGGCGAGCGGCAGCGCGCCGTCGAGCATCCGGACCGGGGCCCCCATCTGCTTGAGGGCGCGGATGGTGTCGAAGGTCTGCAGGTACATGAACCCGCCGGCGACCACCGTGATGATGAGCGCCAGCAGGAGCCACGGCTTCAGGCGCCACCAGGTCTTCCACGCGTACGACAGGTGCTGGCGCATGATCACGCGCCACAGGGTCGCCGGCGATCGGCGCTCGCCCGCATAGCGGGCGTAGCCGAGGTCGTGGATCACGCCCTTGCCAGGGGTCAGCGCCGGCCCGTTCACGGCACCGCGCCTTCGCTGACCACGCGCAGGAACGCCTGCTCCATCGACGCCCGATGCGGCTCGATCGTGCGCAGCTGGACGCCGGCCGCGCGGGCCAGCTCGAGGACGCCGCGGTGGTCGAGCCCGGCCGGCAGGGTGACCACCATCGCCACCGGCGAGGTCGGCGACACCTGAGCGCCGCGCTCGGTCAACGCCGCGCCCAGCCGCTCGGCGCCGTCGCGCACCTCGATCACGACGTCCTGGCTCGACACCCCGCGAGCGCGCAGCTCGTCGATGGTGCCGGCGAAGCGCACCGAGCCCTGGTGCATGATGACCGCGGTGTCACACACCCGATCGACATCGGTGAGCAGGTGGGTCGAGACGATGATCACGCAGCCGCGCTTCTCGGGCAGCTCGGTGATGAGGGCCAGCATCTCGTCGCGCGCCCGGGGGTCGAGGCCGTTGGTGGGTTCGTCGAGAAACAGCAGCTCGGGATCGTGGACCAGCGCCTGGGCCAGCTTGACCCGCTGCTTCATACCGGTCGAGTAGCCGTCGAGGTCCTGGTAGCGCTTGTCGGCCAGGCCGGCGTAGTACAGCGCGGCGTGGGCGCGCTGCATCGCCTCGGTGCGCGGCAGCCCCGACAGCTCACCGGCGTACGCGCACAGCTCGACCGCGTTCATGCCCGACAGGAAGACGTCGCCCTCGGGCATGTAGCCGACCCGGGCGCGGATCGCCGGGCCGTCGGTGCGCGGATCGAGGCCGACCACGCGGGCCTCGCCCTCGAACGGGATGATGCCGAGCATGCACTTCACCAGCGTCGACTTGCCGGCGCCGTTGGGGCCGAGCAGGCCGATGACCTTCGAGCTCCGCGTCACCCTCGCGTCGACGCCGCGCAGGGCGTGGACCGCGCCGTAGCGCTTGTGCACGGCGCGCAGGTCGATGACGTCGCCATCCTCGGCCATCTGGTCTCGGATCACGTAGCACGTCAGCGCCGCGGCCGGCGCGACCGACCGAGCGCTTGTTGCGTGTGGACGGCGGCGCTCGCCGAGCGGTACCATCGTCGACATGCGGGACTGGCGGCGGGCCGCGTGCGACGAACCCGACGACCGACATCAGCCGGTGCAGCACAAGGCACGCCCGGACGGGCCCCAGATCGGTGGGCCGGTCGCGGGGGCCGGCGACCAGATCCATCCCCTGGCCTCCACCGCCGCGGATCCCGAGCGGCCGCCGCTCGCCTCGCCATCGTCGGCACCCGGCGACGACCCGTTCGGCATGCACCTGCTCGGGCCGCCGGCGGCCGAGGCGACGCCCGAGGCGACGGCAGCCGCGCCGCCGGTGCAGCACCAGGGCGGCGGCGAGTCGGCCGACATGCATGCCACGGCCGAGGCGGGTGCCGCGGGCGCCGCCGACCGCTTGCCGTTCTTCGACCAGATCCAGCGATCGTTCGGCGCCCACGACGTCAGCGGCATCCGCGCCCACACCGACGGAGCCGCTGCTGATGCGAACGCGGCGATGGGCTCGCAGGCGTACGCGCGCGGCAACGACGTCGCCTTCGGTGGCGCTCCGCAGCTGCACACCGCGGCGCACGAAGCGGCGCACGTGATCCAGCAGCGCGCCGGCGTCCACCTGCAGGGCGGGGTCGGCACGCCTGGCGATCCCTACGAGCGCCATGCCGACGCGGTGGCCGACCTCGTGGTGAGCGGCGGCTCGGCCGAGTCGTTGCTCTCGACGATGGCCGGCGCAGCCGGCGGCGGGTCGCCGGCGAGCGGCGCGGTGCAGCACCAGACCGTGCCGGCCAGCGACACCAACCCATCGCCATCCCCGCCATCAGGCCAGGGCGCGGCGGCGCCCACCCAGACCGCGGTCCAGCGGGTGTGGGCCGCGACGTCGACCAACAACCTGCCCGGGTTGATCGCGATCCAGCACGACCTCCGCCAGCAGATGTTGACCGACACCCTGCACCCGCCCGCCGATGCCCGCGAGGGACTGGCCATCGCGCGACAGTGGACGATGGATCGGGTCGCGGCGGTCCGCGACTCGTACGCGGCGCGGATCGCGGCGGCGTCCACGGGCGCCACCACGGGCGCGGATGGGACCGGCGCGGTCGAGGCGCTCGAGGTCAGCATGGATGCCGACTGCACGCCGTTTCTCGATGTCCTGATGCACGGCGATCCGCAGTACCGCTATCTCCACCCCGACGCGGCCGTGAGCGAGAAGGTGTTCGCCGCGGTGCGCCTCCACTCCGCGCGGCGCGGCGTCGCGCAGATCGGACACCGCGCCGACGCCGAGGACGAGTCGCGCGCCCACGGCAGGGTCGCGACCGAGTCGTGGTGTGGCGCCTTCGCCTTCACCCAGGCTGAACAAGGTGCTGGCTTCGATCAGCACTGGGTGGTGCACATGCAGGGCGAGGGCGGTATTCGCTCGGCGCTCGCGTACGGCGGCATGGCCCATGTGTGGCTGTGGGCGTTCGACCACTGGGAGAATCTGCGCGCCTATCACGCCGGCCGTGGATCGGAGCGCTGGTACGAGGCGATCCGCCGCGCCCCGCCATCGCGAGGCATCCAGCCCGGCGATCTGGTCCTGATCGACAACAATTTCGGAACCGACCCCGACCACATCACGACGGCGATCTCGTTCGATGGTCGCTTCCTCACCACCGTCGGTGGCAACCAGGGCGGCAGCCGACGAACGGACGAGACCGGTGTGAGCCGGAGCGGTCATGGGATCGATCTCCAGGCCAACCCCGAGGCGAACGATGTCCGGCAAACCGACGCCGCGGGCCACCGGATCCCACAGACCGTCGACCGCGACCTCGGCCCGAAGCACACCCGGGTCCACGGCGTCGGCCGCTGGTCGATCGTCGACTACGAGCGCCACATCTACAGCACCAGCCCGCAGCGGCCCACCGCGCCTCCGACCAGCGCCCAGCTGGCCGCGCGCGGCTGAGGCTTGCCGCTCGCCTTGGCGTCGCCGCGCCGGCGTCAGTAGTTCATCCATTCGACGCAGCAGTAGACGTTGGCCTGCTCGCTGGAGGGGCGGGGCTGGACGCTCTGGGCGCTGCAGCCGGTCGAGACCGCGAACATGCCGCTGCCAAGTGGATCGGCGTGCCAGACCGCCGCCTGTCCCACCGCTCCGACGTAGCAGGCCGCGACCCGGTACTGCTCGACGGAGCAGAGCCTGGTTGGCGTGGCGCCGAAGTTGAGGTTGAAGCATTCCGACATGGCGGTGTCGTGATTGGCGGCGCCGCCGGGCCGGACACACAGGGTCGACGTGCCGAGATCGATGCGCACCATGTTCGCGGGACACTGCGCGACGCTGGTCGGACCCGCGGGCCCCTGCGGCCCTTGCCACCCCTGTGGACCTTGCGGCCCGGTGCCGCCGGTGTTGCCCGTCGGACCGATCGGTCCGGTGGCGCCGGTGTTGCCGGTTGAACCGGTGTTGCCCGTCGGCCCTTGCCACCCCTGTGGACCTTGCGGTCCGGTGGCGCCGGTGTTGCCCGTCGGACCGGTGTTGCCCGTTGGACCGGTGTTGCCGACGAGACCCTGCAGGCCTCGCGGTCCGACAGCGCCCGCGGGCCCGATCGCGCCGATCGCGCCGGTCGCGCCGGTCGCGCCGGCGGGACCCGCGGGACCGAGGTCGCCGATGAGCCCCTGGAGTCCTCGTGGCCCCACCGGCCCGATCGCGCCGGCAGCACCTGCGGACCCGGCGGGTCCGGTCGCACCGATCGCGCCGGTTGCACCCGCGGACCCGGTCGCGCCGGTTGCACCCGCGGACCCGGTCGCGCCGGTTGCGCCGATCGCGCCTGCGGGTCCAGCGGGTCCCGCGGGACCGGACGCGCCGGTCGCGCCGGTTGGACCCGCGGGACCGAGGTCGCCGATCAGTCCCTGCAGTCCTCGTGGTCCGATCGCACCCGCGGGACCGGTCGCGCCGATCGCACCCGCCGGACCGACTGCGCCGATGGCCCCCGACGGACCGACCGCGCCGATCGCACCCGCGGGACCGATCGCACCGACCGCACCCGCGGGACCGATCGCACCGGCCGCACCCGCGGGACCGACCGCACCGACCGCACCCGCGGGACCGACCGCACCGACCGCACCCGACGGACCGACCGCACCGACCGCGCCCGCGGGACCGACTGCACCCGCCGGACCGACCGCACCGACCGCGCCCGCGGGACCGACCGCACCCGCGGGACCGACCGCACCGACCGCACCCGCCGGACCGACGAGCCCCGTCGGGTCGCCGACCCAGCGACCCTGGGCGTCGATCACCTGCATGGTGCCGATGTAGACCTGATCAGGATGGATGTCGCCGACGACATCCCCGGCGACCAGCGCGTACGGAACACTGACCAGCTCCTCGCGCGGTGTCATCTCCGGATCGTCGGCGACCCGGATGCCGAGGAAGATCGGCATGCCGTCCATGAGCGGCAGGCTGGTCGTGCGCCCGAGCTGCGCGACGAAGTAGCCGTCGTCGAAGGTCACGGTCTGGGTCTCGGTCCAGCGCGAGCTGCCGCCGCTCGGCAGGGCATAGAGCGAGAACACCATCGTGCGCGCGCCGCTGACCGGCTGCTGGTCGGCGTCGAACAGTCGCCCGGTCTGGGTCATCAAGGCAGGAACGTCGCCCTGACCGGCGTGAGCCGGTGAGGTCGAGAGCGCGGCCGCGACCAGCGCGGCCGCCAGGTTCGATCGAATCGTGGACTTCATCAGGATCTCCATGAATCAGGGCTGGGTCGCGCCGGTGACGCCGCCGCGGCGCTGGTAACTCGGCGATGCGCTCGAGCCATCGCCGCTCCGCAAGGTGCCGTACAGCGTGTAGCCAGGACTGCTGGCCTTCACGGCGCCGCTGACGGTGGCCTGCCCGGGGCGTCCGGTGGCCGCGGCGGCGTCGATGCCAGCGTCGACGCCGCCGTCGAGCGGCGCCGACGCATCGGTCTGGTTCGCGTCCGTGACGCCGCCGTCGGTGAACTGGGGCTTGGATGCGGTGCACGCCGCGGTCAGCAGCAGCAGGCCGAGCAGGGTTCTGAACGTCACACCCGGTTCGAGACCGCCGCCCGGACCTGTGAGCGTCGCCGGTCAGATCAAAGCGTGGAACCCTCGACGATGCGCGGTGCGATCAGACGCCCTTGTACGACAGCAGCGGATGCAGCCTCCGCACGATCCGGGTCAGGTCGCGCTGGGCCCGCATCACGGCGCCGATGTCCTTGTACGCCGACGGCGCTTCGTCGCGCAGGTGATCGGCCTGCCGGACGTCGAACCACGTGCCGGTCATCTCGTGCTCGAGTTCGCGCGCCGACACCCGGCGCCGGGCCTCGCCGCGACTCATCGCCCGCCCGGCGCCGTGCGAGCTCGAGCACAGCGAGTCGGGGTGACCGCGGCCGAGCACGTGGAAGCTGGGCGTTCCCATCGAGCCCGGGATGAGGCCGGGCTCCCCGTCCCGGGCCGAGATGGCGCCCTTGCGGTGGACCCACAGCAGCCGGCCATCGTGAACTTCGCGTTCGATGTAGTTGTGGTGGCAGGCGACGTAGCTGGCGGCCTCGGGCTCGACGGCGAGCGCCGACGCCACGACCTCGGCGGCGCGGGTCACCATCTGCCCTCGGTTGGCCTCGGCGTAGGCCAGCGCCCACGCCAGATCGGCCAGGTAGGCGGCGCCGGCCGGGCTGTCGGCGGCGACCGCCGGCATGCCCCGCGCCGGCGTGGCGAGGGCCCCGAGGTGATGTTGCAGGATGGCCTGCCCCATGCCGCGCGAGCCGCTGTGGAGCATCAGCCACAGCGCCCCCGCGTCGTCTCGCTGCAGCTCGACGAAGTGGTTGCCGCCACCCAGGGTGCCCAGCTGCACGCAGCCATCGCGCCGCTTGCGAGTCTCGAGCGAGCTCGCGCTGAGCGGGCGCTCGCGCAGGGTCGGCGGCAGACGCTCGAGCCGGGCCGGGCCGGGGTGCTTGGTGGCCGGGATCGCCCGGTACAGCCCGCGGAAGATCGCCGCCGCCGCCGCGCGCGGGACCGGGCCGGCCGCCGGCCCATCGGCGCCGGCCGGGTCACGGAACCGGATCGCGGCCATGCCGCAGCCGATGTCGCCGCCGATCGCACCCGGGTACAGGAGCTGCTCGGTCGCCAGCACCGTACCGACGCAGACGTCGGTCCCGAGGTGGACGTCGGGCATCACCGCGACGTGGCGGACGTCGGCGGTGCGACGAAGGCGTTGCAAGCTGGCCTCGACGTCGGCGGGCAGCGCGGTCGCGAGCCAGCGGTGTTCGGTCGCCGGGGTGGTCATGGTCATGGTCAGGGCTCCTCGGCGGCGCCGACCACGAAGGCCAGGTCGGGCACGCGCTTGCGGGTGATGCTGGCGGCGACCTCGGACCGCAGGTGGCCCTTGAGGCGACGCAGCCGCTCGCTCAGATCGTCGGCGGTGATCGCCGACGCCGGGCTCGGCGGACAGATCGTGATCAGCAGTCGGGAGGCATCCGGCGCGGGCACGACCGCGATCACCACGAGCTGCGACAGGACGGGATCGTCGAGCTCGGCCAGGGCCGAGCCCACGATCTCCGCGATCTGGGCGCAGAGCTGCTGATCCTTGTGGGGCGTGTCGCGTCGCGGCTCGCGGCGGCGGAAGAACACGCTGTCGTCGAGCTCCGGCGTCGGGTCGGTCGGGTCGGTCGGGTCGGTCGGGTCGGTCGGATCGGTCGGGTCGGTCGGGTCGGTCGGGTCGGAATCAGTGGATCGCTCGGCGACCGGCCAGCGCCGGTGCCGCTTCTTCGATGAGGTCATCTTCACTCCGCGGCGAGCGCGCATGGCGCGGCCCGCCGCATCACGTGGTGCGTGAGACGGTGAGAGCCTGATCGACCGCGACCAACGACGACCCGCGACCGGCGATGCGCGAACGCAACCGGGACGGCCGAGGATCTTGGATCGGCGACGAGCGTCGACGCTAGCCGAGGACGGAAGTCAGGCTCGACGACGTGACGATGACTTGAATGAGCTGCACGGTGGCCTCCTTCCCGCGCGACGACGCAAGGTGTCGCGGTGTGGCGCAACGTATAGAGGTTGCGATCCTCGCCGTCAAGCTCAACCCGGACGACGGGCGATCACCGCGCGCGCTTGCCCCGCCCACGGCGCACGACCTCGACCGCCACCGGCGCGACGCCCTCGTCGACGATGCCGAGGCGCTCGGCGGCCGCCTCGCTGACGTCGATGATGCGCTTCTTGCTGCCGAACGGACCGCGGTCGTTGATGCGCACGGTCACGGCCCGGCGCGTGCGGCGGTGCGTGACCGTCACGATGGTCCCGAACGGCAGCGTGCGGTGGGCCGCGGTCATGGCGCGCTTGTCGTAGCGCTCGCCCGACGCGGTCATGGTGCCGGTGGCGTACCAGGTCGCGAGTCCGAGCTGGACCGCGCCAGCGCCGGGCCGAGTGCCCGACGACGTCGTCGGCTTGACCGCTCGCGACGACGTGCACGCCGCCGCGCCGATCACGAACGCCGCGGCGAGCACCAGCGCCCGCCCGGGCATCAGCGCAGGCCCCGCCACATGCGCGCGAAGTCGGCGCCGAGCTCGGCGGGCACCAGGCCGTCGAGGTCGAGCCGGGCGCACAGGATCGCGGTGCCCGACCACCCGGCCAGTCGAAACCAGCGCGTCGGCCACGGCAGCGGGCGTGGATCGTGCTCGAACATCTCGACCGCAGCACCCGCCGGCGCGTCGTCGTGAGGGTGGCGCGCGGCCCGGACGCCGACGCGTTCGAAGCCCTTGCGGTCGGTGTCCTCGAGAAACTTCAGGTACTCGGGCATGGTCGGCGCGCGCTTCTCGAACCCGAACATCTGCACGCTCACCAGCCCGCCGCCCGGGACCTCCCAGGTCGCGCCGCGCTGCTCGCCCGGATCGAAACGCCAGTGTCCGGGGGCGCCGATGCGGAGGCCACCGAAGCGCTGCTCGACCCAGGCTCCCGACCAGCTGTTGCCGCGATCCCAGCGCGCCGAGGCCGCGAACGCATCGCGCGCCTCCGCGCGCCGCGCTTGCAGGAGGTCCGACGACTCGAGGCGCACGCCGGCGGCGCGCAGCGCCGGGTCGGACGCCATGCCGGCGATCAGCTCGGCGGCCGTCACCGGTGTCCGCTTCCCGGACGCGGTCGGCGGTGACATCGGTGGCGGCGGCGCGTTGGGCAGCGCCGGTTTAGGCGTCACCACCGGTCCCGGTGGCGGGGTGGTCAGAAACCGCGGCTCGCCGTCGCCACCGCCGTCGCTGCTGCCGCCGCCGCCATTGCTGCCATTGCTCATTTCGGGCACCCGCTTCCGATCGCCTTGCCGGCCTTGGCCAGGCCGGCGGCCCGCAGCTCGTGTCCGCTGGCGCCGCTGCCGAGCAGCGCCCGGGCCTGCTCGCCGTGACCCGGGCCGATCAGATCGCGCAGGTACGCCGTGCGATCGAAGGTGTCGGAGTGCTCGGGGGTGTGGCACCGCGTCGCGCACAGCTCCACGGCCGGCGCCAGGCGGATGGTCCGCTTCAGATCGGCCTCGTCGGCGTCGACGTGCAGCGACCCCGGGCCGTGACAGGTCTCGCACTGCACGTCGCGGAGCGCCTGGTTGGCCGCCATGGTGGCGCCCCCGGGGTCGGCCCAGCCGGTGGTGTGGCACGCGATGCAGTCGTAGTCGAACGGCTTGCCGACCTGCTCGAGCGTCTCCCAGGCTCGGGCGTGTCGGGTGGTGTTCCAGAACGCCACCGCCTCGGCGTGGCAGTCCACGCAGGCCTCGACGCCGACGTAGGTCGCGACGCCCGGCGCCACCGGCGGCGGCGGCTTCGCGCTCGCGGCGGCGACGTTGGCGCTGCCCGCGGCGCGCGCGTAGCCCTGCTTGGCGGTGACCACCTCACCGTCGCATGCCAGCGCGCGCGAGATGCGCACCTGCGCGAGCTGGAACCAGCTGCCCCGGGCCGGGATGCGCAGCGGCGTCGTCATCAGCTCGTCGCGCTCGGCGGCCAGGCGGCCTCGCTCGGCGGTGTGGCCGGCGACGAACGCCGGATCGGCGCCGGGGTCGTTCGCGAACCGCGCCAGCTCGACGTCGAGCAGCGTCAGCTTGTCGTCGAGCTCGGCGCGCCGGCCGGCCGCCGCGGCATCACCGATCGCATCGATCAGCGCGCCCCCGCCGGCGCGCAGCGTGATCTCGAAGCGACTCACGACCTGGCCGCGGTTGGACGGAAACACCATCCAGGTGTCGCCGACCTGTTCGGCGCGCGCGCGCACGTCCTTGGGCTCGGGCGCCTGCGCGCCCAGGCCGACCACCATCACGTCGATGCCCGGGGTGGACCGCACCAGCTGCACCGCGTCCTTGCGCGGCATCGTGGCCACGCCGATCACGCGCGACGCACCCCGGCGGCGGAGCTCGGCGATCGCGGACCTCGCCGCCGCCGCCGGCTCGCCGGCGCCGAGCGTGGGCACCTGCGCGGGATCGACGACGCCGAAGACCCCGATGGTCTCGCCGCCGACCTTGATCACGCGGGGCGGATCGATGGGGACCGCGCCGGCCGGGACGTTGGCCGCCTGCCGCGGCAACCGCACGCCGCTCGGCCCGGCCGCGAGGTCGAGCGGTCCCAGCCCGAGCGCCGCAACCGCGAGCTCGTCCTGGTAGACCCGGGCCAGCAGGTCGGCCTTGAGCTCCTCCTGGGCCCGCAGGTGCGCGGGCAGCGGCGCCTGGGTGTAGAGCAGCGAGCCGGCATCGACCACCACCACCGGGCCCCGGCCGCGGGCCTCGGTCACCAGCTGGGCGGTGCGCGCCAGATCCCCCAGCGGATCCGTGGTGCACCCGCAGGGCTCGATCTGGCCCCGCATCTCGGCCAGCGCGAACAACGTGAACGTGGTTCCGGACGCCGTGGTCGTGCCGGTCTTGCCGTTGCCGGGGCACGCGGCCAGGCCGAACACCGACGCCAGAGCGACGACCGATGCCAGACCGCATCCCACGACGCAAGCTCGCATGCCGACTGCGTATACCACGCTTGACTCCCCCGGTACCCGCCTGTAGATTCCGCCGCTCTCAACGAGCCAACGTCACGTCGAGGCATCCATGGTCGTCATCCGTCTCTCTCGTCAAGGCGCCAAGAAGCGTCCCTTCTACCGTATCGTCGCCGCCGACAAGCGCCGTCCGCGTGACGGCCGCTTCATCGATCTGATCGGCACCTACGACCCGCGCACCAAGGCGTTCAAGCTCGATGCCGACCGCTACGCCCACTGGGTGAAGCAGGGCGCGCAGCCGTCGGCGACCTTGCACAGCCTGATCCTGCGCACCAAGCGCCAGGCCGCCAAGGCTGCTGCTTGAGCGAGCCTGAATCAAGCGTCGCGCCGGAGATCGTCGGCCCCGGGCCCGACATCGCCGAGCTGGTTCGGTTCATCGCCAAGAACCTGGTCGACAAGCCCGACGAGGTGCACATCGCCCTCGTCGAGGAGCGCCAGGCGTCGGTCTACGAGCTCGAGGTCGCCGAGAGCGATCTCGGCAAGGTGATCGGCCGCGGCGGCAAGACCGCCCGCGCGCTGCGCGCCCTGGTCAGCCAGGTGGCGCCCCGCTCGCGCAAGCGGATCCTCGTCGAGATCCTCGAGTAAGAGCGCGAGGCCCGCCGTGCAGGGTCCATCGGTTCCCTCCGGCCCATCCGACCCCGCGGTCCCGATGGCGCGGGTCGAGGTTGGCGTGGTCGCCAAGGCGCACGGCGTCCGCGGCGAGGTGGTCGTGGTCTCGCACGATCCAGCGTCGACGGCGCTCGACGGCGTGGCGGTGGTCTACGTCGGCGGCACCCGCCACGACGTCACCCGCGCTCGCCCGATCAACGGCGCCTACTTGCTGCAGCTGGCGGCGGTGACCGATCGCGACGTCGCCGGCCGGTTGCGCGGTGCGATCGTGGAGGTCGACCGCGATCAGCTCGACCTCGACGACGACGAGGTCCTGCTCGTGGATCTGGTCGGTTGCCGGTGCGCGCTGGTCGACGGCACACCGTGGGGCGAGATCGTCGCCGTCGAGCTCGGTGCCCAGGACCGCCTGATCATTCACCACGGCGGCGTCGAGCGTCAGCTGCCGGTGGTCGACGCCTTCATCGCCGGCATCGACATGGAAGCGCGCGTCGTCACGGTGACGCCGCCCGACGGGCTGCCCGAGGATCCGGTGCCGTGACGCGGTTCACGGTGGTCTCGATCCTGCCCGAGGTCGTCGAGCAGGCGTTGACCCACGGTGTCGTCGGCCGCGCCCGCACCGCCGGCGCTCTCGTGATCGGCTTCGTCAACCCGCGCGACTTCACCACCGATCGCCACCGCACCGTCGACGACACGCCGTACGGCGGCGGGCCAGGCATGGTCATGAAGTGCGAGCCGCTGGTCGCCGCGATCGACGCCGCCTGCGCCGGCGCGCCGGCGCACCGCGTGCTGCTGTCGCCCGGTGGACGGCCGCTGACGCAGGCCCGCGTGCGTGCGCTCGCCACCCGCGACCACGTGGTGCTGGTGTGCGGCCGCTACGAGGGCGTCGACGAGCGCGTCGTGGCCACCTCGATCGACGAGGAACTGTCGCTCGGCGACTTCGTGCTCACCGGCGGCGAGCTCGGCGCCGCGTGCGTGATCGACGCGGTGGCCCGCCTGCTGCCCGGCGTCCTCGGCGACGCCGCGTCGGCCGACGACGAGTCGTTCTCGGCGGCCTTGCTCGAATATCCGCAGTACACGCGGCCGGCCGTGTTCCGCGACCTGCCGGCACCCGAGATCTTGCTGGGCGGCAACCACGCCGCCATCCGGGCCTGGCGTCGCCGCGAGTCGCTGCGGCGCACCGCCCGCCGTCGCCCCGAGCTGTTCGCGCGCCACGAGCTCGCGAAGGACGACGGCAAGCTCGGCGCCGGGCTGGCCGAGCTCGACGTCGCGGCCCGGACCGCGGTCGCGCTGGTTCACCACCCGGTGCTGGACCGCACCGGCGCGATCGTCACCAGCGCGGTCACCAACCTCGACCTCCACGACATCGCGCGCTCGGCCGCCACCTTCGGCCTGGCTGGCTACCACGTGATCACGCCGATCGAGAGTCAGCGCAACAAGGCGGCCCACATCGCGACGTTGTGGCAGGAGGAGCAGAAGGAGTGGCGCGCCAAGGCGCTGCGCCTGTGCACCCCCTTGGCGTCGGTCGACGACGCCATCGCCACCCTCACCCGCGACCACGGCCGGCCACCCATCGTGGCCGCGACCTCGGCCGATCCAGCCCGGTTTGCCCTGGCGCGGCGGGTGACCCCAGCTCGTTTGATCGCCGAATTGCAGGATGCTCCCGGGGTCCCGTTGCTGCTGCTTTTCGGTACCGGCTGGGGCCTCGCGGACGGCGAAATCACACAGGTTTCCAGGATCATCACGCCGATCTCGGGACGGCCGGCGTGGAACCACCTTTCGGTCCGGAGCGCGGTGGCCATCCTGCTCGATCGCCTGTTCGGCCTTCGCGATGATGGGTCTCCCGACCCTTGACGCCAACAGGGGTTTCTGGCAGAAACACGCGTCCACGCATCGTATTTTGTACCTTCCGTTCGAGGCCTGATGGGCCACGCAGAAGGGCCCGAGGCAGCCATGAGCGCGCAACGAATCCTCGACAGCATCGAAAAGCAGAACCGCCGGCAGGTCGCACTGCCCGAGTTCCGCCCCGGCGACTCGGTCAAGGTCTGGGCGAAGATCCGCGAGGGTGAGAAGACCCGCCTGCAGGCGTTCGAGGGCGTGTGTATCCGCCGTTCGAGCAAGGGCTCGCGCTCCACGTTCACGATCCGCAAGGTCTCGTACGGCGTCGGCGTCGAGCGAATCTTCCCGGACAACTCGCCCAACATCGACCGCGTCGAGATTCTCGCCCGCGGCAAGGTCAACCAGGCGCGCCTGTTCTACCTGCGCGATCTGCAGGGCAAGGCCGCCCGCATCAAGGAGCGCGGCCCGAGCGTCGTGGTCGCATCCGCCGATGCCTCCGACGATGGTGCGGCGGCGGTGTCCGACGTTCCCAAGCAGAAGTTCACGGGTCGCGGCAAGCGGAAGAAGAAGCGGGAAGGCGCCGTGGCCGCGGTCGGCACGAGCGCGGCCGAGTAGCTTCGCTCACGGGCGGCCGAGTCGTTCGTCACGACCGGGGAGGAGGGCAGGGCGGTGGGAACAGACAGACGCGCATCAGGTGCGCGCGGCGAGGACCGCGCCACGGCGGCGCTGTGTGCGCGCGGCTATCGTATCGTCGAGCGCAATTTTCGCTGCAAGCAAGGCGAGCTCGACGCCGTGGCGCTCGATGGCGACACGCTGGTGTTCATCGAGGTGCGCACGCGCGCCGATGCTCGCTTCGGCGGCGGCCTGGCCGCGGTCGGGGTCGGCAAGCAACGCCAGGTGGCGCGGGTCGCCGCGGTCTACCTCGCGACGCGGCGGCCGCGCTTTCAGGCCTGCCGCTTCGACGTCGTCGCCATCACCGGCAGCGAGCTGGTGATCATCAGGGACGCCTTCCGCATCACCTGGTGACGTCGACGGGTCAGGGACAGTTGGGATACTGAGGGTTGCCGGGCCGGCCAGCGAGGTTGCAGCACGCGTTGGCGGCGTTGCCGGGGTCGCATGCATCCGGGCGGTCGATCGTGCCGTCCTCGGGGACGATCACGTAGTCCTTGCAGATGCAGACCTTGTCGCAGCAGAACGGCCCCACCACCAGCGGAACGCCGCAGGTGAAGCCGGTGATGCACGGCGACTCGGGTACCTTGTCGCAATCGCCGTCGTCCTCGCAGGTCGAGGTACACATGCCACGGTTGGCCGCCAGGGTGCGGAAGCCCTCGGGAGCCACCTTGCCAGCCGTGACCGGGATCTTCAGGCACAGCTTGCTCTGACAGTCGAGCGATGGAGAGCCCATCACCGCCTCGGTGTTTCCCGGGTTCTCGACGCCGAGGTCGCAGATTCGACCCACCTGGTTGTCGCACGCTGCCATCGCGACCAGTGCCGCGACGAGCGCAGCGACGAGTGCAGCGCGGTGTCCCGTCGTGACCAGACCGTGCAAAATTGAGCTGCGAGGCATGTGGATCATCCGTGGTTAGTCACCGGGCGAAACGCGTCCCGTCACGGGCGCAGGCGGTAAGCCGGCTCCGCGATCGAAGGCCGCGATAATAAAAAGCGGGTCAGCGAAGTCAAGGTGATGGCTGGGCAAAAGCCCCTGCGCAGCCCGCCCAGGACCCAAAAGCGACCCGCCGCCTGTCGATCGTCGCACGGGACGGGGGGATCTGAAATTTGTGCAACCGCGGGTCGAGGCGCGTGTCGGGACTTCGATGGAGGTAACGCGCAGTCATGTACGCATGGGCGCCTTGACAACCGCGCGTAGCCACGCCGATTATTCCGCCGCCTATGAGGCCCGCGACACACCTCACGTTTCTACGCGAACGTGTGGGGTGGAAGCCCGGTGGACGGTGATGGTGGTGGGGGGGCTGCTGCGGGGCGTTCCGAAAGCTCCCGGAGGAACCTGATGCGTCGTTCGAACTCCTTGTGGTCCGTGACCGCTGCCGTGACCATCGGCACGCTCCTGCTCCTTGGCATCATCGCGACCGGGCCAGCCGCCCAGCCCGCGAAAGGTGCCGACGACCTCGAGCTCGAGCCCGATGGCGGTGCCTCGACCCCGGGCTCCAAGACGTTCGATCGGGCGATCGATCTGTACAAGAAGAAGGACTACTACTCGGCGTCCATCGAGATGAAGAAGGTCCTCGATGGCGAGACCGGCGACGATGATGCGCACAAGCAGCGCGCCGACTTCTACATGGGCAAGACCCTGTACAAGATGGGCTATTACGCCGGCGCTCTGAACTACTTCGAGAAGATCGCCGACGCCGGCGCCGCCCACGGCTACTACTCGGCGACCCTCAAGTGGCTGGCCGCCCTGTCCCGCGTGCTGCCCGAGACCTCGGGGATCCTCGACAAGATCGGCAAGTACGACCCTGCCTCCCTCGACGAACCGATCATGGAGTCGGTGCGCGACGAGCTGTACTTCCTGCTCGGACGCCACTTCTACACCAAGGGCGAGCTCGACCAGGCCATCGAGCTGTTCGGCAAGGTCAACGAGTCGAGCGAGTTCCACATCAAGGCCAAGTTCTTCGAAGGCGTCGCCTACGTCCGCAAGTACGAGGGCCGGCCCGCTGGTGAGGCCTTCAAGGCCATCCTCCAGATCGCCCGCGAGCGGCCGCCGCAGTACAAGCGCGACGAGGTCCAGCGCTTCGAGGAGCTCGCCATCCTGCAGATGGCGCGCGTCTTCTACTCGACCCAGGATTTCGACAAGGCGATCCGCTACTACGAGAAGCTCGAGCAGACCTCGCCCGAGTGGACCAACTCGCTGTTCGAGGCCTCGTGGGCCTACTTCCTCAAGACCAACAACCCCAAGGCGCTCGGCAACATCCACACCCTCAACGCGCCCTACTTCGAGGACCAGTTCTTCCCCGAGTCGGTGCTGCTCAAGAGCGTCATCTACTACAAGTACTGCCAGTACGACCGTGCTCTCGAGGCGGTCGGCGAGTACGACACCAAGTTCCGGCCGCTGCGCAAGAACCTCCAGGACGTGGTCAGCAAGTTCGAGGACAACGCGGAGTTCTACGACTACATCCGGAAGATCATCGACAACAAGGCCGGGCTCGACGACGTCACCCAGCGCCTGGTCATGAGCGTGCTTGGCGACAAGACCCTGGCCAAGACCTTCAACTGGGTCGAGGAGCTCGACAAGGAGCTCAAGGCGCTGGGCGCTGCCGACAAGGCCTGGCAAACGACCGCCATCGCCGGCGAGGTCAACACCGAGCTCGAGGTCCGCAAGTCGCTGGCCCAGGCCGATGCCGGCAAGCTGGCCAAGGAGCGCATCAACCGCCTGGTCAGCGAGCTGCAGCTGCTGGGTCGCGATGGCATCAAGATCAAGATCGAGGTGCTCAACGCCAAGGCGGGCCAGATCAGCGCCTCCGGCAAGGGCGAGCGCATCGGCGCCAGCCACAAGGAAGACCCGATCATCGTCGATGACGAACACTTCGTGTGGCGCTTCAACGGCGAGTACTGGAAGGACGAGCTCGGTTACTACCGGTTCAAGGTCCGCAATCAGTGTCCCAAGAACTGACCGCTGACCGAACGCGAACGGCGAGAGGAAACCCGATGTCACTCACCCGCACTTCGTCCCTGAGCTTTGGCAGCACCGTGGCAATCGCGATCGCGATGCTGACCGGGACCGCCGCCGCGCAGAAGACCCGCTACACCCGCACCACGTCGGTCAAGGTCGACGTGAAGCTGTCGGAGCGCACCAAGCCGAAAGCCAAGGCCGACTCCGGCCCCAAGGGGCCTTCGATCACCGCCGACATGATCCTCGAGCTCGAGGGCGCCGTGGGTGACATCCGCAAGGAGCAGATCCAGCTCCTCGAGACACTGATCGAAGACACCCCCGATACCGACGTCGCCGAGAAGGCCGACCTGTTCTTCCGGCTCGGCCAGACCCATGCCCAGCTGTCGCGGTACCACCGCCTCAAGTCGACCGAGAACACGATCAAGGCCGACACCGTCAAGAAGGACAAGGCCAAGTACCAGGCCGCCGCCAAGGACCACGCCAAGAAGACCGAGGCGGCGCTCAAGGACGCGGTCCGCACCTACAAGCGGCTCGCGGACAACGACAAGTTCAAGTCGTACCCGCGTATGGATCAGGCGCTGTTCGCCTTCGCGTACACCCTCCAGCAGGGCAAGTACATGAAGGAGGCGCGGCAGATCTACCACCGCCTGCTCACCGAGTACCCACAGTCGAAGTACGTCCCCGACGCCTACCTGGCGTTCGCCGACTACTACTTTCAGGAGAACCAGCTCGCCAACGCCGAGGCCTTCTACAAGAAGGTGCTGCTGTTCCCGAAGTCGAACGTCTATTCGTACGCCAACTACATGCTGGGTTGGGTCTACCTCAACCTGTCGCAGCACGAGGACGCCGGCAAGCAGTTCTTGCAGGTCATCCGTGACACCGACGGCCAGAAGAAGCAGGAGACGCTGAACCGGGCTTCGAAGAAGGACTTCGTGCGCGCGTTCTCCGAGTTCGGCCAGGTCCAGAAGGGCTGGCAGACGTTCCAGAAGATCGACTCGGCCTACGCGTTCACGATGTTCGAGTTGCTCGCCGACCTCTACACCGAGCAAGGCAAGAGCGACAAGGCGATCTTCACGTACCGCCAGCTCATCAAGGAAGAGCCCAAGAACAAGAACGTGTGCCTGTGGCAGTACAACATCGCGACCGCGATGCTGTCGGCGGCGGGCGCCTCCAACGCCGACAAGGTGGAAGAGATCGAGCGCCTGGTGAAGCTGTTCGGCGCCCTCAAGGACAAGAAGATCCTGCCGCCGGCCGAGGCCGGCGAGTGCCACGACAACGCGGCCGCGATGTCGGGCGAGATGGCGCGCGCGTATCACAACGAGTCGATCAAGACCAAGAACCCGGAGACGCTGGCCTACGCCGACAAGCTCTACAACGTCTACCTCGCGGTCTTCCCCGACGCGCCCGACTACGGCGACACCCAGTACTTCTACTCCGAGCTGCTGTGGTCGCGCGCCGACAACGAGCCCAACCCGCGCATGCAGACCGAGCTGTGGGAGAACGCCGCGGTGTCGTTCACCAATGTCGTCAAGACCGGCAAGGTCGACCAGAAGCTGCTCAAGGAGTCAGCGTACGCCGCGGTGCTGGGCTGGAAGAACGCCCTCGCGGTCGATCCGCGCGTGAAGATCACCCCGCTCGACTTCAAGGACGACGGCAAGGAGGTCACGATCCCCGAGCCCAAGCCGATCCCCGAGCGTGAGGCGAAGATGATCGACGCCTTCGACATCTACATCAAGTACGTCAAAGATCCCGAGGACGAGGAGCTGGTCGGGATGAAGTTCCTCAAGGCGAACATGTACCGGCGCTACAACCACTTCGACGAAGCGCTGCCGATGTTCGAGGACATCATCAAGAACCACTCCAAGCACGAGACCGCGTACTACTCGGCCAACAGCCTCCTCGACATCTACATCGTCACCGGCCAGAACGTGAAGGTCGCCGAGTGGGCCAGGTGGTTCCAGGACAATCCCAAGTTCCTCACCGCCAAGGAGGATCAGGATCGCAGCGACCTCGGTAGTCGTGCCGGCGACATCATGGCGGTCGCCGAGCGCAAGATCCTCGAGCAGGTCGAGGCCGAGGCCAAGAAGACCGGCGACTTCGGCAAGTACGTCCAGTGCGGCAAAGGCTATCTCAAGCTGTTCAACGACACGGTCAAGGCGAACCCCGACGTCGGCGTCGAGGAGAAGATGGACCAGGTCCTCTACAACGCCGGCGTCTGCTTCGAGGAGGGTCGCTCGCTGTCGGCCGCCATCGACGTCTACGTCGAGCTCCAGGCCCGCTTCCCGACCAGCAAGTCGTCGGCGCGGGCGCTGGCCCGACTCGGCAACGTCTACGCCCGCGTCGCGTTCTACGACCGGGCGTCGACCAACTTCGAGGAGTACGCCAAGAAGTACGCCAAGGAAGACGACGCCTACAAGGCGATGAACGACGCGGTCTTCTATCGCAAGGGCATGGGCGAGGACGAGAAGGCGATCGAAAACACCAAGACGTTCATCGAGAAGTTCGGCAAGGGCAAGAAGATCGCCGACGGTGCGACGGCGTACTTCAGCCTCGGCTCGATCTACGAGAAGCGGGGCGACCTCGACGTCGTCGTCGACCACTACCGCAAGTACCTGAAGCTGTACGGCGACAAGGGCGGCGCCGACAAGATCGTCCTGGCCCACGGCCGCATCGGTCAGATCCTGTGGCAGCAGAGCTGCCCGGTGAAGACCGTCGATGGCTCGTGCATCAAGGTCGCCCGCGAGCGCGCGGTCGGCACCAAGGCCAAGAAGCGGCGCAAGGGCGACGCCACCCGGACCCAGTGTGGACCGGAGTCGAAGATCAAGCTGACCGTGGTGACCCGCGACGACAAGAAGACCAAGGAGGCGCTCAAGGCGTTCGGCCAGGCGGTCGCCGAGTTCGATCGCAAGGGCGGCAAGTTCCCGGGCGGCGACGAGCGCACCGCGCGCTACTGGTACGCGCTGGCCAAGTTCCACTCTGCCGAGGTCGGCTACGAGAAGTTCCTGGCGATCAAGTTCCCGACCAACCTCAACTTCGATCCGGCCAAGAAGGCCGAGGCCGAGAAGTCGCTGAAGCGCTTCGACGCCTGGTTCAAGGAGAAGGACACCCTGCGCCTCTCGGTCGGCGGTCAGTACGCGAAGCTCATCTTCGAGATCAAGGATCCTCAGAACGGTATCGCCGGTGCGGCGCGCATCGGTCAGATCACGCAGAACTTCTCCGACGCGCTCTATACCGCCGAGATCCCCGAGAACATCCGCAAGTACGAGGAGGCGGTGGACATCTACTGCGACACCCTCGACACCAAGGCCGAGCCACTCGAGAACACCTCGATCGAGGCGTTCGGTGCTTGCCTCAAGACCTCGACCGACTTCGGCTGGTTCTCCAGCTGGTCCAAGCTGTGCGAGCGCGAGCTCGGTCAGATCCGACCCGAAGACTTCCCCACCGCCTCCGAGCTGCGAGCCGCCCCGGGTGCGGACATCGTCAAGGTGAGCGACGTGGAGTCTGCAATCCTGAAGGTGGAGTAAGTCCATGCGCGCCAAGCTCGAGCTGCTGACCACGTTCCTGACCACGATGCTGCTCGCCGCCGCCGCGTGCGGTGGATCCCCCAAGAGCGGCTTGACCAAGGGCAGCAAGGACGTGCCGCCGCCGCCCGACGTCACCACGATCAAGCCGGAGAACCCGATCGAGGACAAGCGCGAGGTCTCGACCGACGCCAAGGCGGACTACTCCAAGGCCGCCGAGTTCTACGCCGCGCAGCAGACGTGGTCGGAGTCGAGCTGTCGTCAGGCTGCGGAGCAGTTCGCGTCGGTGGCGCGCGCGCACAAGGACCTGATCGAGGCCCAGTACATGGTCGGGCGCAGCCTCCACAACTGCAACCTCGCCAAGGACGCCGAGGAGGCGTACCAGTCGGCGCTCAAGGTCAAGCCCAACCACGGCGCGTCGATCTCCAACCTCGGCGAGCTGTACTACGCGGCCGGCAAGGTCGAGGGCGCGCGCAAGTACTGGGATAGCGCGATCAAGGCCAACCCCAAGCTGTCGGCGGCCTACGTCAACATCGCGATGCTCCAGCTCGCCGAGCTGCGCAAGACCAAGGACGGCGCGGCGTGGAAGAAGCTCGAGGAGGACACGCGCAAGAAGCTGTCCATCTCGCTCGCCATCGACAACGAGAACGTGCGGGCCTACACCGTCTACGGTCTGGTCTACATGGAGGGCTACCAGAAGAACCGCAACCGGCTCGACCTGGCCAAGCTCCTGCTCGAGGAGGGCGAGAAGCGGAACGCGAAGTACGCTCCGCTCCAGCACGCCCTCGGCCTGCTGGCGCTCAACAAGAACAACCTCACCGATGCGCTGGGCCGGTTCCAGGCCGCGGTGGAGATCGATGGCGACTTCGCCGAGGCGCGCCAGAACGTTGGCCTGATCACGCTCGGCACCCGGCGCTACGACGAGGCCAAGAAGCAGTTCGAGAAGGTGCTGTCGCTGGAGGCCAAGAACTACGACGCGCTGATCGGCCTCGGCATCGCGGAACGCGGTCTGGGTGATCTCAAGGCCTCCGAGGAGACCTACAACAAGGCCAAGGGCATCGACGGTCGCCGCGGCGAGGCCTATTACAACCTCGGGGTGCTCTACAAGGCGTTCATCGCCCCCAAGAACGAGTTCGGCCCGCCGGCCCAGGACTCGTACCGCAAGGCGCGCGGGTTCTTCCAGGAGTACCTGAGCAAGGACGACCTCGATGCGGACGACCGCGAGGAAGCCAACCAGAACATCAAGGACTGCGACAAGGTCATCAAGCAGATCGACGAATTCAAGAAGATGCAGGCGGCCCAGCAGCAGATGCAGCAGACGCCGCCCGCGCCCGAGCCTGTCAAGTAGCTGAATTTGCCTGCGGATCTTTCAGAGGGTCCGGGGCGATCTCCGAGCTAAGATTTCGAAACGAAAACGGGAACCGAAACCCGCCGAGGGTGTCTAGCGGCTTGAGATGGAGGCCACCACGACATCCCGACGCACTCCGGGAGCTGTCATGCGTACCCTCCGCCTCGTCCTCGCCGCCTCGTTCCTCGTCCTCACGGTTGCCACCTTCGGCGGTCCTGCGTTCGCCCAGAACGCGGGCAACGCCAAGGACGCAAAGGCCAAGGTGAAGGTCTACGACTTCTCCGGGGACACCATCGAGGGCGACCTGATCAAGCCCGAGGGCACGACGGTCGATGCCATCGACTTCGCCAAGCACTCGAGCCTCATTCGCATCCGCAAAGACTTCATCGCCGAGATCCTGAAGTCGGCCGAAGACTTGTGACCAGGGGCTGGCGCCGGCATCCGCCGGCGTGAACTTCCCTGCCGCCACGGGTCACGGTCGAACCGTCGACGCTCCTTCGAGGAGATCCCATGGCCGCTGGCAAAGTACCCCTCACGTTCCGACTGTTCAAAGGCGACGAGCTGCTCCGCGAGGAGAAGCTCACGCTGCCCGTCATCAAGGTGGGCAAGCTGTCGTCGTCGCATCTGCGACTCGACGACAAGAACGTGAGCCGCATGCACGCGCTCATCGAGGTCACGGGACCCGGTGACGTGAGCATCATCGACCTGTCGTCGACGACCGGCACGTTCGTCAACGGCCAGAAGGTCAACAAGGCGAAGATCCAGTCCGGCGACTCGATCGTCATCGGCGAGACCCGCATCGAGGTCACGATCGGTGGCGCCGAGGAGGACGACGAGCTTCCCACCAAGGTCCAGGCCAGCCCGGCCGGCCCGGCCGCTGACGCCGGGGTGATCTCGTCGACGCCCCGGCCGCCGGTGTCCGCCGCGCCCATGGGGGCCCAGATGGGCGCCCAGGCTCCGACCCTCATGGGGACCGGACCGGGTACCGGATCGGGGACCGGCCCGGCCGCCGCACTGCCGTCGCCGGTGGCGCCGCCACCCATGGCGCCCATGATGACGGCGCCTCGTCCGCCGATGCCGGTCGCGGCTCGCGCACCGATGGCGATGGGCAACATCCCGGCGCCGTTCGGGATGCAGCAGCCGGTCAACACCGGCTTCTCTCAGGGATTCAATCCTCTGGCCGATCAGCTCGAGGAGCCGGGCGCGCGGGCCGTCGAGGTCGCCGCCATGCTCGGCAGCTCGGTGGTGTCGGTCAAGCACGTGATGAACCCGCGCGGCGGGAAGGTCACGTCGACGACCTACGTGTTCGGCGCCCTGGCCAGCATCTTCCTGATCGTGGGTCTCATCGGCTTCGGCGCCGGGTTCTACAACGCCTCGTACAACGAGGCCGGCAAGCACGAGTGGGTCGAGGTCAAGAAGAAGCCGTCGTGGGCCTACCGGCCCAAGAAGCTGGCGGTCTCGAACGACGTGATGGTGTTCCTGGGCTTCCCGCTCGGCATCGCGTTCCTGGCCTCGACGCTGCTCCGTCTGCGCGACGAGAAGAGCGGCAACCCGTGGTTCCGCATCGGCACCGATGCCCAGAACGAGTTCCCGACCACCGAGTCGCCGGCGGCGAGCTTCGCGCTCATCGCCCCACGTGGCGATGACTTCGTCTTCAACTACAGCCAGGGGATGGAGGGCGAGATGCAGGTCGACGGTCAGTCGATCTCGCTCGCGGAGCTCCAGCAGCAGGGTCGCGCCACGCCGTCGTCGACGGCGCCGGGCGGACTCGAGGTCGCGATCCCGCAGAAGGCGCGCATCCGCGTCAAGTCGGGCAACGCCACCTTCCTGGTCACGTCGGTGCCACAGCCCAAGCGTCATCCGGTGCCGCTGTTCGCGGCGCTCGAGGCGGCGGTGCTGCTGTTCTTCGCCGGCTCGGCGGTGGCGCACTTCGGGTTCGTGTTCCTGCTGTGGTCGGTGCCGCCCGACCAGGACACCGCACTCACCGATATGGCCGTGAACGAGGACACCTCGAACAAGGCCCAGACCATCTCGCAGGAGGACCCGCCGCCGCCCGAGCCCGAGGAGGAGGAGGAGGGTGAGGACGAGTCCGGTGGTACCGGCACCGCGATGATGCTCGAGGAAGGCAAGATGGGTAAGAAGGACTCGGACCGCGCCGAGGGCCAGTTCAAGATGAAGAAGACCGCCGACCAGGAGCAGCTCGCTCGCCAGCAGGCGATCGAGCAGGCTCGCACCGCCGGCGTCCTCGGCTCCGCGGCGCTGACCCAGGGTGGCAACTTCGCCTCGATCACCGGCACCGGCGACATCTCCTCTGGCTTCGATGACCTCGACATCCAGGGCGGTCTGCTCGGCAACGAGCCGGGTGAGATGGCTGGTGGCTTCGGCTTTGGCCGCTCGGGCTTCGGCCCGGGTGGCGGCGGCACCGGCTGGGGCACCATCGGCACCGGCCGCTACGGCACCATCGGCCACGGCTCGGGCACCGGCTCCGGCTACGGCGTGGGCTCGGGTCGCGGCGGCATGCGTGGCCGCCAGTCGTCGGTGCCTCAGGTCCGCATCGGCCAGCCGCAGTCGGTTGGTGATCTCGACAAGGCGATCATCCGTCGCTACATCAAGCGCAACATCCAGAAGATCACGTACTGCTACGAGAAGCAGCTGCTCGCCCGCCCGGGTCTCGAGGGCACGGTGGGGACCCAGTTCTTCATCAGCCCCAACGGCACCGTGGCCAGCTCGGCCGCCAAGGGCGTGGATGACGAGGTCGCCAGCTGCGTGGCCGCGGTCATCAAGGCCATCGAGTTCCCGAAGCCCAAGGGCGGCGGCGGCGTGCAGGTGAACTACCCGTTCAACTTCCGCCCCACCGGAGGCTAGGCTCGGGAGGCTAGTAGCGGCTGCGGGCCTCGCTGGCTTCGTTGTCGGGTCCCCCTCACATCCTCACGACCAGACGGTCGCTCCGGTGTGGGGCCCCCCGCCGCCTCGCCATCGAGGCTCCTCGCTCGCTGCTAGCGTGCCATCACGGGCGGCCGAGGTGGAACGAAGAACGAAGACAAGAGATCCGACGCAGCTCGAAGGCTGCGTCGACGTGTTTTCGGGCGCAGATGATCTTGAGCACACGACGCGACCGGCTTACGGTCGTCGCGCCCAGGAGGGACGTATGGCCCGTCTACTTGTCACGAAGCTGGTAATGGTAGGTGCGCTGCTCGTGGTCGCCGGTTGTCCGAACCAGGCGAAGCACGAAGCGATCAAGCGCGCCAACGCTGGCGCCAAGGCGCTGAGCCAGAAGCAGTACGACACCGCGATCACCGAGTTCAAAGAGGCGGTGCGCCTCGATCGCGACAACTTCATGGCCTGGTACCAGCTTGGCGAGTCGTTCCGCGAGAAGAAGGCGTGGAAGGAGGCGGTCGAGTCGTTCGAGCAAGGCGCACGGCTTCGTCCCAACGACGTCATGCTCAACGTGCGCTTCGGCGCCGCGCTCTACGAGGAGGCCGTCGATCGCGAGCGTCAGGCCGAAGCGACCCGGCAGAAGAAGAAGCCGGAGGAGATCACGCCCGACCTGCGCGCTGTCAACTTCGACTCCTCGTTGCAGCGGCTCGAGACCGCCGTGAAGTCGGACACCAACCTGTACAACGCGCAGTACTACATCGGTCGCATCTACCGCGATCAGCTGAAGGATGCCCAGGCCGCTGATGCGTTCACCAAGGCGATCCTGGCCTGGCCGCGTTTCGGCGAGCCGTACATCGCGCTCGGCGAGCTCTACCGGCGCTGGGATTACCCGAACGAGGCGATCCAGGTCGTCAGCCAGGGCGTCGAGCACGTCATGGAGAACGAGACCAAGAGCAAGTTGTTCTACGTGCTCGGCATGGCCTACTTCGACAAGGTCGAGGACAGCAAGGCGATCTCGGCGTACACCGAGGCCTTGAAGCTGTCGAAGGACAACCACAAGGCGAAGTTCCAGCGTGGGCAGTCGCACTTCCGTATGGGTCAGCTCAAGGAAGCCGACAAGGACTTCGAGGAATTCTCGAAGTCTGCGGGTCCGGCCCTCTCCAGCCTCAAGGGCATCGCACAGAAGTTCCGCTTCCAGATCGCCGCCAAGCAGCAGGGCGGCTGACGCTTCGCACCGTCGACAACGTGCCCTGCGCGACGCCGCCCCGTTCACACCGAGCGGGGCGACTGTTTTCGGGTCCTGAGCCGCTGCGTTGGCGGTTCCTGGCGTGTTACAAGGGTTTAGAGGGTCACCGGGGTAGTAGTTTCCCTGCAAAAGCGGGAGGATGCACCGCAGATGGATACGCGCACGCTGTTGAGGGAGCGCTTGCGCCGATCGCGCGACTGGGCCGCCGCGATCGACGAGCTCGAGAAAGAACTTGAAGCATCCGGCGGCAAGCCGGAACAGTCGGAGAAGCTCTACGAGCTCGCCCGGCTGACCGAGGACGTGATCCCCGAGCGTGAACGCGCGCTCGGGTTGTATCAGCGTGCCTGGAAGCTTCACCCCGACAACCTCAAGGCCCTGTCACGGGCCCGTGAGGTGTACGGCGAGCTGGGGCGCCACGAGATGGTCGCCAAGCTCGGCGAGATGGAGCTGAAGAGCCCCGCCGCCGCCAACGATCTCGCCGCCATCGTCGGCGAGGCGCTGCTCGACAGCGGCCAGCGCGACAAGGCGGAGCAGGTGCTCGAACGGGCGCTCGAGCGGACGCCCGATTCGACCCGGGTCCAGGACGCCGTCGCCGCGCTCAACTACGACCCCGACGAGTGGGCCAACCAGGTCGAGCGCCTCGCCGAGGACTCGGCGCGCTTCGATGACGCGACCGCCGCGCGCATGCTGCTGCGCGCCGCGCGCATCCTGCGCCTCGCGTCGCCGGAAGATCCGCGCTTCGAGCAACTGCTGCGCCGCGTGTTCGAAAAAGATCTCCACGAGCCGTCGACCAACGCCATGTACGAGGCGCTGCTGGCCGGCCAGCAGCGATGGGACGATCTCGAACGCCATCACGAGCGCCGCGTCGACTCCGCCCCCGATGCGGCCGGCCGTTCCGATCGCTACCGCACCTTCGCGCTGGTGTGGTTGCAGCGATTCAAAGATCGCGATCGGAGCGCCCGCTTTGCGGCCCGCGCGCTCGACGCGGCCGCCGCCAACGGCGCCGCCCCGAGCCGGTCGCTGGTCGCCGCCTACGTGCTCGTGCACCAGGTGCACGGCGAGCGCGGCGAGTGGGGCGCGGTCGTCGATCTCGGCGAGCGGGTGATCGACCATCTACATGGTGAAGATCTGCTCTACGTGGCGATGCAAGCCGGGCAGATCGCGTGGAAGCAGCTCGACGACGTCGCCCGCGCGCGCAAGTTGTTCGCGGCCGCGGCCGAGGTCGCGCTGCAGGCGCCGGCGGTCCAGGACTTCGTTCAGGCCCACGGCCTCGAAGCACCCGCCGTGCCCGTGCCCGTGCCCGTACCCGTGCCCGTGCCCGTGCCCGTGCCCGTGCCCGTCCTCGCCATGCCCGACGTCGACTCCGGCCCGGTCGTGGACGTACGTCAGGCCGAGCCGTCCGAACCCATCCCGGCGCCGGTCGTGAACGCGCCGACGCCAGTCGTGATCGCACCGACGCCAGTCATCGCGCCGACGCCCGTCGCCGTCGCACCGGCACCCGAACCCGCGGCGGCGGTGGCGCCGCCGCCGGCCGCCGCCGCGCCGAGAACCAAGGCGCCCACCGCGCCCGCGCCGCGCGTCGAGGAGATCCCGGCGGATCTCGACGCCGCCATGGCCAACGCCCGCGGCGCCGAGAGTGGCGCCGACAAGGGCGTCGTGGGCTGGAAGGCCGTCGTGGCCGCGCATCCCGGCAAGCTGTCGCCGCGTCGCGAGCTCGCGCGTGTCCTGCGCGCCGCCGGTTCGTGGCAGCAGCTCGTCGACGCCCTCAAGGACGAGGAGGCCAAGGTCGCGCAGTCGGCGGGCGAGAAGGCGCAGGCGCTCCGCGATCTGGCCGAGGCCTACGGCAAGCTCAACAACGAGAATCAGGTCATCGCGGCGCTGACGTCCGCGCTCGGACACGAGCCCGACGCCAGCACGTACGATCAGCTGGCGGCGATCTACGAGCACAAGAAGCGGTGGCCCGATCTGGTCAAGGTGCTCACCGACAAGGCCGATCGGTTCGCTCACGGTCCCGACAAGGCGACCGTCTACCTCGCGATCGCCAACCTGTACCTGGAGCGTTTCTCGAACCAGGCCGAGGCCATCAAGGCGTTCGAGAAGGTGCTCGAGCTCGATGCCCACAACCAGCAGGCGATCGATCACCTGCTCCAGGTCTACGAGAAGCGCCGCGACTGGGAGAAGCTGATCAAGCTCCGCGAGGCCGAGATCGATCGCGCGCCGGCCGACCGCAAGGCCGAGCTCACGATCGACGTCGCGCGCATGGCGGCGACCAAGGTCAAGAAGCCGGAGATCTGCGTCTACTGGTGGGAGAAGGTCGTCGAGGTTGATCCGGCCCACGACGAGGCGCTGACCGAGCTGTCCAAGCTCTACGAGCGCAACAAGGAATGGGCCAAGCTCGCCGATGTCGCGGCCAAGCAGGCCAGCAACGCCAGCGATGACAAGACCCGCGCCGAAGCCCTGCAGCGCCTCGGGTTGCTCTACACCGAGAAGGTCGAGGACACCGGCAAGGCCATCGACGCCTGGCAGCGACTGCTGACCGTCGACAAGGAGAACCGCCGGGCCCAGGATGCGCTCAAGAAGCTCTACGTTCAGGATGCCCGCTGGGACGATCTCGAGGAGTTCTACCGCACCCGCGGCAAGCTCGAGGAATACGTCCGCGTGCTCGAGCGCGAGGTCGAGGCCGGGCCCGAGCAGCATCGCCTGGTGCTGGCCGGCAAGATCGCCGTGCTCTATCGCGACGAGCTGCAGAAGGCCGATCGTGCGATGCGCGCCTTCGAGAAGGTGCTGTCGCTCGACGAGCACAACCTGGCCGCCGCCGAGGCGTTGATCCCGCTCTACGAGGCGGGCCGCGATCCCAAGAAGCTGGTCGGCGTCCTGGAGATCCAGCTGCGGTCGACCGAGGACCGCGCGCAACGGCGCGAGCGCCTCGAGCGCCTGGCCGAGTACAACGAAGAAAAGCTGCGCGACAAGGGCGCGGCGTTCGGCTGGTGGCTCAAGGCCCACGCCGAGGATCACGAGGCCGAGTCGATCCGGGTCGAGCTGGAGCGGCTCGCCGGCGAGACCGGGGCCTGGCAGGACCTGGTCGACGCCTACACCACCTCGACCGCCAAGTTCGCGGGAGCCGGAGGTCGGCGCGACGCGCTGCCGCTCATGGCGGTGATGGCGCGCGCCCTCGAGCAGGAGCTCGGCCAGCACGACCGCGCGCTCGAGCTCAACCGCTCGATCGTCGAGCTCGATCCATCCAACCCCGACACGGTCAGCGATGCGCTCGATGCGCTCGAGCGCCTGTACCTCGCCAAGGGCCAGTTCCAGGCCCTGCTCGACATCTACCAGAAGAAGCTCGAGCTCTCGACCGACGTCGACCAGCGGGTCGACATCCAGGCCAAGATCGGTCAGCTCTACGAGGACGAGGTCAAGGACGACGGCAAGGCCATCGCCGCGTACAAGGGCATCCTCGACGCGGTCGGCGACGAGCCCAAGGCGCTGTCGGCTCTCGACCGGGTCTACCTGCGCAACCAGAAGTGGCCCGAGCTCGCCGACATCCTGTCGCGGCAGATCACGATCGTCGGGACCGACAACGCCGACGACAAGGCCAAACACCTCGAGCTCAAGTTCCGGCTCGGCCAGCTCCGCGAGCAACACCTCGGCGACGCGGCCGGCGCCATCGATGTCTATCGCGACATCCTCGACATCGACGCCACCCATGCCGGGGCCCGCGTCCGGCTCGAGTCACGGCTTGGCGACGACGGTCACAAGCTGAACGCGGCGGCCATCCTCGAGCCGATCTACGAACAGATCGGCCAGTGGAAGGCGCTGGTCGGGGTCCACGAGATCCAGGTCGCCGCCGAGCCCGGCGCGGCCGGGTTGATGCGGCGCGTCGGCCTGTTGATGCGCATCGGCGAGCTCGAGCGCACGCGGCTCGGCGATAGCGAGCGCGCGTTCGGCGCCTTCGCGCGCGCCTTCAAGGAAGATCCGTCGGTCGAGGGCGCCAAGCGCGAGCTCGAAGATCTGGCCAACCTGCTCGACGACGGATGGCCGCGCTTGACCGGTCTGTTCGAGGGTGCGTTGTCGCGCGACCTCGAACCGCACCTCGCTCACGAGCTGGCCATCAAGGTGGCGCGCAGCTACGAGGAGCGGCTCGGCAAGAGCGACCTCGCGGTCACGTTCTTCAAGCAGGCGCTCGCTCGCGAGCCCGACGATCTCGAAGCGCTGGCCGCCCTCGAAGCGATCTTCGCCCGCGACGAGAAGTATCCCGAGTTGCTCGAGGTCTACCGCCGCAAGGCCGAGATCGCCGACGATCCGCAGGATCGGTTGCGCATCCTGTTCCAGATCGCGTCGATCCACGAGGAGATGCTGGATCAGCCTGCCGAGGCCATCCGCGCCTACCAGGAGGTCCTGGCCCAGGACGGCGACAACGTCCCGGCGCTGCGCGCGCTCGACCGCCTGTTCGTCGGCAGCCAGCAGTGGCAGGACCTCGGTGACAACCTCGGCCGCCAGCTGGTGCTGTGCTCGGATGAGGCCGGTGGTGACCGCGAGCGCGTGTTGCTGCTGGTGCGACTCGCCCAGCTGCGCGAGACCCACCTGCGCGAGCTGGCGCAGGCGATCGAGACCTTCCGCCAGGTCCTCGAGCTCGACGGGCGCAACGCCGAATCGATCGCCGCGCTCGAGCGGCTCTTGCAGCAGCCGGCCGGGCCGCGCAGCGATCGCGAGCACGAGCTCACGATCGCCACCATTCTCGAGCCGATCTACAAGAGCGCTGGCGACTGGGCCAAGCAGATCGGCGTCTACGAGATCATGGTACGGCACGCGTTCGATCCGGTCCGCAAGATCGATCTGCTCCACGACATCGCCGAGCTCTACGAGGTCGGCGGCGACGACGTCGGCGCGGCGTTCGACACCCACGCTCGCGCGCTGCGCGAGGATCCGCGCCACGAGACCACCCAGCAGCAGCTCGAGCGGCTGGCCCGCGTGCAGTCGCGCTGGAAGGACCTCGTCGAGCTCTACGATCAGGTCGCCAAGGACGCCGGCGAGGACGACCTCAAGGTCGCGCTCATGTTCAAGGAGGCGCAGATCTTCGAGCTCGAGCTCGGCGACGATCCATCGGCGGTGCGGACCTACGAGCGCGTGCTCGGCGTGGCGCCGGGCTCGGTGGACGCGGCGAGCGCGATCCAGGCCATCCACGAGCGCAACGGCGACTGGCCACAGCTGGTCGGCGCGCTCAAGCGCAAGGGCGACATCCTGCTCGACCTGGCCGAGCGCAAGCGGCTCCTGTACCGCGCCGCCCAGATCGAAGAGGAGGTGCTGTCCGACGCCGACGCGGCGGTGGCCACCTTCCGCCACGTGCTCACGATCGACGACGTCGACATGCCGTCGATGGACGCGCTCGAGCGCCTGTACATCCGGCTGGAGCGCTGGGAGCCGCTCAAGGACGTCTACGCCAAGAAGGCCGACCTCGCCGAGGATCCGCAGGAGAAGACCCGGATGCTCTACGTCCTGGGCCAGGTCCATGACCAGGAGCTCAAGGACGTCGGCAAGGCGATCGAGACCTACCAGGCGATCCTCGACATCGACGGCGACGAGGTCCCGGCCATCCAGGCCCTCGACCGCCTCTTCGGTGCCGCCGAGCGCTGGTACGATCTGCTCGCCAACCTCGAGCGCCAGGTCGAGCTCGCCGAGCTCGACGGACCGGGCGGCTCGCCCGCCGAGACGGTCGCGCTCAAGTACCGCATCGGACAGCTGTGGCAGGCCCGGCTGGGCGATCAGGCCCGCGCCATCGAGAGCTATCGCGAGGCGCTGGCGATGGAGCCATCGCACGGCGAGACCCTGGCCGCCCTCGACGGCCTGGTCAAGAAACGCGAGGGCGAGCCGGTGCTGGCCGCCCGCGTGCTCGAGCCGATCTACGAGGCGACCGGCGAGTTCGCCAAGCTGGTCGAGGTCCTCGAGGTCATCGTCACGCATGCCGAGGATCCGCACGCCCGCGTCGAGCTGCTGCACCGCATCACGGCGTTGCAGGAACAGCGCCTCGACAACCCGCGCGCCGCGTTTGCGGCGCTTTCTCGCGCGCTACGCGACGACCCCAGCAACGAGCTGACCCTCGGACATCTCGAGCGGCTCGCCGATCTGACCGGACAGTGGTCGGATCTGGCGACGCTGTACGCGCAGGAGTCGGAGAAGTCGCTCGACGTTCCGCGCCAGGTCGACCTGCTGTCGCGCCTGGCCCGGGTCTACGAGCAGGAACTGTCGGACGTCGATCGCTCGATCGCAACCTACCGGCGCATCCTGGAGGCCGAGTTCGACAACAAGCCGGCGGTGCTGGCGCTCGACCGCCTGTACACCGGGACCTCGCGCTGGAAGGACCTGTCCGAGGTCCTGCGCCGCGAGATCCAGCTCGCCGAGGCCGACGACGAGGTCATCGCGCTCCAGTTCCGGCTCGGCCAGACGCTCGAGCAGCCGCTCGACGACAAGAAGGGTGCGATCGAGGTCTATCGCGAGATCTTGACCGGCACCCCCGGCCACCAGCCGACCCTGGCCGCGCTCGAGGCGCTGTTCCTCGACGGTCACCACCAGATCGAGATCGGCCACGTCCTCGAGCCGCTGTACGAGACCGCGGGCGAGTTCGAGAAGCTGCACCGGATCTACGAGGTCCAGCTCAGCAAGCTGACGGTCCAGGTCGACCGCGCGGCGATGCACCAGCGGCTGGCCGAGCTGGCCGAGACCCGGCTCTACGATCTGCAGCGGGCGTCGACGTGGTGGGGCGAGGCGGTGGTCGAGGATCCGCGCAGCGAGCACGCCGTCGAGGAGGTCGAGCGCCTGGCGCGCGAGGCTGGCGGCTGGGACGAGCTGGTCGCGGTGTACACCCGCGCCCTCGAGCGCCATCAAGAGCGCGAGGTCCGCCGGGTCACGCTGTTGCGGCTGGCCCGCGTGCACGAGCTCGAGCTGCGTGACGCCCACCGCGCCGTCGAGACTCACCTGCGGGTCCTCGAGATCGAGGCCAAGGATCCCGACGCGCTGGCCGCCCTGGATCGACTGTATCTCGGCGCCGGCATGTACGACGAGCTGGTCGAGGTGCTGCGCCGCCGCATCGAGATCACCCTCGATCCCGACGAGCAGCTCGAGCTGTGGTTCCGCCGCGGTGCGATCTTCTCCGACGCCCTCGGCGATCTCGACGAGGCGCTGGCCTGTTACCACGCCGTGCTCGAGCAGGAGAGCCGCAATCGGCGCGCGCTCGAGGCCCAGGAGGCGATCTACTTCCGGCGCGAAGCCTGGAAGGAGCTGTTCGCGACCTACGAGAAGCTGATCGACGTCGCCGATGGCGACCCCGAGATGGCCGACACCTACGCCCGCATGGCCCGCATCGCCTCCGAGGCGTTGACCGGGCCTGGTAACAGCCCGGCCGACGAGGCCCGCGCCGTCGATCTGTGGGCCAAGGTGCTCGATATCCGCGGCGAGGACCCGCTGGCGCTCAGCGCCATGGCCGAGCTGCACGTCCGGCGCGAGCGCTGGGAGGACCTGGTCGAGACGCTCGAGCGTCAGGTCGCGGTCGCCGCCAGCGATCGCGATCAGATCGTGCTCTACAAGCGGCTGGGGCGGGTGTGGGCCGAGAAGCTCGGCCGCGAGCGTTCGGCGCTCGACTCGTGGCTGTGTGCCGACCGGCTCGATCCCGCCGATCTCGAGACCCTGCGCGCGCTCGGTGATCTGTACCGATCGCTGCAGAGCTGGGACGAGCTGTCGCAGACCATCCGCCGTGTCATCGAGGTCGGCCAGGAGCAAGGCAAGCTCGACGAGGATCAGGTCATCGAGCTGTACGCCGAGCTCGGCCGCCTCGAGGGCGACGTGCTGGGCCGCGTCGACGAGGCGGTCGAAGCCTGGCGCTCGGTGCTGGCGATCGACGCCACCGACTTCCGCGCCATGGAGGCCCTCGAGGGCCTGTTCACGCGCGAGGCGCGCTGGGAGGAGTCCATCGAGGTCCTCGAGAAGCGCGCCCTGGTCCTCGACGAGGTGCCGCGGCGCATCGAGAATCTGTTGCAGGCGGCGTCGACCTGGGAAGAGAAGGTCGAGGATCTCGGCAAGGCGGCCGAGGTCTACGAGCGTGTCCGCGCCATGGACGTCACCAACGTCACGGCGTCGGAGCGGCTCGAGGCGATCTATCGCCAGCAGTACAAGTGGGAGCAGCTCGCCGAGATCCTGCTCGAGCGAGCCGGGCTGCGCGAGGACGTCCAGGAGCAGATCACCCTGCTCGGCGGGGTCGCCAAGATCTACGAGCAGGAGCTCGGCGATCAGGACAACGCGTACGTGATCCTCGAGGAGGCGTTCAAGCGCGACTTCTCGAACGAGAGCACCGCCAAGGAGCTCGAGCGTCTGGCCACGGCGACCAACCGCTGGCAGGAGTTGCTCGGCGAGTACACCAACCAGGTCCGCGACCTGGAGTCGACCAATCGCGGCCAGGCCGCCGACCTGTGGGTGAAGATCGGGCGCTGGTACGGCGAGCACCTGGCCCACATCGAGTACGCCATCCACTCGGTGTCGCAAGCGCTGCGCATCGATCCGTCGCACGTCGCGGCGCTGTCCGTCCTGGCCGAGCTGCAGCGGCGACGGGGTTCATGGGGCGAGCTGGTCGAGACCCTGTCGCGGCAAGCCGCCAGCGAGCAGGACCCGATCAAGCGTGCCGAGGTGTTCTTCAACCTCGGCGAGCTGCTCGAGAACCAGATCATGGATCAGGGCCAGGCCATCACCGCCTACCAGCAGGCGATGGGCAACAACCCGATCGCGGTCCCGGTGCTCACCGCGCTCGATCGTCTGTACCGGTTCCACCAGATGTGGGAGCCGTTGATCGACGTACTCGGCCGTCGCGCCGCGCTCGAGCAGCAAGGCGGCCAGGATCGCGGTGACGAGCGCGAGGTGGTCCGGCTCCGGCTCGAGATCGGCCAGATCTGGGACCTGCGCCTCTACGACGCCGGCCAGGCGATCGCCAGCTATCAGAGTGTCCTCGAGATCGATCCGGCCAACCTGCCCGCGCTGCGCGCTCTCGAGCAGCTGTACGAGAAGACCGGTCAGTCGGAGAAGTACCTCGAGGTCCTCGAGGCCCAGCAGGACGCGTCGCCGACCGATGCCGAGCGGGTGTCGCTCTACGAGCGCATGGCCTCGGCCTGGGAAGAACGATTCTCGAAGCTCGACCGCGCCGCCGAGTGCCTCGAGAAGATCGTCGCGCTCGACCCGCGCAACTACGGCGCCTATCGCGAGCTGTCACGCCTCTACTATCAGGCCGGGCGCTGGGAGTCGCTGGTCGACACCTATCGTAACCACATCGACAACACCACCGATGTGGCGATCCGGGTCGATCTGTACTGCGCGATGGGCGCGGTCTACGAACAGCAGCTCCAGGACTTCGACCGATCGATCGAGTCGTACACCGACGTGCTGTCGTTCGATCCCGACGAACCGCGGGCGCTCGACGCGCTCGGCCGCCTGTACGAGCGGATCCAGGAATGGGACCGTGCCATCGACGTGATGACGCAGGGCGTGACCCTGACCGAGGACACGCGCAAGCAGGTCGATCTGTACTGCCGGATCGGCCGGATCCAGTACGGCCAGCTTGGCGACGCCGGCGGCGCCGAGTCCAACTTCCTGCGCGGCCTGGCCGTCGAGCAGGCCCACGTGGCGACGATGGAGGCGTTGACCCGCCTCTATTCGGATCGCGGCGACTGGCTCAAGGCGGCCCAGATGATGGTGCGCGCCGAGAACGTCACGCCGGTCGTGCTCGACAAGGTGCGCCTGCTCCACGATGCGGCGCGCATCTACTTCGATCGGCTCCGCGAGCCGGAGCCCGCCAAGCAGCTGTTCGCGGCCGTGATCGCGCTCGATCCCGAGCACGTCGAGGCCGGCAAGCCGCTCGCCGACCTGTTCTTCCAGGCCCGCGAGTGGGCGCCGCTGTCGCCGGTGATCGAGATGCTGGTCCGCAAGGTCGCGCAGACCCGACCGGATCCCCGGGAGCTCAACGAGCTGTACTACCGGGCAGCGCGGACCGCCGACGAGCTCGGCGACTTCGACCGTGCGATCCGCCACTACGAGGCGGCCTACAACATCGACTCGACGTATCTACCGACGCTGATCGGTCGCGCCGACCTCTTGTTCAAGATGAACGAGTGGGACAACGCCGGGAAGATCTACCAGACCATCCTGGTCCAGCACCGCGATAGCCAGGTCGAGGGCGAGGTGGTCCGGATCTACTACCGGCTCGGCATGGTTCGGCAGAACCTGGGGGAGCGCAAGAAGGCGCTCAACATGTTCGAGAAGGCGCTGGAGATCGGTCCGACGCACCGCGAGACCCTCGAGGCGGTGGTGGCGCTGCAGAGCGCGCAGAACGACTGGGAGGCAGTGGTCCACGCCAAGCGCGGCTTGATGTCGACCTCGGACTACCCCGAGCGAGTCGCGCTGCTGACCGAGATCGGGTCCATCTACCACGACAAGCTGCAGAACTCGCAGAAGGCGATCGGCGCCTACCTGGAGGCGGTCGAGGTCTCGCCCGACGACCACTCGCTGTTGCAGAAGGTCCTCGACCTGTACACCGAGACCAAGCAGTGGAAGAAGGTCGTCGAGACGATCGAGCGCTTCATCGGGCTCGAGACCGACGGCATCCGCAAGGGTAGCTACTACCTGGCGGCCGGCACCATCGCCCGCGACGAGCTCAAGGCGTCCGACGAGGCGATGGACTTCTACAACAAGGCGCTCGACAACTTCTTCGCCGACCCGCTCAAGCTGCCCAAGGCCTACCTGCCGCGCGCGCTCAAGGCGTTCGCCGACATCGACAAGATCCTCACCACCAAGAAGGACTGGAAGGCCCAGGAGCGCGCCTACCGCGGGATGATCAAGCGGCTGCCGCAGTCGGACGGCGGCGAGGCCGACGTCTACCACAAGCTGCGTGTCGACCTGCTCCACGCGCTCGGCGAGATCTATCGCTCGCGCCTCAATCACTTCCAGAGCTCGATCCAGGCGTTCGAGGTCGCGCAGTCGCTCGATCAGAACAACAAGGACCGCGCCGAGATCCTGGCCGAGCTCTACGTTCGCGCCGGCGCCGAGTACGCCGACAAGGCGATCGGCGTGCACATGAAGATGCTGCACGACGAGCCGTTCAAGTACGACTCGTACAAGGCGCTGTACGGCATCTACAAGGACGCCCACCAGTACGACAAGACCTGGTGCATGTGCGCGACGCTGGCCTTCCTCAAGAAGGCCGACCCCGAGCAGCTGCAGTTCTACGAGCAGTACAAGCCGCGGGGCCTGGTCAAGGCCAAGTCGATGATGACGCCGGACTCGTGGACCAAGCTGGTCCACCCCGAGGAGAACCGCTACATCTCTTCGATCCTGGGCGCGGTCTGGACCGGGGTCGCCGCGTTCAAGGCGTACCCGCACAAGGAGCTGAACCTCAAGCGCAAGGACAAGCGTCAGCTCGCCACCGACCAGCTGATGTTCTCGAAGCTGTTCTACTACGTGGCCCAGGTGCTCGGCGTGCCGGTCCCCGAGGTGTTCCTGATCGAGGACGCCAAGCCGGCCGACATCCAGCTCGCCAACTTCGTCGAGAAGCAGGAGCTGTGTCCGGCGTTCGTGGTGCGGCCACACCTGTTGCAGGGCAAGACCGAGCGCGAGATCGCCTTCCTGTCGGCGCGCCGGCTCACGTTCATGCGGCCGGAGTACTTCCTGAAGTTGCTGCTGCCGACCAACACCGAGCTGAAGGTCGCGCTGTTGTCAGCGATCTATCTGGTGCGCCGGGACTTCCCGCTGCCCCAGGACATCGCGGCGATGGTGTCGCAGCAGTATGCGCCCGAGATCCAGAAGCGCCTCAGCGGGGCCGCGCTCGAGCAGCTGGCGGCCGTGGTGCAGCGCTTCATCCAGGCGGCGCCGCAGGTCGATCTGGCGAAGTGGGGCCACGCCGTCGATGGGACCTCGCACCGTGCTGGCTTCGTCGTGTGTGGCGATCTCGAGGTCGCGTCGCGGATGGTGTCCGCCGAGCCGGTGACGGTGGGCGGGCCGCAGGTGAAGGACAAGATCAAGGAGCTCGTCCTCTACTCCATCAGCGAGGAGTACTTTACGGTCCGCCAGCAGATGGGCATCACCATAGGGTAGTGCTTCTGCGGGGGCGCGGGCTGCGGGGCTTGCCAGCTTCGTTGGTGGGCCCCTCCCTCGTCCTCACGTACCGACGTACGCTGCGGCTCGGGGCCCTCCCACCGCCTCGCTGGCAAGCCTCCTCGCGCCGCGCAGCGTGGCTCGTCCCAACCCGGCCGTCCTGAGCGAGGCGCACCCTTCGACTCGCCGCTTCGCGGCTCGCTCAGGGTGACCGGTTCATCGCCGAGTCGAAGGACAGCCTACGCCTTTGTGGGGCCGGCCCACTCGGACATGGACGGCATCTGGCGCTGCATGAGGCCGTTGACGCGGTAGACCTTGAGCTCGTCGGCCTTGCCCTTGACCTTCACCGGGGGCAGGGCGGTGGCGTCGATCCGGTCGGCGACGAAGCGGTAGGTGTCCTCGGAGATGATGACCTCGCCCGAGCTGGCGACGTTGACGAGGCGCGAGGCGACGTTCATGGCGTCGCCGATGGCGGTGTACTGCAGCGCGCGGGTCGAGCCGATCGACCCGGTGATGACGCTGCCGGTGTTGATGCCGATGCCGATCCGGATCGCCGACAGGCCTTCCGAGGCGCGGGTGCGGTTGAACTCGGCGAGGCCCTGCATCATCATCATCGCGCACGCCACCGCCTTGTACGGCGCGTCGTCGAGGGGGATGGGGGCGCCAAACAGGCCGATGATCTCGTCGCCGACGAACTTGTCGAGCGTGCCCTGGTACTGGAACAGCACGTCGACCATCACCTCGAAGTACTCGTTCAAGGTGTTGACGACCTCCTCGGGCGGGCGACCGTCGGACATGGTCGTGAAGCCACGGATGTCCGAGAACAGCATCGTGAGCTCGGTGAGCCGGCCACCCTTCTCGATCTTGAGCTGGCCCTTGAGGACCTGCTCCACGACCGACTGCGGGATGAGGCGCGACAGCTGGCCGCGGTCGCGCGCCTCCTTCTCGATGCGGATGGCCAGGCGGGCGTTCTGGATCGCGATCGCCGCCTGCGCCGCCATGCCGAGGCAGATCTGCAGGTCCTTCTCGGTGAAGGCGTTGGACGTGAAGAGCGAATCGAGGTGCATCAGGCCGAGCAGGTCGGTGCCGTGCAGCAGCGGCAGCGTCATCGTCGAGCGGATGCCCTGCATGATGATCGAATGGGCGCCGCTGAAGCGCGAGTCCATGGTGGCGTCGGACGACAGCACCGCGGCACGGTTGGTGGTGACCTCGGACATCACGGTGCGCGACAGGACGATGTTGGTGTCGCCCTTGCCGTTGCGGGTCTTGACGTAGCGCGGGATCGGCTCGCCCTTGTCGTCCATGAGCAGAATCGCGCCCCGATCGGCGCCGACCAGCTCGAAGGCCTTGTCGAGGATCTTGGGCAGCAGGCGCTCGAGGTCGAGCTCGCTGCCGACCGCGCGGGCCAGCTCGTGGCCGATGCGCAGGCGCTCGTAGTCGCGGCGCAGGACCTTCTCATCGGTGATCTGGCGCTCCGGCATGAAGTCGCCGGTCGAGGCCTGGATCCGCTGCCGGATGTGGCTCTCGGTCAGGCCGGGCGCGATCGTCACCCGGTGCAGCGGCTCCTGCTGGCTGGGGCGGTCGACGAACAGGACCCGGGTCGAGCCCATCGTGACCTCGTCGCCGTCCTGCAAGAATTGCTCGCCAACCCGCTCGCCCCGGAAGAAGGTGCCGTTGAGCGAGCGCAGGTCGCGGAGCAGGTAGCGCCCATCGCCGGAGCGCTGGATCTGCGCGTGCTCCTTCGAGATGATCCGATCGAGGATCTGGATGGTGTTGTCGGGATGACGCCCGAGGGTGTTGAACGCTGCCAGCTCGAACTCCTGGCGCTCATCTCCCGAGATGACGATCAGCTTTGCCATGCGAATCCCGAGTGCTTTCGATGGTATGCCGGGTGACATGTGCGAGTAAAGGCGCTGTCGCACGAGGCGACAGCCGATCTTGGCTCATCCGCGGTCCGATCGATCGAGTTCGCTCCCGTAGATCGTGAGGAAACCGCCGGGGCCCTCTTGCTTCCGGAGCGAGCATCTATATACTCCCAACCCTTCGCGAAAGTGGCGGAATTGGTAGACGCGCTGGATTCAGGTTCCAGTGGGTAACTCCGTGGGGGTTCGAGTCCCCCCTTTCGCACGACAGTGATCAGTGAGTGGCGGCGCGGCGTTGGGCGACTCCGCCAACTCCGCGCCGCAGCGTCTCGCGTGCGTGGGGAACGATCTGGCCAGGGATTTTTCCCCAGGCCTCACGAGCGCCCCCCGGCCAGCACCTTGAAGGCCCGGCCCTGCTTGGCTCGTTCGGTGGTCGCCGGCGCGGTGTAGTGGCGCTGCTGCATGATCGTACTCGTGTGCCCCAGCGAGCTCGCGATCGCGTGGGCGGTGACGCCGGCCTCTGTGGCGAGGGTCGAGTGCAGGCCCCGCAGGCTCTGCGTGCAGATGACCGGGACCTTCGCCGCGCCGCACAGGCGCCGCACATGGTGCAGCAGCCAGTGCCGGTCGGCCGGGAAGATCCGGTCGGCTGGCGCGCGGCGCCGCGGCTGGCCGTCGACCTGCACCACCAGGGCGCCGGCGAGCAGCTCGCGCACGACGTCGGGCACCTCGAGGCGGCGGCGGCCGGCGTCGGTCTTGGCGTCCGGGATCCAGAGGACCCGCGCGCCGTCGTCGACGTCGCGCGCCAGGCGGTCGGTGACCTCCGAGGCCCGGCAGCCTAGCAGCAGGCACAGCGCCGCGGCGAGCGCCGCGAGATCGCCGCCGGCCGCCGCCTCGAGACAGTGACCGGCGAAGCTGCGGGCCTCGTCGATCCGCAGTTGGGCCTTCCCGCGCCGCCGGCGCCCCTTCACCTCGAGGCCGGCGAGCGGCGTCCCGCTCTTGTCGGCGCGCAGGTAGCCGCGCTCGACCAGCCACCGGGCAAAGGTCCCCGCCTCGGCGAGCATCCCGCTGCGGTAGGTGACCGAGCGCGGCCGCTCGACCTGCCGGCGGCCGACCACCTTCCGCCGCTGGTGCCCTCCGCGCACCAGCACCTCGACGACCCGCGTCGACGTCGCCTCGAGCAGCTGCCGGGCGCGGGCCTTGGTGAGGTCCTCGACCAGGCCGCCGGTGAGGACCTCGTCCACGCCGAAGAACGTCCGCAGGCGGTGGCCGGTGGACGCGATCGACGTCGCCCGCAGCTCGCGGCCGCCGAGCTCGCCGACGTACTCGGCGATCGCGGCGCTCACCGTGAAGCCCTTGAGCTTCGCCTCGAGCTTCGCGATCGCGGCGCGCGCCCGCGCCTCTGCGCCTTCTCCCGCAAACGATTCAGTAGAGCGTCCTCCTCGTCCGTCGACGAAGACGACGCGCCAGGTTCCTGGCCGGTGTTCGTAGGGGCCGTAGACACGTTCGATGCTCCTTCTGACCATGACGGTTCTCCTCCGTCGCTGGTCGGCTTCCCGCCGACCAGCATCGCACGCAGCTCCGGCAACAGGCGCTCGATCACGCGCTCGGCGACCCGCTCGACCAGGTCCTCGCTCACGGTGACCCGCGCCCGGTCGGTCACGGCAGTTCCCAACCGAACGGCGTGAGGTGGCCGGGCAGGTAGAGCGGGTGCGACGGGTGCCCGACGGTGCCCCAGTTGGCCGTGGCCTCGGGGAAGGTGACCTGGGCCGAGTTGCTGATCTGGTTGCCGGACGGAGCCGAGAAGGCGGCTGACTGGCGCGCGTAGCTGCCGCCGGTGACCTCGGTGCCGCCGCCGGCGTCGGTCGGCGCC
>CANKMW010000017.1 GCA_947483555.1 Myxococcales bacterium
CGCCCAACTCCGGAGAGGTCGTGCGGCGGTTCTACCCCAGCGAGCCGGCCCGCCGCCGGTCACCGGCGACGATGGCGTTGCCGGCCCCGACCATCACGCAGCCCGCTCCATTGTGCCGTTGTTCACGTAGGCGGGCCCGCTCCCTAACAACAGGTCGAGCATCGTGGAATCACGGAACTTGACGCCCGTGAAATGGTACGCGCTTCCATCGTTGCGATGAATGGCGTGACCAAGTTGCACGGCCTCTGCGTGGACGTCCGCCTCCACGTCGAGGAACGTGTTCGCATAGGTCAGAAACTTGAATCCCGACTGGTGCAGGTGCTCGGACAGTTGCTCGAAGGTCGGGTACTGGTCGCGGTCGACGCGCCAGTCTTCCTCGAGCACGTACCCACCAGCGGCGCCGCTCTCTTCGTTCCCTCCTCGCCAGTCCTCGGTCCAGATAGCACTCACGGGGATGTCCGCAGCGCGCAAGGTGTCAGCCACCCGGCGGACGTTGGTTTCTCCGTAGATGGCGTCCAGCCACGGCGCGAACGCGAACGCCGGGGGGACGTCTGGGCGGCCCACCCACGCGGTCATGCGGGCGATGGCGTCGCGCGGCGAGGAGCCAACAAACAGGTGGAGGTCCAGATGGTCTTGCCAGACCTCGATCCGGGCCGCGTCGGGGTCATGGTCGCAGAGGTCGAAGATGCTCCGCGCCGAGGTGTCGATCGCCAACGCCCAGTTCCGTGACGACAGCAACATCGGCATCGGCGTGTGTGTCGAATGGCGGCGGCCTTGCAGCGCCCAGATCCCCTCGTAGAGATCGTCGGGGGTGTCGGTCTTGCCGATGCCGTCCTCCTGTACCCACAGCGGGACAGTCTGCCCGCGATGGTCGACGGACCATGATTGTCCGCCCAGCCCCATGAAGTGCTCGCCGGCGGCGCATTCGAACGCGAGCGATGTCCGATTGGTGCCGCTCGCGGCCATATCCAGCGCGATCACGACTTCCCCGCCGCCGTCGCTGCCAGCAACCAGCACCTGCCCGCGCCCCAGTGGCTCACCGGCACGATCGTGCATCACGAAATCGACACGGTCGGGGCCGACCACGATCTGCTGGAGGGTGGACGTCGCCGCCCACGGGGAGTCTTCGTCGACACCGAACCGAAATGAGCCGAAGCTCATCTGCACTCCACCTTCGATGCCGTCGAGGATAGGTCGCGTGGTGCGCGTCGCGCTGAACCCGCGCGCGACCTGGCCACCGCCATCGTCTCCACCCACGGTCCGCCAGACCACGGCGCCGTCGCGCATGACGGCGATCTGTGCCGGGGCATCCGTTACCCGAATCTCGAGTCCGCCGTGAACAACGATCGCTGGTGGGCGGTAGGCGTCGTCACCGCAGGCGAGATAGGTACCGGCAAGAACGGTGGCGCAACTCAGCGCGCCGGGACCGGGCGATACCGACGTCACAGAACCTGCGTGACCACGAACGCCCCGGCGGCCGCTGCGATGAGCAACAACACGACGATCGCGACGATGACCGTGGTGCTGCCACGTTGCGCATGGACCCCGGTACGATCGGGTTCGAGCATTGAAGACAGCGACTCGACCTCGCTTGCCGGCGCCGGCCGTGGAACCGGCGACGGCCGCTCCGGTGGCGCGGGTTGCGCTCGGCGCAAAGCGGCCTGGTGGTCAGCTGACGAATCGATGCCCAGGTCGGTGGCCCACGCCGAGGTGTCGACGAAATGACTTGGGTCGAGGCTCAGCGACCCTTCGCCGGTTTGCGTACCGCTCGCGGTCGCCGCGGCCGCTTCTTCCTGTCCCACCAGCGAACTGAGCCGCTGGACTTCGTCGTTGATCAGCGCGTCGATGACCGATTCTTTCGGTGCGCTCGAACGCTTCCTCATCTGCTCGATCTGGGTGTCGCGGACGAGTTGCGCGATGTCTCGCGCGGTCACCTTCATCCGCCGCGAGAACAGATACTGAGAGAGGGCGTCGCCGAGGTCCGCGGCGTGCTGGTAGCGGTCGTCGGGGTTGAGGGCGAGTGCCTTGCGAACCACCTGTTCGAGTTCCGGCTCGATCTCGGGATTGAGCGCCTGGATCGAGGGCACTCGTGCCTGGCGGACGAGCTCGACGGTCTGGTAGTCGGTGTCACCGTGGAACAACCGGCGGCCGGTGAACATCTCCCACAGGATGATGCCGACTGCGAACACGTCAGCTCGGTGATCGACCTCGACGCCGCTCGCGGCCTCCGGCGAAAGGTAGCTGAATTTTCCCTTCACGACGCCCGGGTCCGTCGACTCGATCTGGCTGTTGGCCTTGGCGAGACCGAAATCGACGAGCTTCACCTCGCCGTTCTTGCTGAGCAGGATGTTCGGCGGCGAGATGTCGCGGTGAACGATACCAAGCGGTTCGCCGGTCTCCGGGTGCTCGAGCACGTGCGCGTAGTTGAGCGCCTTGCAGCACTCGGTCATCAGATAGATCGTGTGTGCGGCTTCCAACCGCTTGCCGCGCTGTTTCTGTCGATCGATGAGTGCCTTCAGGTTGCACCCGTCGACGTACTCCATGACCAGGAAGTACGCGTTGTCCGGCGTCTTCGAGATGTCGAAGACCTGCACGATGTTGGCGTGCTGGAGGAAGAGCGACAGCCGCGCCTCGTCCAGGAACATCGCCACGAACTTCTGGTTCTTGGTGAGGTTGGGCAGGACCCGCTTGATCGCGACGGCCTTCTTGAAGCCCTCCATCGACTCGGCGACGCCGCGGAAGACCTCGGCCATGCCGCCCGCGTCAAGTCGCTCGGTGATCGTGTAGCGGTCGCGCATCCGGGACCACCGAGATCCTACCAGACGTTTTCGAGGGTTAGCAAATCACGCCGGTTCCAGCCACCGGACGGGGCGCCGCGTCCGGGCGCGGTGTCAGCCACCGGGCGGCCAGCCACCGGGCGGCCAGGGCGCGGTGTCAGCCACCGGGCGGCCGCCACCGGGCGGCCAGCCACCGGGCGGCCAGCCACCCAGCGGCCACCGGGCGAGGTGTCAGCCACCGGGCGGCCAGCCACCGGGCGGCCACCGGGCGCGGTGTCAGCCAACGAGCGGGTCGGTCCCATCCACCGGGCGGTGCGGCGGGTCGGTGCCAGCCACCGGGCGCGTCGCCACCGGGCGCGTCGGCCAGTGCGGCGGGTCGGTGCCGGCGGGTCGGTGCCAGCCACCGGGCGGGTCGGTGCCGGCGGGTCGGTGCCAGCAACCGGGCGGGTCGCCACCGTGCGGGTCGCCACCGGGCGGGTCGGCCACCGGGCGGGTCCGCGCGCAGATACCGGCTCCCGATTCGCGAATTCGAGGTGAGCAGCCGGCGGGTTTCACCAGAACGGTCACTCGGGGGCCTCATCCGCCTCGACTTGCTCGCGCGCGGTCTTGCACTCGAAGCAGAGCGTCGTGACCGGGCGGGCGAGGAGCCGCTTGAAGCCGATCGGCTCGCTACATTCTTCACACTCGTCGATCTCTCCAGCCTGCAGCCGTTTCAACGCCGCCTGGATCTTGGTGATCAGGAAGTTCTCGCGGTCGTGGAGCCGCAGTTGGGTCGAATACAACTCCTCCTCGGTTGACTCGTCCATCGAGTCGCGCCCGATGCGGTCGCGGTCGCGATCCATCGTGAAACCGATCGCGGTGTGCGCGTTGGCGACCAGGCGGCCCAGATCGGCCTCGAGGCGCTGCTTGAGCTGATCGCACTCGGTATCCGTGAGCATGAGAACAGTCTAGGGACCCGCGCAAGGACGCGTCAATCCAGGCGTTCCGGAGTTCCGTAACCGGGGACGCCACCTCGTACACCCTCTTGACGCGGCCACGAAATGAACCCCCGAGCGTGACCGTTCGTTATCACGGGCGTCTGAAGTGAGATGCCTTCGCGCAGGAGCCTCGCGTGTCCTCTCTTCGTCGCCATCGCCTCGCCACGGTCTTCTTCGCTCTCACCACCGCCATCGCCGGCTACTCCGCGTGGACCAAGCCCGACGCCGTGACACCGCCGTCCGCGGTCTCGGTTCGCGCACACCAGCGAGACCTGGCCGGTCTCCGCCGCCCCCTGAGGGTCTCCGCCGCCGCGGCGGGACTCTCGGAGCGTTCCCTGATCGATCAGCTCCGGGCCGCTCGCACGCCGCAGCAGGTCTCGATCATCGCCGACAAGCTCGGCGTGGTTGGCACGGACGATGGGGTCGCCGCGCTGGCCGGGCTGATCGACGATCCTCGGCCCGGCGTGCCGGAGGCCGTCATCGCGGCCGTCGGACGGATCGGAACCACGCGCGGGGTCGACCTGCTCCTCGACCTCGAAACCGATGCGCGTCCCCGCATCCGAGGCGCAGCGATCACTGGCCTTGCCGCCAGCGGCGACGCACGAGCTCGCACTCGCCTGATCGCCATGGCGCAGGACCGCGGCGATCCGCTGCGTACGTCCGTCATCTATGCCCTCGGGGAGGTCGGAGGAGGCGAGGTGCTCGCGGTGCTCGGTCGCCTCGCCCGCGGCGGTGACTACGACGGCGCGTCCGCTGCCGTCTACGCGCTGGGCCAGATCACCGGTGACGAGGCCCAGGCCACGCTGGTCGAGCTCGCACGATCGGGTGACGCCCGGATCCGGGCGCTGGCGGTTCAGAGTATCCAGCCCCAGGACGACGCCACCCTCGCCCTCCTCATCGAACTCGTGAAGTCAGGCGATCCGACGACACTGGCGGCGGCTCTTGGCGCGCTCGGCAAGAGTGGCGAGCCTGGAGTGTTGCCGGTGCTCGTCGCCGCCGCTACCGGCGGTCCGCAGTTCGCGCGCTGGAATGCGGTGACCGCGATCGGTGAGATCGGTGGAACCGAAGCGGTCGTGGCACTCGGCGAGTTGCTCCGCAGCGGCGATCGCAACCTTGCCAGCCAGGTCGCCCAGATGCTGGTCAACCTCGGCGGCGAGGATGCTCGCGAGGTTCTCATCGAGGTCGCACTCTCCGAGGGAACCACCAGCTCGATGGTCATCCAGGTGCTGCAACAGCTGCGCAGCCCCGACGTGACCACGGCGCTCCTCGAGATTGCTCGCACCGGGCGCGCCGCCGATCGCCGCGCGGTGCTCCCGGGACTGGTCAAGGCCGGCAACCCCGAGGCGGTCGCGATCGCCATCGACCTCGCCGAGCGCGGTAGCCGTCAGGACAAGCAGGAGGCGATCCGCATGCTCGGCGACGCTGGCGCCCCCGAAGCCCGCTTCGCCTTGCTGCGAGTCGCCGAGACCGCTACCGGCCCGACCCGCACGTTTGCACTCGACGTGCTCGCGCAGGCGTCCCCCGACGATCCGGCGGTCACGCAGATGCTCTCCGACGCGCTGTTTTCGGGCCGCGTCGACGAGGCTCAGCAGGCGGCCTGGATCCTGGGCCGGCTTGGTAGCGACGACGCGCGCTCCGCGCTGCTGGCGGCGCTCAAGGGCGACGACGCAGCGCTGGCGCAGGCCGCGCTCGGCGCGCTGGCGCAGACAGGTTCGGCCGCGACCGTGCGCGCCGCGCTGGTTGACCTCGCGCGCACCGGCAAGCCCGAATTGCGCGGCCAGGCACTCGGCCAGCTCATCAACAACGGCTCGGCGGAGGGCCTGCAACTCGCGGCGCAAGCGCTTGGCGGCTCCGATCCCGAGCTTGCGCGCAACGCGGCGTGGGCCCTGCAGAGCCTCGGTTCCGCCGACGCGCACCGAGTGCTGCGCCAGGCGGTGAGCTCCTCGGACGTCGGCGTGCGCTCGGCGGTCGCGGGCGCGCTCGGACAGGCCGGCGATGACGCCTCGGTTGACGCATTGCTCCAGCTCTCTCGCGACCCTGATCCGGGCGTGAAGCAGCAGGCGCTTGCCGCGCTGGGACAGACCGGTTCGACGCGCGCGGTCGACGCACTGGTTTCGGCGTCTGGCTCAGGTGACGCCGGCCAGCGCCTCGCCGCAGTTTCGAGTCTGGGTTCCGTGGACGATCCACGGGCCAGCCAGGCACTGTCGCGCCTCATCGAGGACGGTGATGAGCAGGTCGCTGCCGCGGCGATCTGGGCTGCTTACAACGGCGGCGACGACGTCGATCGTGCCCTCATGCGCGCGTTCGGCTCGGGCACGTCCGACCAGGTCCGCATGGCCGCCGCGCAGCAGATCCGCGCCCGGGGCCTCGATGTCGACGATGCCACGCGCACGAGGCTCGACGAGTTGCTCGGTGACGCGGGCGGCTATGGCGGGTACGGCTACGGCGGTTACCCACAAGAGCGCTACGGGGGCGACTGATCTCCGAGACTGCGAGCAGGCGGTTGCGCGGTACCACCCACCTGGCGCACCCGGCGGTGTGTCACCCAGTGTGTCACCCACCCGGCGGTTTCGCACCGGGCGGCTTGCGGTGAAGCACCAGGTACACCGGGATGCCGAGCGCCATGAACCCAATACCTGTCAGGCTTTGCCGGGTGGCTGACACCACGGTGTTGACCAGGAGGAGCGACGAAAGGAGCAGGAAGGCAAGCGGCACGAAGGGATAGCCGGGCACGAGATAGGGGCGCGGCAGGTTGGGGCGAAGGCGACGGAGGCGGAGTACCGCGCCTGCGTTCAAGGCGTAGAACATCCAGGACGAGAACACGACGTAGTCGGTGAGCTGATCGAAGCGGCCGCTGGTCGCGAGCAGGCTTGCCCACGTGCCCTGGATCAGCACGGCCACCACCGGCACCCGCCCCCGCGCGCTGACGTGGGCCAGCCGCGCGGGCGCCAGCCCATCGCGCGCCATCGCGAACGGCACGCGGGCGCCGGTCAGCATCGAGCCGGTCATCGCCGACAGGGCCGACGCGGTCAGCGCGAAGGCCAGGAACGCCTGGGCGGTGCCACCGAGGAACGTCGCCGCCGTGCGCGCTGCGACCGACGGCGCGTCCGGGTGCGCATCCGAGCGCGCCGTCGCGACCTCGTCGAACGACAGCGCGTAGAAGTACGCCACGTTGATGAGGGCATACACGGCGAGCACGACCAGCGCCCCGAGCACGATCGCGCGCGGCAAGTTGCGCCCCGGATCGCGGACCTCGCCGGCCGCCATCGGCAGGTTGTTCCAGCCGTCGTAGGCCCACAGCGCGGCCAGGACGGCGAGCCCGAACGGGCCCCAGCCCGGAAACCCGCCGCCCGTATACCCGCCCCCGCCGAGCCTCGCCCAGCTGCCACCGTCGGCGAACAGCAGCGCACCGGCCGCCAGCCCGAGGATCAGCACCACCTTCAGCGTGGTGAGCACGGTCTGCAGCCAGCCGCCAGCGTTCACGCTCAGACAGTTGATGGCCGTGAACACGACGATCAACGTGATCGCGACCGGGACGATGCCGCCCAACTCGCCCACCGGTGCGACGCCCTTGAGGAACGTCGCCGCACCGACGGCGTACGCCGCGATCGACGCCGGTGTTCCGATCCAGAACCGCGCCCAGCCATAGAGGTAGCCGACGAATGGACCATAGCCCTCACGCAAGAAGACGTACTCGCCGCCGGCACGTGGGAAGGCGGCGCCGAGCTCGGCGTAGCTGAGCGCGCCCAACAGTGACAGGACGCCACCGGCTGCCCACGCCGCGAGCACCCATCCCGGCGAGCCGCACCGTTGCGCCATCGGGGCCGCCTTGAGGAACACGCCGGTGCCGATGATCGTGCCGACGACGATCGCGGCCGCCTGCCATGCGCCAAGCGCGCGCACGAGCTCCGGTCTCGCCGGGGTCCCCTCGATCATCGGCCGCAGTATGCCCGACGCCGGTCACTCCGGGGCCGGTCGCACTCCGGCTCATGCAGCGGTCGCGCTCCGCCGGCTCGACGCTCCCGCTACCCTCGGCTCAGCTGGCGGCCTTCGACTCGAGCACCAGCTCGGGCCGGCCGCGCGCCTCGACCACCTCGCTCGTCACCACGCATTCCTTCACGCCCGACAGCGACGGGATCTCGTACATCACGTCGAGCATCACCTCTTCGAGGATCGCGCGCAGGCCGCGCGCCCCCGACTGCCGCCGCGCCGCCTCCTCGGCGATCGACTTGAGCGCCTCGGGTCGGAAGGTCAGCTTCACCCCTTCGAGCTCGAACAGCCGCTGGTACTGCTTGGCCAGCGCGTTGCGGGGCCGCCACAGCACCTCGGTCAGCGCCGCGATGTCGAGCTGGTCCGCGCTCACGATCACCGGCAGGCGGCCCATGAACTCGGGGATCATCCCGAACTTCACGAGGTCCTCGGTTCGTGCCGCCCGCCGCAGCCCGTCCTTGTCGTCATCGAGCGTACCGATGCTGGCGCCGAACCCCAGGCCGCGCTGGCCGACGCGGCGGCGCACGATATCCTCGAGCCCGTTGAACGCGCCGGTGCAGATGAAGAGAATGTCGGTGGTGTCGATCTGGATGAGCTCTTGCTGCGGGCGATTGCGAGCGCCGTCGGGCGTGATGGTCGCGGTCTTGCCCTCGAGGATCTTGAGCAGCGCCTGCTGGACGCCCTCGCCGGAGACGTCGCGGGTCGGCGACGGAACGCCACCCTTGCGGGCGATCTTGTCGATCTCGTCGATACAGATGATGCCGCGCGCCGTCTTCTCGACATCGCCACCGGCGGCGCGGAACAACCCCTTGACCACGCTCTCGACGTCCTCGCCGACGTAGCCGGCCTCGGTCAGCGTGGTGGCGTCGGCGATCGCGAACGGGACGTCGAGCTTCTTGGCCAGCGTCTGGGCCAGGAGCGTCTTGCCCGAACCGGTCGGCCCGATGAGCAGGATGTTGCCCTTCTGGACCTCGACCTCGACCTGCTTGCCGCGCATGCCGATGCGCTTGTAGTGGTTGTAGACGGCCACCGACAGCGCGCGCTTGGCCTGCTCCTGCCCGACCACGTAGCGGTCGAGCTCGTCGACGATCGCCCGCGGCGGCGGAAACTTGGGACGTTCGGCGGCCTCCTCCTTGGCGAGGATGTCGTTGCACAAAGTGACGCACTCATCGCAGATGAAAACCCGCGGTCCGCTGATGAGTTTGCGCACCTCGCGGCGTTACTTGCCGCAGAAGGAGCAGTGGAATTCCTCCATCTGAGCCCCGATTCTTACATGTTCATCGACCGAGGCAACAGGGTGTGAAGCCCGCGGTATTGGTCTTGACGCGTCGGGTCATTGGGGTGATCACTCTTGCGTGCGCGCGGTGATCATCTGCGCCGAGCCCGAGCTGGCCGTCGCTGAACGAGACTCGATTCCGACGGTCCTGGCCGATCTCGGTTGTCATACAGTACTTGGCCGGTTCGACCTCGGTGGCCTCGACGAGGAAGCGCTGCTCCGGACCCCACCCAACGTGGTCGTGGTCGACGCCGGCGACGACCTCCTGCGGGCCCAGCGCGCCATCAAGAAGCTGCGCGGCGGCGGCGTGCTCGCCGACACCCCCCTCCTGCTGGCACTGACGCTGCCTCGTCTTCCGGCCCTCGATTTCTCGACCGGGTTCGATGACTTCGTCCTGTTGCCGCTGGTGCCGGCCGAGCTCTACGCCCGGCTGCGCCAACTCGACTGGAAGACGGCGACCTTTGGTTCCGAGGAGGTCCTCAAGATCGACGAGTTGTGGATCGACATCGCGGGGCACGAGGCCAAGGTCGGCGGGCGCCACCTGCCGCTGACCCACCAGGAGTTCGAGTTGCTGCGCTTCCTGGCCCAGCATCGCGGCCGGGTGTTCACCCGCGACCAGCTCCTCGAGCGAGTCTGGGGCTACTCGTACGGTGGCGGGACGCGCACCGTCGACATCCACGTGCGCCGCGTTCGCGCCAAGATGGGGGTGGTCTCCGGCGGGCTGATCGAGACCGTCCGCAACGTCGGCTACAAGATGCGCGCGCCGCGCTGACCGCGGGCCACGAGCGTATAGTCGACCCGCATGTTCCAGGTGATCGATCTCGGCGTCGATGGGCGCATCGTGACCAGCGAAGGAACGGAACGGGTGGCGCCGCCACCTGACGGTACGGTGCGCTGGATCGACCTGGTCGAGCCGGATCCACAGTCACTCGAGCTCCTCCGCTCGGGTTTTGATCTGCACCCACTTGCCATCGAAGACTGCGCGAGTTTCGGGCTGCAGTCGAAGGTCGACGACTACGACCGCTACCTGTTCATCGTCATCCACTCGTTCACGGCTGCGCCCGACGACCCGCTCGAGATCCAGATCCACGAGATCCACGCGTTCGTGAGCGAGAGCTACATCATCACGGTCCACGACAACCCGCTGCCGTCGCACGAGGTGGTGTGGAGCAAGGCCGCCGCCAGCAAGGTGACGCTCGAGCGCGGGCCGTCGTGGATCCTCTACCGTCACATCGACGCCATGGTCGAGGCCACCGAACCGCTGGTGCTCCGCATCCGCGATCAGCTCGACGACCTCGAATGGGCGGCGATCCAGCAGGCCGGGGCGGTCGACCTGCAGAAGGTGTTCCGCATCAAGCGCAGCAGCGTCGCGATGCGTCGCGTGATCCGGCCGCTGCGCGACACCATCGGCATCCTGCACCGCCGCAGCGACCCCCGCATCACCCAGCGCGCGATGCTGCACCTGCGCGACGTCTCCGACCACGTGGCGCGGCTGGCCGAGATGATCGAGGAGACCCGCGAGGTCTCGGCCGGCGTCGTCGCCAGCCACCAGGCGTTCGCGACCCAGAAGGTCAACGACATCATGCGTCGCCTGACCATCTTCAGCGCCATCTTCCTCCCGCTGGCGTTCATCGTGGGCTTCTTCGGCCAGAACTTCGAGGATCTGCCCTACGACAGCGGGGTATGGCTGGGGATCATGCTGGCGTCCATGTTCGTGGTCCCGGCCGGGCTGATCGAGTGGTTCCGCCGCAACGACTGGCTGTGATCGAAGGTAATATGGCCTCGTGAAATCGACGATCGTCGCCGCTGCGATGACCCACGTCGGAAACGTCCGCGATCACAACGAGGACGCGTACGTCGCCGATGCCGACGAGGGTGTCTTCGTCGTGTGCGACGGCATGGGCGGTCACGCCGCCGGGGAGGTGGCATCGGCCCTCGGCGTGCGCATCACGCAGGAGCACTGGATGTCCGCCGCCACCCAGCGGGCGGCGGCCGACTGGGCCGCGGCGTCGACGCTCGAGGCTCGGCGTACCCTGCTCACCGCGGTCAAGGCCGGCGTCATGGCGGCACACCGCGCGATCTGTGACCAGGCGACCGAGGATCCGACGAAGCGGGGCATGGGGACGACGTTCACCGGCCTGGTGGTCGCGGGCGGCGACGCGATCATCGCCCACGCTGGCGACTCGCGCGCCTACCTGGTGCGCGGTGGCATCGCGATGCAGCTCACCGAGGACCACACGCTCCTGGCCCGGCTGCTCGCCGCCGGCCTGCCGATGGCCGAGGGCCAGGACATCCACCGCTGGAAGGGCGTCATCACCAACGCGCTCGGTTTTGGCGACGACACCAAGGTGATCACCTTCATCGTGCCGCTGTCCGACGGCGACAAGTTGCTGCTGTGCTCGGACGGCGTCAGCGAGTACGTCGGCGAGGCCGAGGTCGGTCAGGTGCTGGCGAGTCAACTCAGTCCGGCACGGGCAGCGCAGCGACTGGTCGAGCTGGCGCTCGAACGCGGCGGCGAGGACAACGCCACGGCGCTCGTGATCAAGGTGATCGAGGCCGGTGAGTCGCAGGTTCCCGCAGCGCAGCGTCAGCGCGACGACGAGATCCTCGGCCTGTGTCCGCTGCTCGAGGACCTGTCGCCGCAGCAGCGGTTGCGGGCCCTGCGCATCGCCACCAATCGCGACTTCGTGGCCGGCGACGTCCTGCCCGAGGCGGCGATGGGCAGTCGGGTGGCGTGGATCCTCATGGACGGGGCGGTCGTCATCGGCGGCCAGACCGAAGACACCGGCACGCTGTTGTACCCGGAAGCCTTGCTCGGCCAGGGCCCGCCCCGCAAAGCAGACGCGCTGGCGGTGGCGGTCGCCGAGGTGCGAGCGAAGGCCATCCGGGCCGACGACTTCCTCGAGCTGGCTGGCGAGGATCCGGATCTCGCCGAGCCGATGTACGCAGCGCTCGCCAAGTTGATCGGGAAGGCCCTGGCGGGCTAACTGGTTAGGTCGGCTCGTGTGGCGCCCCGCTACGGGCGCTCGTATTCGACCAGCTCGATCGTGACGTCGCCGAGCTCGGTGTGGGCGCTGAAGCGTAGCGGCACCCGGTCCGCATCGTCCGACAGCCAGACCGAGAAGCTGCGGGGTGGCTTGTTGGGTTCGGGCGTGAGGTCAGCACGCGAGCGGATCGAGGTGCCGTCGAGGCGCAGCGCGGGCTGGTTACCCATGCGGGTGCCAAGGATCTCCGTGCCCGCCGACCAGATCTCGGTGCGCCAGATCCGGCGGCCGCCGATGACCCACAGCGCGATCCGCTCGCCGGGGTCGGCGGTCCAGGTGCGCACCAGCGCCATCGCCGAGTGGGCGTCGTGGACGATCGCTTCACCGAAGTCGTAGACCAGGCCGCGCGTGGGCTCGCCGGCCGGCGTGAACTGGATGCTGGCGCCGTGTTCGGTGAACACGGTCTCGGCGTGGTAGCGGCGCGGGCCGAAGATCACGTCCGAGGTGGTGCGCAGCGGACGCAATCGCTCCAGATCGATGACCGACGTGACCGCGTCCTTCACCTCCTTGATCAGCGCGAACGCGCCGGCCGAGCGCATGACGGAGCTGACCGCAATCGCGCGGCGCCCGTCGACGATGCCGGGCTGGCCAGCCGAGAAGCGGGCTTCGCCGGCGAGCACGCCAGCCAACCGGACCTCGAAGGCGAGGGCCTCGCCGGGCGCGAAGCCCGCGATGGCGTCGTCGGTGTCGACCGGACCCGGCGCCAGCGTCGGAGGCTGCGCGTCGAGCTCGGCTGCACCACCGCAGGCCGCCAGGGTGAGGACGGACAGCAGGGCGGGGGCGAAGCGAACCATGGGATCTAGATGACGGACGATCGACCGTTCCGCAATGTTCACGTGCGGCGGGCAGGGTAGGGTAGACACCCATGATCGGCGTCACGCTCGGTGACCCGGCCGGCATCGGCCCGGAAGTGACAGCGTGGGCGCTGGCCAACTCTGCGGAGTCCTTGCGTCGAGAGGTGATCGTCTTCGGGGATGCGGATGTCCTGGCGCGCGGAGCGGCGGCGATGGGGGTGACGCTGGATGTGGTCTGTGAGGGCGACCCTGCGCCCGGCGTGGTGGCGGGTAGGCCGTCGGTGGCGGCTGGCGCGGCCCAGGTATCATGGCTCGAGGCGGCCGTCGCCGCGGCCCAGCGAGGGCGCGTCGACGCGCTGGTGACGGCGCCCATCTCCAAGACGTGGGCGCGGCGCGCCGGGTTCTCGTTCCCGGGCCACACCGAGCTGCTCGCCGAGCGGTTCGGCGTGCGCGACGTCGCGATGACGTTCGTCGGGCCACGGCTGATCGTGGCGCTGGCGACGGTCCACCTGCCCCTGGCCCAGGTGGCGGGCGCGCTGTCGACCGAACGGATCGTCGCGGTGGGTGGGTTGCTCGCATCGTGTCTGGGGCGTGACCTCGGGCGACGGTTGCCGGTCCGCATCGGCGTGGTCGGCCTCAACCCACATGCCGGCGAGGGTGGGTTGCTGGGCAGCGAGGAAGCCGAGGTCATCGCTCCCGCGGTCGCGGAGCTGGCGCGGCGCCTCGGAGGATTCGCCGAGGTGACCGGGCCGCTGGTGCCCGACGCCGCGTTCCGGGTTGCCGCCGATGGCGGCGTGGATGGGCTGGTCGCGATGTACCACGATCAAGCGCTCATCCCGGTCAAGCTGCTCGACTTCGACGATGCGGTGAACGTGACGCTAGGCCTGCCGATCGTGCGGACGTCGCCCGATCATGGAACCGCGTACGATCTCGCCGGCAGCGGGCGGGCCCGGCCGGCGAGCATGGCGGCGGCGCTGGCGTTGGCCGAACGGATGCGCGCGCGGCGACGACGGGGCGACGGCGCGTAGCGATCAGAGCAAGGCGCGGAGCGCTTCCAGGTCGCTGAGGATCACCTTTCGTCCCTCGGTGACGATGAGCCGTTTGCGCTTGAACTGCGACAGCGTCAGCGAGACGGTCTCGCGGGTCGAGCCGATCAGGTTGGCCAGCTCCTGGTGGGTGATCTTGAGCGCCACCAGCGTGCCGCGGGAGTCGTCAACGCCGTACTCGTCGCCGAGCTTGATGAGCAACTCGGCCAGCTTGGAGGTGACGTCGCGGAAGACCAGCGCCTCGAGCTTGTTCTCGAGATCGGCGCGGCGCGAGATCATGAGGCGGGCAACGCCGACGGCGAGGGCGGGCGTCGCGGTGAGGAGGCGTTCGAGGTCGCCACGATCGACCTCGGTCAGCATCGCGTTCTCGACCGCCTCTGCCATCTCGGTGCGGGCGCCGGAGCCGACCAGGCAGGTCTCGCCGAACATCTCGGACGGGCCGCAGTAGCCGAGGGTCAATGACTTGCCATCGCGGGTGACCTTGCAGATCTTCACGCGGCCGCCGTTGACGAAGAAGATGCTCTTGCCCGGATCGCCGGGCAGGTAGACGACCTCCCGCCGCCGGACCTCGCGCATCTCGACGCGCTCGGCGAGCCGCGCGAGCGCCTCCGGGCCCAGGTCCGACAGGAGCTGGATCTTCTTGAGATACCAGAGAGTCCGCTTCGGGTCGGTCACCGCGGAAACGTAGCAGAGCCTCCAAGATCTTGTTAGCCTGTCGCGGCGCTTACGGTTGCAGCGTGCGCGCGGGTGTCAGCCACCGCGCGGTCGGGCGCGGTCGGGTGTCAACCACCGCGCGGTCGCGCTGGTTTCGGGGGGATGGCCGCCAGGGCGAGGCCGCAGAGGGTGCCGGCGATGGCGAAGGCGAGGGCGGCGTCGGGGTGGCTGGTCAGGAGATGGGTGGCACCAGGTAGGTGGCCGCTGCCGACCAGCAAGGCGGCGACGTTGTTGATGATGTGGAGCGTGACGGCGGGCCACAGGGAGCGGGTCCACAGCGTGAGGGAGCCGGCGGCGAGACCGATGAGGGCAGCGGTGGCGATGCGAGCCGGCTCGATATGCATCACCGCGAACAGCGCCGTGACCGCGGCCAGTCCGACGCCGCGCCCGGCGCGCCGGGCCAGCGCGGGAAGGATCACGCCGCGGTGCAACAGTTCCTCGCAGAACCCAGGCGCCAGCGCACTGGCGGCGAGCACCCAGGGCGCACCATCGCCGGTCACAGCGCGGGTGAACTCGCGCACCTCGGCGTCGCGCCCGGTCGCCGCCACGATCGGGAGCGCCACGCGCAGCGTCACGTACCACGTGCACGCGCCAGCCAGCGCCGCGCCGGCGACCGCTCGCGCCCGCGGGCGCGCCAGGCCCAGCGACGCGGCGTCGATGCCGACGCCGTGTACCCGCAGCACCGCGATCGGCACCACCACCAGCCCGATCACCTGCGCCGCCGAGCTCGCGGCCAGCCCGCCGCCGAGCGCCGTGCCGATCGCAAAGAACGTCGCCGCCGCGAGGGCCCACGTCGCCAGCGCCGTTGACGCCGCCAGCGGCGGGGTCGCGCCGTGGTACAAGCGGAAGGTGAAGTTCTGGCTCGGGCTCGCCATCGGCGCGGCGCTGGGCGCCGCCGGAACATACCTCGCCGTCGAGCGGCCGTGGCGCGGCGCCGAGCGCACCACCGAGCCCGCGGTGGCGGTCGCCGACACCCCCGACGCGGGTGTCACCAAGAAGAAGGGCCGCCGCAAGGCGCGGGTCGGCGGCGGCGGCGGCGGCGGCGGTGGCACCGCCCCCGAGCCGTTCGAGGTCGACGAGGCGATCGCCCTCACCGATGCCGATCGCCGCCTCGAGTGGCGTGGCGACGCCGTCGCGCTGCCGCCCCGCACCCTGGACATGGGCGCCGCCGACGACGGCCGCCCCCTCGATGACAGCGAGATCCAGGGCGGGATCGCCCGCGGCTCTGGACCGATCATCGACTGCATCAAGGCGGCCACCGCCGGCGCCTCGCTGCAGGCCGAGGTCACGGTCCAGATGCTCGTCGGCGCCGAGGGCAAGGTCGGCAAGCTGCGGGTGCGCGCGCCGGCCTGGTTGCACGAGCATGGGCTCTTGACCTGCGCGCGCCGCGCCGCGCGTAGCCTTCCGTTCCCGGGCACCGGGGCGGCCACCGTCGTCACCGCGCCGTTCCACCTCGAGTGATCGTCCCCGGCCTCGGTTCCGGGCTCAGAACCGCAGCGTCGCCCCGATCTGCGTCGACAGCGGGCTGTAACGCCCCACGGTGTTGCCGAAGTTCGGGTTGCGGCTGATCGGCGTCGGGCTCTCGGCGCCGGTCTCGATGCTGTTCTCCTTGGCCCAGATCAGATCCTGGTACGTGCCACCGACGATCGGGTTCGACGCCGAACGGGTGCTGTAGTGCTCCTCGACCGAGAACACGCCCTGATCGTCGAGCACGTTGAACACGTCGGCGAACAGCTCCAGCTCCATGTTGCCGCGCAGCTTGCGCGCGTACCCGAGGTGCAGGTCGAGCCCGGTCTCGAACTGGGTCCGCCCGATCTGTCCGCGCGGGAGCAAGAACGACTCGCCGGGTCCATACAGGTGGTGACGCGCCAGCACGTCGCGCGGGATCCCTGACAGCGCGCGGACCCTGGCCCCGGCCGTCAGCCGGCCGGCCTCCTCGAGGTCGAACTGGTAGAAGCCGTCGAGCTTGACGTAGTGCGGTCGATCCTGGGGCAGTGGGCCTTGCCGGTTGGCGAGCAGCTCGATCAGGTCGTACTGCGACGAGATGTTGGGATCGATCTGGCCGTTGTCGTAGGAGATGAGGCCGGGAAAGTTACCTTGCGTCTTCGAGTAGGTGTAGCTGGCCTGGGCGTACAGCGCGGTCGAGAACCGCCGCGTCACCGTGAACTGCAGCGCGTCGTAGCGGCGGCTGGGCTTGTCGAAGCCGCGGATGCCGCGGAACTGGCGCATCAGGTTCTCGAGCCCGGCCCGCTCGGTGGCGTCGTCGGCGGCATCGAGCCGGGCCTGCAACCGCGCCTCTTCGTCGCGGTCCCACTCGCCCGGGTTGGCGATGATGTAGGTCGCCGCGCCGTCGGTCGACACGTCCTCGATCACCCGCCCGAGCGCGCGGTTCTGGTACACGACGCCGAGCTTGAGGTCGTCCATCAGCTCGTACTCGGCACCCAGGATGCGCTCGTCCATGAACTGCGGCTTGATGCCGGGCGCCACCAGCGAGCCGTTGATGCCCAGGACGTCACCGCCGCTGGTGCCGTCGTCGGGGCAGCCACGTCCGCTCGGGCTGCCGAAGCCGGCGACCGCGGCGCCGCAGTCGCCGTGGTCGTAGATCTGTCGGTACGAGACCTCGCCCGCGAACGAGCGCGCATTGATGTCCATCGGGATCGATTCGTAGAATCGACCCCAGTGGCCGTACACCTTCGAGCGGCCGACGCGGGTCCAGTCGTACAGCAGCCCGATGCGCGGCGCCCACATGTTGTCGAGCGTCATCGCGTTGGCGCCGTAGGCCCGGCTGGTCACCGGGTCGAGGTCGTCGCGCAGGTAGTTGGCGAAGCGCAGCCGCTGCTCCTCGTAGCGCAGCCCGGCGTTGAACGTCAGGTTGGGCCGGATCTGCCACGAGTCGCGCAGGTACGCCGACCAGTTGACGGTCTGCCCCGACACCACCGCGCCTTCGCCGGTCTGGCCGATGTAGCGGCACGGTTGATCGACGTCGATCGTCGCGCCGGCCGGCGTGTACGAGCAGGTGCGATCGAACTTCGGATCGGTCGAGCCCAGCGGCGCGGCCTGGATCCAGCGCGTGCGGTAGATCTGCGCGCGATCCTGGAAGTTCTGGTAGAAGGCGCCACCGGTGAAGGCGCGCGGCTCGTCGAGCCGGTTGTCCTCGCTGTCGACCCCGGCCTTGATCTCGTGGTTGCCGAGCGCCTTGACGCGCTGGATCAGCGACAGCTTGGCGGCGTAGCGGTTGGCGCGGTTGTCGACCACCCCGCCGAAGCCGCCGACCTGGTAGCCGTGGCCGACCGCGTCGGGACAGTTCTCGATCAGCGCGTACGGATCGCCGCCGTCGTTGTCGGTACAGCCACTCGCCGTGGCCGCGTCCTCGTAACCCAGCGCGGCCCAGGTGCCGAGGTTGCCGAACAGCAGCACCTCGTACGGGTCGGTCCCGGCGCTGGCGCCGCGCGGGGTGACCGTGAACGCTTCGCGGTGCCAGCCGAGCACCGCCTCGACCTCGGTCTTGCTGTCGTTGAACTTCGAGGTCCACTTGGCCGCCAGATCGGAGGTCAGGCCCGACGAATCGAAGTCGCCCGACTGCGGCAGACCGTAGATCTCGGGCTGGAACCCGCCGCTACCGAGCGTGTTGAGCGTGAGCTGGCCCTGGTGCTCGGGGCGGAGCGCGTAGTTGAGCTTCGCGAACGCGTACGCGCCGCGGCTGGTGGTGGCGAGCTCGCGCTCGCCGAGCCGCTCGAAGCGGGTGAACCCGGTGTCCGGATCGACGTCGGCCATGCCGTCGGCGAAGCCGCCGCTGGCCATCGATCGCGGATCGCAGGCCGACAGCTCGCCGGTCGGGAGCTGCTGCTGGCAGTCCCTGCGCCGCTTGGTGGTCCGGGTGATCGTCGTCGCGGCGTAGGTCGGCGCGAACCCGACCGCGTACCACAGCTTGTCCTTGACGATCGGACCGGCAAACCAGAAGCCGCCGTCGGCGCCGAGCGCCAGGTTGGCGGTGGCGTCGATCGACGCGCCCTCGAACGGCGTCACCTGGCGCTGCGCGATCAGCACGCCCGGGCGCACGGTGGCGAACAGCTCGCCCTTGAGCTCGTTGTCGCCGGTGACGGTGACCACGTTGACCACGGCGCCGGTCGACCGTCCGTGCTCGGCGTTGTAACCGCCGGTGATGACCTCGATCTCCTCGATGAAGTTGTTGATGACCGATGACCCCGAGGTGCCGTAGCGCAGCCCCGTGGTGCTGACCCCGTCGATGTAGTACTGGCTCTCCGCCGACGTCGAGCCCGAGAACGCGGTCCCGGCACCGTCGCTCTGCGATCCGGGCGTGATGCCGAGCGCGGCTTCGAAGCCGCGGCCGGGCACCGGCACGCTGGTCAAGAGCTTGCGGTCGATGGTCGTGACGCGATCGGTGGAGGTCGGGTCGATGTCGGGTACGAAGTGCTCTTCGAACGTGTAGGTGGCGTCGATCTCGATCTTGACCCTCTGGAACACCGGGGTGGTCTTGGCCGCGCTGACCCGGACCCGGCGCTCGATCGTGGTGTTGCCGAAGAAGAAGGTCACCAGCGCCTCGCCCGGTGCCAGGTTGGTGATCCGGTAGCTACCGTCCTCCTCGGTGACCGCGGTCTGCGAGCTGCCGCCGGCGGTGACGACCACGGTGACGCCGTACAGCGGCTCGCCGCCCTCGGCGTCGGTCACCACCCCCTGGATGGCGCCTCGTGTGCTCTGCGCGTGCGCGGTGCCGGCGCTTAGTGGCCCGCCGACGATCGCGCTCGCGCCGCCGAGCATGGCGGCGAGCAAGAACCGCGGACGTCGGGTGACACGATGCGCGCCAGGGTGGGCAGCGCGCGAGCGAGCGGCGGGGACGTGGTTCATGGTGATCGCCGGAACGCGCTCGGATCGCCGCGGATCTCTGACCGCGCGTGACCACCGCAGGTGTCGCAGGCGACCGGCGGTGCGCCCGCTGTCGCAGCCCGGCCGGAGCGGTTGACCGCTGGCGGCGGACCGAGTCTGATCGACCCGTGACCGTCCCCGGCGATCCCGCCCGACCGCCGTCGGCGTCCAGGCCCTCCGGCCTCGAGGAGACCGGCGTCGCCAGCGAGCCCGAGGTCGGCGCCGTGTCGAGCCCGCTGCTGCCGCCCGATGTCCCGGCCGAGATCGGTCGTTATCAGGTGTCGCGGGTGCTCGGCAGCGGCGGCATGGGCGTGGTGGTCCTGGCCCGCGATCCCGACCTCGATCGCGAGGTGGCCATCAAGCTCCTGCACCGCTCCTTTCGCGGCCAGCAAGCGCGGCTGCTGCGCGAAGGTCAGGCCGTGGCGCGGTTGCGCCACCCCAACGTGGTGACCGTCTACGACGTCGGTCGACACGGTGCGGCGCTGTTCATCGCGATGGAGTACGTCGCCGGTGACACCCTGCGCGGCTGGATGCACGCGCACCACGACTGGCGCGCGGTGGTCGAGACCTTCCATGCCGCCGGCCTGGGGCTGGCGGCGGCCCACAAGGCGGGGCTGGTTCACCGTGACTTCAAGCCCGACAACGTGTTGCTCGATGTCGATGGCCGGGTCGTGGTGACCGACTTCGGTCTGGCCCAGGTCGACGCCGAGGACGTCGCGCCCGTCGACGGCGTGCAGCCGACGCTCGAGTTGACCGCCGCCGGCGCGCTGCTCGGCACCCCGGCCTACATGTCGCCCGAGCAGTTTCGTGCCGAGGAGGTCGACGCCCGCACCGATCAGTACAGCTTCTGCGTCGCACTCTGGCAGGCGCTGTTCGGACTGCGGCCGTTCGATCCGCCGGCCGGGGCCGCGTCGCTCGAGGTGCTGGCGGCCGCCGTGTGCGCGGGCGGCATCCCGCAACCCCCGGCTCACCACGACGTGCCGCCGTGGTTGATCGCGGCGCTACGCCGCGGTCTGTCCGTGGATCGCGGCGAACGCTTCGCGTCGATGGACGTGCTGCTGGCGGCCATCAAGGCTCGCGAGGTCCGGCGCACCAACCTGGTCCCGGTGGCCGGGTTCGTCGGCCGTTCCGCCGAGCGGGCCGAGATCGAACGCGCCATCGCCGGCGGCGACCGCCTGATCTCGCTGGTCGGTCCCGGGGGCGGCGGCAAGAGCCGGCTGGCGCGTGAGGTCGCACTCGGGCTGGCCCCCGGGCACGCCGGCGGCGCCTGGGCGTGCGATCTGTCCGGTGCCCGGACGGTGGGCGCGGTGGTGGCGGCGATCGGCGGTGTGCTCGCCGTCCCACCGTCGGCGGGGGCGTCGCCGCCGGCCGCGCTCGACGGTCTCGGTCATGCCCTGGCCACCCGCGGGCCGATCATCGTGGTCCTCGACGACTGCGAGGCTGCCCTGACCGGCGTGGTCGCGGTGGCCGGCCGCATCCTCGAACTGGCACCGGCGGCGGTCATGATCGCGACCACGCGCGAACGGCTCGGCGCCGCCGCGGAGCGCGTGATCGAGATCGGCGCGATGACCACGGCCGATGCCCTCGAGCTGGTGAGCGAGCGCGCGGCGCGGGTCGGCGCGCGGCTGGGCACCGCCGATCGTCCCGCGCTGGCGGCGCTGGTCGACCGCCTCGATCGCCTGCCGCTCGCGGTCGAGCTGGCCGCGGCGCGGCTGCGGGTCCTGGCGCCGGCCCAGCTCGTCGAGCGGCTGGGTCGCGGGCTCGACGTGTTGCGCGGCGGTGCTCGCGATGCGCCCGGCCGCCACGCGTCGCTCGAGGCGGCCATCGCGACCTCGTGGGAAGCGCTCGACGACGCCGAGCGTGACGCCCTGGTCCAGTCCACCGTGTTCCAGGGTGGCTTCACGCTCGACGCCGCCGAGGCGGTGATCGACCTCGGTGGCGCCGCGCCGCCGGTGCTCGACGTCATCTCGGCGTTGCGCGACAAGTCGCTGTTGCGGACCGCGCGCGACGAGGTCGCCGGGGTGCGCTTCGCGCCCTACCAGGCGGTGTCCGCGTTCGCGCAGGCGCGGGCGGGCTCCGGCCCCCTCGCGGCAGCGCCCGCCGCGGCCCGCCGCCACGCCGAGCATTTCGTCGCCGCCGGGGAGGCGCTGCACCACGGCAACGCCGGGCGCGACGCGATCCTGCACGTCATGCTGCTGGTCAGCGACGTCGACAACCTGCACGCGGCGGTCGACCGCCACGTCGCGACCGAGCCGGCGCTGGCGGCGCGCGCCGCCCTGGTTCTCGACGAGATCCTCGCGGTGCGCGGACCGGCCGAGCAGCGCGCCGCGGTGCTCGAGCGCGCCGCCGTGGCCGCCGCCGCCGCCGGCGAGCCGGTGCTTCAGGCGCGGGTCCACCTCGCCCGCGCCCGGGCCGCGCGGTTACGCGGCGATCTCGCCGCCGTCGAGCCGGCGCTGGCGGCCGCCGAGCAGGCGGTGGCCGCGGCCGGCGATCTGGCGCTGTCGGCGCGGGTCCGGGTCGAGCGCGCGACCGTGTTGCGGGCCCGCGGCGATCGCGCGGCGGCGGCGACGGCGTTCGCCGCCGCCGTGGCCGAGGCCGACGCGACGGGTGACGCCGCCGCGATCGCGCTGGCGCACGACGGTCGCGCCGCGTTCGCCCAGGACGTGGCCGACGTCGCGGCGGCCGAAGCCGACGCCCGGACCGCGCTCGCCGCGGCGGGCAGCGGCGATCCACGCCTGCTCGCCCGCATCCGCCAGAACCTGGCCGCGATCCTCCAGGATGCCGGCCGCATCTCTGAGGCCGAGGAGCACTACCGGGCGGCGCTCGACGTCGCCCGCGCCGCCGGCGATCGCCGCATCGAGGGCGTCGTGCTCGCCAACCTGGGCAACGTGCTCGGCGAGCATGGCAAGCCGGGCGCGCTCGCCTACCTCGACACCGCGATCGAGCTGGTCGCGCAGGTCGGCGATCGCCGCTTCGGTGGCATCGCCCGCATCTACCGGGCGCTGGTGCGGGCTCGGGCCGGCGAGCTCGGCCTCGCCGCGACCGAGCTCGACGAGGTCATGACCATGCTGGCGTCGGTCGACCTCCGCTTCGCGGCCATGGCCGAGGGTTACCGCGCCGTGATCGCGCTGCTCGCGGACGACCCGGTCCGGGCGGTCTTGCACGCCGTCGCCGCCGACGACGGGCTCGCTCGGGTCGGAGACCGCGGCATGCGGGCGTACTTCGCCGGCTTCCTGGCCCGCGCGCTCGAGCGGACCGGCGACCCGAAGGCCGCCGCCGCCTGGACCGACGCCCGCGCGCAAGCCAGCACGCTCGGGCTGGCCTGGGTCCACGATGTGGTCCTGGCCTTCGATCGCGGCGCCGCCCCGTCGGCACGCACCCACGAGCTGCTCGCCGCGCGCACCCGCGCGTAGGGCCGCGACCTCAGTCGCTGATCGCCGCGTTGTGGCGGGCGTCTTCGCGGCTCGACACGTACAGCTCGTAGCGGGTCAGGTCGAGATCGGCCGGCAGGGCGGCGTCGCTCGCGAACGTGCCGTCGGGCGCCGTGACGGTGCGGCCGATCCGGATCGGAAACCGGCCGCCGCTACCGGCCGGCGCCAGCATCACGTCGACGCGCACGCCACCCACCGGTCCGCGCGCGGCGTCGACGCGGCCCTCGACCCGCAGGGTCTCGCCGCGGTAGGCGACCGGATCGGCGATCGTGATGGTCACGGTCGGTGTCAGCTTGGCTGGGTCCGCCGGTCGGCCGTGCGGGCCCTGACCGGGGCCGAGTGGCTCGTCGTCGTCGCCGCCGCCGGAGCCGGAGCCGCTGCCGCTGCCGGACCCGAACAGCTCGCCAAATTCGCCGCTGGCCGGGGCGTCGCCGGCCGGCTTGCGGGCCTCCTCGAGCTGAGCCTGCGACAGGCCGCGGATGTCGCCCTCGAGCTGGGTGTAGCCGCGGTCGTACTCCTCGGGCTTGGCGAAGGGATCGTCGGCGCGCGGCCGGTGGATGGTCTTGTCGGCGCCGTTCTGGACCTCCATCCGCAGCGCGGCACCACCGAGGTCGATGCGTTGCCAGCCGCGTTCGGGGAACCACACCTCGACGAACGCGTGGGCCTCGTTGTGGACCAGCCGGGTCGGGATGCCGATCGCGTTGGCGGTGATCATGAACGTCGAGGATCGATGCCGGCACACACCCGCCTGGTTGACGTAGAGGTCCCAGAAGATGTCGCCGGTCGGGTGATCGATCGCCTTGGCCTCGAAGCCGCGGAAGTAATAGACCAGCTTGTTGAAGGCGGTGCCGAGCTCGTCGTTCTCGGACAGCCCGCGGTCGGCGAGCGCGCGGCGCGCCATCGTGAGGACCGCGGCCGGCAGGACCGGCAAGCGGCCCTCCTGCATCGCCAGCTCGCGCACCTTGCCGACCGAGTAGATCCGGCGCGGCAGCTCGGGCGAGAAGTAACCGGCGTCGGCGTCGGCCAGGAACACCAGGCGGTACTGGCCGGCGGCGCTCGACTCGTCGGAGCGGACGTAGAAGTTGTCCGCCGAGTCCTTGCTGAACGTGACCCGCACGCTGGGCTGGGTCTCGTACGACAGGATGCGCATCTCGGGAGCCACCGACGGGATCGCGACGTCCTGGCCGGGGCGGAGCTCGATCATGATCGAGGCCCAGAAGCGATCGCGGCTGGCGTCGGTGGCGCCGCCGACCGCCACGTCGCTCAGCGCGCTGCTGCGGATGATCGCGGTGTAGTCGTCGGCGACGCCGTCGAGCGCGCTCATGCGCTTGAACGGCATGACGTCGGGGTTGAACACGCTGACGTAGTGCAGCGTGCCGTCGCTGCCGGTCTGGTAGTCGGGGCGCGCCGAGGTCTGGCGATCGGTCGAGAACCCGTCGCGGCCGAAGACCTCCTCGCCGCGCTCCTTGGGCGCCAGCTCGGGCTCCGGCAGGAGCTTGTTGCCCGACGCGAAGCCCTCGGGGTTCTTGCCGGCCTCGGGTTTCGAACCCACCAGCGGCCCGCCGAGGTCACCGCCCGGCGACGGCACGTCCTCGTGCAGCGTGCGGGCCGGTTTCTGTGCCCACGCCACGGCGGTGGCGCCGACGGCACCGGCGGCGAGCAGGACGACGGCGGCGGTGCGGCGCATCGCCATCATGATGCCACTGGGACACCACGGTGCCAGCGCGGTTCCCGCATAATCCCAGGCTTCTATGGTCCGCGACCGCCAGGCCCGCTACGCCGCGCTGGTGCTGGCGTGCGCCTCGGCCGGCGCGCAGCTGGCGGCCTCGGCGGCCGATGCCTGGTTCCTGGCCGCGATCGGGCCGCGCCACCTCGGCACCGCGCTGGCGGGGTCGAGCCTCCTGGTCGCGCTCACCCTGGCGCTGGTCGGGGCCGCCAGCGATCGCCGCGATCGTCGCCGCACCCTGATGGTGCTGTGTGCGATCGGCGCGGTGCTCCTGCCCGCGCTCGATCTGGCCCACCGGCTCGGCGCCCACGCCGCGGCGGTGGCGTCGATGATCGTCGTCAAGCAGCTGCAGGCCGCCGTCGATCTAGGGTTCTGGGTCGCGATCGCCGAGCGCTTCGACGCCCGCACGGCGCGGCGGCTGGTGCCGTGGCTGTCGGCGGCCGGCGGCGTCGGCGCGGTCGTCGGTGCTGCGCTGGTCGTGCCGCTGGCGCGCGTGGGCGGCGCCAGCGCGGCGCTGGTCGCCGGGGCGGCGATGATGGCGGTGGCGGCGGTCCTGGCCGGCCAGCTCGATCCGGCGCGGCGCTTCGGCGCCGTGGTGGCGCCATCGTCGAGCCTGCCGTGGGGCGGCGGCCTGGACCAGCTGCGCCGCCAGCCGCTGGCGCGCGGGCTCGCGGTCGTGGTCGCGCTCGGCGGCGCGTTCGCGTCGCTCGCCTACTTTGTCCTCGGTGCTGACGCCGCGGCCCGCTACCCCGACTCCGCGGCGCTGGCCCAGTTCCTCGGCGCCGTGCGCGCGGTGTCGCAGGCGACGATGCTGCTGGTGCAGCTGGTGATCGCGCCCCGGCTGCTCACCCGCGCCGGCGTCGGTGGGGCGCTGGTGGTCGCGCCGCTCGGCGCGGTGGCGGCGGCGTTGCTGAGCGCCGTGTTCGGCGGCCTGCCGGCGTCGGCCGTGGTGCAGGTCCAGGCTCGCGTCCTCGACGGCTCGGTCGACGCGCCGGCGCAGAAGCTGGCGCAGAACCTGTTGCCGGCCGAGATCCGCGGTCGGGTCGGCGGGTTCCTCGATGGCGTCGCCAAGCGGGCCGGCGCGGTGGCCGGCGGCCTGGCCGCGACCGCACTCCTGGCCTGGCCCACCGCGCTGCGCGCCGCGCTGGTCGGAGTCGCGATCGCCTGGGCGATCGGCGCCTGGCTGTTGCGGGCTCGCCTCCCGGGCTGGGCCCTGGCCGCGGTCGGTGGGGTCGGCGCCGGTGGCGCCGGTGACGTCGACGACGAGGTCGTGCTCGGCGACCGCGCGGCGCGGCAGATCGTGAGCGGCCTCGAGAAGCAAGACCCGGCGATGGCCGCCGAGATGGCGGCGCGCCTCCACCACGCCGGCGCCATCGACGCGCGGCCGGTGATCGCCGGCCTGCTGGCGCGCGCGCCCGCCGACGAGCACGACGCCGTCGCGGCCGCCCTGTGGTCGTGCGCGCGGGGCTGGGATCCGGCGACCGCGCGGGCGATCGCCGCGGTCGTGCCGCGCCTCGGCGACGGGGCCGCCGAGTGGGTCGCGCGCGCCGCCGGCGTGCTCGGTCGCGGTGCCGGGATCGCCATCGAGGGTGCGCGCATCGGCGCCAGCGGCGGCCGCCGCGACCCCGTGGTCGAGGTCGCGCTCGCGCTGGCCCGCGCCCGCGTGGTCGGCAATGACGGCGCCCTCGACGCGGTGCTCGATCGCGCGCTCGACGATGACGATCCGGACGTGCAGGCCGCCGGGGTCCGCGAGCTCGCGGTCGAGGTCGGACTGGCGGCGGCCGCGGCGGCGCCGGCTGACCCGACCAGCGCGCCGCCGATGACGTCGATGCTCTCGATGCGCCGCTCGGCGGGCGAGGCGTCGTACCGCGCCGACAAGCTGCCGGCGCTGGCCGTGGTGACGGCGCCCGACCGGGCGCCGTCGGAGCGCGCCTTCGAGCTCGGGCGGCGCTTGCTGCGCATCGCCCGCCGCGGCCGTCCCGGCACCGTCGCCGATCGGGCGCGGGCCGTGGTCGCGACCGGCGAGCTGGCGGCGGCGGCGCGCGACATCGCCAGCGCCGAGGCGGTGTTGTTCCGCACCGAGGCCTTCGACCTGTTCCGGCGCCTCGGCGACCGTCGCCACGAGCAGGCGCCGGCGGTGGTGGCGGCGGCGGCGCTGGCCGCGCTGGCGACCTGGAGCCCGCTGGCCGCCGAGGACGTCCACCTGCTCGCCGACGCGCTCGGCGACCGTGACGACGACGTTCGCGAGGCCGCCGCGGCGGTGCTGCGCGGCCTGGGCGCCGACGTCGCCCCGGATCTGGCGCGCGCCGCCGGCTTCGGCCGCCGCGCGGCGCGTGACCGCGCGCTGGCGCTGCTGCGCGAGCTGCCGGTGACCACCACCATCCTCGATCGCCTGGTCGCCGCCGAGTTCGATGCGCTCGATGCCGCGGCGCTGCGCGGTGCGGCGCTCGCCTCGCTGCGCGACCCGTGGATCGCCCGCCGCCTCGGCGAGCGTCTCGACGAGATCGGCCACACGTCGCTGTTGCTGATCGCGGCCCGCGAGCGGTCGGGCGCGATCGCCAGCGGCGCCCGCCTGTTCCGCCACGCTCGCGGCAAGGACGAGCGCGCCCGCGCGCTCGAGGCCCTGGACGCCGCGCTGCCGCGCGCGGTCGCGGTCCGGCTGGTGCCGACGCTCGAGAGCGGCGACCTCGGCAGCCGGGCCCGCGGCGCCCGTGAGCGGCTGCGGACCGAACCGCCGCGGCGCGACGCAGCGGTTCGCGCCGAGCTGAGCGGGGCCGATCCGCTGCTTCGACACCTGCTGGTGCGCGCGCTCGGCGCCGAGCGCTCTCGCTACCGCACCGCGATCGCCGACGCCGCACGCGCCGCGGCCGCCGAGGTCAGTCCCCTCGACCTCTTGCGTCGGATCACCGAACCCGACGAGGATGACGGCGACGTGCCGGCCGCGGTCGAGAAGATGGTGCTGCTGTCCGGCTTGCCGCTGCTCGGCGAGCTCACCACGCCGCAGATCGCGGCGCTGGCCGAGCGGGCGCAGGCCGTCGATCTCGCCGCCGGCGAGGTCTTGCACGCCGAGGGCGAGCGCCTCGACGCCCTGATCATCGTGGCCGACGGCGAGCTCGCGGTCGGCGAACGCCGGGTCGGCGCCGGCCAGGCCATCGACGAGCTGGCGCCGATGGCGCCCCGCCCGCTGGCCGCCGCCATCGTCGCCTGCGCACCCACCCGTGTGGTGCGCGTCGCCCGCGTCGACTTCGAGGAGCTGGTCGACGACGAGCCCGGGCTGGCCGCCGTGCTGTTGCGCCACCTCGGCGAGCGCCTGCGACCGTGATCGGCGCCGGCCGTCGGCCCCGTCACTCGGGCAGCGGACAGACGTAGGCGTCGATGTAGATCTTGTAGCTGCCCTCGTCGCACGGCACCTCGTAGAGGTCGATGATCGAGTCGCAGCGGCCGCCGGGGCCGACGTTGCCGACCCGCGCCGCGTGCGCCTGGTCGTCGCTGCGGAACGGGCGGCTGCCGTCGTCGCAGGTCAGGTTCAGCAGCCAGTCGACCTGCCCACCCGCGTCCCAGACCCCGCACACCTCGATCGGCTCGTCCATGGTGGACGTGACCTGACCGTAGCGAGTCACGGTGGCCGCCTTCCGTGCGCTCCACTCGGGGCGCGGCATGCCCACCGGCTGGTTGCCGCGCGTGCCGCAGGCGCGAAAGCCGCTGGCCGCGCTGTGCAGCGCGGTGACGCACTGGCCGACCGCGTCGCAGCTCTCGTTGTCGATCAGACAGCGGCCGAGCGCCAGGTTGGCGGTGCGGGCGTCGGGACCGCGGTCGTCGAAGGAGCGGCGGAACTCCTCCCGGCACTCGTTGTCGTCGAGGTCGAAGCCCGAGGTCGACTCGCAGTCGGTCGCCTTCAGCTCCAGGATGCGCGCGCACACCGCGGCCGGGGTCGGGTCGCTGCCGGTCGTGACCACCGCAGCGCCGCCGCCCGCGCCGCCGCCAGCCGCGGGCCGGTCGTCGGGAGCCGCCGGCTTCGGCGACGGCCCGCACGCCACGATCGCGGCCGAGATCAACCCGCCGGCGCAGCGACGCAGATCGCCCATGTCGCCAAGGTAGCAGACGCCGACGTCAGCGCCCGACGTACGGCCGGGCCTGCACGATCCAGATCGTCTCGCCCTCGAGCACCCACTCGACGTCGAGCGGCGCGCCGGGATCGAACAGCGGGATGAAGCGGCGGACCGCCGTGACCAGGCGCTTGGCGCGGGCCTCGGTCAGGATGATCTCGCCGGGCGGGACCTGGATCTCCTTGAGGCCACCCTGGGGGTCGAAGACCAGCATCGTGGGATCGTCGGCGCGCGAGATGATGCGGGTGCCGTCGTTGGTGGCGTCGAAGATGATCTGCTCCGGGATCTTCTGGCCCTCGACCACGCGCATGCCCAGGCCCCACTTGGCGTTGATCGTGAAGCCGTCGTCGTCGCGCTCGTCCCACAGGTTGGTCGAGACCAGCACACCGGCGGCGGTGGCGGCGACGCCGATCTGGATCATGACCGCGGCGTAGACCTGGCGGTGGTCGATGCCGAACGCGCCGCGCTCCTCGACGCCGCGCAGGGTCCACAGCGACGCCCACACCGTCTTGACCGCCTCGCCGAGCGGTCCCTTGCCGCGCACGTTGGGAACGGTGTCGTAGAGCCCGGCGCCGTTGAAGCCGGGTAGGTCCTCGGCGTTGGTCGAGCTGCGCACGAACACGCCCTTGCCGCCCAGCTTGAGGCGGACCCGCTTGTAGAACATGTCGAGCACGGCCGGATCGATGGGCGCCGCCACGATCGCCTTGCGCAGCTCGTCGAGCGCGCTCTTGCGCCACGCCGCGTCGGTGGCGAAGCGCGGGTCGGTCAGCATGGCGTCGACCTTGGCGTCGAGGCGGTTCTGCTTCATGTGGCGCACGTAGTAGAAGAACGGCACCCCGAAGCCGTCGGGGATGTTGACGTCGGCCAGGTTGGCGGTGCGGATCTCTCCGAGGTTGGCGGTCTTGGTGCCGTACTTGATGACGTCCTTGGCGCGGATGCGGGTCAGCATCGCCAGCCGGGTCTCGGCCAGATCGGCCTGGGGCAGGTCGACCTTCTTGACCTTGGCTCGCTTCTCCTCCCACGCCGCGATCTCGGCGGCGGTGGCCTCGCGCACCGTGATCGCGAGGTCGGTGACCTCGTAGTAGACGACCTTGCCGTCGTACTTGCCGAACTCGGTGCGCGCCTTCTTGTAGCCGGCGTTGGGGACGTTCCATGCCGTGGCGCGCAAGTTGACGTGCGACAGTGGGGTCGAGAACGTCGTCGACAGCACGCCCGAGACCGGCGTGATGTCGGGGTAGCTCTCCTGCAAGAGCGCGATGTCGCCACGGTCGAAGGTCAGCTCCTCGTAGGGCGTCCCGATCGGGACCAACCGGAGTCGGCCGACCGACCAGCCCTTGTGGAACGCCTGGTAGTCGGCGGCCTTGTAGATCTCGTCGTTGGTGACCACCTTGAGGCCCTTCTTCGCCACCTCCTTGGCCATCTTCTCCTGCAACGGAGAGTCGGGGCGGTACGCGAGATCCTTCTTGAAGAAAGTCTCGCTCAAGCGCTTGTGAACCCGCAGCACGTCGGGAACGCCGATCTTGTCGCCCTCCCAGAACGAGAACACCCAGCGGTCGACCTTCAGGTGGTGGGTGATGTAGCCGAGGATGAAGCGCGGCTTGTCGCGCTCGTAGTTCTTGTTGTACTCGCGGATGTTGTCGGCGGTCCACGCCTGCTTGAGCAGCACGCCGAGCACGAAGTCGGCGTGGAGCTCGAACAGGTTGACGTCGATGAAGTAGATCTCGTTCGACTTGACGTCGATCACGAACTTGCCGAACTCGTCGGAGTTGAGCTGGCGCGAGTAGTGCGACCAGGTTGCCTCGTCGGCGATGCCCTTGACCCACACCCGGCGCTCGTCGGCGGTGGCGGGCGGTGCGGTGGCCACCACGCCAGCGGTGAGGGCGAGGACGACGAACGCCAGCGCGAGACGCGACATGTCCGGGATCATACGGCCGAGGTCCGCCGCCGGTCTCGGGATGGGCAGCTTTACAGCGGCCGGCGGCCCGGCGATGGTCGGCGCCGATGAGCCAGCCGACCTCGCCGCGACCGTCGCTCGATCGCGGGGTGGCCCTCGCGGTGCTGGTGGCCGCCCTCGGCTACTTCGTCGACATCTACGATCTGATCCTGTTCGGGGTGGTGCGCAAGCCAAGCCTGGCCGCGCTCGGCGTCGACCCCGCCGACAGCGCCGCGATGCTGGCCCAGGGTGAGCGGCTGCTCAACTTCCAGATGACCGGCCTCTTGCTCGGCGGCATCCTGTGGGGCGTCCTGGGCGACAAGCGCGGGCGGTTGAGCGTGCTGTTCGGCTCGATCATCACCTACTCGCTGGCCAACCTCGCCAATGGCTTCGTGCAGGACCTCGATCAGTACGCGGCGCTGCGCCTGATCGCCGGTATCGGGCTGGCCGGCGAGCTCGGCGCCGGCATCACGCTGGTCAGCGAGATCCTGCACCGCGACCGTCGCGGCTGGGGCACCACCATCGTCGCCACCGTGGGCATCTGCGGCGGCGTGGTCGCCGCGCTGGTCGGGGACGCGGTCGCGTGGCGGACCGCGTACTTCATCGGCGGCGGCATGGGGCTGGCGCTCCTGGCCCTCCGCGTCGGGGTCCGCGAGTCGCCGATGTTCGCGGCGGTGCGCCGCGCCGAGCACGGCGCGGCCCGCGGCGACCTGCGCGCACTGTTCAGCTCGGCGACCCGCCTGCGTCGCTACCTCTCGGTCATCCTGGTCGGCGTGCCGATCTGGTACGTGGTCGGCATCCTGATCTTCTTCTCGCCGGAGCTCGGTGGCGCGCTCGGCATGACGGTCAAGCCGGTGACCGGGCGCGCGCTGCTGTACTGCTATGCCGGTCTGGCGTTTGGCGACCTGGCCTCGGGCGCGCTGTCGCAGCTGTTGCGGTCGCGCAAGAAGGCGCTGGCGGTGTTCCTGACCCTCACCGCCGTCAGCGTGGCGCTCTACTTCACGGTCGCACCGCGCTCGCTGACCGCGTTCTACGCCACCTGCACCATGCTCGGCGTCTCCACCGGCTACTGGGCGGTCTTCATCACCACGGCCGCCGAGCAGTTCGGCACCAACCTGCGCGCCACGGTGACCACGACGGCGCCCAACTTCGTGCGCGGCGCGGTGGTGCCGATGAGCCTGAGCTACAAGCAGCTGCGCGGCGAGGTCGGCGTGGTCGAGGGCGCGATCGTCATCGGCGCCGTGGCGGTGGTGCTGGGTGGCCTCGCCCTGTGGCTGCTCGACGAGACCTACGGCAAGGATCTCGACTACATCGAGTCGTGAGCGGGCGGGCGCCGGGTCACAGCTCGGCCAGCACCTGGTCGAGCTCGGCGGACTCGAGGCGCGAGTTGGCCTTGAGGCCGAGGATGAAGCCCTCGGCCTCGACCTGGTCGCGTTCGAGCTGTTCGGACGCGCACGCCGGGTGCAGATAGCCGGCGCCCTTGGTGACGAAGGCGCCGGTGTCGACCTGGCGCTCGACCGCGATCCGCAGCGTGCCCTTCTCGATCGCCGCCTCGCAGAACATGCACCTGGCGCGGCCGGTCGGCGCGCGGTCGGCGTACGGGAACGCGCCCGGCTTGGTCGCCTTCTTGCCAGCGGAGATCAACTGGTCGATGGTGGCGCGCTCGGCGACCTCGCCGCCGTACTCGTCGAGCGTCGGCTTGAGGGCGTCGGGAAGCGCGCTCGCGGCGCACGCGAGGTGGTGCCAGCGGTGCGACGAGCCGCCGTCGTTGAACTGGCTATCGAACTCCTCACCGAAGCGGAGCTCGCCCTTGGCGATCGGCTTGCGGCAGGTGCGGCAGCTCGCGCGGCCGGACTTGGCTTCTTCGATCAGGTGCGCCATGGGCGGACGGTATCGCGAAAGTGCGTCCTTCGACTCGGCGCTTCGCGCCTCGCTCAGGACGAGCGGGGCTTGGCGGTTGCCGGGCCGCGGTTTCGGTTTCGGCTACGGCTACGGTTTCGGTTTCGGCTACGGCTACGGTTTCGGTTTCGGTTTCGGTTTCGGCCTCCTCGCCGGGCGGGCTGACGTATGATCGACGGCGTGAGCGACGCGCCCTCTGCGCCGGAGACCGGGCACACCAGCTACAAGTGCCCGCAGTGCGGCGCCGCGCAGGCGCTGCAGCCCGGCGCTGAGGCCCTGGGCTGCGTTCATTGCGGGCATCAGGTCCGCATCGACGCCCCGGCGCGACCGGTTCACGAGCACGACTTCGAGGCGGCGCGGCTGCGCGTGCGCCGCGGCCCGGCGACCGATCTGGTCAAGGGCGGGCGCGAGGTGCAGTGCAAGCAGTGCGGCGCCCGCGCGGTGACCGCGCAGCACGCCAACCGGTGCCAGTTCTGCGACGAGCCGCTGGTGGTCGAGATCCAGCCCGAGCCCGACACCGTGTTCCCCGACGCGGTGCTGCCGTTCACGATCGACAAGGCCGCCGCCGGCGCCGGCTACACGGCGTGGCTGCGATCGCGGTGGTTCGCGCCCGGCGATCTCACGCGGCGCGCCCGCCAGCACGGCATGGACGGCGTCTACGTGCCGTACTGGGCCTACGACTCCGATACCACCACGCGTTACACCGGTGCGCGCGGCGAGTACTACCACGTCGACGAGACCTACCGCGATGCCCACGGCAAGCAGCAGAGCCGGCGGGTGCGCAAGACGCGCTGGCACCCCGCCGCCGGCACGGTGCGGGTCGCGTTCGACGACGTCCTGGTGCCGGCCTCGAAGGGCATGCCGCGCCATCGGCTGGCCGAGCTCGAGCCGTGGCACGTCGAGGAATGCAAGCCGTTCGATGGCGCGTACCTGGCCGGCTTCATCGCCGAACGCTACTCGGTCGATCTCGAGGACGGCTTTCGCGAGGCCGGGCAGATCATGGAGCGGACGATCACGCAGACGGTACGCCGCGACATCGGCGGCGACGAGCAGCGCGTCCACAACATGGACGTGCGCCATCAGGGGGTGACCTTCAAGCACCTGCTCTTGCCGGTCTGGGTCAGCGCGTTCAAGTACGACGCCAAGGTCTATCGCGTGGTGCTCAACGCCCGCACCGGCGAGGTCGCCGGCGATCGGCCGTGGAGCATCTGGAAGATCGCCGGCTTCGCGCTCGCGGTCCTGGCCCTGATCGCCGCCATCATCTACCTCGTGCACCGCGCGAAGCAGCCAGCGCCACCACCCGAGCCGCCGCCGGGTGAGTACCGTCAGCAACCCGCCGAGCAGTCGACGCTGCAGTGGTCTACTTCGCCGTGCCCTGCGCCGCCCGGTGCACCTCGGCGTGCAGGTTGAGGCCGCGCGAGTAGCTCGGCTTGCCCCAGCGCTTGTCGGCGGGATTCGAGAAGGCGCCGAAGACGCGGGCCAGCGGCTTGTCACCGCCGTCGGCGTAGCCGGCCGCGGCGCCCTTGCGGATGGCGGCGTAGTCGCCGCCGCGCGCGAAGCCGAGCACCGCGCCGTCGAGCGCGGCCGCCGACGCCAGCAGGAAGTCGCGGGTGAGCACGAGTGGGACCTGACGCGGTCCCGGCACGATGTCCTGCATGTAGATCGCGGTGTGGCAGGCGATCGCGATCGCGCCCCGCGGTCGGGCGTCGGCCCGCTTCGCCACCGCCTGCCAGTCGAACGCGGCCAGATCCATCAGGTGGTTGTGGCCGACGTAGGCCACGATGTGGGCGTCGCCACCGGCGGCGATCTTGGTGCCGTCGGGGAGCGTGACCGCGTGCGTCGTCACGCCGTACAGATCGTCGGCGTAGTGGGTGAACGCCCGGTGGATCTGCTCGCCACGCCAGGCCTGGGCCACGACGTACATGGTGAAGCGGGGTGGCGCACCGGCCCGCTTCCACGCCGCGGGCGTCGTCAGCTCGCGGCGCCACACCCGCAGATCGAGGACGTGGTCCTCGTCGATCGCCGCGCCGTCGGTGTCGAGCACCTGCTGCCAGCCGCCGCCGCGGCGCCCGAACCAGCCCAGGAAGCCCTCGGTGGTGGCCCAGTAGAGATTTCGGTCCGGGCGGTCGCCGTCGCCGAGTCGGGCGTTGCCGCACGGGATGACGTCGTTGTCACACAGCGGCACGTGGGCCTGCACCACCAGCGGCTTGCCGGCGGCCAGGTCGGCGACGACGCGGTCGGTCAGGCCGTCGAGCCAGCCCTCGGCGTCGGCGGGCGGCGCGGCGTCAGCCGTGGCGGGAGCGAGCGCGGCGAGCGCGGCGAGCGCGGCGCAGACGATGGGCACGACGCGCGGAATCCGCATGGTCATGAGACACCCCCGACCCGTGGATCATTGCAACCTGCGCCCGCCCTGACGAACTCCTTACTCGAACGCCTCGAACGTGAACATCGCTTCGAGGTCGACCGACGCCCCGGCGTTCTCGAAGTCGCCCTGCGCCGGTCCGTCGATGCGGACCTTGAAGCTGCCGGCCACCAGCGCCGACCAGTCGTCGCCGGTCACGGCTCCCGAGTCGAAGGAGATCGTCATCGGCACCGGACCGGCCGCCGTGGTCGGTCCGATGGCGAGACTGGCCACCGGCACGATCGCGCTGGTGCCGTTCATCTCGAACGCGATCGTCGCCGGTCCGTCGTAGATGGCGCCCAGCGTCGTGACCCCGGTCGACGTGGCAGTCAGGGCCACGGTGAGGCTATCGATCTCGATGCGGCTCGGGTCGCGGCCGAGCGCGTCGCGGGTGGCGGCGGCGAACGCGCCGTACGGGTTACCTGACTCGGTGTTGATGTTCTTTTCGTCGCCCACCCGGCCGCCGGCGACATCGCCCGAGGAGAACGCCAGGTGGATACCGACCGGTGCTGAATGCGAGACCGCGTCATCGCCACAGGCCGCAGCGGCGGGGAACGTGCAGACCAGGAGGAGCTTGTACATGTCCGTTAGTGGCGCAGTCGGCGGGACCGGTCGCAACGAACGTGGGGTGGTAAAGGGTCCGACACGACACGGGTGTCGCGGTTCGCGCCCATCACCGCCCGTTCATGTATCGGGTGATGTCGGTGGCCAGGAGCCGGCGGTTCTCCTCGAGGTCGTCGGCGCGCAGGAAGATGACCGCGAAGGTCGAGGTCTCGCCTTCGTCGAGCATCCGGTACTCCAGCACCTCGCCGAAGCTCTTGAACAGACTGCGGTCGTCGATGCGGAGCGCTGGATCCTGGAAGCGGTCGGTCGGCACGTCGGTGCACAGGAACGTGTAGACCGAGTCGTCGGGCTCGGCGAGGATCGCGTCCCAGTCGGGGCGGGTCTCGCGGAAGAAGTGCTTGTACACGTTGATGGCGTACGCGTACTCGGCGATCTCGGTGGTGCCGAGCCCGGCGAAGCGCAGCGGGTTGACCTCGATGGGCACCAGCTGGCCGTGCGGCGTCAGCCGGAGCTCGAGGTGCATCGGGAAGCGCTTGAGGTCGAACAGGTCGCCGAGTCGGACCAGGAAGTCGTGGATGGCCTGGTAGTGGCGGCGCACCAGCGAGCGGCGCGTGTAGTAGACCAGGTCGCTGGTGTCGGCGGCGTCGCGGAACATGTGCTCCATGACGTTGAGGATCACGGGCTCGGCCTTGGCGTCGAAGTAACAGTCGACGGCCAGCTCGATGCCGGGGATCCACTCCTCGAGGATCACCTTGTGGCCATCGACGACCGCGCCGGCGTAGTTGTGGGCGTAGGTCGCGAGGTCATGGGTGAGGAAGTCGATGGCCGCCGGCCAGTCGGCGGCGCGCTCGACGCGGCGGACGCCGATCGACGAGATGCCGGCGGCGGGCTTGATCACCAGCGGGAAGCGCAGCGACGCGGCGTCGAGCCGCGGCAGCTCGGCGACCGTGGTCTCCTTGAAGTAGAACTCGGGGTAGAGCTTGGTCAGCGAGCGCCGGAACGCGACCTTGTCCTTGAACAGGCGCGCCTTGAGCACGCGGTCGTCGTGCGGGATGGCCTCCTGCAGGAACGCGAGCGCGTTCTCCGAGCTGGTCAGGATCAGCGACTGGTAGGCCAGCTTGGGTCGATCGACGATCACCTGGGCCGGCTCGAGCCGCAGCGCCGGCTTCATCGGGACCTTGATGTCCTCGGCGAGGATGGCCGGCTCGCCCAGCTCGAAGAGCGTCTTCGACAGGTACGGGGACACCGACGGGCGCGCGAGGATGATCATGGCGCCCGCTGTATAGACGACGCGATCCCCACCGTCACCTGGCGACCGGAGTAGCCACGGCGCGGTTGTGGGATGGAGTAGGATTTGGCGCGAAAACCGACCCCAGGAGCAGGCACATGGCGTCAATCGGCAAGAAGCTCGCGGTGGAAGCGATCGGCACGGTTCTCGTGATCGGAGGTTGCGGCACCGTCATCCTGGCCGGCGAAGGCGCCGGCGTGGTCGGCATCTCGCTGGCGTTCGGGCTCACGGTGGTGACGATGGCGTACGCCATCGGCCACATCTCCGGTTGTCACCTCAACCCGGCGGTGTCGATCGGCCTGTTCATGGCCAAGAAGTTCGACGGCAAAGATCTGGGGCCGTACATCGGTGCGCAGGTCGCCGGGGCGATCGCGGGCGCGGCCATCCTCGCGTTGATCGTCAAGACCGGACACTCGGGCACCGATCTGGGCAGCTTCGCCGCCAACGGCGTTGGCGATCAGAGCCCGGGCCACTTCAAGCTGGTCGCCGGCCTGATCATCGAAGTCGTCCTGACCTTCTTCTTCTTGTTCGTCATCCTCGGCGCCACGTCACCCAAGGCGCCGCCCGGCTTCGCGCCGCTCGCCATCGGTCTGTGCCTGACGCTCATCCACCTGATCGCCATCCCGGTCACCGGCACGTCGGTCAACCCGGCGCGCTCCATCAGCCAGGCCATCTTCGCTGGCGGCGACTACATCAAGCACATCTGGATCTTCATCCTCGCTCCGGCCGCTGGCGCCGCGGCTGCCGGCCTGGCGTACAGCGCGCTCGGCGACGACTGAAGAGTTGTCGTAATATCTGGCCTGACAGCCTGCTCGCGGCCTGGCGGCCTCGCGGCGTCGAGCACTGGGGCTGTCCCCCGCGGCCACTACCCTTATGACACGCGCGTCATATGGGTAACGCTGCCGTGGGGACCATGAGGCCACGCAGTCGCCGGGCCGACGCCGACCTGATCGGCGGCGCCATTCGCGCCGGTCGCGACCGCCAACCGATTCTTCTACGGTTCAAGTGGAGCAACGGGCGCACGATGGTTCACGAGTACATCCACCACCGACCGGTGATGAGACCTGGAAACCCATGCGGCTTGCGGCTGGTCGCGGCCGCGCTGGCCGCGGTCGCGCTCCACTGCCAGCCTCGTACCACCGTCCCCGCCGCGGCAACCGATGGAAACCAGCCCATGAGCAACCCCAGGTCGATCGATGCCACCGTCACCGCTGGCCTGACCCCCTGCGCGCTGGCGCTACGCGCCCTGGGCGCCGGCGACTACGCCGGCTGGCATGGGCTCACCGCATCGTGCACCACCGCCGACGCGGTGGCGGCCCTCGGGCCAGGGAGCGGCGACCGGTCGGGGTCGCCCGGTGGCTCGCCGACGCGCTACCGGATCCATCCGCCCAGCGTCGGCGCTCCTCACGGCCTGAACGTCTACGACGTGCAGGACCGCATCGTGCTGGTCATCACCCACGACGCCGTGCCGGCACGCGGGCCAGAAGCGCAGCTCGGTGCGCCCGAGGCGCGTCTGCCGTCGCGAATGCCCGGCTTCAAGACCCAGTGGATCTGGGCCTCGCGCGGCCTCACGCTCCACGTTGACGACACCGGCGGCGAGGTGGCGTGGCTCTATGCCTACGCACCGTCGACGGTCGACGCGTTCAAGACGTCGTGGATGGCACGGGTCGAGATCCATCGCACCCGCGTCCGCTGACGCAACGCCGGCGCGCGCTACGGCAGGACGATGTACGGGATGCGGCCCATCGCCAGCTCGCCGTCGCCGTTGGGGATGTACGCCATCGGCTGCGTCGCGTTGGTGCCGGTGTAGCGGAAGATGAGCTGGTCGCCGGGCTGCTGATCGATGGCCGGGCCTTGGGCGCTGACCTCGTAGGCCTGGGCGTCGAAGCCTTGCGGGCGCGGATCGAAGTGCTGATCCCACATCGCGATCGGGACATCGGCGCCGGCGGCCTGGCGCCAGATGATCTCGAAGCGCACGTCGACCGGAAAGATGATGATGCCGTCGGCGATGAGTCGCCATTCGCCGGCCGGGACGTCGCCCAGCAGCGTGAACTCGGCTTCGAGGGAGCGCCCGGCCCCCACTCCAGGAGCTCAAAAAGGTGGCGGCTCGACCGGCACCAGCTTGACCTGAACCTCCGAGCCGTCGAGGCCCAGCCACAGCCGCGGCGGGTTCGGGCCCGGCGGGGCGTCGTCCGAGCAAGCCCCGAGCGCGAAGGCGGCAGCGACGAGGGCGCGGGTGGGGGTCATGGTCGGTCCTTGGGCGGCGAGACGGGCGGCGGAGGTGTCGGCGCGGCGGCCAGCTCAAAGACTGCCACGAACTGGCCCGGGATGTCGGCGACCTCCGTCACGAGGCGGAAGCCGGCGGCCTGGGCGGCCGCGAGCGCTGCCGCACGATGATGGAGCCGGTTGACGATGGCGAGCTTGCCGCCAGGCTTGAGCGCCGGCGCGGCCTGCGTCAGCCACGCGGCGCGGTCGTCGAAGTAGTGATCGACCTGGGCCAGCAAGATGGCGTCGAAGCGGCCGGGTTCGAGGCCGGGAACGTTGGGCTGGACCACGCGGCCCTCGACCACGTGATCGTAGCCGGCCGCCGCCATCCGCGCGTGCAGATATTCGAGGACGGCGGCGTCGATGTCGGTGGCTACCACCCGTCCGCCGGGCGTGACCGAACGCGCGACGTGGACGGTGAGCAAGCCGGTACCGGCGCCGATATCGGCGACCTGCTTGCCCGGCCTCAGATCGAGGGCCCGGATGATGACCGCGGGTTGGCGTTCGCGGTCGAACAGCGCCTGGTCACCGTCGCCGTCGCTGGAGCCGCCGGGATCGAAGGCCTTGCCCGAGGCACTGGAGGGTTCGCTCTTGCAGCCGCTCACGATGGCGGCAGCAACGAACACCAAGGCGACGGCGAGGGAGCGCACCCGCGCACCCTAGCCTGGATGATTCGAGAACGCCGCCTCGAGCCATGAAAAAACCGGCCGGTTCCATCCGGCCGGTTCCATCCCAGCGGGATCGATCACATCGTGATCGGTCGGACGATGCCACCGATGTTGATGCCACGGGCGAAGTCGCTGACCCGGCGCATGTCGCCCTTGGCGATGGCGTACGCGACCGCCGCCGAGGCCGGCGCCGCCAGATCGCGCGAGGTGGTGGTGTTCTCGGCGCCGGTGGCCGGATCGAAGCCCTTGACGGTGCCATCGCGCATCACGCCGCCGTACCAGCCGGTCTTGAGCAGGCCGTTGCCCATCACGTACATCCAGTTGGAATCCGACGGCGTGCCGTCGGGCCAGCCCGAGCGGTCGCGAGGGTTCTTGGGGGTGTCGCCGTGGATGGTCATCACCACGTTGTCGGCCAGCGTGGTGCCGGCGCAGCTCGCGTCCTCGGCGGCCGCCAGATCGGTGATGAAGCCGTCGAGGATCCGGCCCATGGTCAGCGCGGTCATGCGCAGGTTGTTCATGTCGTTGAACGCGCCGTGCGGGTCGTCGTTCATGGCCGGCATGACCACGCTCGAGGTCAGGCCCATCCGGAACGCCTTGGCGGTGACGATCAGGTTCTCGGCCAGCTCCTTGAGGTTGGTGCGGGTGCCGCCGTCGACGCCGTAGCGCAGCCGATCGGCGTCGGTGATGGCGAGCTGGCTGGCCAGGTTGGTGCCCAGCAGTCGGGCCGCGGTCTTGGCGGTGCCGTAGGCGCGGGTCTGGGTCGGCCGGTCGGCGGCGCGGTTGAGCGAGGCCAGGGCGGCGTAGTGGGCGTCGTACAGCCCGGCGTCACCCGAGCTCTCGAGCAGCCCGCCGGCGCGCGAGGCGGCGCTGTTGAACAGCCCGACGAACTGATCGGCGGAGCCGACCGCCGACGGCCGCGGTGCGCCCGGCGCGTTGCCAAACGGCGTGTTGTCGATGGTCACCACCGGGATCACGGCCGGGTTGGTGACCTGCAGCGCGGCGGCGACCGCGATCAGCGAGTTGCCACCCAGGTTGGTGGCGGTGATCGGATCGCGGCGGTGGGTCTCGTTGCCACCAGCCATGAACGCCGTCATCTGCTTGTTGCCGGTGAAGGTCTTGAACGGCGCCTCCGGACCGAGGGTCAGCGGCCGATCGGTGCCGGCGGCCATCGTCTGCTGGCCGGGGGCGTGGAACGCGAACGCGGCGTTGTTGGCCGCCGCGATGTCGTTGTGCGGCCACAGCAGCTGGAACCACGCAAAGCCGCCGTTGCCGGCGACGATGTGGACGCTGCGGTTGGTCGGGTGGCAGGCGGCGTCGGCCGCGACCGCGGTCCCGACCGTGCCTTCGAGGACCTCGTAGACCTTCCACCGCGCCAGCCCGAGGGCGGCGCCGGCGAAGAGGCTCCACTTGATCAGGTCGCGGCGCCCGAACCCGTCGCCGTCGCGAACCTCGTGCTTGGGAGTCTTGTGTTTGGCCATGGCGGTCTCCTCGATCACTCGCAGGTGTGGGCAGCAGCGAGCAGGCTGGCGACGGCGATCCGTTTACCCTTGTCGACGTCGCTGGCGCGCTGGACGGTGAGGTTGCACAGCTCGAGATGGCTGGCGGTGGCCGGCACCCCGAGCAGGCAGGCGATGCCGTCGGCGGTGCACTGGTTGGACGCGTTGAACATCTCGGCGCCGATGCCGGCCACCGTGCACTCGGCGCGGGCTGGCATCATGTTGATGATCTCGGGCGCGGCCTGGACGAAGATGTCGAACAGCTTCGACGCCGTCGCGGTCGACAGCTCGCGCGCCTCGCGCTGGCGAGCGGCGTAGTTGGGCGCCCCCAGCGCCTGGTCGCTCTCGCGCCACAACCGGCCGGCCGACAGCGCCACGGTGCTGGCCAGGTTGACGCCGCGCGACGCCAGGATGGTGCCCATGGTGTCGTACTTCATCTTCGGGCAGCTGTGGACGCGCGCCGCGTAGCGGGCCGGACCTTCGCGGCGCAGCCGCTCGAGCAGCTCGAACGGATCGACGTTGGTGCCCGGGTGATCGAAGGTGTTCTCTTCACCGCCCGAGGCGTTGCCTTCGGGCAGCGGATTGTCCTCGGGCGGCGCCAGCTCTTCGCCGGTGCAGCCGAGGGCGGCGGCGGTGAGCAGGCCGAGGAGCATCGGCGTGATGTGTCGGGTCATGGTCATGGTGGTCATGGGGTCCTCCGGCTCCTCGGGCTCAGAACTTCACGAAGTCGTCGCTGGTGTAGACAGCCAGGATCGCGTCCTGGAGCGTGCCGCCGCCGGCCTGGAAGGCGGCGACCTGGGCGGCGATGACCTCGGACGGGACGATCGACAGGGTGTCGACGATGTCGCCCTTGCCGAGGCCCCAGTTCCAGAACCGGGCCACGGTGCACTCGGCGACCTTGGGATCGGCGGCCATGGCCGCGCCCAGCGCCGGCAGGTCGGCGGCCGGGACCCCGAGGCGCCACGCGGTCGCCTCGCCGGCCGGCAGCCAGTCGGTGAGCTTGGCGTCGGGGGCGCCGTCGTTGGGCGTCTTGACCTGGATGGTGGTCTGCAGCTGGCCCTGGTCGTCGAAGTTGGCGAACAGCGGCGCCAGGTGGTTCATCGTCGAGTGGCAGTTGGCGCACACGACGGCGCTGGTGTCGTGGAAGTCGACGGTGCCGCCGTTGTTACGGCCGGCGATCGACTCGAACGGCCACGGCGAGCTGTAGGCCTGGGCGCCGCCCATGTCGACCGGAACCTCGGCGACCTCGGCGGGATACGCGGTGCAGGCGAACGCCTCCTGCACCCAGCGCACGCGCCGGAACGCCATGTTCGAGAAGAAGTGGGCCTGCACGCCGGGGTTGGTCAGCACGCCGGCGTGGGTGGTGACGCCGTTGTCGCAGTCGGCGGCCGTGAACGTGCCGGCCGCGGCGTCGAAGGTCGGGCAGTTGCCGGTGGTGGCCGTGAACAGCTCGGACAGGGCGCGGTTCTCGACGGTGAGCTGGGCCGCGAACACCGGCGCGGTGTCGAGCATCGCCGACTCGCCCATCTTGAAGGCGTCGCGCCAGAAGCGAACCATCTGGTTCGCGAACGCCGGCGTGTCGAGGTAGCCGCGCACGAACGACTCGTAGACCACCTTCTGGGCCGCGACATCGCCGGCGTCGGCGATGGCCTTGATCTCGGGCAGCGTGGGCAGCTGACCGGTGAGCCGCAAGGCGGCGATGCGCAGCGCGGCGCCGTAGTCGTACTCGCGCTCGGCGAGCTTCTGGTCCCACTCGTCGACCGGGACGTCGTCGTCACCGACCGCGTCGTCACCGGTGGTGGTGCTGCCGGTGCAGGCCGCGCCGGCGAGGGCGGCGGCGAGCACGCCGGCGAGACCGGACAGCTTCTGGGTGGTGGTGCGCATGGGATTCTCCAGGACGTTTCGAATCACGGGGCCGCCTCGGCGTTGATCCACATCAACATCTGGGCGCGGAAGTTCGCGAACTGCGCGGCCGGGACCTTGTAGTAGGGGTGCACGTTGGTGACCGCCGGATCGACCGAGACGATGATGCTCGACTGATCGGGGTTGAGCTTGGAGACCCGCGACAGGATCTGGGCGCAGGCGTCGGGCTGCAGCAGGTCGTCGGCGAGCTTCGACATGTCGGTCGCGGCGCGGGCGGCGGCGTTGGTGCCGGCGTGGCAGGTGCCGGCACAGGTGCCGAGCTGCGGCCGCGCGGCGGACGTGAACAGCGGCACGGCCTTGCAGCCGCCGCCGGTGATGCCGCCACCGTCCGACGGCGGCATGCCGTTGGCGAAGGTCGCGGTCTTGAAGTGCAAGGAGAGCTGGCCTTGGGGCGGGATGTCGACGAACACCGCGGTGCCACCGCCGACCTGGCTGGTGGTCAGCTCGGCGACCGTGAGATCGATGTCGCTGAAGCGGTCGATCGGATCGGGGATGGGCGCCTGCGCGTCCCAGACCACGAACAGCGGGTGGACCAGGCGCACGCCGCCGGTGCTGGCGTTGACCTGGATGCGCGACAGGTACATGCCGGTGGCCAGCGGCTGGAAGTCGAACGTGAGCTTGGAGCCGGTCAGGCCGATGGTGGTCAGATCGACCTCGTTGGCACCGACGATGGGCGTGATCTTCGCGGTCTCGACCACCGGCTCGGGGACGATGCCGCCAGCGAGCGCTTCGAGCTCGATCCAGGCCGTGACCTGGGCCGCCTCGGCCGGCGTGTAGTTGACGCCGACCATGCCGTGAGCCTGCGATGACGTGAAGACCGCCAGGCGGCTCGAGACCGGATCCATCAAGTTGACGAGGCCGCCCATGTTGAAGCTGAGGATCCCGTCGCGAAGGGTCGGGTCGGGCCGCATGAACTGCGGGTTCTCGGTGGACGTGTGGCAGCTCGCGCACTTGGTCTGCAGCGTCGGCGAGACGTTGGTGTCGAACGCCCGCATCGCCGCCTCGAGCGGATCACCTTCCGGATCGACGATGTCGCCGGTGCACGCCGCGACCGCGAGCGCGAAGGCAGCGGCGAGCGAGACGCGGAGGCGAACCATGGGGAGGTGGCGGCAGAGGACGTCCAGCATCGCCTTCCGGGTGCCCGGACGTGCGCGTGAGAACTGGAATCCCGTCAGCATGGCGGGGTGTAGAGCAACGGCTGTGCCGACCTGAGGCGGCAAGGAGCGGCTGTGCGATCTCTGCGCAAGTGGTTGATGAACCAGGGTTCCTGAGGTCAGTCGTCCGGAGTGCACCATCGAGTCACCACCGGATTTGGGGGGCAAACCCCCAGCCGGGGACGACTGACACCAGTGCCAGAAGCCGTGCAAGTCCGCGTGGCGGCGATGTTAGTTGCAGAAGCCGCCACCGGTCGCGACGCAGACGCCGCTGGCGCAGTCGGCGCCGCTCACGCAGCCGGTGCCCGCGGTGCAGTCGCCGGCGGCGCCGCCGGTCATCTGCGTGACGGCCCACAGCACATCCGACACCGTGTGCGTGATCATCCGGTTGCCGAGCGATGACAACCGATCGTGCGTCAGCGCGAGCGTGGGCCCGCTGGTGTGCGTTCCCGTGATGAGCAAGGTCGTCCCGACGCTGTTGATCGCCGCGACGATGACGTCGCACATCTGCCCCTGACCGCCGCTGCCGGTGGCGACGATCCGGATCCGGCCCGCGGTCACGCCGTTACCGTTGCGATCGAACTCGAACACGGTCGTCGGGTTGAACCCGTCGTCCAGCGTGAAGATCTGGCCTTCCCCGTAGGCGCTCTCCTGGGTGGAGGTGATCGACCCGGTCGCGGCGCGCGGGATCACGGAGGCCGAGCACGTGGCGTTGCACGTCCCGCAACCGGCGGACGCCCCGGTGCCGCGGTCGTCGCAGGCTTCGCTCGGTGGGGCCCTGACGTAGCCATCACCGCAACTCGCCGCTCGGCACTGGCCGCCGATGTCGACGCAGGCGTCGGTGTTCACCGTGTTGCCGTCGTCGCAGGTATCGGTGCGCGCGCCCTGGGTGTCCTGGAAGGTGTCGCCGCACACGTTGAGGCGGCACAGCGTCGTGCAGTCATCGGTGCCGACCGCGTTGTTGTCGTCGCACTCCTCGGGTGGCGTGGTGATGCCGTCGGGGCACACCGGGGTGGTCGGGGCATCGAACGGCATGCCGTCCATGATCGGCGGGGCGTCGATCGGGGTGTCGATCGGCATGCCGTCCGTGATGGGCGGGGCGTCGATGCTGCCGTCAGCGGGCGCGTCGGGCCCCCCGGTATCGACCGGCGCATCGATGTCCGCACCGTCGCTGCGGCAGACGCCCTGCTGATCACATGTGGTACCCGACGGACACTCGCCGGCCGGGCCGCACATCGGGTTGTTGAAGGTCGGGTTGAAGCAGCCGGTGAGCGCGACGACGGCGAGGGCCGCGAGCCCAGCGACGACAGCGAAGCGCCTCACGGCAGCGACCCCGCGAGCACGAGGCCGACGCCGCCGGGCGACACCACCGGCACGAGCGAGGTCCGCTCGGCCGCGCTCGAACCCGCCGCGCCCTTCTTGCGCCCCAGCATGTACACGACGACACCGCCGACCACGAGCGCGCCGCCGACCGCGGTCGCGATGATCATGGTGCGGTTGGCGGCCTCGCCGTCGGCGATCTTCTGCGGATCGTAGACCGCGCCCGGCTCCGACAGCTGGTCGGACAGCGTCGACGCCTTGGCGCCGAACACGAACAGCCCGAGCCCGACCGCGCCGAGCCCGACCCCGGCGGTCGCCAGGCCGGCGATGCGCATGCCGCCGCCGGGCTTGCTGCCGCCGGCGGTCGGTTCGTCCACCGGGTCGGGGCCGTCGGGACCGGTCGTCGGACCGACCGCTCCCACGCCGGCGGCGTCGGCCACCCGGGCGGCTTCCGCCTGGCGGGCGTCCTCGGCGACGCGGGCCTCCTCGGCCTCGCGCGCCGCCTCGGCCGTGCGGGCTTCGTCGGCCTTGCGGGCTTCGTCGGCCTTGCGGGCCTCCGCGGAAGCCAGCTGCACCTCGAGCGCGGTCACGAACTCGCGCGCGGTCTTGGCCTGCGGTCCCTTGGGTTCGGCCTCGATGTACTTCTTGTAGAAGTCGATCGCTTGCGGCGGCCGTCCGCCGAGGCGGTGAGCCTGGGCCATGTTGAACAGCAGCACCGGGTGCGGCACCAGCTCGTAGGCCTTGCCGAAGAACGTGAGCGCGGTGTCGTAGTCGCCGGAGTTCTGGGCGGCGAGACCGGCGTCGACGTACTCCTTGGCCGCTTTCTTCTTGTCGGCCGAGGTCGGCTGCGCGATCGCGGCGCCCGGCGCCACCACCGTCGCCGTCGGGATCGCGACGCACAGGAGCGTGGTGAGCAAGGTGCTGCGCATCGGCCTCTTCCTCGGTACAGGTGGCTCAGTCACCGAACGGGTTCACGCTCTGATCGCGGTCGCCGTCGCCGGTGCCCTTGCCACCGCCGGGGCGCCCGCCGGTCTTCTTCTTCTCGAGCTTCACGGTCCCGGTGATCGCCGCGTTCGCCGGCGCGACCAGCTTGCTGTCCTTGTAGCCGGCGAGCTGGACGTCGAAGCGGACCTCGCCGTCCGACTGCGCCACGTCGCCGGTGAACGGCGTCTTGCCGATCACCTTTCCCGCCAGGATCACGCTGGCGCCGCGCGGAACGCTGTCGATGGTCACGGTGACCGAGGCCTGGATCGGCGTCGGCGGCACCGGATCGGGTGGCTTGACGCCGGCTTCAGGCGGCTTGACGTCGATCGGCGGCGTCGTCGTCGCCACCGGGTCGGGTGGCTTCGTGACCGGCTGCACCTGGGGCGTGGTGAACGCCGCCACCGGATCGAGCGGCAGCGTCGGCTCGGCCGGCTTGCCGGCACCGCCGCCTTGCGCCACCACGACAGCGATCACGACACCGATCACCGCCACCGCCCCGAGGCCGATGAACAGGCCGGTCTTCGACGTCGGCGCTGCCGCCATGCCGGTCATGTAGCCGTGCGACGCACCCGACAGCGTCGTCGGTGGCGGGATCGCCGGGCTGGTCGGCAGCGGCATGCCGCCACCGAGGCGCGGACCGGTCCGGTACGCCGCGCCGCCGGTCGCCAGGTCGACCGCGTGGATCACTTCCTCGGCGGTCTGCACGCGTTGCGCCGGATCCTTGACCAGCAGGCGCTGCACCAGCACCTCGAGCTCGTGGGGGACGTCGGGTGCGATCGAGGCCACCGCCGGCGGCGGGACGTGGATGTGCGCCGCCAGCACGTCGCCGACGCCCTCGCCGACGAACGGCGGCCGCCCGGTGCACAGCTCGAACAGCATGCAGCCCAGCGAGTACAGGTCGGCGCGGTGATCGACGACCACCCCGCGGCACTGTTCGGGCGCCATGTACGTCGGCGTGCCCATGACCGCGCCGGTGCGGGTCTTCTGGCTGTGCGGCGAGTCGCCGGCCAGCTTGGCGATGCCGAAGTCGAGCAGCTTGATGCGTTCGCCGCCCGGCACCTCGGGGTCGGGGACCAGGAACACGTTGTCGGGCTTGAGATCGCGGTGGACGATGCCCTTGGCGTGGGCGGCGGCCAGCGCACCGGCGATCTGGCGCGCGATCGCCAGCGCCGGGGCCGAGCTCATGCGGCCGCGCGCCATGCGGGTGGCCAGCGGCTCGCCCTGCAGCAGCTCCATGACGATGTACGCCGAGCCGTCGGCGTGGTAGCCGAAGTCGTAGATCTCGACGATGCCCGGGTGGCGGATGGCGGTCGCCGCGCGCGCTTCGTTGAAGAAGCGGGTCACGATCTCCTGGTTCTGGGAGAACTCGGGCAGCAGCACCTTCACCGCGGCGACCCGGCCGATCAGCGTGTGCTCGGCCGCGTAGACCGCGCCCATGCCGCCCTTGCCGATCGCGCCGGTGATCCTGTACTGGCCGACCAGCGTCCCGAGCATGGGGGGAATCGTACCACCGGTGGCCGGCGGTGGTGCCGGCAACCTCAGCGGGCGATCATCGGCGACGGCGCAGGTAGTAGTGGACGCCGTGCTGCGGGTGGGCCAGGCGGATCGCGAACGTGCCCTTGCCGGCGGTGTCGACCTCGGCGCGGAAGCGGCCGCTGCCGTCGCGATCGGCCGGCTTGCCGTCGACGGCGACGCTCCAGCCTTCGACCGTGACGCCGGTGACGCTCACCGCGTCGCTCCACGGCGCGCGCGGCGGCGGCGCCGTGATCTGCGCCGTCGGCGCGGCGTTGTCGAAGCCGATGCGCAGCCCGGTGCGCGGCGAGCTGCGGCTGCCGCTGGTGATCCACACCGTGTGGCTGCCTTCGGCCAGCGTGCCGGCGGCCAGCTTGTGGCTGCCGCTGCTCTCGAAGCTGCGCTCGGCGCCACCGCCGGCGAGCACGTGCAAGGTCGACGCCCCGGTGGCCTCGCTCCACGAGATGGTCAAGGCCGGCAGTCGGTTCTGGTAGCTGACCGAGTACTTGCGGCCGTCGGTCTCGATCAGGTTGACCGGCGCGGTGCGCACCACCGCCGCGGCGCCGGTATCGCCGGCGACGCGCACCGAGCCGGACTTCACCGCGCCGCCGCTGTCACAGCGGATCCGGTAGCGGGTGGTGCCGACGACGGCGAAGAACGCCGCGCTGGTGCCGCCGATGCGGCGCGGGGCCCGGTACGAGCCGCGCGCGTCGGCCAGCTCGAGGACGCCGCCGCCGGGGCAGGCGCCGGCCAGATCGATCTTCACCGCCACCTTGCGGGTCGGATCGTGGATCACGACGTTCTCGCCGGTCGGCAGCGCGACGTCGATGGTGGACGGCACCAGATCGCGCACCGAGGCGGCGCCGTCCTTGCCAAGCACGCCGGTCTCGCCGGCGCGGGCGCTGGCGTCGCTCTTGTCACCGTCGAGCGCGACCTCACCACGTTCGACCCGCGCCACGGTCTCGCGGCGGCCGACCTCGATGCCGGTGTCGCCGCCGGCCCGGGTGACGATCGTGCCGCCGGGTACCGTCACGACCACCTCGGTGTCGCGCGCCACCACGCGGGTCGTGCCGCTGCGGGCACTGACGATGGGCCCGTCGGGCGCGCCGATCGTGACCTCGGCGGGCCCGCTGACCGTCGCACGATCGTTGCCGCGCACCAGCTCCAGGGTCGCACCACGCGGGAGCTTGACCGCGGCGCCGGCGGCCAGCGCGGCGGCGCCGGCGGCCACCGGCTTCCACGGCTCGCTGCCGGTGCGGCTGGTGACGCCGCGTCCCTTCACGGTCGCCGCGATGGTGTCGGCCGGCGGCGGCACCGGCGGCGGTGCGACCGCCGCGCCGGCGTCGGGAGCCGGGTCCGGCGGCGTGATGCGCTCGAGGATCGCGCCGCCGATCGCGACCACCACGCCGCCGCCGCCTTCGAGCGTCAGCGGACCGTCCTCGCGCTGGATGACGGCGCGACCGATGTCGACCTGGTAGCGCACGCCGCCGGCGCCGCCGATGGCCCGCAAGACGCCACCGGGCTCGATCTGCGCCAGCCCGGCCTCGGTGGTGATGGTCACCGGCCCGGCCTCGGCGAGCGCTTCGCCGGTCTCGAGGCGAGCGCCGCCAGCGACGAAGCGGACCAGCGTCTCGGCGCCGAGCCGCACCACCGCCTGGTCGCGCAGCCGCAAGCGGGCCCACGCGCCGGTCCCGGTGCGCGCCGCGTCACCGACGAAGAAGGGTTGCCCGTTGGGCGCCGACGCGAACCCGCCACCATGCTCGCGCTCGACGGCGCCCTGGCCTTCGACGAGCTCGGCGACCGCGGTCGGCTTCGCGCCGCCGCACGCCGCCACCGCCACCGCCACCGCCACCACCGCCGCCAGCGGCAGTCTCACCGCTTCGCCTTGCGGAGCTCGATGTTGAGCACGGCGACGCCTTCGTCCTCGACCTTGGCCGGGCGGCGCTGGGTGTCGAAGCCGTCCATCGTGACGACGACCGTGTAGCTGCCGGGTGGCACGTCGACCTGGAACGAGCCGTCGTCGCCGGCGGTGACCTCGACGCCGGACGGTTCGACGCGGACCTTGGCGCTGAGTCCCTTGCCGTCGAAGCTGCGGATCACGCCCCGGATCTGCGACGGCGGCTTGACCCGACTGAGCGCGACGTCGAGCTGCGCCTCGACGCCAGCGGTGATGGTCAGCGTCCGCCGCGTCGGGTCGTGGCCGACCCGTTCGACCAGGACGTCGACCGAGCCGGGGGCGATCTCGGCCAGCGTGAAGTCACCGTCGTCGCCGGTGACCACGGTGCGGGCGCCCAGGCGAACCGTCGCCCCGGGCAGCGGAGCGCCGTCGGAGTCGACGACGCGGCCGCGCACCGCGCCGGTGGTCGGCACCGGCGGTGGCGGCGGGGGCTCGGGTTCCTTCACCGGCACTTCGACGATGACGGGCACCGCCACCGGCTTCGGTCGCGGCCGCCACGACAGGCCGAGGGTGGCGGCGACCCGCGGCTCGACGGCGACCAAGGTGCCATCGAGCTCGGGTCGCGAGCTGGCGGCGAGCTCGACCAGGCCCTCGAGCGTGACCGAGTCGTCGAGCCGGCGGCGGGCCCCGACACCGATGCGCAGCGGGCTCTCGATCGGCGACGGCGCTGCGCTACCGACCAGGAGATCCCAGCTGGCCTCGCCGAGCAATTCCCAGTCGCCGCTGCGACGAACGACGCTGGCTCCGATCAGGACGGCATCGGACTCCGACAGCCCGAGGCCGAGGCGATCGGCGGCGCTGAGCAAGGAGGCATCGATGGAGTTGCTCGAGCGATCGAGCCGGAACCCGGCCGACGCGGTGAACAGGGTGGCGGCGCGCTTCACGGTGACCAGCGCGGCCACATCGAGCGAGACGGCGTCGGGGTCGACCGACGGCACGTCGTGACCGGGCAGCCAGACGCCGAGCCGCAGCGCCAGCCAGCGCTGACTGGCCCCGGCGCCGCCGAGCGCGCGCGTGCCGGTCAGCCACAGGCGCGGATCGCCGACGAAGCCGTCGTCGGGCATGTCGCCGGTGTGCTTGTCGTAGCGGCCGCGCAGCTCGCCGCCCAGCTCGAGCCAGCGGGCGACGCGAACCGCGATCCCGGCGGCGCCGCCGATGCGATGGTGGGCGTCGCTGGCGTCGAGCACGCCCTCGGTGAAGCCGTAGCCGGTGCCGAGCGCGATCGACACGGCGGGGCCGGGCTCGGCGCTGCGGACGCGCCCGGCGGCGCGCAGCGCGCCATCGGCGGCCGCGTCCGGGGTGGCGGCCGCCATCACCGTCGCCACGCCCACAGCCGCGACCATCCAGACCGTCCGACAGGAACCGTGCATCAGTTGCCTCCGCTGGTAGAGAACGAGACCGGGATGCTGAACGCTGCCGGCGCCGGTTGCGGCGGAAAGCGGGTGCCGCGACCGACGTCGGCGATACAGCCGCCGAGCGCGGTGCGGCCGAGCTCTGGTGGCAGCACGTCGACCTTGGTGGGTGTCCCGGCGACGTCGATCTCGAAGCGCAGGCGGAGCGGCGGCGGCCGGATCGCCGGCGAGTGCTTGGCGACGCAGCTCAAGACCTGGGCGTTGCGGCGCTCGAACGCCTCGGACAGCGGATCGCTTGGCCGCGGTGGGCGCGGCGGCCGCACCGCGGCGCGGCCGTCGACGGCGACCGACGTGGCGGCGGCGTCGGTGGGTGATGCTACCGCGCCGCCGGCGCCGCCGTCCGCGGCTGCCGGCGGGTCGTCGGTGCCCTCGAACGCAGCCCGTCCGCGCTCGGCGACCAACGTGATGCGATCGTCGCTGCCGCCGTCGTGGCGGCCGCCGCGCCAGACCAGGGCGGCCGCGACCAGCCCGACCGCGCCCGCGGTGGCGAGGCCGACGACGATCCACGGCGAGCGTGGTGGCGACCCGCCGGCGCCGGTCGGCCGCGCCCGCGCGGTCGTCACCGCCAGCTCGGCGACGGTCTCGGCGTCGCGGCTCGGCGCGGTCTCCCCGGACGGGCTCGAGGCCACGGTCAGCGTGCCGGTGGCGGCCCGCAGCTGCGGCCCGGCGGGAGTCCGCGCCGGCGCGAACGTCGGCGTATCGGCGTCGCCGCCGGCCGGCAGGGTCGCCGACAGCGCCGAGACGGGCGCTGGCGTCTTGCTGCGGCCGGGCTTGCCGTCACCACGGTCGGCGGTTCGCCACGGCTCGAGCTTCGGGCCCATCGTGCGCTCGATGAACTCGCCGAGCGCCGCTGGGTTGATCGTCAGTCCGGACTCGCGGGCGAACGCTTCCACCGCCTGCGACAGCTCGCGCGCGGTGGCGAAGCGCCGGGTCCGGTCGGTGTCCATCGCGCGCAGGATGATCGCCTCGAGGATCGGCGGGAACCCGGGCACGTGGCTGCTCGGGGTCGCAACCTCGCCGCTGATCACCGCCCACATCACCTGGGCGTCGTTCTGGCCCGCGAAGGCGCGTCGTTGCGTGGTCAGCTCGTAGAGCAGGACGCCGAGCGCGTAGACATCGACCCGGCGATCGAGCGACTCGCCGCGACACTGTTCGGGCGCCATGTAGGCGAGCTTGCCCTTGGTGACGCCGATCGCGGTGACGTCCTCGAGGTTGGTGGCCTTGGCGATGCCGAAGTCGACCAGCTTGACGGCGCCGGCGTAGGTCACGACCACGTTGGACGGGCTGACGTCGCGATGGATGAGGCCGAGCGGCTTGCCATCGTCGTCGTTCAGCTCGTGCGCGAAGTGACAGCCGGCGGCGGCGCCGACCACGACGGTGAGCGCGTGCTCGAGCGGCAAGGTCACCTTGCGCTGCGCCAGCTCGCGCAGCAGCGTACGGCAGTCCTCGCCGTGCAGGTACTCCATCGTGAAGTAGTGCAGGCCCTGTTCCTCGCCGAGGTCGTAGACGTGGGCGATGTTGGGGTGATCGAGGGTGGCGGCGTAGCGCGCCTCGTTGAAGAACATGCGCACGAACTCGCTGTCGCGGGCGTGGCTGGGCAGGATCCGCTTGAGCACCACGTGCTTGGCGAACCCGGCCAGCCCCGACATGCGCGCCAGATAGATCTCCGCCATGCCGCCCAGCGCCAACCGCTGGACGATCTCGTAACGGCCGAGCCTGGTTCCGGGTGGGAGGACGTCCCCCATGGGGCAGCCGAGAATACAGGTTTCGGCGCCCCCCCGTGGTGTCGGGCCGCGGGCTTCGGCACCCTGCCGATCGATGCCACGAGCCGGGGTGAGCCGGGGTGTTAGGATCGGCCGATGGGTGGGCCGACCTTGGCGGTGCTGGTCGCGGTCGCGCTCGGTGCCGCCGCCTGCGGCCGGATCGGCTACGACGAGCGCAGCGGAAGCGACGGCGCGGCGATCGACAGCGCGGTGATCGACGCCGTGCTGATCGACGCCGATCGGAGCGATGGGCTGGCCGCGTGCCCGAACGGAACCGCTGAATCGTGCGCCGGGTCGACGGTGTGCATCGAGATCGCCGAGCGCGGCAACGAACCGTGGACCACCGCCCGCGACACCTGCCTCGGCGTCGGGCGCCGCCTGTGCACCGAGGCCGAATGGACGCTGGCGTGCACCTGCGCGCTCGGGCTCGACGAGATGTTCAACGACGGCGGTGGTAGCGCCCAGGAGTGGGAGTGGGTCGCCGACGAGCTGAGCGGCGTGGCCCACAAGCGGGGCTACGATAGCTGCGACGCCGCGTCGACCCATGTGGTCGTCGATCCCTACGACTATCGATGCTGCGCCGATCGCTGACGGCGGCGCGGGGCGAGCGGAGCTTCAGTGCGTGTGGCCGGCGTGCGGATCGGGCGCGGCGCCCCCGGTGCCGGCGACCGGATAGCCCTGTTTCTTCCAGAACAGGACCCCCTCGTCGAGCACGTAGGCCTTCGGATACCCGCGGCGCAGCAGCTCGTCGACGACCACCCCGGACGCATGGTGCGGGCAGGCGCAGTACGCGACCACGATCGTGCCATCGTTGGGCACCCGATCGAGCGTGGTGGTGTCGTAGTGCGGCACCGAGATCGCGCCGACGATGCGTTCGCGCAACCAGTCCGACGGCGGGCGGGCGTCGATGATGACCAGGCGCTGCTTCTTCGCCAGCGCCTGAGCGACCTGCGCCGCCGGCACGAAGCGCCCGTCGCGCAGGGTGAACGACGGCGACCTGCCCTTGGGATTGAGCACCACCGGACCGTCGGGCGCGGTGGGCGGGGTAGCTGGCTTGACCGGTGCCGGTGCCGACCAGCTGCGCACGTAGGCGACCAGGTCGGCGACCTGGTTGCCGTCGATGCGATCGGCGAACGCCTCCATCGGCGTGCCGGGGCGACCGAACACGATCGCGTAGCGAAGGAAGCCGTCGGAGGCCAGGGCGAGGAAGGTCGGGTTGGCGAGGTGCACGGCGGTGCCGCGCGTGGTCGCATCGCCGTGGCACGACTGGCACAGCGGGGCGTACAGCGCCTGGCCGCGGGTCGGATCGCCGGGCAGCGGCGCGGGCGCCGCGATCGGCTCCCGGACGTCACCCCGGTCGCGGAGGAACGCGATCACGGCGGTGATGTCGCCGTCGCCGAGCGGGCCGCCGAGATCGCGGCCGTAGGGCGCCATCGCCGTGCCGGGCCGGCCGAGCTCGACGCTGCGCGCCAGGAAGGTATCGTCGGAGCTCTCGAGGAAGGTGCGCGACACCAGCGATGGCGCGTTGTCGGCGGCGTAGCCCTTGGCCTCGGGGCCGTGGCACAGGGCGCAGTACTTGCCGTACAGCGTCGCGCCGGCGACGACCCTGGGATCGCCGGCATCGGTCGGCGCGGCGCGCGCGCCGGCATCCCGGCGCGCGGGGGGGCCGTCGGAGCGGGCGCCTCCGCATGCGGTGGCGAGGGACACCAGGAGCAGCAGCCGGGACATGGCGGCGGAATATACACGCCGGCTGTGGCCGGAACCCACACCAGCGTCGCGGCCCGACCAGCGCAGCGCGGCGCCCACCCTCGGCATCACGCCGTTGCAGCGGATTTGGCTCCTGGCACGCGGCTTGGATTGGTACCCTGGAGACGCCCGTCGCCCCAGGAGCCTGTCGATGTTCACCACAGCCCGCTTCGTCCTGACCTCCGCGCTCGCCACCGCCGGCTTGGCCGCCACCGCCGCCACCGCCGCGGCGCAGGGTGGCCCACCCGGGGCATGCGCGTGCGAGGGACCGGTCGCCGTGGTCGCGGTCGAGACCGCGCCGGGGATCCCGAGGTGGGGTATCGGCCTGCGCATGACCTCGCTGTCGCTGGCACCCGAAGAGATGCCCGAGGCGAAGACCGAGTACGGTGGTGGCGGGCTGCAGCTGCGCTACCGCATCGCGCCGCGCTGGCAGCTCGAGCTGGCGGTCGATCACGTCACCGAGCGTCTCGAGAGCGGCGAGCCGGGCACGCGCCAGCTCCAGTCCGGCACGCTGGCGGCGCTCTACCATTTCCGCCCCTACGCGCGCTGGGACTGGTACGCGCTGGCCGGCCTCGGCGTCACCGGCGACGGCGACCCCGAGATCTCCGATCAGCAGCGCGAGGCCAGCCAGGCCGGCCACGTCCACCTCGGCGTCGGCATCGAGCGACGCTTCCGCCACCTCGGCATCGCCGCCGAGCTGCGCGCGGTCGGCATCGCGCCGCCGGAGCCGGGCGACGATGCGCCGGTGACCGAACCGGGGCGGCCATCGCCGACCATGACCGAGCCGACCTCGGTGATCGACGCGCAGGGGACCGCGGGCGGGCAGCTGTCGATCGCTGCCACCTATTACTTCTGATCGCCGCGCTGCTTCTACCGCCGTCGCCAACACGGTGAGTCCCGAGTCGTCTACGTTCACGCCGTGAAGACCGTCTGTATCGGTGGCGGGCCGGCCGGCCTGTATCTCGGCATCCTGCTCAAGCTGGCGCAGCCGCGCCACCAGGTCACGGTGTTCGAGCGCAACCGGCCCGACGACACCTTCGGGTTCGGCGTCGTGTTCTCCGACGCCACGCTCGGCAACCTCGCCGACGCGGATCCGGTCACCCACGAGGCGATCACGGCCCGGTTCGCGCGCTGGGACGACATCGAGACCCACGTCCGCGGTCACGTCTTCACGTCGACCGGGCATGGATTCTGTGGCCTCGAGCGCAAGCAACTGCTCTTGATCCTGCAGCAGCGGGCCACGGAGCTCGGCGTCGAGGTTCACTTCGAGCACCCGATCGCCACGCTCGACGAGGTCGGCGGCGCCGATCTGATCGTGGCCTGCGACGGCGTCGCCAGCTGGGTGCGCGACGCGCGGGCCGATCAGTTCGGACCGCAGGTCGACCTGCGTTCCAACAAGTTCGTGTGGCTGGGCACGACGGTGCCGTTCACCGCGTTCACCTTCATCTTCAAGGAGACCGCCGTCGGCCTGTTCCGGGTCCACGCCTACCGCTACGCCGACACCGGATCGACCTTCATCGTCGAGTGCACGCCGGCGACCTGGCAGGCGGCCGGCCTCGATCGCGCCGACGAGGACGGCACCATCGCCATCCTCGAGGACGTCTTCGCGGCCGAGCTGCGCGGCCACCCGCTGATCAAGAACCGCTCGATCTGGCGCAACTTCCCCACCGTGCGCAACCGCAGCTGGCGGGCGGGCAACGTGGTGCTGGTCGGAGACGCGGCCCACACCGCGCACTTCTCGATCGGGTCGGGCACCAAGCTGGCGATGGAGGATGCGATCGCGTTGCGCGACGCGGTGGTCGCCGAGGCCGATGTCGAGACCGCGCTCGCCGCCTACGAGATGCGACGGCGGCCCGAGGTCGAGGCGCTGCAAGCCGCCGCGCAGGCCAGCCTCGAGTGGTTCGAGGGCGCCGAGCGATACCTCGAGATGCCGCCGGCGCAGTTCGGCTACAGCCTCATGACGCGCAGCTTGCGGGTCAGCCACGCCAGCATGTTGCGGCGCGATCCGGCGCTGGCGCGGGCGGTCGAGCGCGTGCTGGCCGAGGGCGCGCGGCTCGAGCTCGGGGTCGACGAAGCCGCACCGCCGCCGATGTTCACGCCGGTGGAGCTGGCCGGGCTACGCCTGATCAATCGGGTGGCGCTCGCACCATGGCCGGTCGCGGCCGCCCACCGCGGCGTGATCGGCGACGCGCACCTGGTGTTCCTCGGCGCTCGCGCCGCCGGCGGCGCCGGCCTCCTGCTCACCGAACCGGTGGCGGCGTCCGGCGCCGGCACCCAGCCCGCCATCGGCAGCGACGAACAGGCCGTGGCCTGGCGGCGGGTGGTCGAGTTCATCCACGAGACGTCGCCGGCCAAGCTCGGCCTGACGCTGGCCCTGGCGGCCCCGGCGGCGATGGCCGACGCCGCCCGGCGCGCCGCGTTTGCCGGCTTCGACCTCCTGCTGCTCGACGGTGCTGACGGTGAGGCTGGGGCCGGGGCGGGCGCCGCGGTGATCGATGCCGCGCTGGCGGCGGTGCGGTCGGCGTGGCCGTCGGAGCGAGTGCTCGGGGTCCGCGTGCGTCGCGGCGCCGATGCCGCCGCGATGGTGGTCCAGGCGTCGGCGTGGCGGGCGCTGGGCGCGTCGGTGATCACGGTCGCCCCCGGCACGACGCGCGGCGGCGGCGCGCGTCTCGACGCCGCTCCGCTCGCCGACCGGCTCCGTAACGAGCTGGCGCTGGCCGTCATCCTCGAGGACGCGACCGCGACCCCGGCCGACGTCGACGCGGTGATCGCCGCCGGCCGGTGCGACGCGGTGGCGCTGGGCCGTGCCCTGGTCGCCGACCCCGCCTTCGTCGAGCGCGCCGCCGAGGCCGCCGGCTGGCGCACCGCCGCCGCCGACCCCGCGGTGGCGGCGATGGCGACGATGACGGACGGCTGATGGCTGACCGGCCGCCGGGCACGCCCCGCCTGCGGCTGACGCCGCGGCGCTACCAGCTCGACAAGCACGGCGTCGCGCTGGTCGCCGCCGGCCGGCCGTGGATCTTCCGCGGTCACGTGTCGTCGGCGGCGACCAGCCTCGCTGACGGACAGTGGCTGACGCTCTACGACGGCAGTAATCGGGTCGTCGGCCACGGCGTCTACGCCGCCGAGGGCGCGATCGCCATCCGGGTGATGGGGCGCGGCGCCGAACGGCCACGGGGCCCGAGCTTCGCCGCTCGCATCGACGCCGCGGTCGCGCGCCGCGCGCCGCTGCGCGCCGACACCGACGGTTTCCGCGCCGTGCACGGCGAGAGCGACGGGCTGCCCGCCGTCACCGCCGATGTCTACGGCGAGGTCGTGGTCGTGCAGGCCTACGCCGCCGGCGTCGACGGCCTGGCGCGCCTGGTCGCCCGTCGCGTCGCCGCCGCGGTCGGCGCCGGAACGATCGTGCTGCGCGCCGGCCACCGCCGGTTCGGGCCCCAGCTCGAGCGCCAGGTCGGGCCCCAGGTCGGGCCCCAGGTCGAGCGCGCGACAGCGTCCGACGCCAGCCGGCGCGCGCCCCGGGTGCTGCGCGGAACGGCGGTCGAGACCTCGCCGTTTCGCGAGGGACCGCTGACCCTGATCGCGCGTCCGATGGCCGGACAGAAGGGTGGCGGCTTCCTCGATCTGCGCGGGCTCCGGCGCTGGGTCGCGGCGGCGCCGCTGGCCGGCGCGCGGGTGCTCAACCTGTTCGCCTACACCGGCACGCTCGGCCTGGCCGCCGAGCATGCGGGTGCGGCCCGCATCGTCCAGGTCGATCGCGCCGCCGACGCGCTGGCCCTTGCCGCCCGCCACCACGTCCGCGATGGGGCGCGCCACGAATTGATCACCGCCGACGTGTTCGAGTGGTTGCCGCGTGCGCCGGGCGAGTACGAGCTGGTCATCGTCGATCCGCCGAGCATGACGTCGCGGATGGAGCAGGTGCCGGGCGTGCTCGCCACCTACCGCCGTCTGCACGCCGCCGCCGCCGCGCGGGTGGCCCCGGGCGGACGGCTGGTGCTGTGCTGCTGCACCTCGCGCGTGGCGCGGACGGCGTTTCGCGCCGTGGTGGCGGTGTTGCCGTCGCCGGCCGGTGGCCGATGGCAGGTCGACGCCGACCTGGCGCCGGAGCTGGATCATCCGGTCGGGTTCGCCGAGGCCGACTACCTCAAGGTGATGATCGTGCGCCACGTCGTCGGCTAGGCCCCGGGCGCCACCGCGGTCGCTGGCCCGCGCCACCTGAGCTTGCGCCCCATCGTCGCCTGGCCGAACCTCGGTGACGCGTGCCCGAGTTGCCTGACATCACGGTCTACGTCGAACGGCTGGCGGCGTACTGCGTCGGACGTCCGCTGCGTGGGCTGCGCATCGCCAGCCCGTTTCTGCTCCGCTCGGTCGAGCCGCCGCCGGCGGCGCTGGTCGGTCGTGGCGTCATCGGCGCCAGCCGCATCGGCAAGCGGCTGGTGCTGTCGTTCGACGGCGACCTCCACGCCGTGATCCACTTGATGATCGCCGGCCGGCTGCGCTGGAAGCCGACCGGCGCGGCGGTGGCCGGGAAGTGGGGCCTGGCCGGGTTCGATTTCGACCACGGCACGCTGATGTTCACCGAGGCCAGCCCGAAGAAGCGGGCCTCGCTGACGGTGATCAGCGGCGCGGCGGCGCTGGCCGAGATCGATCGCGGCGGCCTCGATCTCCTGGTCGCGTCGACCGCCGCGGTCGCCGCCGCCTTGCGGGCCGAGAACCACACCATCAAGCGCGCGCTCACCGATCCGACCGTGATCGACGGCGTCGGCAACGGCTACTCCGACGAGATCCTGCACGCGGCGCAGATGTCGCCGTTCCGCCAGACCAAGGACCTCGCTGACGCCGAGATCGCGGTCCTCCACGAGACGGCGCGCGCCTGCCTGGCGAGCTGGATCGCGCGCCTGCGCGCCGAGGTCGGCCTCGGGTTCCCCGATCAGGTCACCGCGTTCCGTCCCGAGATGGCGGTCCACGGCAAGTACGGCCAGCCGTGCCCGCGTTGCGGCGCGCCGGTGCAGCGCATCGTCTACGCCGACAACGAGGCCAACTACTGCGCACCATGTCAGACCGGCGGCAAGCTGCTCGCCGATCGCGGCCTCTCGCGCCTGCTCAAGGCCGACTGGCCACGCACCCTGGCCGAGCTCGAAGACCGCAAGTGCAGGGCACGACAGGACAATCCGGCCGCCGCGCCCGCGACCGCGGCGGCGCCCGACACCGCCCGCCGGTCACGCTCCGGTAAGAAACCTCGCCGCCGGTAAACCCGCGGCCGGCCTGGTGCGTCTTTCGGTCCACGATGCACGCGCCGCGGGTCCCCGTCCGGGCTGGCGGGGGAGGCGTGCGCGGGAGAACCATACATGCGCAAGCTTCTCGCCAAGTTCCTCTTCGCGTCCGCCCTGGCCACCACCGCTGCGGCCTGTGGACACACTCCGCCCGCCAAGACCTTCGTCAAGGTCGATCAAGTCTCGCTGGGCAAGGTCGTCGTCTACCGCAACGGGGTCGCGTTCTACGAGCGCCGCGCCACGGTCCACGGCGGCAAGCTCACGGTCAGCGTGCCGCGCGACCGGGTCGACGACTTCCTGAAGTCGTTGACCGTGGTCGATGCCAAGACCCAGCAGCCGCTTCCGGTCAGCTTTCCACGCCAGCAATCGGACTCGGGCGCGTTCCTCGACATGACGCTCGACGTGCCCATGGCCAAGAACCCCGGCGAGACCGCCGACGTGTTGCTCACCTACGTGACCGAGGCGCCGGTGTGGAAGCCGTCGTATCGCATCGCGGTCGGCACCAACGGCAAGGTGATGATCGAGGGCTGGGCCATCGTCGACAACACCTCGGGCGAGGACTGGAAGGACGTCACGGTCGGCGTCGGCTCCAGCTCGGCCTTGTCGTTCCGCTACGACCTGTGGAGCGTGCGCACCGTCCAGCGCGAGACCTTGCAGGCCGACGAGCAGTTCGCGATCGCGCCGCCCACCGCGGTGTCGCCCTACGGTGGGCCGGCCGGCGGTCAGGCCCCGACCATGGTCGCCGAGCTCGGCGACGAGGAGATCCGCCGCCCGCCCGGTCACCCCGACAACCTCGACGAGACCAAGGTGCCCGAGGCGGTCGACCAGGCGACGCTCGAGGACGAGCTGGTGGCGCTCGGCACCGCCGATATCTCCGGGGACGACGGGGCGTCGCCAGGGGCGAGCTACGGCGGCCGGGGCAGCGGCTCCGGACGTGGCCGGCCCACCGCGGTGACGGCCGACAAGCCGCGCTCGCCGCCCCGGGTCGCCAAGGCCGACCCCCGGCGCGACGCCGAGAAGGCGGCCAAGGACTACCGCCGCTCGAAGGTCGGCGACGGTGACCGCAAGATCGGCGCCATCGCGCCGCAGATCATCAAGAACAAGCAGAACGTCGTCATCGAGGGCTACGGCGACGCCGCCGAGCCCGGCAGCGAGCAGCAGGCACTCGACCGCGCCAACATCGTGCGCAACCAGCTCATCGACGCCGGCGTGCCGCCGGCGCAGGTGCGGGTGGTCAACCGCGGCGTGGTGTCCGGACAGCGCGCCGGGGTGCGCATGGTCAGCGAGGCGGCGCGTGCCGACGACCACAACGCGGCCGGTGGCAACAAGCCCGACGCCGCCGCGGCGCCGGTCGGCGAGAGCCACTTCCAGTCGGCGACGCCGATGACGGTGGCCAAGGGCACCAGCGTCATGGTGTCCATGGTGCGCGCCGAGACCCAGGGTGAGGAGGTCTACCTCTTCGACGCCGAGAGCGAGCGCGGCAACGACCGCTTCGCGTTCAACGCGGTCCGTCTCAAGAACCCGACCAACTACACGCTCGAGACCGGGCCGGTGACCGTGTACGGCAAGGATCGCTACATCGGCGAAGGCCTGACCGAGCCGATCCCGCCGTCCGCGAACGTGGTGGTGCCGTTCGCGCTCGATCGCATGGTGGTGATCGACCGCGACGACGTCGCCGAGCACCAGGTCTCGAAGCTGGTGACCCTGCAGCGCGGCGTGCTCACCGCCGAGGTCCAGCACATCAAGCGCAAGAAGCTGACCTTCACCAGCCGCCTGCACAAGGACACCAAGGTCTACATCCGCCACACCGCGCAGAAGGGCTGGATCACGCTCGAGAGCCCCGACGTCTACGAGCGCATCGGTGACGCTCACCTGTACGAGATCCAGCTCAAGGCCGGCGAGAGCAAGACCGTCGTGTTCGCCGAGGCCACGCCGATGACGCGCACGCTCGACCTCGGCTCGCCGACCACGCTCGACATGATGAAGGTGTTCGTGCAGAGCCCGCACCCGACGCCGGAGCTCAAGAAGCAGCTCGAGGCCCTGCTGGTCATCCACCGCGAGGTGGTCGACACCGGCGACAAGATCGTCAGCCTTCGCGAGCGCGCGGTCGAATACCGCCAGCGTATGGACGAGCTCCAGGATCAGATCCTGTCGCTCAAGAAGGTCAAGAGCGCGGCGTCGTTGCAGAAGCACCTGACCGACAAGATGAAGGACATCTCCAGCCGCGTGCAGCAGACCACCATCGACGTCGTCGACAGCCAGGAGAAGCTGATGCTGGCCAAGGTCCGCTTCCAGGATCAGCTGGCCGAGATGACGTTGCCGGACGTAGCGGCCAACCTGGCCATCAAGCCGTAGCTGGTGGTGCGACACCCCTGTCGCGCGTCGCACGCGGCGCGTGATCGGGGGTGAGCCGAGGGGCTGGACCGGTCGCCGACGCGGTGCGTGAGGGCCAGGCAGGAGGCCCGTCATGCAGAGAATCTTCGCCGCGGTGCTGGCGACGTCGATCGTCACCGGTTGTGGTCCGGCAGCGCTCGGGAGTCACATCAAGGTCGGCGACGTCGCGCTGGGCAAGGTGGTCGTCTATCGCAACGGGGTCGCGTTCTACGAGCGCCGCGCCCACGTCCGCGGCGGCAAGCTGACCGTCAGCGTGCCGCGCGACCGGGTCGACGACTTCCTCAAGTCGCTGACCGTGGTCGACGCCCGAACCCAGACCCCGCTGCCGGTCTCGTTCCCGCGCACCCAGAGCGAGCACGGCGCCTACATCGACATGACCCTCGAGGTGCCGGCGCTCGACGGCGGGGTTGCCGACGTGCTGCTCACCTACGTCACCGAGTCGAGCGCATGGAAGCCGAGTTACCGGCTGGTGGTGGGCAGCGGTGGCAAGGTGATGCTCGAGGGCTGGGCGGTGGTCGACAACCTCAGCGGCGAGGACTGGAACCACGTCAAGGTCGGGGTCGGCTCGAGCTCGGCGATGTCGTTCCGCTACGATCTGTGGAGCGTGCGTACCGTCGAGCGCGAGGCCCTTGCCGCCGACGAGCACTTCGCGATCGCGCCGCCGACCGCGGTGTCGCCATACGGCGGCAGCGCCGCGCACGATTCCGGTCAGACTCTGGTGACCCTCGATGACGGCGAGATCCGTCGTCCCGATGGCCACCCGGAGGCGATGTCCGGAGTCGGGGTTTCGGGATCGACCTCGCTCGAGAACCAGTACACGCAGGACGGGATCGACATCCTGGCCGGGCGCGATCAGCCGACCGCGACCACCGGTGTGATTCGCGGCCGCGTGATCGACAAGGGCAGCGGCGTCGGGCTCGCCGGCGCCACCGTGGTCGCGACGTCGCCGGCGATCCAGGGCACGCAGACCGCGATCACCGACGAGACCGGCAGCTACGCGCTGGCCAGCCTGCCGCCCGGCGCGTACGTCGTCACCTACTACCACGCCGACACGGTGGTCGAGCGGAAGGGCGTGCAGGTCAACGTGAACCGGGCGACCGCGCTGTTCCAGAAACTCGACACCTCAGGCTCGACGGGCGAGCTGGTCGTGATCCAGGACCGGCCACCGATGATCGAGCCGACGACGACCGGCCAGGGCATCACGATCGATCACGACTACATCAACAACGTCCCGACGTCGCGTCGCAACCACGAGGCGATCCTGGGCGCCGCGGCGGGCAGCCAGGACGATGGGCTGGGAACGCCCCGGTACGAGGCGCCGTCGCCGCCGCGCAGCCGGGTCGCCGACGGCGATCAGAAGCTGGCCGCGATCGTCCCCGAGCTGGTCAAGAGCCGTCGTCACGTGGTCGTCGAGGGCTACGCCGCGCCCGGCGAGGTCGACGCCGAGGTCCGCGCGCTCGATCGCGCCAACGTGGTCAAGAACCAACTCATCGATGCCGGCATGCCGCCGGCGCGCATCCGCGCGGTCGGCAAGGGCGCGGTCGCCGGCCGCGGCGCCGGGGTACAGTTGCTCACCGAGGCGCCGCGCGCCGACGGCGGTGACGAGTCGCGGCCCGGGCCGCGGCCGGCGGACGGCCGCGACACGCCGGTCGGCGAGAGCCACTTCCTGTCGGGTGTGGCGATGGACGTCCGCAAGGGCACCAGCGCGATGGTGTCGGTGCTGCGCGCCGAGACCACCGGTGAGGAGGTCTACCTCTACGACGCCGAGAGCGAGCGCGGCGACGCCCGCTTCCCTTTCAAGGCGGTGCGGATCGTGAACCCGACCGACTTCACCCTCGAGGCTGGCCCGGTGACGGTGTACGGCAAGGATCGCTACATCGGCGAAGGACTGACCGAACCGGTGCCGCCGCGGGCGCCGGTGGTGGTGCCATTCGCGCTCGATCGCCAGGTCGTGGTCGACCGCGAGGAGTCGAACGGCGACGAGGTCTCGCGGCTGCTGACCCTGCAGCGCGGCGTCCTCACCGCCGAGGTCCAGCACCTGCGTCGGACCCGGCTGACGTTCACCAGCCGTCTCCACAAGCCGACCCGGGTGTTCGTGCGCCACACCATCGAGAAGGGCTGGCAGCTCCGCGATCCCGAGCTGCCGGCCGAGCGCATCGGCGACGCCCACCTGTTCGAGGTCGCGCTGGCAGCGGGACAGACCCGGACCGTCGAGCTGGTCCAGACCACGCCGCTCACCCGCACCCTCGATCTGGCGACCCCGGCCACGCTCGACCTCATGAAGGTGTACGTCGAGAGCCCGTATCCCGACGACGCCCTCGAACGGCAACTGCGCGACCTGCTGGCGATCCATCGCCAGCTCGTCGATGGCCGCGAGCACATCGCCGGTCTGCGCGACCACCTCGTCGAGTACCGCCTGCGCTCCGCCGAGCTGACCGAGCAGCTCCACGACCTCAAGAAGGTCAAGATCGCGACCAGCCTGAGCCGCCACCTGGCCGACCGACTGCGCGAGGTCTCCGACCGGATCCAGGTGACGACGATCACGATCGTCGACAAGCAGGAGGGGTTGATGCTGGCCCGGGTCCGCTTTCAGGACGCGCTCGCCGAGCTGACGCTGCCCGAGCTCGCTGCGGTCTGGTAGCCTGCGATCGATGTTTCGCCGCACCTACGCCGCCGTCACCGTGGCCCTGATCTCGTGCGCCGCGTGCAGCGACGACGCGCCGCTCGATCCCGACGCCGCCGACGCCATCGACGCCGCGGTCGATGCCATCGACTCGGGCGCGCGGTGCGGCGCCGACTTCTTCCTGACCGGCGAATTCACCGACTGGGATTCGACCACCACCAGCTTCGATGGGGTCGAGTTCGCGACCTGGACGGTGCGTGGGGAACCGACCCGCACGGTCATGACCAACCCGAACGGCCGGGTCGAGCTGTGCATCGCGGCCGGCGCCACCAGCGTCATCTCGATCACCCAGGCCGAGTACGTCGAGAGCATCTACGTTGCCGATCCGACGGTGTTCCAGGCCCCGGGCCTGTTCTTCTTCCAGACCAAGGGCATCAAGGTCGCCCGTGCGCCGGCGTTCTATGCGTCGCTCGGCAGCCTGGGCAGCTTCGACGCCACCCGGGGCCACGTCCTGGTGCAGAAGCAGGGCGCGGCGATTCCCCTGGCCCTGAGCCTGGGCGGCACCGCCTTCGCGGTTGACGGCAGCGACGATCTGAGCTGGACCGCCGGCGACGCCGGTGGCCTGGTCCTGTTCGCGAACGTCCCGCTCACGGCGGCGACGGCGACGCTGACGTCGACCACCGCGTTCGTCGGACCGAGCACGCTGCCGGTCGAGGCCGGCAAGCTCACCATCACGACCATCCGTTAGCGGCGGTCCGGCTCGCTAACGCCAGTCGGGACCGAACTCGGCCTCGAGGATGTCAGCGCACAGCGAGACGCACTCGTCGCAGATGGCGACCGCCGAGGTGCCGAGCAGCTTGCGGACCCGGTCGGCGGCCTTGCCGCACCAGCTGCAGCTCTGGGCTGCACCCGCCACCGGGGCCGTGTGCTCGCTGGCGCTGGTGGTGAACGTGGCTGGCACCCGGAACTCGCCGGTGGCGCGCATGTGGACCGCGCCACCGATGCGTTCGCGGCAGGGTGCGCAGACCAGGATCAGGTCACCGTCGTCGAGATCGCCGAGGCATACCGGGCACGAGGCGCTCACGGCGCCAGTCTACCCGGGCGTGCTGGAGTTGTCCCCGCCGGGGCTCGTGATCACTTCGGGCCGGTGCTGCGGGGCAGGCGGACGACGAAGCGGCTGCCGTGGCCGGGCTGGCTGCGGACGTCGAGCGTGCCGCCATGCTCGGTGACGATGGTGTGGCTGGTGGCGAGGCCGAGGCCGGTGCCGCGCTTCTTGGTGGTGAAGAACGGATCGAAGATGTGGGCCAGGTGCTCGGGCGGGATGCCAGGTCCGTCGTCCTCGACCTCGATCGTGAAGCCGATCGCGTCCTGGCGGGCGCGCACCGTGACCGTGCCGGCCCCGGCGGCCCCGGACGCCGCGGCTTCGGCGGCGTTGCGACACAGGTTCCACAACACCTGGCGGAGCTGGCCCGGGTCGGCGGTGATCGACGCTGGCGCCGCCGGCAGATCGGTCACCAGCGTGACGTCGCCGCGGCCCTTGTCCTGGCGCATGACCTGGACGACCTCGCCGATCATGCCGACCAGATCGAAGCTCACCAGCGTCCGGGGCCGCGGATTGGCGTACTCGAGCAGGTCATCGATGAGCCCGTCGAGGCGCTCGATCTCGCGCACGACGATCGCCATCAGCGCCTTGTCGTCGTCGGAGACCCGGGGGGCCTGCGCCAGCAGCTCGACCGACCCCGAGATCGACGCCAGCGGGTTGCGAATCTCGTGGGCGATGCCGGCCGCCAGTTGACCGACGGTGGCCAGTCGCTCGGCGCGGCGCATGGTCTCCTCGAGCGTCCGCAGCTCGGTGAGATCCTGGAAGTTGACGACCCTGCCGACCACCTGATCGTGCACGTCGCGGAGCGGTGAGACCGAGATGCCCAGGATGCGGCTGCGCCCCGCAGCAGCGGCCAGGGTCAGGTCACTGCGGTGCAGCGTCGCGTCGGGTCCGAGCGCGCGCAACCGCGCACCGAGCCCGGGCAGGAGGACGTCGACGTCGACGCCGGTCACGCGCTCGGCGTCGGCCCCCAGGAGCTCGACGGCGGTGTGGTTGAGCGCCAGCACGCGGTCATCGCGGTCGACGGTGACCAACCCGGAGGTCAACGAGCGGACGATGTCGCGATTGAGGGCGTACAGGTCCGCCGAGACCTGGCGCTGCGACGCCAGCGACGCCGAAGCGTCCTGGAGGTCGCGGCCGAAGATGTAGGACAGCACGGTCACCCCGATCAAGGCGCCCACGTTGAGGCCAAGCTGGCGCGCCAGCTCGGCCGCGGTGGCGGTCCACGGCTCGACCCGCGGCACCGTCGGCAGCGGCAGCAGGTTGGCCCACGCCGCCAGGCCGACCGTCAGCATGAGCGTGGCCGACAAGGCGCCGACCGCGATCGCGCCGCGCCGGAACCGGACCGCGCCGGCGCCGACCACCGACAGGGCGTAGAAGAACGTGTAAGCGCTCTGGGCGCCGCCGGTGACGTACACCAGCACCGTCGTGATGACCAGATCGCCGCCGAGCTGGGGCCACACCAGCCGCTCGGGGTCGGCGCCGCTGCGCAGCAGCAGCGCGTAGACGATCGTCGACACGTAGGTCGCGACCACGATCCCGGTCAGGAACAGCTGCGGCGATGAGGTGGCGCCGGTCGCGTCGAGAGATCCGAGCCAGATCGTCAGGCCGAGCACGAGGCTGATGACGACGGTGCGCAGCACCATCAGCCAGATCAACCGTCGCCCGACCCCGTCGCCTGACGCGGCCGCCACCGGCGCCGGGCCGGCCAGCGAATCCGCCGGCGATGGTGGCGGGGCCTGGGCCTGGGCCTTGTGCTGGGATAGCGGGCTCACGCCTCGATGTTGCCGGCCAGCTCGAACACCGGCAGGTACATCGCGATGATGAGGCCACCGACCACGATGCCGAGGAACGCCATCATGATCGGCTCGATCAGCGAGGTCATCGCGGCCACGGCGGTGTCGACTTCATCCTCGTAGAAGTCGGCGATCTTCTGCAGCATCTGGTCCATGGCGCCGGTCTGTTCGCCGACCCCGATCATCTGCGTCACCATGGGGGGAAAGACCTTGGTGTCGCCGAGCGGACCGGCCATGTCCTGGCCCTCCGAGATCTTGGCGCGGGCATGGAGGATGCCGCGCATGACGACCCGATTGCCGGAGGTCTTGGCGCAGATGTCGAGGGCGTCGAGGATGGGAACGCCCGAGGACAGCAGGGTGCCGAGGGTGCGGGTGAAGCGCGCGACGACGATCTTGCGCAACACCGATCCCATCACCGGGATGTTCAACAGCATGCGATCGAGGATGTCGCGGCCGCGCTCGGTCTTGAGGCCGAGCGAGAGCAGGACGGAGATGCCGATGATGCCGGCCACGAACAGGTACCAGTTCGACGTGAACCCGTTGGAGATGTTGATGACGACCTTGGTCGGCCCCGGCAGCTTGGCGTTCGGGAACTCCTTGTACATCTCCTCGAACGTGGGGATGACCTTGCCCATCATGACGGCGATGACGCCCGACGCGACGACCATGATCCCGATCGGATAGACCATCGCGCTCTTGAGCTGCGACTTGAGCTTGACCGCCTTCTCGATGTACGCGGCGAGCCGGTTGAGGATGGTGTCGAGGATGCCGCCGATCTCACCGGCGGCGACCAGGTTGACGTACAGCTCGTCGAAGACCTTGGGATGCTTGCGCAGCGCGTCCGAGAAGGTCGCGCCCTGTTCGACCGAGGCCTTGACCTGGAACAGGATGCGCGAAAAGACCTTGTTGTCGGTCTGGTTGGCGAGGATGTCCATGCACTGCACGAGCGGCAGGCCGGCGTCGATCATCGTCGCCAGCTGGCGCGTGAAGATCTGCAGCTCCTTGGGTTGGACCCCGGAGCCGATCGTGATGATGATCTCGCGGCCCTGCTTCTTGACGCGACGCGCGGTCAGGTTGTCGGCCTTGAGCCGATTGACGACCGCTGCTTCGTCGGCAGCCTCGAGGGTGCCACGCTTGACTTCGCCGGCCCGGGTGGTCGCTTCCCACGTGAACTTGGGCATGGCTCAATCCGCCTTTCCGCGGCGGGCACCTGGCGACGACCCGCCGGCCCCGGTTCCGCCGCTGGCGGCGGCGCTGGAGATGAGGGTCTTGAGCTCGTCCATGTCCGACGATCGGCTCATCGCATCATCGAGCGTGATCACGCGGCGCACGAACAGGTCGCACAGGGTCTGGTTCATCGTCACCATGCCGTGTTTGCTCTGACCGATCTGCATCTGCGAGTAGATCTGGTGCAGCTTGTCCTCGCGGATCAGGTTGCGGATCGCGACGGTCGGGATCATGACCTCGGCCGCCAGCACCTGACCCGAGCCCGAGGCGCGCGGCACCAGGGTCTGGCTGACCACGCCTTCGAGCACGAACGAGAGCACGGCGCGGATCTGCGACTGCTGGTGGGGCGGAAACACGTCGATGATGCGGTTGATGCTGCCGATCGCGCTGGTGGTGTGGAGGCTGGCGAAACACAGGTGGCCAGTCTCGGCGATGGTCAGCGCGGCCTCGATGGTCTCGAGGTCGCGCATCTCGCCGACCAGCACGATGTCCGGATCCTGGCGCAGGATGTGGCGCAGCGCCTTCCCGAAGCTCTGGGTGTCGCTGCCGACTTCACGCTGATTGACCAGGCAGTTCTTGTGCGGGTGCAAGAACTCGATCGGGTCCTCGATCGTGACGATGTGCGAGCGGTGCCGGGTGTTGATGCGGTCGATCATCGAGGCCAGGGTGGTCGACTTGCCGGAGCCGGTCGGCCCGGTCACCAGCACCAGGCCGCGCGGGCGCTCGCACAGCTCGTTGACCACCTTGGGGACGCCGAGATCCTCGAGCGGCAGGATGTTGAACGGCACCAGACGAAACGCGCCGCCCACCGCGCCACGCTGCACGTACAGATTGGCGCGGAAGCGGGCCAGGCCCTTGACGCCGAACGACAGGTCGAGCTCCTGGTCCTCTTCGAAGCGCAGCTTCTGGGCGTCGGTGAGGATCGAGTAGCACAGCTGCTTGGTGTCCACCGGCGTCATGGCGTCGGTGCGCAGCGGCACCAGGTCACCGTCGATGCGCAACTGCGGGGGCGACCCGGTGGTGACGTGAAGGTCCGACGCCCCCTTGTCGAGCATCACCTTCAGGAGCTGGTGCAGAGTGGGTGGCGGCACGTCGCGATCTTCTCAGTCTTTGTTGGACGATGTCCAACTTCGCTCGCCTCAGTCTTCGACCGTGGTACGCAAGACCTCTTCCGGGGTGGTCATACCCTCGATGATCTTCTGGATCCCGGACATGCGCAGGCTGGGGAAGCCCTGGCGGATCATCTCGGCCTTGAGCTCGGCCGCCGACGCCCCCTGCAGCACCAGCTCCTTGAGGCCGTCGGTGAACGGCATGACCTCGTAGAGCGCCACCCGGCCCTTGTAGCCGGTGTTGTTGCAGGTGCCGCAACCGCGGCCGATCGAGATCGTCGACTTGCGGATCTGTTCCTCGCTCATGCCCATCTTGGCCAGCGCCTCGGGGTGCTTCTCGCCCGGCTGCTTGCAGTCGACACAGATGCGGCGCGACAGCCGCTGGGCGATCACCAGATTCACCGACGCGGTGACCAGGAACGGCTCGACGCCCATGTTGAGCAAGCGCATGACCGTCGACGGCGCGTCGTTGGTGTGCAAGGTCGAGAGCACGAGGTGGCCGGTGAGCGCGGCCTTGACCGCGATCTCGGCGGTCTCGAAGTCGCGGATCTCGCCGACCATGATGATGTTCGGGTCCTGGCGCAGGAACGAGCGCAACGCGGTCGCGAAGTTGAGCCCGATGTCCTCGTGCATCTGCACCTGGTTGATGCCCTGGAGGTTGAACTCCACGGGATCCTCGGCGGTGCTGATGTTGCGGTCGATGGTGTTGAGCTCCTGGAGCGCCGAGTACAAGGTCGTGGTCTTGCCCGAGCCGGTCGGCCCGGTGACCAGCACCATGCCGTACGGCTTCTTGATCGCCTTCTTGAAGTCGTCGAGGGGGCCAACCTCGAAGCCGAGCTTGGTCATGTCGAGCTGCAGGTTCGACTTGTCGAGGAGACGCATGACGATCTTCTCGCCGAACAGCGTCGGCAACACGCTGACGCGGAAGTCCATCTCCCGGTTGGTGCCGATCTTCAGCTTGATGCGTCCGTCCTGGGGCAGGCGGCGCTCGGCGATATCCAGCGAGGCCATGATCTTGAGGCGGCTGGTCATCGCGTTGCGGAGCTTGAGCGGCGGCCGCATCTCCTCCTGCAGGATGCCGTCGATGCGGAAGCGGACCCGGAAGTACTTCTCGTACGGCTCGACGTGGATGTCGGACGCCTTCTTCTTGATCGCCGACAGCAGCACCGCGTTGCACAGCTTCACGACCGGCGCTTCGCCGGCCTGGTTCTCGAGATCGACGACGTTGACGGCGTCATCGGCAACCGCGGCGAAGTCGACGTTCTCGACGTCGAAGTCGCCGATCATGGCGTCGAGATCGGGTCCCTTGTCGAAGTAGCGGGCGAGCGCGACCTCGATGGCGCCGTCGGACGCCACCACCGGGTCGATGTTGTACTGGGTGAGGAACTTCAGCTCGTCGATGGCGTAGATGTTCGACGGGTCGGCCATCGCGACGATCAAGGTCGAGCCCTGGCGCCGGACCGGGATGATCTGGTGGCGCTCGCAGATCTCTTTCGGGATCAGCTTGAGGACGTTGGCGTCGATCTCGATCTCGGACAGGTTGATCGCGGGCAGGCTGTACTGCCGCGCCACCAGCTGCGTGAGGACGTTGTCGGGCACGAGGCCCATCCGCGCCAGCGTGGCCCCGAGCCGCTTGCCGGTGCGCTTGGCCTCGTCCTGCGCGTTCTGAAGCTGCTGGAGCGAGAGGACCTTCTCGCGGATCAGCAGCTCGCCAATTCGGCTCATCGGTTTGCGGACTCCCTCGATCTGGTGTGATTTCCCGTCCTTCGACCCGCGCTCACGCGTCAAGGGTAGCCGTGGCGGGTGGCGGACGTCAAACCGAAGCGCCGGTGCTCTCGGGCGCCCGCCCGGCGAGATGACATGTAGGCCCGACAGAAAGTTGCCCCTCACGATCGTGTCGCGCACCGTGAGCCGTAACCAGGAGTTCCAACATGAGCTATCGCGAGGCCAAGGAGCTTTCGTTTCTTCGTCAGGCGCTGCGCGAGCGGTTGATGGCGCAGGACAGCGCGGGCGCCAGCCGGGCGCTCGGCCGGCTGCGCGAGGTCGCCATCGACGACGTCGAGCTGCGCGCCGAGTACTCGCGCTGGGCGTTCCGCTTCGACCTTCTCGGCTGAGACGCGCGATCCGGCCCGGGGCCGTCGTCAGGCGCTGCGGTGCGTGCTCGCGTACAGGAAGTACGCTCCGCGCGCTCCTCGCGCCTTCCTCGGCCGCGGGCCGGCTTGCGCGTCTCAGTGCCCGATGTGCCCAGGGGGCAACGCGGGGGCTCTATGGGACGGGGCAGGGGAGCGGGGTCGTGCAGACCCGGAGCGTGAGGTCGTAGTTGTTCTCGGTGTTGTCCGGAGACTGGACCTGGACGATGTAGGAGCCGATCGCGAGCCGGTTCGGCACTTCGATCCGGACCACCTGCGGGTTGCCAGGCACCGGCGCGCCGCTGGCGATCGGTCCGCCCTGCAAGGTGAGGACGTTGAGGGCGAGCGACGGTCGGCTGGCGATGCCGGCGACCGTGGCTTCGAAGTTGAGGCCGTTGGTGTTGATGTCGAACCGGTAGTGATCGCGATCGCCGGTCGGACACACCGAGAGGCCGACCAGCTGATAACTGGGCATGCTCGGGATCGGCGTGACGAACGCCATCATCGCTTCGTTGTTGGGTTCGATCGACGAGTCATCGGCGCACTGGAACGTGCTGGTGGTCGCGTCGATGTCGGCGCTACCGGCTTCACGCTCGCACACCTCGTTGGTGTCCGAGTAGGTGTGGCAGGTGTAACCCTCGGGGCAGCGCGGTTCGCTGCTGCCGCACTCGAACGGGTCGTTGCCCAGATCGGGATCGTACGGATTGCACGCGGCGAGCGCGGCGAGCGCGGCGAGCGCGGCGAGCAAGGAGTTGGCGAGCGGGCGGAGCATGGCGGGCCTCAGAAGCGGAGGGCGGCGGCGCCGCCGAAAAAGTCTTCGCCGACCACCGGCGCGGCGACGATGGATCGGAGCCCGGTGCGAGGAGGTGCTGCGGCCTGGCCCTTCTCGGCGGCCTTGATCGCCTTGAGCTCGCGGTACCAGTACCAGGCGGCGACCCCGGTGGCGCCGAGGCCGACGACGAAGGTCAGCCGGCTGACCAGCTCGTTGCGCTTGCCCGCGGTCTCGATCGCCTTGCGATCGTCGTTGAAGCTCTTGCACGGGATGGTGTCGGGCGCCGTGCACTCGTCGTCGTCGGTCGAGATGGCGGCCTCGGCTTCCAGCGATGACGACATGTTGGCGGCCAGCAGATAGAACGTCATCGAGACGCTCAGCAGGCCGACCCCGGTGCCGGTGGCGATCCACTTGCCGCGCTTGAACCGGGTCGATCCGACCTCGGTCCATCCGCCGGCGACGAACGAGCTGCCGCCGCCACCGCCACCGCCGCCGCCGCCGCCACCACCGTCGTCGGGAACCCAGTCCCGTTCGTCGGTGAGGTCGGGGTAGTACCGTGGGCGGGCCTTCTCGTCGATGTACACGATGTTGGGGCTGGCCGGCTTGCCGATGCGGGTGACGACCTTGGCGTCGGGCGTGCGGACCTCGACGTAGTACTGGATCGAGACCCCCTTCATCTTGGCGGCCGGGACGCGGCCGACGAGCTCGTTGTAGCGCGGCTTCATCGCCACGGCGGTGAACTTGGCGTCGCCGGCGCCGCGATAGAACAGCGTCACGATCCAGCCCGAGTCCTCGGGCGAGAACGCGGTGAGATCGAGCGGCTTGCCCGGGGGGGCGTCCTCGATGACCTGATGCTGGAAGTCGTCGACGGTGTAGCTCGACGGATCGCCCTTCCGGGGCTTCTTGCCATCGCCCGCGCCGACCTTGCCGCCGGTATCAGGAGGGGGCGTGACCACGTCGCCGCCGCCGGTGTCCGGCGGCGACGCCACGGCGAGCTCCTTCTCGAGCACCTTGAGGCGTGCGGTCGCGTCGGGACGCTGCGCCGCCTCGGCGGGAGCGTCGGCGAGAAACTTCTTGTAATAGAAGACCGCCAGGTCCTTCTGGGTCATCTGATCGAACGTGAAGGCGACGTTGTAGAGGAGCAGCGGGTTCCGCGACAGGCGGTACGACAGCTTGAACTTGTCGACCGCCTCTTCGAACTTCTTCTCGTCGAACCACGCCTTGCCGGCGATGAACGCCTGCTTGGCTTGCTCGAGCTGCTCGGCAGTTGGCGGCGGTGGTGGTGCCGGTGGCGGTGCCTCGGTGCCAGGCGCTGGGCCCGGCGCCGGCGCGGGCTGAGCCAGCGCGGAGCTGGCGCCAGCCGCCACGACGCCGAAGGCGACCAGGAGTGCGAGGGTGGAGAGTCGGCCCATGGCGGTCACGGTTCCTGCCGGGCTGGTTACCACAGCCGGCGCCTACATACCAACGCGGCCAGCCCAACGAAAACCGACGAAAGCGATCAGGCGCCGAAGGGGTCGACGATGCCGGCCGCCGGCTTCTTCGCTTCCGGCTTCTTGGCCTTGGGCTTGGCCTTCTCGGCGGGGGCGGCGGCGGGTGCACCGAACGGATCGACGATGCCGGTCGCCGGCTTGGTGACCTTGGGCTTGTCGGCGGCCTTGGGCTTGTCGGCGGCCTTGGGCTTGTCGGCGGCCTTGGTCGCGAACGGATCGGCGATCCCGCCGGCCGGCTTGTCGGCGCGCGGCTTCTCGGTGCGCGGCTTCTCGGTGCGCGGCTTCTCGGTGCGCGGCTTCTCGGCGGCAGCCGCCGCGGGCTCGACGGCTGCGGGCTCGACGGTGGCCGGCTGAGCAGCGGCGGGCTCGACGGCGGCCGGCTGAACGGCGGCGGGCTGGACGGCGGCCGGCTCGACGGTGGCCGGCTGAGCAGCGGCGGGCTCGACGGCGGCCGGCTCGACGACGATCGGCTGAACCGCGGCGGGCTGGACGGCGGCGGGCTGGACGGCAGGTTGCCCCGCCGTCGCAGCGGGCGATACCAGAGCCGGTGCGGGCTGCGGCGCGGCGGCGTTGGTTCCCCCCAGGACCTTGACGCCCAGCAGCATGACGGCGACGCCGCCGACGAACGCGGCCACCACGGCGCCGATCGGCAGACCGCGGCGGGCGACGACCGGCTGGTCATCGAGATCGTGGGCGTAGGCGGACGAGGACCCCAGGCCCAGGCCGGCCTCGATCTTGTCGAGGTCGGCGGTCGAGACGGTGAGGCCGGCGGCGGCGGCGCGGGCGGCGGCAACCGCCTTGTGCGCCTTGGCGTCGGAGATCCGGGCTCGCTCCTCCGCCGCGGCGAGGCGGCGTCCGGCGTCGGCATCGGCGGCGGCCGCGGGTGCGAGGGCCACCGGCGCTGCGGCGGCGCTGGTCTGCGAGGCATGCGACGCGCGGGCGTCGGCGGCGGCCGCGCGGGCCTCGGCGGCGCGAGCGCGATCGTCGGCGCTGCGGCCGCGGCTCTCGGCGGCGGCGAGTCGGCCCTCGAGCTCGCCGATGGCGGCGGCCTGCGGCTGCTGGCTGCCCAGCACCGCGACCTTGGCCTCGAGCTCGGCGCGCCGGGCCTGCGATTCGGCGAGCTCTCCCTCGAGCGCGCCGATCCGTCCCACGAGCACGCTGCGTTCCTGCGCGGCCTGGCTGCGAACCGCGGTCTCGGCATCGCGGATGCGCGCGCCCTCGGCGTCGCTCTGCTCGCGGAGCTGGCGCTCCTTCTCGGCGCGGGCTTCGGCCTCCCACTGGTCGACGTCGACCAGCGTCGAGTTGGCGCGGGCGATGAACTCTTCGAGCGACGACTCGACGGTCGGCAGCGTGGTCGCTGCTTGCATGAGCTGGCTCTTGCGCTTGGTGCGCGCGCCGTTGCCGTTGCTGGCGTGGCCGTTGCTCGGACCGTGCTTCTCTTCCGTGGGCATCTCGGGGACCTCCGGCTGGTCTCGCCCCGCGCGGACCAGTCTGACTGCTCAGGGTAGCGCGGCTCCCCGCCGCGCAAAAGTCGTTCGTTCAGTCTCGCGCGAGTCTCGCGCTAGCGTGGCGCGCTGATCATGCCCAGATCGGCTGATCGGTGCGGTGCGTCGAGCGGTCAGCCGTCGGCCGAGGATGGGTCGCGAAGGCGACCGGAACCGATGGAGATACGTGGACCTCGACGACGTCGAGACCGTCGTGAAAGACGTCCGCGGCCTCCTCGATCATCGCGCTCTCGAGGAGCCCCAGGCCGACCAGCGTGTCACCGAAGCGGCGCCGCGGCGTCTCGCTCCAGTGGGTCGCCAGGGCGGCCAGCCACTGCTCGTCATTGATCAGCTTGCGCTCGCGAAGGAATTCGCCGAAGCGAACCGTGACCAGGGCCCCGGGGGCCAATGTGCGAACAGCAGCTGGATTGGTGACCATGTGTGCTCCCAGGCGCGCGCAGCTTACTCGATCGATCCGGTCAACTGTAAAGGGGTATTTTCGATCCCGCTGGTACACCAGCTGGCCCAACGATGGCTTCGGGGCCCGGCTCCGGGCCGACGCCCGCGTCGGCCGGGTGGGGCCCGAATCCTTGGCCCAGGATGGAGGCGCCACCCGTCCTGAGCTGGGTCGAAGGGTTGACAGAGGGGGGGCGCTGGCTAGGATGCCGGCCCCATGGCCGCCAACGATCCGCCCCGCCGTTCGCGTCGGCGCCCGATGATGGGGGCGCCGATCGTGCGGCGGAACACCGTCCGAGTTCCGTTCGACGTGGCGCGGCATCTGCGCGCCGGTCACCCCTGGGTGTATCGCGAGGCCCTGGGGCCGCGCGGACTGCGAGACGAGCCGGGCACGGTGCTCGACGTCGTCAACGGCGACGGCGAGCTGTGTGGTCGCGGCTTGTGCGAAGGCGAGGGCGCGATCGCCATCCGGATGTGGACCAACGACGATCGCGCCGTCGACGCCCGGCTGGTCGCGGCGCGCGTGAAGGCGGCGATCGCGCTGCGCCGGCGGTTCCTCGATTTCACGGCGCTCGAGTGCGTGCGGCTCGTCAACGGTGAATCCGACGGCTTGCCGGCGATCGCCGTCGAGCGCTACGGCGAGTACCTGGTGGTGCAGCTGTTCTCGCCGGCCCTGCGGCAGGCGCCCGCCCTGTACGCCGCGCTCTACGACGCGCTCGAGGCCGAGCTGGCCCCGCGCGGCATCTACGAGCAACGCCGCCATCGTTCGCTCGGCGGCGAGGCGCCGCGCCAGGCCGGCGCCGAGCTGGTGCGCGGCGTGCCGGCGCCGGTCGAGCTCGAGGTGCGCGAGGACGATCTGCGGTTCGTCGTCGACGTCACCGCGCCGCTGTCGACCGGCCTGTTCGCCGACCTGCGCGAGGGCCGGCGCGCGGTTCGCTCGTACGCCAAGGGTCGCCGGGTGCTGAACCTGTTCAGCTTCACCGGTGCGATCTCGCTCTACGCCCATGCCGGCGGCGCTGCCCACGTGTGCGCGATCGATGTCGCCGCCAAGGCTCATGCCCGGGCCCGCCGCAACTTCACGGCGTCGGGCTTCGATCCCGAGCAGCCCGAGCACATCGTCGGCGACACGTTCAAGGTGCTGGCCCGGTTCGCCGAGCGGGGCACGCGCTTCGATCTGGTCGTGCTCGACCCACCGGCGTTCGCCTCGGCGGCGGCGCGGGGCGGCAAGGCGTGGAGTGCGATCAAGGACTACGGCGAGCTGGTGGCAGCGGCGCTGGGCGTGCTCGAGCCCGGCGGGCTGCTCGCCGCCGCGTCGTCGACGCACAAGGTGTCCGCTGACGACTTCGACGCCGCGCTGGCCGACGGTGCTGCCAGCGCCGGCACCTCGCTCAAGATCATCGATCGGCGCGGCTTGCCGCACGACTTCCCGGTCGCGCCCGGCTTCCCCGAGGGCAACTACCTCAAGTTCGCGATTGGCGTACGCTCCTGATCGCGTGATCCGCCCTCCGACTCGCAGCGCTCGCTCACGACCACCGGGTCCCTTCGACCTCTTCCTGGTGCTGGTCGTGATCGTCGGGTGCGAGCGGGTCCGGCCGCTCGAGCAGGTCGATCGATCGCAACTTGCGGTCGGCAAGCGGATCACCGTGCGGACCGATACCGTCGGCGCCGATCAGCACGCGCGCCTGGCGACCTTCGCGCTGGTCGATGCCGACAATTCCGGCGATCTCCCGGCGACGGTGACGGTGGGCGGCGTCCTGGTCGACGGCGACGGCCACGAGGCCGGCACGCTGCGCCCGGAGTCGCTGTGGATCCCGGCCCACGGTCGGCGCACCTTCGCGCTGGTCGACGATCGTGACGGCGAACGGCCGGCGGCGGTCGCCGCGCGCGTCGACGTTCGCGGCGCGATTCGCCCGCGCCACGACCCGCCGGTCAAGATCGAGCAGGGCCACGTGTGGAAGGACGGCGATCGGGTGGTCGCGACGGCGATGGTCGTCAACACCGCCGATCGACCGTGCACCGCGGTCGTGCTCGCCGGCTTCCACGATGCCGCCGGAGCTCCGCTGACCCGCCCGTTCGCGGTCTTCCCGATCGGCGCCAAGATCGAACGCCCGGCCCGCTTCGTCGGCCCGCCCGGCTCGACCACGGGCTACATCTTCATCGGCAAGATCCGCTGCTGATGGCCGCAGTCGCCGTCAGGGCTCCCGGCCCGGCGTCGTCGCCTCCGCGACCACCGCGACCTTGCCCTTCTTGACGCCGAGCACGACGACGACCGCGCCGGCGGCGTCGTCGGCCGTGAACTGCACCAGCGTCAGGCCCGGCCTCGAGAGCGCCTTCTTGTGGGCCTTCAGCTCGGCCGGGATCTGACGGCTGGTGATCTTGACGAATTCCTCGCCGTCGTAGAGCGCCGCGTAGCGCGCCGGAGGCCCGGCGCTGCCGACGCGTACCACCGGCGTCAGGGTGGTCGCGGCGAGCGCCGTCGCGTCACCCTCGGCGAGCGCCAGCATCCAGGTGCGCGCGACGTCCACGGGCCCCGGCGTCCGGGCGACCGTGTCGAGCCAGACGTCCACCCATCGCTCGGCGATCGTGCCGTCGGCCTCGCGCACGCTGACGAGGATCGCGATCTCGTGCGTCGACCGGTGGTCGACGATGTACCAGCCGCGGACCTCGAGCGGCGTGCCCGAAACCTGGACCCGCTGCGATCCGGTCCACGCACCGACCACGCGCTCGAGCTTGTTGATCATCACGTGCGCGCTGTCGGCGGTCGCGGTGACGTCGACGCGCAAGCCGTCGGCGACCAGCGATGCCGGCAGCTTCGCGATCAGCGAACCGCGCCGGGGTGCGGTGCTGCACTGGGTGTCGCGTAACGACTCGTTGATCATCGCGACGTTGCCCTGGTAGGCATCGATGGCCTCGCCGCAGCCGCCGATCAGCGGCGCGCTCGAGTACTCCGGCTCGGCGACCGAACGATCGATGCCGCCGAACTCGACGTGGAGGTCGGCGCGCTTGCAGCCCGTGCGCCAGCGTCGGTACGGGCGCAGGAAGTTGGTGCCGTCGGCGGAGACCGCGGGCAGGGCGGCGACCGGATCCTTGGCCCGCAGGTCGATCGAGACGTCGGCCCTCGCCGGCGCGGTGGCCAGAACGGTGACGGCGACCACGGCGACGAACGCTCGAGCTTGGTTGATCGACATGGTGGTCAGAAGCGGAAGATGACTTCGCCGCACGAGGTGCCGACCGGGCACGTGAGCGGCTCGCTGCGGTCGATCGACAGCACGATGCCGGTGGTGGCCCCGACGACGGCGACCCCGGCCAGCGTTATCCAGAACCACTTCCTGGTGAAGATCGACGGCCCGGCTGGCGCCGCCTTCGGGCGCGGCTTCTTGACGACCTTGACCTTGGCTCTGGCCACCTGCTCGTAGAGCGAACCGGTGATGTCGGCGAACGCGTCCTCGAGCTCGCGGTCGCCGACGTCGAGGGTCGCGCCGGCCAGCCGCGAGCCGCCGCTGGCTTCGTAGACGAAGACGCGGTAACGGCCGGCGCCGGCTTCGGCCGAGACCACGACCAGCTGCTCGACGTCGAGCAGCTCGCCGGCCTCGCTGAAGCCGGCCTGGGCGGCGGCCGGAGCCAGCGCGGCGCCGACCCCGTCGACCAGTGCCCTCTCGGCGACCGCCAGCTCGGCACCCCGGCGCGAGGTCTCCATCCTGATCTTGAGCCGGGCTGGCTTCTTGTCGGAGACCCGGACCGCCTCGACGCGGCGCTCGTGGCCGTCGCGACGCACGGTCACGTAATGGATCCCGACCGGCAAGCCCTCGACCACCGTCGGCGTGAAGCCGGCCAGCTTGCCGTCGACGTAGGCCAGCGCTCCCGCCGGCGTGGTCTCGATGTCGATGGAACCGCCGGCCAGCTTGCGGGCCCGCGCCTGCGCCTTCTCCCACAGCGGCAGGATGACGCCGGGCTCGAGGTCGGCGTCGGCGACCGCCCCCGGCCGCCACGCCAGGAGGTCGACGAACGTGGCGGTCGCGCTCCGGGTGTCGCCCGACAGCGCCTGCGCGGCACCGAGCAGGAACTGGGCGCGGGCCAGCTCCTGCTTCTGGGTCCACGCCAGCACCCGCGCCAGCTGCACCGACGCGCCTTCGAGCTTGAGCAAGGCGGTCTTGGCCTGGCCGCGCCGCAACAGCTCCTCGCCGCTCCGCAGCAGCGCGCGCGCCTCGTTGACGACCTCCGACGGCACGCGCTTGGCGCGGACCGCCAGCCGGTCGTCCTTGTCGACCACGATCAGCCGCGGGTCGCGCTTGAGCGCGCGTTCGACCGAGACCTGGACGGTGGCGCGCCGCGCCGCCGGCAGCTTGACGCCGGGCGCCGCGGTGACCACCACGGCAACCGTCGCCTCGCCGCGATCGCCTTCGATGGCATCGCCGTCATCGGCCCGTGCCACCGCCGGGGAGCTCACCGCGATCAGGACCGTGGCCAGTGCTGCCGCGAGCCCGATCCCGAGCCGGAGGTTGGCGCGGTCACCGCATCGCAACGCTAGCGTCCTCCCAGCGGATCGGCACCGAGCAGGCCACCCAGGTACGGGTCGCTGGCGATCAGATCCTCCATGAGCTGCTTCAACTCGGACTGCTCGTCGGGCGGCAGGCCGGCGATGCTGTCGTCGACGAGCCGGGCCATCGCCTGCTCCGGCGTGAGCCGGCCGGCGTCGAGATCGGCGGCCAGCTGCGCGACCGGATCGCCGGCGCCTGGGGCTGGTGCCTCGACCGTGCCGCTGCCGACGGTCTCCGCGCCCGCGACGGTGCGGTCGTCGACGCCTCCGGGCCCGATCGGGCTGCCGGGACCCGACGGTCCGCCTGTTCCTCCGATGCCGCTGGTCATGACACCCTCACGCGGGGACCGGCAAAGAATACTGCGAACTGATTGGGTTTTCGAGGGCTGGGAAGGGTTCGTCGCATGGCGTTCTCCGGCTGTTTGCCTGCTGTATCGCCACCGTCCCGCCGCGGTTGCGTGAAAAAAGCATCGCGGCCATGCAAGATGTCGGCGTGAATCGCACCTCACTCGCCATCGCCCTCGTGATCGTGGCCGCCTGTGGTCCCAAGCCCGGACCTTCCGGAGGAGGCGGCGGGGACAGCCAGATGCCGGCGGCGGTGTCCGCGTATGCCGGGTTGCGCTGGGTGCCACCCGACGTGACCTATGCGGTGGCGACCCGTCGCAGCGAAGATGCGGTGCTGATCCTGAAGAACCTGGTCGATGCCGCCGGGATCCTCGCCGAGGTCGACGCCGCCGAGCTCAGCCGCGAGTCCACCCGTGAGCTCGGCTTCGACCTCCTGGCGCCGGAGGCGTACGCGGACCTGGGCGTCGATCTCGAGCGCGGGGTCGCGATCTGGTCGCGCGGGCTGGGCCCGAGCCTCGCCATTCCGCTCGTCGATCCGCAGCGCCTGGCCGCCGAGCTCGAGGCGCGGCGCGGGCCGGGGACGGTGGTCCAGGTCAGCCGCGCCCACGAGGTCGATGTCTACACGCTGCGCCCGGACCGGGACGCCGCGATCCACTGGGCCATCGCCGGCGACTGGTTCCTGGCCCATGTCGAGATCACCGACGAGCGTGAGGCTGACGGCGCCTGGTTCGAATCGGCGTGGTCGGCGCGTGGCGGGCTGGCCGGCGCGGCCGACTTCACCGCTGCGCTCGACGAGGGCCGCGCCCGCCTCGGCGGCGAACCGCCCCTGGTCGGACTGGCCCGCCTGCCGGCGCTGCTCGCGCTGCCGCTGATCGAAGATCCGCCGGCCTGCGCGCCGATCGTGGGCGCGCTCGGTCGGGTCTTCGTCGCCGCCGGCGCCGGCGCCGAGGCCCGCGGCGCGATCGTCGTCGAGCTACCCGCCGGCGTCGACGGCGTGCGGGCGCTGATCACCAACCTGCCGGCGGGCTGGGTGGCGGCCCGCGCCGGCGCGCCGCTGCAGGTCGAGATCGGCGTCGACCTGCGTGACGTCGCGGCGGCGCTCGGGCCGTGCGTCGGCGACGATCTCTTCCGCAACCTGGAGCTCGATCAGGCCAGCGGCGGACGGCTGTTCGTGCACCAGATCGACATCGGGCGCCTCGAGGGCAAGGGCGCGGTGGTCGCCGAGCTCGGCAACCCGCGCATGCTCGATGACCTGCTCGCCGAGATCCCGGGCATCGGCTTCCTCAGCAAGAAGCGCAAGCTCGCCGGCTTCGCCGTCACCGACGTCAACGCGCCCGCCGTGCCCCGCTTCTCGTACACGGTGGCCGGCTCGAGCACGATCGTCACCGTGGGTACCCCGATCGACGCCCTGCTCGGCGGTGGCATGGTCGCCGGCGGCGACCAGCTGGCGCGCGTCGAGCTGTCGCCGCGGGCCTGGCCGGCGCAGACGTGGGACGAGCTGCTGCAGTCGGTGATCGGCCGCCAGGAGACCCGCACCGCCACCGTGCGCCGGCTGCGGGCGTGGTCGCACGGCCTGCTGACGCTCACCGTCGAGGGCCGCGCCCTGGTCCTGACCGCGCACGGGGCTCGCTAGCCGCAGGCGAGCCTTCGATCGTTGTGATAGGGTCCCGGACCGCGTGGCCCCGGACCCGGTGATCCAACTCGAGCGCGTGACCAAGAGCTACGGCGACGGCGCCGGCAAGACGCAGGTGTTGCGCGGCGTGTCGCTCGACGTGCCGCGCGGCGAGCTGCTCGCGCTGGTCGGTCAATCGGGCTCGGGCAAGTCGACCTTGCTCAACATCGTCGGTGGTCTCGACAAGGCCGACGCCGGCGCGATCCGCGTCCTGGGTCACGACTACGGCGCCACCCGCGAACCCGCGCTGGCCCGCCTCCGCAACGCCAAGATCGGCTTCGTGTTCCAGGCCTTCAACCTGCTCGATCACCTGACCTGCGTCGGCAACGTGACCCTGCCGGCCAGCTTCGACCGCGGCGCGCGGGACGTCGACAAGCGCGGGCGGGAGGCGCTGGGCCGGGTCGGCCTGGGCGACCACGCGCTGCGCAAGCCCTCGGAGCTGTCGGGCGGACAGAAGCAGCGGGTCGCCATCGCCCGCGCCCTGTTCAACCGACCGGAGCTGCTGCTGTGCGACGAGCCGACCGGCAACCTCGACTCGGCCACCGGCCACGAGGTCATCGAGTTCTTCCGCGAGCTCAACCAGAAGGACGGCGTGACCCTCATCATCGTCACCCACGAACGGCGGATGTCGACCATCGCGCAGCGCGTGATCACGATGCGCGACGGCCAGATCGTCGAAGGTGATCAGGCCGGTAACGAGGACACCGGCGGTCCGGCATGATGCCCGCCCGCAATCTGTCGTCGATGGTCGCGGGCAACACGGTCCGCAGCCCGCGCCACTTCGTGTTCTCGGCGATCGGCGTCGTCATCGGGATCGGCGCCTTCGTCTTCTTCCTGGCCGGCGTGTTGCGGGTCCAGAGCGTGCTGTTCTCGGTCTTCCCGCTCGAGGAAGTCGAGGTCATCGCACCGCACACGTCGATCGCCGGCAAGAACCTGTCGCAGAAGCTGACCCAGGAGACCGTCGACCTCATCAAGCGGCGGCCCGAGGTCAAGGACGCGCTGCCGCGCATGACGTTGCAGTTCCCGGCGGTCGGGTTCGGCAAGTTCGAGGGCCAGGAGATCCGCTTCGAGGTCGGCGGCTTCACCGATGGCATCCCGACCTCGTACGTCGGCGACGATCCCAAGGTCAGCGATCGCTTCCTCGACAACGACGCCGCCGGGGTGATCGGTCCGGCGTGCAAGCCCGAGCTCGGCAGCAAGGGATGTCCGGATCGCGCCTGGCAGTACTGCGACAAGGTCGATCAGCGTTGCCACGCCCGCATCCCGGTGATCGTATCGCCGACCGTGCTCGAGCTGTACAACACCCAGGTCGCACAGTCGCACGGCCTGCCGCACATCGGCGCCATGGAGCAGTTCATCGCCGAGCGTGGCCGCGAGCGCATGCACTTCACGATCGGGCTCGGCGACACCATGGTCGCCGGCTCCAACCTGGCCATGACCGCCGCCCATCGCGAAGTCGGGGCGATCATGATCGGGGTCTCCAAGAAGGCCAAGCGGGTCGGCCTGACGGTGCCGATCGGCTATGTCGAGCGCTGGAACCGCGAGTTCGCCGGCGAGGCGGCGTCGAAGGAGTTCTCGTCGATCGTGGTGACCTTGCGTGACAAGGATCGGCTGGCGCCCTTCACCAAGTGGCTGCAGGACGAGCCCAGGCTCAAGCTCGAGGATTCGCTCGGCGAGCAGTTCGGCACGGTGGTCTTCGTCATCACGATCGTGCTGCTCGCGATCTCGTTCGTGATCGTCGGCATCAGCGCGATCAACATCGCCCACAATTTCTTCATGCAGGTCACCGAGCGGCGGCGCGAGATCGGCATCCTGCGCGCGGTCGGCGCGTCGCAGCGCGACGTCCTGATGATCGTGCTCGGCGAGGCGGCGCTCATCGGCCTGGTCTCCGGGGTGCTCGGCAGCGTGGTTGCGGTCGGCGGCTCGCTGTTCGTCGACTGGGCGTCGGCGGCGTTCGTGCCCGACTTCCCGTTCAAGCCGGCGAGCTGGTTCGACTTCGAGTGGTGGATCTTCGCCCAGGGCATCGGTTTCTCGGTCCTGTTCTGCGTCGTTGGCGGCTGGCTCCCGGCTCGCAAGGCGGCGCAGATGGAACCCGCCGCCGCCTTGGCGCAGAACTAGGCGATTTCGCTCGTATCGGTGTCGATCTCCAGCTGACCTGACCGCCCCACCGGCTGCCTGCGGCAGCTCGGAGCCGGGCCCCGAAGCCATCCGTGGGCAGTTCGGCTTCGGACTGGCCCAAGGAATCTCTTTGGTATACGGTCCCACGCAGGGGGGCCATCCCCAGGAACCTACGTGAAGAAGCCAGTACCCTTTGGCAAGTACTACTTGCTCGAGCGCATCAATGTGGGCGGCATGGCGGAAGTCTTCCGTGCCAAGGCGTTCGGCGTCGAGGGGTTCGAGCGCCTGGTCGCGGTGAAGCGCATCCTCCCCAACATCGCGGAGGACAAAGACTTCATCCGCATGTTCATCGACGAGGCGAAGATCGCGGTTCAGCTCAACCACGCCAACATCGCCCAGATCTTCGACCTCGGGGTCGTCGACAGCAGCTACTACATCGCCCTCGAGCACGTCCATGGTCGTGACGTTCGCGCGATCTACGATCGCAGCCGCTCGATGGGCGAGCCGATGCCGATCGCGCAGGCCTGCTTCATCATCATGAAGATCTGCGAGGGGCTCGACTACGCGCACAACAAGCGCGACCAGTCGGGACGCGACATCCACCTGGTCCACCGCGACGTCAGCCCGCAGAACATCCTCACCTCGTTCGAGGGCGAGGTGAAGTTGATCGACTTCGGCATCGCCAAGGCGGCCGGCAAGGGGTCCAAGACCCAGGCCGGCATCCTCAAGGGCAAGTTCGGCTACATGTCGCCCGAGCAGGTGCGCGGCCTGCCCATCGATCGGCGCACCGACATCTTCTCGTGCGGCATCGTGCTCTACGAGCTGCTGACCGGCGAGCGCCTGTTCGTCGGCGAGAGTGACTTCTCGACCCTCGAGAAGGTGCGCAACGTCGAGATCCTCCCGCCGTCGACCTACAACCGCAAGATCCCCGACGAGCTCGAGCGCATCGTCCTCAAGGCGCTGGCCAAGGACGTCGACGAGCGGTACCAGAACGCGATCGACCTCCACGACGAGCTGCAGGCGTTCGTCTACACCGCCGGCGAGTTCTACTCGCGCAAGGATCTGGCGGCGTGGATGAAGCGGACGTTCACCAAGGAGATCGAGGAGGAGACGGCGAAGCTCGAGAGCTATCGTCAGCTCAAGCCGCCGCCCGAGCTGGTTGCGCCTGGCAAGACGCCGGCGCCCGAGATGATGGGCCGGCCCGGACCGACCCGCCCGCCGGCGGTTCCGGCCGGTCCACGCCGGACGCAAGCGATGCAGTCGGTGCCGCCGCCGTCGCCGGGTGGCGGCGTCGTGGCACCGCGGCCGCCGCCGCCGCCCTCGGGGCGAGTGACGCAAGGCATGCCCGTCGTGCCGCCGCCGGCGCACACACCGGCCCCGGCGTCCCTCGCGGCGACGCCGGGTGCGGCGATGGGCCCGCCCAAGGCGGATCTGAGCTGGGACGACGACGAGCTCGAGACCCAGATCTACGACAACCCCGAGGAGGAGGCAGCCGCTCGCGCCCGCAAGGGCGGGGCGGCGCCGGCGGCGGGGTACGGGCCCGGCCCGGGGCCGGGTTACGACGCCCCGATGGCGGCGGCCGCGCCGGGTGGCTTCATGCCAGGGCCAGCGGGGCCGGCCCACATGGCGCCGGCGCAGCTGGGCGCCGCGCCCATGGCGGGTCAAGAGACCGATCTGTCATCGCTGGTGCGGACGTCGAAGGGCTGGGGCGCCGCCCCGCATGGACCGCTGCCCGGTGTCGCGCCAATCTCGGCGCCCAACGCGCCGACGATGCTGGGCCAGAGCGCTCCGGGCATGGGCGGACCATCCAATGGCGCCAACGGCCATGGCGCGCTCGCCGCTGGTTCGAACAAGTCACCATCGCCGTATCCCCCGTACGACGAGCCGCGCGAGTCGTCGGCGGTGGTGTCGCTGGCGGCCCGCGATTCCTCCTACGATCCGGCGTTCGATCCGATGGCGTCGTTCGGTGCCGGACTGACGGCGCAGAAGAAGTCGAAGGCGCTGCTGTGGGCGGCGCTCGGTGGGGTCGTGCTCATCGGTGCCGCGGTGGCGGTGGTCGTGATGACCTCGGGATCGACCACCACTCCGATGGTGGGCGACGTGGTGAAGGCGCCGCCCCCTGGCAGTGGCCCGGGGACCGGCACCGTCACGGTTGCCGGCCAGGGCGAGTTCAAGCTCAGCGTCAAACCCGCCGGCGTCACCGGCTGGCGTGTCGATGGCCAGCCGCAGACCACGCGGCCGCCGGTGCTGGTCAAGACCGCGGCGGGCAAGCACCAGGTGGCGATCGACGCTCCCCCCGGGTTCATGAGCGTGACCCAGGATGTCGAGGTCAAGGCCGGCGAGACCATCGAGGTCGTGATCGAGCTGCAGCCGATCGACGTCGTGGCGTCGTTCGAGAGCACGCCTCCGGGCGCCAAGGTCTCGCTGCTGGTCAGCGGCAAGCGCATCGAGGTAGGCCCGACGCCAACGCAGTACAAGATCGACCCCCGCGAGCGCTACGACGTGGTGTTCGAGAAAGACGGCTACGTCTCGCAGACCCGCCCACTGGTCCTGTCCGGATCACCCGAAGAGAAGGTGGTCATCAACCTCGAGCGGACCCAGGTCGCATCCATCAAGTCCGGCGGCGGTGACAAGGTCGCTGGCGGCGGCGGTGACAAGGTCGCTGGCGGTGGTGGTGACAAGGTCGCCGGCGGTGGTGGTGACAAGGTCGCTGGCGGTGGTGGTGACAAGGTCGCCGGCGGTGGTGGTGACAAGGTCGCCGGCGGTGGTGGTGACAAGGTCGCCGGCGGTGGTGGCGACAAGGTCGCCGGCGGCGGTGGCGACAAGGTCGCCGGCGGCGGCGGCGACAAGGTCGCTGGCGGTGGTGGCGACAAGGTCGCTGGCGGCGGTGGCGACAAGGTCGCTGGCGGTGGTGGCGACAAGGTCGCCGGCGGTGGCGGCAAGGGCGAGGGCACGCTGTCGCTCGGTGCCAAGCCGCCGTGCGAGATCTTCATCGACGGTCGCAACACCGGCCTCAAGACCCCGCAACGCGAGATCAAGCTGACGGCTGGCAAGCACAAGATCACGCTGCTGAACAACGAGTTCGGCATCAAGGAGTCGTTCCCGGTCGAGATCAAGGCCAACGACACCACCAAGATGGTCAAGGACTTCTCCGACCGCCTGCCGCAGTAGGCGGGGACACGGGCGGGGACAGCGACGGCGCCACCGGCGCCCTCCTCCGCGGCGCCGTGCAAGGCGACGCAAGGTTGGCGGTCAGGACACGGCGGGCCGGGATGCTACGCTGCGCTCGATGTCCTTCGACCAGTTCTCCGGCACTGCATCGTACATCGCCTCCGACGACCTGAAGCATGCGGTCAACGTCGCGGTCGCCCTGGCTCGCCCGCTGCTCGTGCGCGGCGAACCCGGCACCGGCAAGACGCTGCTGGCCGAGAACGTGTCGCGCGCGCTCGGCCTGCCGCTGCTGCGCTGGCACGTCAAGTCGACCACCAAGGCCAAGGAGGGCCTCTACGTCTACGACACCGTCGCCCGGCTCCACGACAGCCGCTTCGGTGACGGCGACGTCAAGGACATCGCGCGCTACATCCGGCTCGGGCCGCTCGGTGAGGCGCTGGCGTCGGACCACCGCGTGGTGCTGCTCATCGACGAGATCGACAAGGCCGACCTCGAGTTCCCCAACGACCTGCTGCTCGAGATCGACGCCATGCGCTTCCGCATCGACGAGACCGGCCGCGAGGTGGTGGCCCGCGAGCGGCCGATCGTCATCATCACCTCGAACAACGAGAAGGAGTTGCCGGACGCGTTCCTGCGTCGCTGCGTGTTCCATTACATCGAGTTCCCGGGCCGCGAGCTGATGCAGCGGATCGTGCGCGTCCACCATCCCGATCTCGAGGACAAGGTCCTCGATCAGTGCCTCGAGGTGTTCTACGGCCTGCGCGCGACGCCCAAGCTCCGCAAGCGACCGACCACGTCCGAGCTGATCGACTGGATCTGCGCCCTGCGCAAGGCCGGCGTCGACCTGGCCCGGGTCGGGGGCGGGATCCCGTTCCTCGGCACGCTGATCAAGACCGAGCAAGACGTCGAGCTGATCGGCAAGCGGGCCAAGGCCTGACCCATGCTGGTCGATTTCTTGTTCGAGATGCGGCGCCACAAGCTCAAGGTGTCGACCCACGAGTGGCAGGCGCTGATGGAGGCGCTGGCGCTCGGGCTGCACGACAGCTCGCTCGACGGCTTCTACCAGCTCGCGCGGCTGGTGTGCGTCAAGGACATCTCCGAGTACGACGCCTTCGACCAGGCCTTCCTGTCGTACTTCCGCGACGTCAAGACCGACGCGCTCGAGCTGGCCCGCGAGCTCCAGGCCTGGCTCGCCGATCCGCACCTCCTGGCCCAGCTCACCGAGGAGCAGCGCCAGGCGTTGCGCGCCATGGACCTCGACAAGCTGCGCGAGCTGTTCGAGCAGCGCTTGCGCGAGCAGAAGGAGCGCCACGACGGCGGCAATCGATGGATCGGCACCGGCGGCACGTCGCCGTTCGGCAACTCGGGACAGAACCCGAGCGGCGTGCGGGTCGGGGGCGGCGGTCAGCGCTCGGCGATGCAGGTCGCCGAGGAACGGCGCTGGAAGGAGTATCGCCGCGACGTGGTCCTCGACGTACGGCAGATCGACGTCGCGCTGCGTGGCCTCCGTCAGCTCGGCCGCGACGGCGCCGACGAGGAGCTCGACCTCGACGAGACCGTCGACGAGACGTGCAAGAACGCCGGCGACCTCGAGCTGGTGTTCCGGCCGCCGCGCCGCAACCGGGTCAAGGTCATCCTGTTGATGGACGTCGGCGGCTCGATGGATCCGCACGCCGAGCTGGCGTCGCGGCTGTTCACCGCCGCGTCCCGCGCCGGCCGCTTCGCCAAGTTTCGCAGCTACTACTTCCACAACTGCATCTACGAGCACGTCTACGAGGACGCCGCGTTCCGCCAGCGGGTGCCGGTATCGGAGCTGATCTCGCACAGCGACCGTGACGAGAAGCTGGTCGTGCTCGGCGATGCGCTCATGCACCCGGCCGAGCTGCTCGATCCCGGCGGCGCGGTCTACTTCTACGCCAACAACCGCACCCCCGGGCTGGAGTGGCTGCGCCGCATGGCCCACCACTTCCGGCGCGCGGTCTGGCTCAACCCGGAGCCCGATCGCTACTGGAGCGGCACCACCGTCGAGGTGATCGGCTCGGTGTTTCCGATGTGGCAGCTCACCCTCGACGGTCTGGCCGGCGCGGTCCGCTACCTGGTGCGCGGCGGCGCCCGCCCGACGATGCCGAACCCGAGCAACTGGGCCCGCATGGGAATCGGGTAGAAGAATCGGTCGGTCTCGGCCGGTCTCGGTCTCGGCCTCGGCCTCGGTCTCGGTCTCGGTCTCGGTCTCGGTCTCGGTCTCGGTCTCGGTCTCGGCCTCGGTCTCGGTATCGGCCTCGGCCTCGGCCTCGGTCTCGGTATCGGTATCGGTATCGGTATCGGTATCGGTGTCGGTGTCGGTATCGGTCTCGGTATCGGTATCGGTATCGGTATCGGTATCGGTATCGGCCTCGGTCTCGGCCTCGGGCCTCGGGTACCGGTACCGGTACCGGTACCGGTACGGCTCCCCCTGGCGTATCCTGGTCAGGTGCGGCTCGAGCCTGGGGTGGTGCTGTCGGAGCGGTTCAAGATCGAGGCTGCGGTTGGCGCCGGCGGGATGAGCCTGGTCTACAGCGCCGTCGACCTCACCTCGGGTGAGCGGGTGGCGGTGAAGCTGATGGCCGGCGATCGGTCGTCGATGGGGCGGTTCGAGCGCGAGATCCACGTGCTGGGTGAGCTCGAGCATCCCGCGATCGTGCGCTACGTCTCGCACGGCGTGGCGGCGCCGGGGGCGCCGTTCCTGGTCATGGAGTGGCTCGAGGGCGAAGATCTCGGCGAGCGGTTGCGGCGCCAGCCGGTGACGATGGAGCAGGCGCTCCTGCTCGCCGAGCGGGTCGCGCTCGCGCTCGGCGCGGCGCACGCCAAGGGCGTCGTGCATCGCGACGTCAAACCGACCAACCTGTTCCTGCCCGGCGGCCGCGTCGAGCAGATCAAGGTCCTCGACTTCGGCGTCGCGCGGTCGGCGTTCGGTCCCGAGCTCACCCAGACCCAGACCCGCATCGGCACGCCGGCGTACATGTCGCCGGAGCAGGCGCGCGGCGATCGCCAGCTCGGACCGTCGGCCGACGTGTTCGGCCTCGGCGTGGTGCTCTACCAGTGCCTCACCGGTCGCAAGCCGTTCCTGGGTGAGGACCTGATGGCGCTGATCGCCCGCATCCTGCTCGACGATCCGGTGCCGGTGCGCGAGCTGGCGCCCGCGTGTCCGCCCGAGGTCGAGGCGCTGGTCATGCGCATGCTGGCCAAGGAGCCCGACGAGCGCTACGCCGACGGCCTCGCGCTGGCGGTCGCGATCGCCCACGTCCGCGCCACCGTCGGCGCCGCCGCCGAGACCGGGCCGGCCGCCGCGCTCGGCGCCCACGAACACCGGCTAGCGTGCCTGGTGCTGGCGCGTGACGTCGGCGCCAGCGCGCGCGCCGAGATCGAGCGCGTGGCCGCGGCGCTGGGCGCGCGCTCGACGCCGATGGCCGACGGCGCCGTCGCCGTGCTGCTGTCCGGCGCCGGCGTCGCCACCGATCTGACCTCGCAGGGCGCGCGCGCGGCGCTGGCGCTGCGCGCGGTGGCGCCGTTCGCGCCCATCGCGCTGGTCACCGGGCGAGCGCTGGTCGCCGGCCGCGCGCCGGTCGGCGACGTCATCGATCGCGCGGTCGCGCTGCTGCGCGGGCAGCCGAGGTCGGCGCCCGATCCGACCTCGCCGTTCTCGGACGACACGGTGTCGACCGCGACCCGCGTCCACACGCCGCCGACGCCGCTCGACCGGCCACCGCTACCGACGATGCCGGCCGGCGTCGATGAGGACAGCGGTCCGGTGCCGGTCCTGCTCGACGAGGTCACCGCCGGCTTGCTCGACGCCCGCTTCGACGTCGGCGGGTTCGCCGGTGGCCTGGCCTTGCGCGGCGAACACGATTCCGCGGTGCCGGCCCGCACCGTCGCTGGCAAGGCGACGCCGTTCGTGGCCCGTGACGCCGAGCTGGCCGCGCTCGAGGGCGCCTACGCGGCGGCCATCGACGAGCCGGCGCCCCGCATGGTGGTCGTGACCGCGGCCGCCGGCCTGGGCAAGACCCGGCTGGCCCACGAGCTGTGGGCACGGCTATCGGCCCGCGACGCGCCGCCCCTGCTGCTGGTGGGCCGCGGCGATCCGACCAGCGCCGGCACCCCGCTCGGCGTCATCGCTCACGTCGTCCGCCGCGCGGCCGGCCTCAAGGCCGGCGAGGCCCAGGACACCCAGCAGCAGAAGCTCCGCGCCCGCATCGGTCGCCACGCCGCGCCCGAGGACGCGGCGCGGATCGCCGAGTTCCTCGGCGAGCTGTGCGGCGTCGCGTTCGACGACGACGGTCGCGTCGAGCTGGCCGCCGCCCGTCGCGATCCCCGCCTGCTCGCCGATCAGATGCGGCGGGCGTGGGAGGACTGGCTCGCCGCCGAGACCCAGGCCCAGCCGGTGCTGCTGGTGCTCGAGGATCTGCACTGGGGCGATCTGCCGTCGATCGAGTACGTCGACCGCGCGGTGCGCAACCTGCGCGAGGCGCCGCTGTTCGTGATCGCGACCGCGCGGCCGGACATCCACGACCGCTTCCCGCGCCTGTGGGCGGACCTCGGTGCCACCGAGCTGCGACTCGGCGAGCTGGGGCGTCGCGCATGCGAGCGCATCGTCGCCGCCGCGCTCGGCGCCGGCGCCGACCCGGCGGTGACCGCGCGCCTGGTCGAGCGTGCCGGCGGCCACCCGCTGTTTCTCGAGGAGCTGATCCGTGCCGCCGCGGCGGGCCAGCCCGAGGCCCAGAGCCCGACCGTCATGGCCATGGTCCAGGCCCGCCTCGACGCGATGGAGCCCGAGTTGCGGCGGGTGCTGCGGGCCGCCAGCGTGTTCGGCGAGCGCTTCTGGGCCAGCGGCGTGGAGTCGCTGTGTGGAGCTGGCAAGGGCGAGCTCGGCGGCTGGTTCGAGGCGCTGCGCAGCAAGGAGGTGGTGGCGGCGCGGCCCGACAGCACGATCCGCGGGCAGAGCGAGTGGAGCTTCCGTCACGCGCTCATCCGCGACGCCGCGTACGCGATGCTCACCCCCGATGATCGCGCGCTCGGTCACCGCCTGGCGGCGCAGTGGCTGGAGGCCGCGGGTGAGCGCGACCCGGTGCGGCTGGCCGAGCATCACGAGAAGGGCGGCGCCGCGGCGCGCGCGGTCGGCTGGTGGCGTCGGGCGGCGGAGCAAGCGCTGGCCGCCTCCGACCTCGACGCGGCGCTGGTGCACTGCGAGCGGGCGGTCGCCGCCGGTGCCAGCGCCGCGACGCTCGGCGCGGTCCGGCTGATCGCCGCCGAGGCTCACGACTGGCGCGGCGAGTTCGCGCGGGCCGAGACCACCGCACGCGAGGCCCTGGCCTGGCTCGAGCCGCGGCCGGGCGGTGTTCGGGAGGAGAACGGCTGGTTCGTCGCCGCCGGCATCCTGGCCACCGCCGCCGGCGTACAGGGCAAGCGCGACGTCCTCGACGAGCTGGCCGCGCGGCTCGATCACGAGCTGGCCACGATCGTCGACGACGCCGACGGCGGTGTGGCGGTGGCGGCCGGTGACGGCCAGGAGATCATCGCCGCCACCCGCCTGGTCGAGCAGCTCATCATCCACGGTCGGGCCGCCGCCGCCGACGAGCTGCTGGCCCGGCTGTCGCGCAGACTGTCCGGCCCCCGGACAGTCGGGCCGGCGCTGGCCGGCCGCATCCACTCGGCGCTGGCCCTGCGGGCGCGATTCGGAGGCGACGTGGCCGGCAACCTGTTCGCGGTCCGCACCGCGGTCTACTGCTTCGAGCAGGCCGGCGATCAGCGCAACGCGTGTGCGCGCCGCGAGCGCCTCGGCTACGCGCTGCTCGAGATCGGTGACCACGAGGCGTCCGAGCGGTTGCTCGCCGAGGCGGTCGCCGCGGCGACCCGGCTCGGGCTGCACCATGTGGTGGCCACCGCGCGCCACAACCTGGGGTTGAACCTGGCCCGCCTGCATCGCTTCGACGAGGCCGAGACCACCGAGCAGCAGGCGATCGCCGCGTTCCGCGCTTCCGGTAACCGCCGCATGGAGGGCGCCTCGCTCGAGTATCTGGCCTTGATCCGGCTCGAGGCCGGCGACGTCGGCGGTGGCGAGCGAGCCGCCCGCGATGCGCTGCGGGTGGCGTCGGTCGAGCCGGTGCTGCCGCTCAACCAGGCCGAGTCGAACGCGATCCTGGCCCGGGCGCTGCTCGCCGCCCACCGCGACGGCGAGGCGCTGGCACTGGCGCGGGTCGCGCTCGAGCAACTCGAGGCGCTGGGTGGGATCGACGACGGCGAGGCGATCATCCGGCTGACCCTGGCCGAGGCCCTGGCGGCCACGGGAGATCGGGACGCCGCCGCGCACGCCGTCGGCCGCGCTCGCGATCGCCTGCTCCGGCGCGCCGACGCCATCACCGATCCGGCGTTGCGGGCGTCATTCCTGGGTCGCGTGCCCGAGAACGCCCGCACGCTGTCGTTGGCCGCCGAGCTCGGCTGACCCGTTCGCGGTGGTCAGGGCTGATTCATCCAGTCGGGAACCGGTTCGCCGGAGCCCGACGAGCCGGTTCCAGATCCCGAACCCGAGCCGGTGCCCTTGCCGGTGCCCGAGCCCGAGCCCGAGCCCGACGCCGAGCCCGAGCCCGACGCCGTTCCCGAGCCCGACGCCGAACCCGATCCCGACGCCGAACCCGATCCCGACGCCGAACCCGATCCCGACGCCGTTCCCGATCCCGACGCCGATCCCGATCCCGACGCCGATCCCGATCCCGACGCCGATCCCGATCCCGCAGTTTCCGAACCCGTTCCCGCGCCCGCCGAGCCGGTGCCCGGCCCGCCGCCGCGCACCGCGGTCAGCGTGGCGTCGAGCGTCGCGATCAGCGAGTCGCCGTCGGCGACGAACTCGGCCGGCGCGAGCGCCTTGTTGAACGGCGCGAAGCCAGGGCGACGCAAGCCGAGCCGGATGCTCGCCTGCGCCAGTTGAACCTTGGTGAGCGTGACATCGGCCGGGGTGCGCTTGCCGGTCGGGCCGCCGTCGATCATGATCGCGGCGCCCGCCGGCGTCGACGTCACCCGGATCACGCGTGGGAGCGGCTCGAGCTTGACGACGGGAACGCGGGTCCCGACCGAGACTTCGAGCTCGACCGGCTTGTAGGTGTCGGCGCGCACCACGACCTTGAAGGTCTTGCCTTTCTCGAGCGTGGCGCTGTACGGCGCGGGACCGGAGCCACCACCCTCGATCTCGACCGTCGCACCCGCGACCGACGCCTTGATCTCGATGATGCCGGTCTCGATCATCGGTGCAGCACCGGCGTCGATCGGGTCGATCACCGAGCCGCCGGCGGTGCCGGTGGCGCTGCCGGTGCCGACCGGGTCAGAGCCCGATCCGGAGGCGAGCGCCGAACCGGTGCCGGAGCCGGAGGCGAGCGCCGAACCGGTGCCGGAGCCGGAGGCGAGCGCCGAGCCAGTAGCCGTTTCGCTGCCGGTGGCGATCGCGGTGCCGGGTTCACCGCTGTCGGTGTCCTTCTTGCGCAGGAACAGGAACCACACCGCGGCGGCGACCAGGGCGGCGAGCAACAGTCCGACGATCACGGCCGTGGGTGCCTTGGACCCCGCGGTCGCTGCGGCGCTGACCGGCGTCGCGACCGCAGGTCGAGTCTCGGCGGCTGGCACCAGGCGCGCCGATTCGGCGGAACGCCGGGCGGCGACATCGTCGGCCGGCGCCCGCGCGGACGCCGGGGTCGCACGCGGCGCCGGCGGCGTGGTGTCGACGGCAGGCTTGGCGACGGCGGGCTTGGCGGCGGCTGCCGCCGGACGCGCGGGCTCCGGATCCCGCTGCAGGACCACCGCCGGTTCCGGCGCGGCTGGCACGGGCGGGGCCGCGGCCGCGGCCGGCGCCGGCTTCTCCGCCGGAGCCGGCCTGGTCTCGGTCACCGGTTCGTCGGAGTCGATCGCCGAGGCGGCCGCGAGGGCGTCGAGCGAGCGAACCTTGGTCGCTTCCTCGAACGCCTCGTCGGGAAACTCCTCGACGTCGGAGTGAAACGGCATCGGGCGCGGCAGCGGCGTGTTGTCGGTGCGCTCGTCGGCGAAGCTGGCCCGCGCCGGCGCCATGGCGCCGAGCTTGGGCTTGGTCTCACCCGCCAGGGCGCCGACCAGCGGCGATGGCGCCACCTTGGTCGGCACCTCGAGGAAGCCCTTCGCCGTGTCGCTGTGGGCCTGCGCCGCCGGCTGCTTGGCCTTCTCGGCCAGGATCTTGTCGAGCACGGTCTGACTACCGTCGCCGAGCCGATCGAAGCGAACCCCCATTCCGGGCGCCGCGGCCGGCCGGGTCGGATCGTTCTCGCGGGTCCAGACCACCGTACCCTCGCCGGTGATCAGCGACGTGGCGTCGCGGAGCTGGAACTCGAAACGCATCTGGGTGCCAACCGCAAGCGGCTCCTTGGTGCGGATGAAGATGCCGCCGGGGCTGACGTCCACGGCGTAGCGCTCGATGAACTGATCGAGCGTCGCGCTCTTGAACTTGATCTTGAGCGTGACCGGCGCGCGCTTGGCTTGACGGGTCGTGGTGTCCACCTAGCGTTCTCCCTGGCATCGAAGCGTACGATGTCCTTCGACGGTTGCATGCTCGGCCGCGGATCGCCGGCCCGGGTGCGCAATCATGTCAGTCCCCGCTGATCGCAACACTTCGATATGTTTCATATTACGAGCATGAGCCCCAGGAATGCAACGCGCTTGGGCTGGTCCGTTGGCGCCGCGATCGCGGTGGCGATCGCCAGTGCGCCAGCCCAGGCAGCCCCGGGCCCTCCTCTCGAAGCGTCGCGTGGGGTGGTGGCCGCCGATCACCCGATCGCCAGCCAGGTCGGTGCGGGCGTGCTCGCCGACGGTGGCAACGCCATCGACGCCGCGGTCGCGACGGCGCTGGCCGCGGGGGTGGTGAGCCCGGCGTCGTCCGGGATCGGGGGCGGTGGGTTCGCGCTGGTGTGGGACGCTGCCTCCGGTTCGCTGCGGGTGTACGACTTTCGCGAGGTCGCGCCGGCGGCCCTGGACCCCTCCGACTTCGTCGTCGATGGCGCCGTCGATCCGCTGCTGGCGCGTCGCGGCGGTCTGGCGGTTGGCGTGCCCGGCGAGGCGCGCGGGCTGGCCCTGCTGGCACGCACGCATGGCCGCATGTCGTGGCGGCGCCTGGCGATGCCGGCCGCCCGCCTGGCACGCGACGGCACCCCGACGTCGTGGTTCACCGCCCAGGCGGCGGTGCAGGTGCTGGCCAAGCTGCCCGATGCGCCGCCGTATGCCCCGCTGCGAGACCTGCTCGGTGGTGCCACGCCACGCCGTCGTGGCGTCCCGCTGGTCCGGCCCGCCCTGGCTGCCACGCTGCTCGCGATCGCCGCCGATCCCGAGGCGTTCTACCGCGGCAAGCTCGCCGACGATCTGGTGGCCGCGGTACGTGCGGCCGGCGGGGTCATGACCACCGACGACCTCGCCGCCTACACGCCCGTCGAGCGACCGCCGCTGTGGGGCGCCTGGCGCGGGCTGCGGATCGCGACCATGCCGATCCCGTCGTCGGGTGGCGTCATCCTGCTCGAGACGCTGGGCATCCTCGATCGGACCGGCGTCGATCTGGTCGCCCTCGGAGCCGACTCGGCGGTGGCGCTGCACGTGATCGCCGAGGCCACCAAGCACGGCTTCGCGGATCGCACCCGCTTGCTGGGCGACAGCGACAGCGGTCGCGCCGCCGCCGCGGCGTTGCTCGACGATGCCCGCTTGCGCCGGCTGGCGGCCAAGGTCCGCCTCGATCGGACCCAGCCGCTGGCCGACTACGGCGAGTCGCCACCGGCGGTGGGCGCGGCCGCCCGCGTGCCGGGGCCGGGCGGCACCTCTCACATCTGCGTGATCGATGCCGAGGGCAACGCGGTGTCCCTGACGACGACCGTCAACGGCTACTTCGGGTCGAAGCTGGTCACCGCCGGCGGCGTCGTGCTCAACAACCAGATCGACGACTTCGCGATCGACCCGACGCTGGCCAACGGCTTCGGGCTGACCCAGAGCGCGGCCAACCTGGTCGCGCCCGGCCAGCGGCCGCTGTCGTCGATGACGCCGACGCTGCTGTTCGACGGCGGCAGGGTCGTCGGCTGCGCCGGCGGCTCGGGCGGGCCGCGCATCATCAGCAACACGCTGCAGGCCATCCTCGGCGTGTGGCTGTTCGGCAAGGACGCCCGCGCCGCGGTCGAGGCGCCGCGCGTGCACCACCAGTGGTCGCCCGACGAGCTGGTCATCGAATCCGACCTGGCGCCCGACGTGCGTCGCGCGCTGGAAGCGCGTGGCCACCGGCTGACGCTCTCGACCGGCGTGACCGCGGTCCAGCTGCTGCGGGTCCGCCCCGATGGCGTGATCGAGGCCGCCAGCGATCCCCGCAAGGGTGGTGCGCCCGCCGGTCCGGATGCGGCGCCTTGACTTCGCCCCGGCCTGCGGGCACACCGGCGATCGCATGACGACGGCGCGCATCGCGGTCCTGGTGCCGTGCCTGAACGAGGAGGCGGCGATCGGCACGGTGGTCGCCGAGTTTCGCGCCGCGCTGCCCGGCGCGACCGTCTTCGTCTACGACAACAACTCGACCGATCGCACCGCCGCGGTCGCGGCCACCGCCGGCGCCGAGGTCCGCCACGAGCGGCGGCCCGGCAAGGGCAACGTGGTGCGCCGCATGTTCAGGGACGTCGAGGCCGACGTCTACGTCATGGTCGATGGTGACGACACCTACGAAGCGGCGGCGGCGCCGGCCATGGTGCAACGGTTGCTCGAAGAGCGGCTCGACATGGTGGTCGGCAAGCGGATCGAGACCCACCAGGCGGCCTATCGCCTCGGCCACCGCTTCGGCAACGCGTTCTTGACCGGGCTGGTGTGTCGCCTGTTCGGCCGGCAGGTCGACGACCTGCTGTCGGGTTTTCGGGTCTTCTCGCGCCGCTTCGTCAAGAGCTTCCCGTCGTCGGCGCGCGAGTTCGAGATCGAGACCGAGCTCACCGTCCACGCCCTGCAGATGCGGATGGCGATCGCCGAGATCGAGACCCGGTACAAGGAGCGACCACCGGGGTCGACCTCGAAGCTGCGCACCTTCCGCGATGGCTGGCGCATCCTGGTGACCATCATCAACCTGATGCGCAACGAACGGCCGCTGCTGTTCTTCGGCTCGATCGCGATGCTGCTGTTCGCGGTCGCGCTGGCGCTCGGGATCCCGCTGGTGCTCGAGTACGAGCGCACCGGGCTGGTGCCGCGCTTCCCGACCGCGATCCTGTGCACCGGCCTCGGCGTCGCCGCGACGGTGTGCGCCGCCACCGGCCTGATCCTCGACCTGGTCTCCCACGTCCGGCGCGAGGTGAAGCTGCTCGCGTACCTGCGTTATCCGGCGTCGGCGGCCGCTGAGCCCGACTCTCCGGCCCGGACGCCGGGCGGGATGTTGTAGATTCGCGCGCGATGTCGTCGCGCTTGCCGCTCCGTCTCCCCGGGCCGCGTGTGGTGTAGCCCGCAGACTACCGAGAGAGTATCGCTGCGCGCGACCGGATGAGATCGACGAACTCTCGCTTCATCTCGTCGGGCAGCAGGCACGCACGGATGAGATCGATGACATCCGCGGTTGCTGCGGCGTGATCCTGGAGAGCGCGCTCGGCAACCCGCGTCGGAAGTTGGCATTGCGTCGCGAGCGCGAGCAGCCGACGGCGACCGATGCGTTTCGTGCCTCCGATCGGAAGTGCCAGCTCATCGCCCTTGATCACGAGCCGCGTACAAACCAGATCGTATGCCGGCGAAAGACGATAGTTGCCGTCCTCGCCTCGGAGCAGCGAGAAGTTCTTCAGGTGCATGTCACCGTTGCCCGTCCACCACGCGAAGACCAGAAGGCGGAATAGCCTCTCCGCCTCGATCAGCGGCGCTGTGGCATAGCGCAGCACCAGCTTCGCGCACAGCTCGGCGGACCCTTGGTACTTGTCCTTCGGAGACTTCATCGCGAGCTGGCAGAAGTCTTCCTGCAACAACTTCCTGCCCGACACGCGATCGAAACGCCGAACCAGGTACGCACGTGAGCCATCCTTGAGCTCGAGAAGTGCGCACGGCGGAATCTGGATCCCGACGCGTTCAGCGATCCGCATGCTCACGTGCTCGTTTTCGGGTAGAGCCGGAAACGTTTGCGCCTGTGGCTTGAGGATGAACTGCCCTCCTTCAGTGGCCACGAGCAGCGTCCGGCTCTCCTTCTCGAGACGCATCGAGATCTTCCGCTGTACGCCGGACAACGACGTATGCCCCACCATTGCGAGGGCGAAGGTATGGAGCTTCGCCAGCTCCACGTCGATCGCCGGCACGCGGGCAACACCGAAGACGTTGCGAAGGCATGCCGGGTGATATCGGCCATCGTCGTCGACGGGGCGAAGACACGCCCAGCAGCTGGCCATCACACATCTCCGTCGGAGATGATCTCGACGGCACCGATGCAATCGGCACAGGTCGCGAGCAGCAGCCCGAGTGCGTCGTCCTTGGCAATCTTCAGTTTCGCCGTCGAGAGCTCCAGTAGCCATCCCTCGGGCAAGAGGTTCTCGAAGTAAGGATGAAGGCCCTTGGTCTCGTAGGGCTGAGGACGCAGCGGCAATGTGAGCGAGACGGGCAGGCTACCTGCACGTTCCAGCCATTCGCGATCGTAGGTGAACCGGCAGCCGTCGGCGGTCTCCTCGATGAGCCCCACGCGCCGGCCGCTCAGCCGGACGACACCCCGGCGGCTCATTCGTCAACCTCGGCTCGTGGGGCGTCGTCGATCCCGAGCACCTTGCCGAAGACCGCGAGAACCGAGTTGACGACGTCCATACGCATGGTGGGCTTCCCGTGCTCGAGCTCCCAGACGACTCGCGGAGCAACACCGGCGAGCTCGGCAAGAGCGCGCTGCGTGAGTCGTTCTGCCTTCCGGCGCTGGCGTACGAAGGCAGCGAGCTTCGTATCCCGATCGGGATATTTCCCGCCATGTCGTTGGCTATTGGGCCGGCGCTTGCGGGGCACTCAGTGATATTTATCCCGATCGGGATAAATATCAAGATGTCAGCGTGCGCCGTGGTGCCTGGCGGCGTTCATTCTGTCTTTTATCCCGATCGGGATATCGCAACTAGTGCCGCGCCTCGAGCCGACCTCGGCGAGCACGCGGCTGGCTCGCAGGCGGGTCGCCGCCGTCGTCGAAGAACATCGTGGCCGGCCGGCGGCGTACTGCGCCCATCGCCATCGACGCCTCGACGGCCCGGTCGTCGGCGTCGAGCACGGTCTCCATGCCTCGAGGAAGCCGAGCGCCGCTACGCCGCCGCCGCCGTGGCCAGCCGACGGCAACCAGTCTGCCGCCGCCCGCGTCCTCGGCATCAGCCGCACCAAGCTGGCGCGCCTGCTCCGATAGGGGACGGGGTCATAGCGGAAATTGATCAGTCGGCGTTGGTGGGCGAGCGCAGCTCGCACGCCGGCACGCCGCTGCTCGAGGTGCAGCGGAGGCTGTACGTGATCGTGGTGGCGTCGCAGTCGAGGTCTCCGATCGCCGCCATGCTGAGGACCTGGCCGCCCGTGACGCCGGTGTAGCTGAACTGAAACTCCTGCGGTGCGGTCTGCGAGAAGCCGAACGACATCCACGGGGTCGAGGTCCAGTCGGCGGCGACCGCCGCACAGCAGAACAGGTTGCCCGCGTTCTGGACACAGCAGCTGACGGCCGGCGTGACCGCCTGCACGGAGGTCGGGAACATCCCGTTCGTGGCGTAGTGGGCGAGCAAGGCGTCGCGCGCACGGTCGAGCTCGACGAAGTGCGTGGCCTCGGGCGCCGCCGGTAGGCAAACCGAAAATCGTCGGCGCCGACGATACGCTCGCCGCAGGCGCCGCCCCGTGCCTTCGGCGGCGGGATCGCGGTGCGCGTCATGCGGACCTGCCACGGAGTGACCGGGGAACACGATCGGTTGGTCGGGCGCGGTCGCGTAGTACTCGATCACCAGCGCGGCTCGCCCAACTCGTAGGCACCCCTGCAGGGGCTACGTCGCCGGCCCGTCCCGGTCCTGCCACCGACGGCCTCCCAAGCCTTGGCCCGCTGCCCCGCCGCTCGAGACTCCGCATCGATTCTCCTGTCCGCGTGGGTGGTCGGTGGCGTGCGATGCTCGCTCGCCGCCGTGCGGGCAGCAGCCCAGCGCGACGGCAGCAACGGCGGCAGGTCGATGATCCGGATCCGGCCCATGAGCTTGGGAAGGACATCGCCGAGGTATTCGAGCGGGTCAACGCCGGCGAGCCGGCACGACACATGAAGTGCTCGGCCAGGCCGAGGATGTCGCCGTCGCCGCGCGCGCGCAGCGGCGGCAACTCGATCGCGACCACGCTGCCGCTCACCGACGACGCGCTCACCCCTACGCGGCATGATCGAGCACGCGGCACAAGAAGCAATCCATGACTGGACTACGCAGCGCGCTTCGATCGCCTGGCCTTCGCCCGCTTCTTCGTCTTCACCTCCCTCTTGGGCCGCGCCGGTGCCGACATGGCAACCTTGCGCACGGGCTTCCCACCGGCACGCGACGCCATCTCCTTGGCAATGCGTGCGATCACCAGCTCCTCGAACAGCGGATGAGGACGAGACACGCCCGAGAGCCAACGGCCGATCGAGGACTCGGCCATCCCCAGGTCCCTGGCAACGTCGCGCTGGTACTTCCCCGACACGCTCAGGTAGCTGGCCAGGATCTGCCGGAAGGTCGCGTTGTCCCCGGCCCAGGCGCGGCAAGCCTCGCGCAGCTCGTTCACGGACGAGAACATCATCATGGTGCAGTATCCTCCGGGAGGTTCGCGATAGGCCGGCTTGCGGGATGCAAGCAACCGTACTCTACGGTACAACAGGTTCCACGCCAAGGAGAATCGGCCCGCATGGCCAGAGCACGACGACTTCGACTCCGACAGATCCATCACGATGAGGCTGTGGCCGCGCGTGCTTTCTGGGACCTTCATCCAAGCGAGTACGTCGAGCCCCGTTCCGTCGAGGTTCTCAGTCGGGCGGCAAAGCGTGGCTGGGTCTTCGTCGTCGAGCTCGCGCCCCACTGGGGAGCGTGCACCACGCTCCTGCCCGTGGACGGTCTGCAGGTGGTCGAGCTCAGCGACACGCGCGTCGTGGACGGAGTGAAGGGCTTCGGTCTGCAACCCGATGTGCTCACCCCCGTGCGCATCGCGACCGCGCTCATGGCGAGCTCGGCTCCGCGCTGGTCATGGTGATCGACCGCAAGAATGCGACCTCGATGAGGAACAGCGCCGGATTCGCGGAATGGACCAGCCCTCCGAAGCCGCTTCTCGACGCCCTCGACCTCAAGAAGGACGACCCCGAGTTCGTCCTGCTCCGCCTTCCCGAGCCCATTGCCTGGCAGCACGTCGCCACGCTCCTCCAACGGCTCGGCCCCGACAACACCATCACGTTGCAGAGCAAGAAGGTACCGTCCGAGTCCCTCGTCGTCGAAATCGACATCGAGCTGTTCCGCGCCGACGATGCACGGGCGGTCCTCGAGAAGGCGGTGCGCCGGGCGCTGGCCGTGAACCGAGCCTGATGATCCTCGGCGATCGGGAGTAGGGAAGCCTGCCGCGCCCTCATCCCAGCGGGGTGATGGGGCGCAACGATCGTCTGCGTTAGCCTCAGCACGAGGCGGACATGCGGAGATCGCTGTCGGTTGTGGTGTTCGCGTGGAGCGTCGCTGCCTGCCCCGATGCCGCCGGTCCTCGGCAGTGTGATCCGGCACTCGCAGTGTGAGCCGGCACTCGATGAGGTGCAGACACTCGAACCACAGTCCCTGCTCACGCGCCGGCGGTGCCAGCGGCGACATGGTCAACGGGCGGTCCTCCTCCGCGGCCTGGCCGGCGCGAAACTCGCGGGTCACCTCGGTCGGCACGTCGAGGTTGGCGAACTCGACCCGGTCGCAGGTCGAGGTCGCGGCCACCGTGGACGCGCTCATCAGGCAGGCCAGGTGGCTGGCGGTGGCGTGCTTGCTGGTGCGGTCGGCCAGGAGCTTCTCGGGGTCGAACGCGACGTTGGGCTGGGGATCGGCCTGCACCACATGTTGCCGTCGCCGCGCTCGATCTTGTGGAGATCCGCGACGGAATGACGGGGCTACGTAGGTTCATCGAGCGTGTACAGACAGGAACGCGGTCGCACGTTTCGCGATGGCGGTGAAGCTGCTCGCGGACCTGCGTTATCCGGCGTCCGTGGCCGCTGAGCCCGACTCTCCGGCCCGGACGCCGGGCGGGATGTTGTAGATTCGCGCGCGATGTCGTCGCGCTTGCCGCTCCGTCCCGTCACCGCCGTCACTCCCATCCGCCGCGTCCTGGTCGCCAACCGCGGCGAGATCGCGGTGCGCGTCATGCGGACCTGCCACGAGCGCGGCATCGAGACCGTGGCGGTGTACTCCGAGGTCGATCGGGCCGCGCCGCACGTCATGATCGCCGACCGCGCGATCGCCATCGGCCCGGCGCCGGCGCGAGAGAGCTACCTCGTGATCGACAAGATCATCGCCGCCTGCTTGGCCAGCGGCGCCGACGCGGTTCACCCCGGCTACGGCTTCCTGTCCGAGAACCAGGACTTCGTCGCGGCCTGCGAGGCGGCCGGCATCATCTTCATCGGTCCCAGGGCGCACGCCATGCGACTGATGGGCAGCAAGACCGAGGCGCGCAAGACCGTGTCCGCCGCCGGCACGCCGGTGGTCCCGGGCGACAACGGCCCGGGCGGTAACGGCTTCCCCGACGCGGCGTCGGCGCTGGCCAGCGCGCGCCAGATCGGCTTTCCGGTCCTGATCAAGGCCGCGGCCGGTGGCGGTGGCAAGGGCATGCGCCTGGTCACGGCCGAGGCCGAGTTCAACGCCGCGTTCGACGGCGCGCGTCGCGAGGCCCTGGGCGGCTTCGGCGATGACACGGTCTATCTCGAGAAGGCGATCATGCGGCCGCGCCACATCGAGATCCAGGTCTTCGGCGACGGCCACGGCAACCTGGTCCACCTCGGCGAGCGTGACTGCTCGATCCAGCGCCGGCACCAGAAGGTGATCGAGGAAGCGCCGAGCCCGGCGGTGAGCGCCGAGCTGCGCGCCCGCATGGGGGCGGCGGCGGTGGCGGCCGCGCGCGCGGTCGACTACCTGGGTGCCGGCACCTGCGAGTTCCTGCTCGGCGCCGACGGCGAGTTCTACTTCCTCGAGATGAACACGCGGCTCCAGGTCGAGCACCCGGTGACCGAGCTCATCTACGGCCTCGATCTGGTGAGCTGGCAGCTCGACGTCGCCGAGGGCCGACCCTTGCCGCTGACCCAGGCCGAGCTCGACGCCCGACGCCGCGGTCACGCGCTCGAGTGCCGCATCTACGCCGAGGATCCGGTGAAGTTCCTGCCCTCGCCGGGGCGCATCACCCACCTGCGCGTCCCCGACGGCGCCTACGTGCGCAACGACAGCGGTTGCTACGAGGGCGCCGAGATCCCGGTCCACTACGATCCGATGATCTCCAAGCTGGTGGTGTGGGGCGAGGATCGCGCCGCCGCGCTCGGTCGCATGCGGCGGGCGCTCGACGAGTATCAGGTCCGCGGCATCGAGACCAACCTGCCGTTTCACCGCCTGGCGCTGCGCCACGCCCAGTTCCTGGCCGGCGAGTTCGACACCGGCTTCATCGGCCGCGAGCATGCTGCGCTGACGCCGCGCGCCGAGGGCCCGGCGCTGGAGGCCGCGATGATCGCCGCCGCGCTCGATGCCGCCAGCCGCGGCCGGGTCGCCGCGCCCACGACCGGGGCGACGAACGGCGCCGCGACGACCGCCGAGCCGGCGGGACCGTCGGCGTGGCGGACCGGGGCGCGGGGATGGAGAAGCGTTTGAAGCGGGCCGCGCTCGCACTTGCGCTGGCGTCGCTTGCCGCCGCGGCCGGCGCCGGATGCAAGGGGAAGGGCGCGAGCAGCAAGGAGGAGCCAGCCGCCGGCACGGTTTCGGGCTCGGGCTCGGGCTCGGGCTCGGGCTCGGCGACGGGCTCGGGCTCGGCGTCGGGCTCGGGCTCGGGCTCGGGCTCGGGCTCGGGCTCGGCGATGGGCTCGGCGACGGGCTCGGCGATGCCATCCGAGAGCCTGGTCACCGACGGGCTCGGAGCGTTGCTCGTCGCCGGTCCGGTGCGCACGGTCGACGCCAGCCGCGTCACCTGGTGCACTCGCGGTGACAACGGCATGGCGGACTGGGTCGAGACCATCTGCCATGTCGTCACCATCGGCAAGAAGCCATCGGTCGTCCCGGTGATGACCTACGCCGATGCCATGGCGATCGACGAAGGTGTCGATCCCGCCGTCGAGGCCGACGCCGGCCTGCGCGCCGCCAGCGCGCGCGATCGCGTGGTCGCCGGGGTGGCAAGGGTAAAGGCCGAGGCGGGCACCGAGCTGGTGGCGATGCCGGCGCCGTCGCGCTGCTCGTTCGAGGGCGGCACGTTCACCGGCCGCCACGACGACCCACAAGGCGCCGCCGAGGCCTGCGAGGTCGGCGGCGTCGTCGCCCACATCACGGCGCCGGGCAAGGTCACGCTCACCACCGCCGGCAAGAGCCTGCTGTCCGAGGTCTTCAAGCCGCGACCGCGCGGCCCCGGCGACGGCGGCCACCAGTGCTCGCTCACGGCCAGCCACGTCGAGCTCGCGGTCGATCCCGCCACCAGGCTGGTCGCGGTCTCGATCTGGCTCTCGAACCCCAGCGACGCCTGCGCGCTGGTCACCGAGTTCGAGATCCGCGCCCTGCGCTTGCCTGGCTAGGAGTTTGTCATAGGTGATCACATAACGGGATCCCCCGACGACGACCAGGCCGGCCCGCAGCCGGCCCGTCCGGCTACCGCCTTGCGTCGCGCTGCTTCGTCAACCGAACCGGTGCGATCTGCGCCGAGAGCGAGGTAGCGATGTTCGGACGGATCTCGACGAGATATCGTCCGCGCGGCACGGTGAACCGGACGACGCGGTGTTCGGGAGCGCGGCCGGGAGAGTACGCGTCCTGAATGCGCAACGCGCCGTCGCCCACGTCGAGGCTCCCCACGCGCTTCCAACCTGGTTTGGCGGCGGTGACGAGGGCTAGCTCGAGCATCTGCTCGACCGAGTTCGAAGCGAGCACCTGAACGAGCATGCCTCGACCCTTGCCGAGCTCGAGCCACGTTGTCCCGTTCGAGTAGCCGAGCACGATCGCCTGTGTCTTGCCGATGGCGAGTATCCGGAAGAGCGCTCCCGTACACGCGCGCTCGTAGTCGCCGTCGGCGTCGCCGGTCCACAGCATGCGCGCCGACTCCTGCATGCAGATGAGCGGACCTCCATCCGTGGCGGCCCACTTCAACGCCTTGGCGCGTTTCGTGAGCAAGCGAGCCCTCGCGCGCTCGGCTGCTGTCGGCGGCTTCACCTCGGCGGCGACCGCTTGCTCGCCGAGTCGCGTCAAGCGCACGAAGCGGAACTTGCCGAGCGCCGTCTTCTGAAGGCTCGTCGTATGGACTTCATACATGCCGAGTGCGAGCTCGAGCTCGAGCCAATCGGTCCCGAGATCGCGCTTCACGTAGGGGCGGTATGCGAGCACGTGCCTGCCGGCGCCGCGCACTCGGTGCTCATCGAGGCGCCACTGTCTCGCGGCCAGCCTGGCGACGAGCGCTGCCAGCTTCGCGGTCGGAAGCTCGCCGGTTCCCTTGTCGGTGGCGTTCAACCAGCACACCAGCACTCCGCCCGTCGGCGACGGTAGCCAGCCCACCGCGCCGAGCCGGTAGTGCATCGCGAAGCCGTGGGCGCCCTTCGACGTGAAGGTGGACAGCTCGGGCAGGTCCTCGCCGTCGCTGCGTGGGCTGAACGGCATGGATGCCGCCTTGCGCGCCGCATCCCACTGCGTTCTGGTCTTCCAGCCGAGCGCCGCCTCGCGTGGGAGCAGCAAGCGCGGGACCATCCCCGAATACGTGCCCATCAGCTGCGTCATGTGGACAGCCTACACAAACACCGCGCACGCTGTCGGTGGTCGCGTAGATCCGCGTGAATCTCGACCGGCCGCCGACGGCCCGCGGTTCGGTTCCCGATCCGACGCGTGCGTCATGGTCGGTGACCTCGCCGCCGCGCCGGGCGGAGCGGGTATAACGCCGGGGTGGCCGTCGACCGCGCCCCCCTCCTCGATCGCCAGCTCCTCGATGGGCTCGACCTGCTCGCCGCCGGCCCGGTCCGGACGCCGCTCGATCTCGACGCTCCGATCCGCGCCGGCTCCACGCTGAGCGCGCGGACCGCGATCGATCTGTTCGACGCCCAGGCGGCCAGCCGACACCTGGATCTGGCCGCCCGTGCGCTGCGCGCCCGCGGCGAGGGCTTCTACACCATCGGATCATCCGGGCACGAGGGCAACGCCGCCGTCGCGGCCGCGCTGCGAGCGACCGATCCGGCGTTCCTTCACTATCGTTCGGGAGCGTTCTTCGTCGCCCGCGCCCGCCAGGTGCCGGGACAGACGCCGCTGCTCGACATCCTGCTCGGCCTGTGCGCGAGCATCGACGATCCGATCGCCGGTGGCCGCCACAAGGTCTTCGGCAGCGCCGCGCTGGCGATCCCACCCCAGACGTCTACGATCGCGTCGCACCTGCCCAAGGCCGTGGGTGCGGCGGTGGCGCTCGACCGCGCCACCCGCCTCGGGGTCGAGACCAGCGCGCCGGCCGACGCCATCGTGGTGTGCAGCTTCGGCGACGCGTCGGCCAACCACTCGACGGCGACCGGCGCCTTCAACGCCGCCGGCTGGACCGCGTACCAGAACCTGCCGGTGCCGATCCTGTTCGTCTGCGAGGACAACGGCATCGGGATCAGCGTGCGCACGCCCGACGGCTGGATCGCCGCCAGCCATGGCGCGCGGCCCGGGGTCCGCTACCTGTGGGCCGACGGGCTGGATCTGGCCCATGCGTACGACGCCGCCCGGATCGCCGTCGATCACGTCCGCGCGACGCGGCGCCCGGCGTTTCTCCATCTCCGCACCGTGCGCCTGCTCGGTCACGCCGGCTCCGACGTCGAGCAGACCTATCGCCCGCTCGACGAGATCGAGGCCGCCGAGGCCGCCGATCCGGTGCTCGCGACCGCGCGCCTGCTGGTCGAGTCGGGGGCCCGCACCGCCGTCCAGGTCCGGCGCCAGTACGAAGACCTCCGCGACCGGGTGGCGGCGCTCGCCGACGAGGCCGCCGGCCGGCCCCGGCTGCGCTCGGCGGTCGAGGTGATGGCGCCGCTGGCACCACGCGATCCGGTCGCGGTCGCCGCCGAGGTCGCGCGCCCGACCCCGGACGCCGCGCGGGTCGCCTTCTGGAGCGGCAAGCTGCCGGAGCAGGAACGGCCGGCCCACCTCGCGGTCCACATCAACCGCGCGCTCGGCGATCTGCTGGCCAGGTATCCCGAGCTGATCGTCTTCGGTGAGGACGTCGCCCGCAAGGGCGGCGTCTACAACGTCACCGCCGAGCTGTCGCGCCGCGCCGGGGTGGGCCGGGTCTTCAACACGCTGCTCGACGAACAGAGCATCCTCGGCCTCGCGATCGGTGCCGGCCAGCTCGGGCTGCTGCCGATCGCCGAGATCCAGTACCTGGCCTACCTCCACAACGCCGAGGACCAGCTGCGCGGCGAGGCGGCGTCGCTGCAGTACTTCTCCGCCGGGCAGTACCGCAACCCGATGGTGGTCCGCATCGCCGGCTACGCCTACCAGAAGGGTTTCGGTGGCCATTTCCACAACGACAACTCGGTGGCGGTGCTGCGCGATATCCCGGGGCTGGTGATCGCGTCGCCGGCCCGCGGTGACGACGCGGCGGCGATGCTGCGCACCTGCGTCGCGGCGGCACGGACCCAGGGTTCGGTGTGCGTGTTCGTGGAACCGATCGCGCTCTACATGACCCGCGACCTTCACGACCCCGGTGACGGGCTGTGGACCTCGGCCTTCGATCCCCACGCCGCCCACGTCGCGCTCGGCGCCGCCCGCCGCCACGGCGATGGCAAGGATCTCCTGATCGTGTCGTTCGCCAACGGGCTGTGGATGAGCCTGCGGGTCGCCCGCCGGCTGGAGCGCGATCACGGCCTGGCTAGCCGGGTCCTCGACCTGCGCTGGCTGGCGCCGCTGCCGGTCGACGACCTGGTGCGCGAGGCGGAGGCGGTCGGCCGGGTCCTCGTCGTCGACGAGACCCGGCGATCCGGCGGGGTGTCGGAGGCGGTGATCGCAGCGCTCGTCGATCGCGGCTTTCAGGGATCGATCGAGCGGGTCGCGGCCCACGACACCTTCATCCCGCTGGGCGCCGCCGCCAAGCACGTGCTGGTCTCGGAAGCCGACATCGAGCGCGCCGCGCTCGCGATGTGCGGCCGGCGACCGCTGGCCACGGTCGCGCCATGACCGTTCGCCTGCGCGCCGTGATCGTCTGCCCCGGTCGCGGCTCGTACGGGCGGGCGCAGCTCGGCGGGTTGCCAGCGGGCGATCCGATCCTCGCCACGCTCGACGCCTTCCGGGCCGGGCTCGGCCGACCCACGATCTCGGAGCTGGACGGCGCGGCGGACTACCAGCCCCGGCTCCACGTCGCCGGTGAGCACGCGTCGCTCCTGACCTTCGCGAGCACGGCGATCGATGTCGCGGCGATCGATCCGGCCAAGGTCGACGTGATCGGCGTCACCGGCAACTCGATGGGCTTCTACACCGCGCTCCATGTCTGCGGTGCGCTCGAGCTGCTCGCCGCCGCCCGCCTGGTCGAGACCCTCGGTCACTATCAGGCCGACCACGTCATCGGCCACCAGCTGGTCTACCCGATCGTCGACGACGACTGGCGCCCGGCACCGGTGCTACGCGCCGCGGTCGACGACGCGCTGACCCGGCCGGGCGTCCATCTCTCGATCCGGCTCGGCGGCGCCGTCGTCCTCGGCACCGACGCCGCCGGTCTCGAGCTCGCGCGCCAGGCACTGCCGGCGCTCGAGCGCGGCGGGGTCTCCTATCCGCTGCAGCTCCGCCTCCACTCCGCCTTCCACACCCCGCTGATGGCGGCCACCGCCGCCCGCGCTCGCGCCGACCTCGCCGACCTGGTCATCGGCTCGCCCGCGGTGACGCTGATCGGCGGCGACGCCGGGGTCCATCGGCCGTGGGCGGACCCCCGCGTGCTGTGGGACTACACCCTGGGCCCGCAGATCGTCGACTCGTTCGATCTCGAGCGCGCCATCGCGACCGCGGTCGGTGAACTCGGCCCCGACGTGCTGATCCTGCCCGGTCCCGGCGACAACCTCGGCGGCGCGCTGGCTCAGATCCTGATCGCTCGCCGCTGGCGCGGCTTGCGCGACCGCCAGGACTTCGTCGCCGCCCAGGCCGGCGATCGGCCGCTGGTGCTGGCAATGAACCGGGCGGAGCAGCGCGCCCGCGCTGCCAGATGAGCCGTGGTCGCGCAACGACGGGTGCGGATGAGCCAGAGACGCGGTACTCTCGCCGAGATGGCGGCGCTGAAGGCACACGTGAAGAATGGCCGGCTCGTCCTCGACGAGCCGACGGACTTGTCGGAAGGCAGCGTGGTACCGCTCGAGATCGCCGACCACTGGGATGAGCTCGACGACACAGAGCGCGCGGCCGTGCGCGAGGAGATCGCCGCGTCGATCGCCGAACGCAGAGCGGGCGCGCCGACATATTCTGCTGCCGACGTGCTCGCGGAGCTAGGCGCTCGGCGGTGAAGGTCCGGATCTCCGGCCGCGCGCGCGCACGAATACGCAAGCAGGATGAGTGGTGGCGCAGCGAGCGTCTCGACGCCCCAGACCTCTTCAAACAAGAGCTCGAGGCGAGCTTTGAGCGGATCTTGCGCGCACCGAAGGTGCGGCAGCAGCACGGACAGATCGCGGGTGAGCCCGTCTGGCGCATCCTGATGCGAAAGACCGAGCAGCATGTCTATTACACGGTCGACGAAGCCGCCGGAGAGGTCGTGATCGAAACGGTCTGGGGCGCTCGCCGCGGTCGCGGCCCGAAGCTGTAGCGATGTCGTCGGGGCTGTGGCCCCACGTCGAGGCTGCTTCAGAACTGCGAGCGGCGGAAGATCACCATCGCGAGCCAGGTCAGCGCGACGATCATCAGCACCGAGACCAGCTGGAAGACCCAGAACTGGTCCGGGAGCACGCCGAAGTAGGTCGGGATCATGGGGACGATGGTCAGGTTCTGGCCGCCGTAGAGGATGAGCAGCACCGCGACCACGATGGTTCGCGAGATCACGCCGAACAGCACCCCGACCGCCGCCGACAGGCCGACGACACAGGTCAGCTGCGACAGGGCCTTCAAGGCGTCGAAGGCGATCGTGGCGTTGAACGGATCGCCGCGCACCGTGTCGACCGCGATGCCGAGGGCGATCGACACCACGCACGCGATCGTGACGCACAGGAAGACCGCGATGAACTTGGCCCAGATGATGGCCTCGCGCCGGATCGGTCGGATCACGTACAGCTCGTAGACCTTGCGCTGGCGCTCGCTGACGATGTCGACCGCGACCATGAGCGCCGCGATCGTGCCCGACAGGCTCGACAGGATCAGCGACATGAACGTGTTGGCGCTCAGCTGGTGGTCTTCGCCCAGGCCGCCATTGAGCTGGGCGTTGTCCTTGAACAGCAGGTAGCCGACGATCGCGATCGCCGGCAGGATGACCCACAGCACCAGCATCACCTTGGACCTGGCGAAGCCGTACAGCTCGTCGCGGACCAGCCGCAGGGTCGGGCTAGTTGCCACGGTTGCTCTCCAGGATGTAACGGGCGAACAGGTCGTCGAGCGCCGGCTCGGCGACGCCGATCTTGCGCAGCCGACCGCCGCCGGCGAGCGTGCGCTCGACGATGGTGTGGATGATGGCATCGGCGTCGGCGCCGGCGGTCAGCACCAGGCGCCACTGATCCGGCTTGGGCTGGTCGGCGACACCGAGGCCAGGGTCGGACAGGAACCCGGTGTCGGCGGGCGCGGTCGAGAACCAGACGTCGATCTCGGTCGGCAACCCGAACGCGCTGGTCAGGTCGCGGATCGAGCCGGTGGTCGCGACCTGGCCGCGGTTGAGGATCCCGACCCGGTCGGCGATGTGCTCGACGTCGGACAGGATGTGCGACGAGAACAGGACCGTGGTGCCGGCCTGCTGGCGCTCGCGGATGACGTCCTTGAGCATCTGCCGGCTGGGCGGGTCGAGCCCCTCGAGCGGCTCGTCGAGCACCAGCAGCCGGGGCTCGTGGAGGAGGGCCTGGATGAGGCCCAGCTTCTGGGTCATGCCGCCCGACAGCTCCTTGACCTTCTTGGTGCGGGCCGCGAGCAGGTCGAAGCGCTCGAGCAAGGCCGGGATCCGCCGGGCGCGGACCTCGGCGGGCACGCCGCTCAGGTCGCCGAGCGTGTCGAGCGCCGACTCGACGGTGCGCCAGTTCTGGAAGCCGCACGACTGCGGCATGAAGCCGATCAGCGCGTGGGCGCGCGTCCGCTCCTTCTTCACGTCGGCGCCGGCGATCCGGACCTCGCCGTCGAAGGTCGTGATCAGGCCGGCCAGGATCTTGAGGGTCGTCGACTTGCCGGCCCCGTTGGGACCGATGTATCCGAACACCTCGCCAGGGGCGATCTCGAACGAGACGTCGGCCAGGACCTTCTGCCCGTAGTACGACTTGGTGACACCACGGAGCTGGAGCAGGGGGCTGGTCACGCGCCCGCAGCATAACCAGGTCCCTCACGTTGTCGAGCGGCAGGATCCGGTAGCGGGAGGATCGAGCATACGCCCGCGCGCCTCCCGATCAATGGCAAACCGACGTCAGCGCTGATCAAGTGCGACCAGTCGCCTCGGCGATTGCCAACCGTCACCTGGCTCGGTAGAACGGCCGCGCACCATGGCCAACCAGACCAAGTTCGTGTTCGTCACCGGCGGCGTGGTGTCCTCGCTGGGCAAGGGCCTGCTGGCGGCCTCGATCGGCGCGCTCATGGAGAACCGCGGCCTCAAGGTCGCGAACATGAAGCTCGACCCGTACATCAACGTCGACCCCGGCACCATGAACCCGGTCCAGCACGGCGAGGTCTTCGTCACCGACGACGGCGCCGAGACCGATCTCGATCTCGGCCACTACGAGCGCTTCGTCTCGACCACGATGTCGAAGCTCAACAACATCACCACCGGCCAGGTGTACTCGACGGTGATCGGTAAGGAGCGGCGCGGCGAATACCTGGGCTCGACGGTGCAGGTCATCCCCCACATCACCGACGAGATCAAGGAACGCATCCTGCGCTGCGCCGAGGGGCTCGACCTGCTGATCGTCGAGGTCGGCGGCACGGTCGGCGACATCGAGTCGTTGCCGTTCCTCGAGGCCGTGCGCCAGCTGCGGGTCGAGCTGGGGGCCCAGAACTCGGTCTCGGTGCACCTGACGCTGGTGCCGTACATCGCGGCCGCCGGTGAGCTCAAGACCAAGCCGACCCAGCACTCGGTGCAGAAGCTGCGCGAGATCGGCATCCAGGCCGACCTCCTGGTCCTGCGCACCGATCGCCGGCTCGAGCCCGACCTGATCAAGAAGACGGCGATGTTCTGCAACGTCGCCCAGGACGCGGTCTTCCAGTCGATCGACGTCGACACCGTCTATCGGCTGCCGCTGCTGCTCGAGAGCCAGGGCCTCGACAGCACGCTGTCCAAGCTGCTCAACATCTGGTCGCGCAGCGCCTCGCTCGCCGGCTGGGAGCAGATCGCCGACAAGATCATCAAGCCCAAGCGCAAGGTCACGGTCGGCTTCGTCGGCAAGTACGTGCAGCTGGTCGAGAGCTACAAGAGCCTCAACGAGGCCCTGCTCCATGGCGGCATCGCCAACGACACCCGGGTCGAGATCCGCCACATCGACAGCGAGCACATCGAGCAGCAGGGCGCGGCGGCGCTGCTCGCCGACGTCGACGGCGTGCTGGTCGCCCCCGGCTTCGGCGCCCGCGGCACCGAGGGCAAGATCGCCGCGGTCCGCCTGGCCCGCGAGCAACGGCTGCCGTTCTTCGGCATCTGCTTCGGGCTGCAGATGGCGGTGGTCGAGTTCGCGCGCCACGTCTGCAACCTCGAGCGCGCCAACTCCAGCGAGATCGACGACAAGACCGCGCACCCGGTGGTCGACCTCATGCCCGACCAGCGCGGCATCACCGACAAGGGCGCCACGATGCGGCTGGGCGCCTACCCGTGCACCCTCAAGGCCGGCACCAAGGCCGCCGAGGCGTACGGCCAGCTCGACATCTCCGAGCGCCACCGCCACCGCTGGGAGGTCAACAACGCGTACCGCGAGCAGCTCGAGCGCGCCGGCATGGTGCTGTCGGGGCTGTCGCCCGACGGCCGCCTGGTCGAGATGATCGAGCTGCCCTGGCATCCGTACTTCGTGGCCTGCCAGTTCCACCCCGAGTTCAAGTCGCGCCCGGGCGCCCCGCACCCGCTGTTCGCGCGCTTCGTGCGCGCCATGCTCGAGGCCCAGGACAAGAAGTCGCCGCAGCGGTCGTGAGGCGGTGAACCGGCCGTCAGTCGGCGCAGGTGGCCAGCGCGCAGTCGGGGTGGGCGAGCTGGTTGGACAGCTCCTCGACGCCGCAGCGCTTGCCGACCACCTCGCCGTCGAGGACGATCGGCGCGCAATCGGACTCGGCACGATCGAAGTCGAGCCCCAGGGTGTCGGCGCCATCGAGCTCGAGGGTGCCGCTCGGCGCCTCGTCGGACCCGGCCGGCAACCGCCAGGCGCCGAGGATGTCGGCGATGCCGAGGTCACGGATGATCACCCACGAGCCGGCGTCCGCGCGCACGTGGTCGTGGCTGTGGCGCCAGCTCGCGAAGGTGTGGCTCATGACGCCGCCGGCGAACACCTCGAGGTTGGCGTCGACGCGGCCGTCGGGGTGGACGGTGACGGTGCCGTTGTAGACGGTGTCGAGGAGCGCGTCGGCGGCGTCGGCGCTCCAGCGCTCGAGCTCGATCACCAGCGGTCCGGCGTCGCCGCCGAACCGGGCCAGCAACCGGCCGCTGCGATGCACGCCGCCGGCGTCGACGCAATCGGGCGTGCTGTACACCAGGTTGCCGCGGCGGCCCGAGCCGGGGCACGCGGTGGGCGCCAGGGCGGCGCCGACCGCGTCCAGGTAGAGGTCGCTGACGTCCTTGCCGAGCGCGGCGTCGAGGGCGCGGCGGCGCATGGCACCGGTCGCGGTGGCGAATCGAGCGAGCGCCGGCTTGGGGGGCAGGGCCGACGTCGCCGGTTCCGCCACCGCGACCTGTGACAGCGGCGAGTCCTCGCCACCGGCGGTCTCGATGATCGTCCGATCGTCATCGAGGCAGCCGGTGGCGAGCGCCGCGCCCAGGCACGACAGGGCAAGGCCGGGCAGGGTGCGGCGCAGCGTGGCAGCGGTGGGGAGGGAAGAGCGTGACATGCGAGCTGACGATGCAGGTGGCGTGCCCGGAGGTGGGGTTGCGCGGGGCCGCTGCTCGCGCGGCGGGGCCGTGCGGGGCACGCGCATCCATGGATCGTCACCACCGGTTCGCACCACACCCGGTGTGGCATGGTCCCACCGATGGCTTCGGGGCCCGGCTCCGCGCTGACGCGTATGCGTCAGGCGGTGGGGTCACGGCCTGGCAATCTTCGGCAGCGGTCGTGCGTTGATCGCTGGATGAGGGCACTCCGGTTCGTCGACCTGACCGTTCCCGGGCTCCGGCGCACGCCACGTGAGCTCCTGATCATCGGCGTCGCCGCGGCCACCGCGATCGACTCGTGGCGGCGCCACGGCAGCGGCGACGTCGGAAACCTGGTCGCGTTCGCCGCCGTGGCGGTCGGCTTCGCCACCCGCTTCTTCGCGACCCGCGTGTTCGCCACCGCGGTCGTCGTCGCCGCCGCGGCGCTGCACGCGACCTACGCCTGGCGCAGCGGTGGTGCGCCGCACGAGTTGCTCTCGATCGCGTACTTCCTGGGCGCCGCGCTCGTGCTCGGCGGGCGTGCGCTGGTGGCAGCGTTCGACGACGCGCCCGCGCGCGGCCGGTGGCCCCACCGGCTGACGCGACTTCGCGTCAGACCGGAGCCGGGCCCCGAAGCCATCGTTGGGCCCCACCGGCTGACGCGACTTCGCGTCAGACCGGAGCCGGGCCCCGAAGCGATCGTTGGGCCGAACTTCTGGCGCGAGCTCTCGACCGCCGACCGCCGCCACCTGGCGGTCCTGGTCCACGGCGTCGCGATCACGCTGGCGATGCTCTACTACGTCCGCTTTCACCTCATCGCCGCGCACCAGCCGGTGCCGCCCTGGCTGCCGGCTGGCATCGCCGGCATGGCGCTGGTCGGGCTCCTCTTGCTGGCCGGCCGGGCGATCGCGGCGCTGATCGCCACGGTCGCCGGCGGGGCGCTGGCCGCGGTGTTGCTGGCCCATGCGCCGGTCGCATGGTCGATGGTCAGCGGCGAGTACGTCCAGGTGTCGGCTCCGGCTGCGGCACGGGTGGCACCACACTTGCTCATCGGCGCAGCCGTCGCGACGACCCTCATCGTGGCGGCTGCTGCACCGTGGGCGTGGCGCTTGCTTCGGCTGAGCCTGGGCCGCCGGTAAGACCGGGCAAAGCAAACTTCAGGCCATCGGTCGTCGCAAGGCCTTTACAACCAGGGGTTGGTGGGTTATCGTCCAGATACACGAGACGTGCCAATTGTGCGCGTCGTCAGCGATCTGGCAATCAGATGGCTCAACTGCACGAACATCAAGGAGATTCCTGATGGGCATGGAGATGCGCCAGGAGCTGCGGCTTTCGCAACAGCTCGTGATGACCCCCCAGCTGCAGCAGGCGATCAAGCTGCTGCAGCTCTCCCGCATGGAACTCGCGGACATGGTCCACGACGAGATGCTGGAGAACCCGATCCTGGAAGACGAGTTCGAGACCGCCCAGGAGAGCGGCAAGGACCGCGAGTTGCTAGGCAGCGACGCCGACGCGACCCTGCTGTCCGAGCGGATCGGCAACACCGAGATCCCGCTGGATCAGCCCCAGATCGAGAACGCCAATCAGTCCGAGGTCAAGGCCGACCAGTCCGCGGTCGGTGAGATCGACTGGGAGAACTACCTCGACAACTACACGATGGGCCCGCCGATGCCGGCCTATCGCGGCGACAGCGAGGAGATGCCCTCGCTCGAGCAGACGCTGACCCGGCCGCCATCGCTGCATGACCACCTGGCCTGGCAGCTGAAGCTGTCGGACCTCACCGATCGCGAGAAGGAGATCGGCCTCATCATCGTCGGCAACATCGATACCGAAGGCTACTTCAAGGAGCCCACGGTCTCGGAGCTGGCGGCCGATGAGGGCATGACCGAGGAGCAGGTCGAGATCGTGCTGGAGAAGATCCAGAGCTTCGATCCGGTCGGCATCGCCGCCCGCAGCCTGGCCGAGTGCATGTTGATCCAGTGCATCCACGCCGGTCAGGACGATGACCTGTGCGTGAAGATGATCCGCTCGCACCTCGGCAACCTCGAGAAGAAGAACTACCAGGCCATCGCCCGCGACCTGAAGCAGCCGCTCGACGAGATCTACGAGGCCGCCAAGGTGATCATGGAGTTCGATCCGCGGCCGGGTCGGCAATACGCGTCGGACGACGCGCACTACATCACGCCCGACGTCTACATCCACAAGGTCGGCGACAAGTTCTTCGTGGTGCCCAACGATGACGGTCTGCCCAAGCTCAAGCTGTCCAACTTCTATCGGTCGGCGATGGCGAAGGGCAACGCCTCCAAGGACTACGTCCAGGACAAGCTGCGCTCGGCGCAATGGCTGATCCGCTCCATCCAGCAGCGGCAGCGCACGATCATCAAGGTCGCCGAGTCGATCCTGAAGTTCCAGCGCGAGTTCTTCGACAAGGGCATCTCGTGCCTGAAGCCGCTGATCCTGCGTGACATCGCCGAGGACATCGGCATGCACGAGTCGACCGTGTCGCGGGTGACCACCAACAAGTACGTCCACACGCCACAGGGCATCTTCGAGCTGAAGTTCTTCTTCAACTCGGGCATCTCGCGCACCAACGGCGAGGACGTGGCGTCGCAGGCGGTCAAGTCGAAGATCAAGGAGCTGGTCGGCGCCGAGGACGTCAAGCGTCCCCACTCGGATCAGAAGATCGTCGAGATGCTCAAGAAGGGCGGCATCGACATCGCTCGCCGTACGGTCGCCAAGTACCGCGAGCAGCTCGGCATCCTGTCGTCGAGCAAGCGCAAGCAGGTCTTCTAGCCACGAGCGAGCTGGAACGGATCTGATTTCGCGACGTTCCACGACGGTGGGAATCCGTTGGCCCTGAGCGAGGCAGCGCAGCGGCCGAGTCGAAGGGCCCATGTCGACGGAGTCCGTCCTTCGACACGGACCTCGCTTGCGCTCGGTCCGGCTCCTAACGAACGGCATCGCTAACAGGCCGGAGTTGCGAGGGATCGATCTCGAGGCCGAGGCTGCGGAGTCGGTTGACCGCGCTGCGGACGGCGCGCTGGCGATGGGA
>CANKMW010000018.1 GCA_947483555.1 Myxococcales bacterium
CGAATAATCGTCGCCGCCGGGATCGTCATCGATCGGGATGACGATGATCCCGGACGTGCGGCCGTCCTCCTCGGGCTGCGGCTTCGCGCCCGGGACGGCGCCGGCCAGTGCCACGCTGTCGAGCGGGGCGCCGCGGTCGAGCATGATCGCGGGTCACGATAACATCTCGACGCCGAGCGCGCCTGTTTTCGAGGGTCGCCGGGCGCCGGCTACCTGGCCGCGGCCGTCGACTCGAGCGCCCACTTGGCCAGGCCGTTGCCGGGATCGCAGGCCAGCGATCGCTGCCACTCCGCCCTCGCCTCGCCGATCTTGCCGAGCCCGAACGCCTCCCAGCCGCGAGCGTAGTGCAGGTAGCCGCGGTAACGGAGGTCGCCCGGGTTCTGGGTCGCGAGGGTGGCGAACGCCGTCCGCGCCTCGCTCCATCGTTCGGCGCGGGCGAGCTCGAGCGCCTGGTCGAACGACGTCGGCGCGCGGGCCGGCGACGGTGGCGCCGCCGGTGCTGCGACCGGCGTCGGTGCCGGTGGCGCGGCGCGTCCGATCGTCGGGGTCGCCGGCCGCGGGGTGGCGGGCCGCGAGGCCGGCGGCCGCGGGATCACCGGCACGCCGGCCGGCGGCGTCGAGCGCAGCCCGCGCGGCAGGGTGCCGGTCGGACGCTCGGCGGCTGCCGGGGCGGTCGGCAGGCGGGCGGCGGGCGGGTTCGAGGCGGTGGCGGCCCGCCCGTTCGGCGGTGGTGCCGAACCCACGGCGCGCGGCGGCGCCGGGGACGCGGCCGCGACGCTCTCGTAGGCGCGGCGGATGGCGAGGAAGACCTCGTTGGAGAGCCGCACGGTCGCCGGGGCGAAGCGCGCGAACTTGGCCGGATGATAGATCTTGCACAGCCCCATGAAGACCCGGCGTGCGGCGGTGGCGTCGTCGGTCGCGCGCAGGCCGAGCGCGATCCGCGCATCAGCGCGGAAGCGCTCGAGCGTGGTGGTCAGCTCGCGCTGCGCGGCGGCGTCGTCGACGGGTGACACCGAAATGATCCTACATCATTTCCCGGGCGAACCCGCCGCCTGCGCCGCCTGCGCGCTCTGGTGCGCGGCGGCGTCGCCCGGCGGCACGAGCTGGGCGCCCTTCACCGGCGGCGGCGCCTTCTGCTGCGGCGGCGCCTTCTGCGGCGGCGGCGGCGCGTTCTGCAACTGATCAGGGATAGGAGCCTGCTTCTTGTTCGGCACCTTCGCCGGCAGGTTCGGCTTCTTGGCGCGCTGCTCGTCACCGAACGGAGCGCCCTTGTCGAGCGGCGGCGGCGGCTCGGCGTCGAGCTGCGGCACCGCCGCCCCGGCGCTCGACTCCGCCCACACCGCGTCGGGGGACGCCCCGGCGATCCGCGCCAGCGCGCGGGTCTCCGACCACGCGGTCGCCTGCATCACGCAATGGCCGCCGACCAGCTCGTACTGGGCCTGCTCCTTGCGCAGCTCGAGGGAGTCGTCGGCCGGGTGGTAGCTGTACTCGGCGCGCAGCGGGATGTTGCACGACGGCTCGTCGGCGGCGCGCTCGTCGACGTGGGGCTCGGTGGCGACGAACGCCACCCCGCTGTCGGTGGTCGGCACGAACTCGAACATGCGCAGGAACGCGCGCGGGCCGGTCGCCGAGCTCAGCTTGAAGCCGGCGACCTGATCGCCGCGGCGCTCGAACTGGCGCAGCGCGCCGTCGGGCAGCGACCACACCCCTTCGAAGCCCGCCACCAGCGCCAGCGCGACCTCGACCCGCACCGGCTCGCCGGCCACCGCGGTGACCGTGCGTTTGACGGCGCCGTAGCCCGGCTTCGACAGCGTCAGCTCGACGAGATCACCGGCCGCCACGTCGTCGATCACGTGCGGCGTCACCCCCAGATCGGCGCTGCCACGCCGCACCCGCGCACCGGCCGGGCTGGTCGAGATCTGGATCACCGCGCCGCGCCCGGCGGTGCTGGCCGCGCCGGCCAGCGAGCGCGGCGCCGGCTGGCGACCGATCCCGCCGATCACGATCACGCCGCCGGCCACCATCACGGCCAGCCCGGCGGCGCCGGCCGCCAGCGCGCCACGACTCCAGCGCGGCCCGGCCAGCGCCGGCTTCAGCCGGCCGCCGAGCGCGGCCTCGAGCAGCGCGATCAGCGCCGCCGCGGTCGGTGGTCGGTCGCCGGGCTCCTTCGCCAGCGCGCGCCCGAAGGCGCGATCGAAGCCGGGGTGCAGGCCGGTGCCGCTCGACGTCACCGACGGCACGCTGGCGCGGAAGTGTTGCTCCATCATGCCGGGCAGCGTGGTGGCCGCGAACGGCGGCTTGCCGGTGAGCAGCTCGAACGCCACGATGCCGAGCGCGTAGCGGTCCGACGCCGACGTGGCGCCATCGGCGCTCCATTGCTCGGGCGCCATGTACGCCGGCGTGCCGAGCCAGGTGCCCTGCCCGGTCAACGTCTCGATGACCCGCTCACCGGCGGCCTCGGCCAGCAGCTTGGCGATGCCGAAGTCGAGGACATGGGCGGTCGGCCGCGACGCCGGCCCGGTGAGCATGATGTTGTCGGGCTTGAGGTCGCGGTGGATGACGCCCCGGCCGTGGGCGGCGTCGAGCGCGGCGGCGATCTGGGTCAGGATGGAGAGCGCGATCTCGGGCGCCACCGCGCCGCGGGCGACCCGGGCGCGCAGCGACTCGCCGTCGAGCAGATCCATCACCAGGTAGAGCCGGCCGTCGTCGAGGCGGCCGAGCGCGAACACGTCGACCACGTTGGGGTGGTCGATCTGGTTCACGGCCCGAGCCTCGCGGAGGAAGCGCTCGGCAGCGTCCGCGCGGCTGGCCAGCTCGCGCTTGATCACCTTGATCGCGACCTTCTTGCCGATCACCGGGTGGTGGCCGGCGTAGACGTCGCCCATGGCGCCGCCGCCGAGCCGGCGGTCCACGAGGTACTCGCCGGCGGCACGCCCGGCCTCCAGCTCGTCGGTCCCAGCGCCGACGTCGGTCGGTGTGCGCCCATCGAGGACCGTGGGATCCCGGGCGATGCCATCCTTGGCGCTGGCGGTCACGCCCTGATGGTAAGGCCACCAGGGAGCGCGCGCACGTCCTCACACCCGGGACCCGGCCAAGCCGGCCAGGAAGAAACCGAAGCGAACCCCGTAGTATCGTCGCGCCATGCCCCAGGCCTCGATCGACGCCGACGAGCTGATCATCGGCGCCGGCACGGTGATCCACCCCAGCGCCGTGCTGTGCGGCCCCGATGGCGGCCGCGCCCGTCGGATCGAGCTCGGCGACCACTGCTACATCGGCGAGAGCGTGCAGATTCGCTGCACCGACTTCCGCCTCGGCGATCACGGCAAGCTCCACCATCACACCAACGTGCACGGTGAGCTGCCGTGCACGATCGGCCACAACGCCTGGATCGGCCAGTACTCCATCGTCGACTCGATCGGGGGCGCGACGATCGGTGACAACTGCGGCGTCGGCGCCCACTCGCAGCTGTGGACCCACATCAAGTTTGGCGACGCGCTCGAGGGCTGCCGCTTCCTGGGCCACAAGCCGCTGACCATCGGCAAGGACGTGTGGTTCGTGGGCCACTGCATCGTGTCGCCGGTGGTCGCGCACGACCGCGCGATGGCGATGGTGGGCAGCGTCATCACCCGCGACATGGAAGCCAACCACGTCTACGCCGGCTCGCCGGCGGTCGATGTCACGGCGAAGGTCGGCCCCCAGTTCGCCGAGGTCGCGCTGGCCGCCAAGGTCGAGCGGCTGCGCGGGTTGCTGGTCGAGTCCGGCGTCGACAGCCGCACCATCCGGATCGCCGCCACCGCGGCCGAGATCACCGATGACGACCACACCTGGTTCGTCGTCGAGTCGCGGACCTACACCAAGCGCCGCACCCCGGCCGAGCTGGCGCTGATGAAGTTCCTGCTGCCGGCGCGGGCCAAGTTCACCCCGGCCTGACCCGGCCGCGGCCTGGTCACGAACCGGCGCCGGCGAACCAGGTGCGGCCGCGTGACGCCGTGATATCCACGGCCCGTGCGCGCCGTCCCACCCGCCACCGCCGTCGCGTTCCTCCTGATGGCCGTGCCGATGGCCCACGCCCAGCGCTGGCGCGACGACACCGCGGTCACGATCGGGACCACCGCCGAGTGGACCAACAAGGTCGAGCTCGCCGACGTCGACGGCGATGGCTGGCTCGACATCTTGCTCGCCAACGGCCGTGGCTACTCCACGCCCGGCGCGGCCGAGGCGTCGCGGGTGTTCCGCAATCGGGCGGCCTGGACCGCCGCGCCGCCGTACTTCGAGGAGATCACGGCCCAGGTCTTCGGCGCCGCCACCGGCCACGCCCGCGTCATCAAGGCCCGCGACGTCGATGGCGACGGCGACCTCGACGTCTTCGTCGGCAACACCTACGGCGATGCCAGCCGGCTGTACCGCCGCGACAGCGGCGGCTGGACCGACGTCTCGGCCACCGCCCTGCCGGTCGCCGTGCCGCGGGTCGGCGACGCCGACTTCGGCGACGTCGATGGCGACGGCGACCTCGATCTGGCGCTGGCCGACTGGGGCGCCGCGGCGCTCACCGTCGGCGCTCCGCCGCGCCTGTACCTCAACGATGGCGCGGGCGGCTTCACCGACGCCACCGCCACCGCCATCCCGGCCATCGCGGTGCGCTGGTCGTGGGAGCTGGACTTCGTCGATGTCGACGACGACCTCGACCTCGATCTGCTGATCGCGTCCAAGCTCGGCACCGGCAGCTTCTTGCTCCGCAACGACGGCGCCGGCCACTTCACCGATGACAGCACCGCCGCGCTGCCGCAGTTCGCCAACAACTACGAGACCGAGGTCATGGACCTCGACGGCGACGGCGATCTCGACCTGGCGACCATCAACGATGGCGCCGGCGGCCGCGACCACCTGTTTCGCAACGACGGCGGCCGCTTCGTCGACGTCACCGCCACCCACCTGGCCGGCGGCGCCAACCCGCCCGAAGACGACAACATGGTCGCGTTCGTCGACGTCGACGACGACGGCGACGCCGACCTGGTCGTCGGGTCGCTGAGCGGCCCCGACCGGCTGCTCGCCAACGACGGCAGCGGCGTCATGACGCTGGTCGCCGGCGCCCTGCCCGGCGCGTCGCCGGGGACGCTCGGGATCGCGGTCGGCGATCTCGATGGCGATCGCCGCCCCGACGTCGTCGACGGTCAGGGCGAGGTGGCGTTCCCCGACCTGGTCTACCGCGCCACCGATCAGATCGCCGCCGACACCCGCCCACCCCACCTCGGCGCGGTGGCCCAGCTCGGTCGCGGTGACCGCACCGTGCGGGTCCGGGTCCACGATCGGAAGAGTCCGACCGGCGGCCTCGACCTGGTGGCCGTGGTGCTGCGCTACCGCGGCGACGCCAGCGGCGAGGCGCCGATGACCTGGTACGGCGAGTTCCTGTGGCGCGGCGACCTGCCGGCGCCGGGGGCCTACACCTATCAGGTGTGCGCGACCGACGCCGCCGGCAACCAGGCCTGCTCCGTCGAGCTCGCCACCGGCGGCGGCGACGCCGGCCCGGGCGACGACGGCGGGGAACCTGGCCCCGGTGGCGGCGGCGGTTGTTGCGGCACGGCGGCGGCCGATCCGTCCGCCAGTGCCGTCGCCGTCGCTTTCGTGATCGCCGCCCTGCTCCCGCGTCGGCGTCGCTGGCGTGCCGCGCGCCGGGGCGACCGCGGATGAGCTCACCGCCGGGCGGCCCGGTCCGGCTGGCGCGGGTCGTCGACCTACCGGGCGCCGTGTTGCTCGGCCTGGGGTCGATCGTCGGCACCGGGGTCTTCGTGGCACTCGGAATCGCCGCCGGGATCGCCGGATCCTCGATCCTGGTCGCGGTCGCCCTCGCCGCGGTGCTGGCGACGGCCAACGGCCTGTCAGCGGCGCAGCTCGCCGCCGCGCACCCGACCAGCGGCGGCACCTACGAATACGCCCATCGATACCTCGGCCGCCGGTTCGCGCTGGCCGCCGGCTGGACCTTCCTGAGCGCCAAGTCGGCCTCGGCGGCGACCGCCGCGCTCGGCTTCGCCGGCTACGTCCTCAGCGCCGCCGGCGCCGACGCCGGCCGCCTGCCCCGGACCGCCGTCGCGCTGGCCGCGGTCGCCGCCATCACCGCGGTGGTCGCCAGCGGCATCCGTCGCTCCAGCCGCAGCAACGCGATCGTCGTCTCGATCACGCTGGTCAGCCTGCTGGCGCTGGTGGTGGCGGCGTCACCAAGCCTCGCCGACCACGCCGATCGGCTGCGGCCATCGCTGCGCGATGGCGACGACCTCGCCGACCTGCTCCACGCCACCGCCCTGGTCTTCGTCGCGTTCGCCGGCTACGGCCGCATCGCCACGCTCGGCGAGGAGGTCCGCGCGCCCAGCGTCACGATCCCGCGCGCCATCATCATCACGCTGGCCGCCTCGTTGCTCCTCTACCTGGCCGTCACCTCGGTCGCGGTGGCAACGCTCGGCGCCGGTGGTCTCGCCGAGGTGACCCGGATCTCGGGCGCGCCGCTCGAGGCGGTGGCGCGCGCCACGGCGGTTCCGCACCTGCACTGGCTGATCGGCGTGGCGGCGATCACCGCCATGCTGGGCGTGATCCTCAACCTGCTCCTCGGTCTGTCGCGCGTGGTGATGGCGATGGCGCGTCGTGCAGATCTCCCCCGTGCGCTGGCGACCATCGATGAGCGCGGCACGTCGCCGCGGGCCGCCGTGCTCGTGGTTGGCGGCGGTGTTGCCGCGCTGGTCCTCGCCGGCGACGTGAAGCTGACGTGGACGGTGAGCGCGTTCACGGTGCTGCTCTACTACGCCATCACCAATCTCGCGGCGTTGCGACTGCCGGCCGCCGATCGCCGATATCCGCGTGCGGTGGCGGGGTTCGGGCTCGTGGCCTGCGTCGCCCTTGCCGTCTGGATCGTGCTATGAACCTTCTCTTTTCTACGGAGCGAGATGTCGACCAATCGCAAATCATCGATCGCGAAGCGGCAGCGCGAGTTGGACCAGAAGGACCGCGTCAAGGAGCGGGAAGCGCGACGCAACGAGCGCAAGGTCCGTCAGGAGGCACGCGCGGCGAGCGGGCTGGTTGGACCAGAGATCGAGGAGCTACCCCCACCGGGCGAGAATGGTGAGGCGGGCGAAGATGGTGTCGAGGCTGGTGAAAATGGTGAGGCAGCAGACGCGCCGGCCGAGGATCGGCCGGATGGGCCGGATCGGCCGGACCGGGCGGATCGGCCGGACCGGGCGGACCGGGCGGACCGGCCGGATCGGCCGGATCGGCCGGATCGTGACGTTCCCAGCGTCTCGAGTGCCTCACCAGTTGCAGAGCCGACGCCGCCAAGCTAGGTTGCGCCCGCTGACGAGTTCGTAAGCCGCGCGAGCCGACGCCTTCTCCGATCATCTCGGGACTGCGACCGTCGTTGCGAACCACACCCAGAGATGGGACGAGAGAAGAGACACCATGAGCACCCGACTTTACGTAGGCAACCTTTCCTTCAACACCACCGGCGACACCATCCGCGATCTGTTCGGCGCGCTCGGCGAAGTGACCGATGTCCATGTCGTCATGGACCGCGACACCGGCCGCCCCCGCGGCTTCGCGTTCGTGACCATGGGTTCGCCGGCCGAGGCCCAGAAGGCGATCGCCGAGATCAACGGCAAGACCGTTGACGGCCGCCCGCTGCGCGTCAACGAGGCGGAGGAGCGCGCTCCCCGCGGCGGTGGTGGTGGTGGTGGCGGCGGCGGTGGTCGCCGTGGTGGCGGTGGTGGTGGTGGTGGCGGCGGTCGCGGCCGCTACTAGTCACCGCCTCATAGAGCCTCGCGATTCAAGCTGCTTCGCAGCTCGATCGCGTGATCTCCGCCGGTGTGCCAAGGCGCACCGGCGGTTTCGTGTTTTCGGTGTGCTACGGATCGCTGCGATCCAGGTTGCTGCGCAGCTCGATCCGCGTGATCTCCGCCGGTGCGCCGAGGCGCACCGGCGGGCCCCAGTATCCGGTGCCGCGGCTCACGTAGAGCTGGGTGGCGCCAAATCGGTAGTGGCCGGCGATCAGCCCGCCCTGCTGGATCCGGACCGCGCCGTGCCACGGCCAGATCTGGCCGCCGTGCGTGTGTCCCGACAGCTGCAGGTCGACGCCGAGTCGCCGCGAGACCTTGACCTGCCGCGGTTGGTGGGCGAGCAGCACCACCGCGCGCGCGGGGTCGCGGCCGTCGAGGGCGGCGGCGAGGTCGGGGCCGTGGCCGCGCCAGCGCTGTGCTTCGTGATCGTCGATGCCGGCGAGATCGAAGCTGGCGCCGGCGCGCTCGATCGCCACCCGGCGATTGCGCATGACCTGGAGTCCGAGGTCGCGGAAGATCGGCAGCCAGGCGTCGACGCCCCAGTAGTACTCGTGGTTGCCGGTGACGTAGAAGATGCCGTGGCGCGCCCGCAACTCGGCGAGCGGTTCGGCGGCCGCCGCGTAGGTCGCAGCCCGGCCATCGACGAGGTCGCCGGTGATGGCGATCAGGTCGGCGTCGAGCGCGTTGACCTGATCGACCACCTCGCGGACGAAGCCGGCGCCGACCGTGGGGCCGATGTGCACGTCGGTGATCTGCGCGATCGTGAACCCCGACAGCGACGGTGGCAGGCGGTCCAGCGCGATGGTCACGTCGACGATGCGGGGCCGTACCGTGCGGGCGAACAGCGCGAGCATCGGCGGACTGTAGCGCGGGCGGTGGCTCAGACCAGCCGCCGCGCGACGACCAGCCCGAGCAACCCGGCGGCGAGGCAGCCGAGCAACGTCGCGACGATGTTGGCGACCCCGCGCGCCGCCTGACCTTCGAGCAGGAGCGCCGTCGACTCGTGGTTGAACGACGAGTAGGTCGTCAGGCCGCCGAGAAAGCCGGTGGTGAGCGCCAGGCGTAGGTTGGGCGAGAAGTCGGCCATCCGCGCCGCCAGCTCGATGACGAGCGTGATCAGGAACGACCCCACGACGTTGACGATCAGCGTCCCGTACGGGAACCCGCCGGATCGCCCGGCGGCCCAGGTCGAGACCAGGTAGCGAGCCCCGCACCCGAGCGCGCCGGCCCCGCAGACGATCAGGAAGCGCTCCATCGCTCGCGATCCTACCCCGGCGACGGGGGCGGCGACGCCGCGACCACGTCGGCGACGGTGCGGAAGACCAGCGGGCGACGGCCGATGACGCCGTGGTCCGGGCCTCGCACGTCGATGACACCGCCGCGGGCGCGGAGCCAGTCGACCAGCTCCGCGAAGCGCGCCGGGTCGACGGCAAGGGAGGCCTCGCAGTCGGCACAGAAGTCGTGGAACGTCAGCACCAGCCAGCGCGGCTCGGCGAGCGCGAGCTCGTCGGTGTCGCTGGCGGCGGCGAGCACCATGTCGCGCAGGTCATCGACCGTGCAGCTGCGACGGATCGACGCCCGCGACCGGATCGCGAAGTGATCGGCCGGCGGTAGCTGCTCGGCGGCCGGGCGATCGAGGCTCGACGCGGCGGTGCCGCAGTAGCCGCGGCCCGCGGCCCACGGATCGGCGTTGCGCAGCCCGCCGACGTCACGGGCGGCGGCGAACCCACAGGCCCGCGCGCTCGCCCGCACCTCCGGACTGTCATCGCCGAACGGATACGCGATCGTCGATGGGTCGTGACCGAGGGCGACCAGCGCGTCGCGGTCGCCGCACAGCTCGGCCTGCTGCTGCTCGGCGCTCAGCTGCGGCAGGTGGGGATGACTCAGCGTGTGCGAGCCGATCTCGTGGCCGGCGGCGACCAGGGCGTCGAGCTGCGCGGCGGTCATCGAGCCCGCCGCCGAGACCCGCGGCGAGTTGACGTAGAACGTCGACGGCATCCCGGCCAGCTGACCGGCGATCTCGAACTGCTCGCCGTAGGTGTCGTCGAAGGTCAGGGTCACGATCAGCGCACCGAGCGGCGGCGGCCGCGGCAGCTCGAGTCGCCCCGCCGCCTCGGCCTCGGCGTCGGCGCTGGTCGCCTCGTCGCCGGGGTCGAGATCGTCGGCAGCGTCGAGCTCGGCCCCACACGCCGTCGCGGCGACCGCGAGCAGGGACAGCAGCGAACCACGGGACATCGGGCGCAGGACACGCGAACCGCGCGCCGGCGTCAAGCCGGTTGTGGCGGCCGGCGTTCTCGCCGAGCGAAGGTTGCGAGCCGCGGTTCGATTGGCGATCCTTTCGCCATGGTCGACGCCGATCCGTCTCCCGGATGCCCGCGCTGCGGTGGGCCGCTGGCGCCGCTGGGCGCCGGGCGCTCGTGCCGGTCCTGTCGCGGCGTCTGGCTCTCCGAATACCGGCTCACCGAGATGGTGCGCGTGATGCGCAACCAGCTGTTCGGGGACGACCTGGTGTTCACCGCGCGGGCCGCCATCGAGGTCGCCCCCAGCTGCCCGGCCTGCGCCGCCGCCCTGACCCCCGAGACCTTCGCCAGCCAGCCGGTCGATCGCTGCCCGGCCGGCCACGGCGTCTGGCTCGACGACGGCGAGCTGGCCGCGGCCTTGCGGGCGGTCGCGCCGGCCTGACCCGCGCATGACGCTGACCAGGGGATGGGTACGAGGATCAGGACGGCTGCCCCGATACCAGTCGCACCGACGGCGCCATCCGCGCATATGCTCGATCCCCACCGCGATCGATCTCCACGGCGACTGGAGCGCGACCGCCGAGGGTGTCACGCGCGAGTTCCGGTTCGCGGCCACCAGCGACGCCACGCACCCGGTCGGGTGCCGGCGCCGGCAACACCTATGGCAACGCGATCCTCGACTGGACCGGTTCGGCGCTGACGATCAGCAGCGAGACCGCCGCGGCAGGCCAGCTCGTGTTCCTGCGCATCTCGATGTGAGCGCTGCCGCGCTGCTCCGTCGTGACCGGCCTGCCAGGTTTCCGTCGCGACCGTCGTGGCGCGCGGCTTGCTGAGAACGCGGGCGTGCGCCTGTCCTTCGCCTTGTTCACCATCCTGGGCACTGCCTGCACGGCCCCCAATCCACTCGGCGGCGGCGTCTGCCCCGACGAGGATCCCGCTCCGCCACCGCGGCCGCCGCCCGGCGGACGAGCCCGCGTGGCGTACGTCACCACCGTCAACGATCTACCGCAGCTGTGGATGCTCGACCTCGATCAGCCCGCCGCTGACCCGGTGCGCCTCGATGCGATCGGATCGGGTCCCGGGCCGCTGGCGCCGCAGTGGGGACCGTCGCTGGTGGGGATCTGGTCGCCGGCCGGCGGCGAGATCGCCGTGCGGCTCGGCGACACGCAATTCGGGCCCGCCGCGCTGGGCGTGATCGACGTCGCGGCACCTGGCATCGTCCGCAACGTCGGCGCCATGGCGCGGGTGTCGTTCTTTCCGTGGTTCGAGGCCGGCGAAGGCGTCTGGTCGCCAGAGGGAGACCGACTGGTCGCCGCCGACCGGACCGCCGACACGGTCTGGGTGGTGCGGACCGACGGCGGCGGCGAGACGCGCGTGGCCAGTGACATCGGCGATCCCGGGGACGTGTCGTTCTCGCCAGACGGGCGCTTCGTCGGCATCAGTGCCAGCGACGGCACCGGCGGGTTCCACGTCACGCCGGCCGACGCCGAGGCGCCGCGCGAGATCGCGCGCGACTCGTACTGGTGGGGCCCCGCCGGCAGCCAGGTGATCGGGTATCTCGACGAGCAACACTGGGAGATCTCCGACGTCGGGGCCGACGTCCGCGAGGTCGTGCCGGCCGCGGCCGGCAGCCCGCCGGTGTTCAGCAGCGACGGCGCCTGGCTGCTGTCGCCGGGGCCGCCGCTGCCCGAGCTGCGGCGCCGTGGCTGTGGCGAGCCGATCGCGCTGGCCGACGCGCCCCGCTTCGTTTCGGAGGCGAAGGCCACCGCCGACGGCAACCACATCGTGTTCACCGGCGTCCTCGCCGGTGGCGGCGTCGATTCGTCGAGCGCATGGGTCGCCGATCGGGTCGGCGACACGTGGCAGGCGCGCCAGCTGTACGCGCCGAGCACGCCGATGCGCCGCGTCGACTGGCCGATCGTGAGCCAGACCGGTGCCCGGGTGGCGTGGCTCCTGGGCGGGAACTCGACCGATCGCTTTCTCGTGACCCACGAGAACGTGCGTGATCCGGCCGCGGTGACCGCGGCGGGGATCGTCCAGCCCGTGGTCCTGGGCACCTACTGGTTCTCGCCCGACCTGCGCCGCCTGGCCTACCTGGCCGGGACCGCGGCGGCGCCGACCCTGCGGGTGCTCGACATCCGCGACCCCAGCGCGCCGGTGCTGCTGGGCGAGCTCGCGGGGCCGGACGGCCGACCGATCACGTGGGTCACCTGGTCGCGGACCGGCAACGCCTTCGGCTACTACGTGGACGAGGTCCCCCTCGAGGCGCCGCTGGTCGGCGACCTCTACGTGGTGCGCGTCGCGGACGGCACGCTCGAGACGCCGCGCCTGGTCGGCTCGACCCGCAACCAGATGCAGGTCAGCTTCCACTGGGAGCCGTGATGCGGCCTCGCGTGCCCGGGCTCGCAATGCTCGTGCTCGTCGGGTGCATCGCCGGCACGGACGAGCCCGATCCGCAACCCATCGCGGGGTGCACGACGTGTGCGCCCGGCGATGTGACCGGCGGAACGTTCTTCCCCGGCGCTCGGCGACGTGCTCGGGCCGGTCGCGCTCGTGGGTCATTCGACGCGGATCGACGACGAGACCTCCGAGCACCAGCTCACCCTTCGCTCGTTCGACGCCGCGGGGGGCTTGCGCTGGTCGCGCGTGATTCATGACCCCTCATCCGGCTCGCTCACGGACAGCGTTGCCATCGCCGGTGAACGCGGGCCGGACCGCCGTGCTCCACACCGCGCGCGCGATTCACTTGCGCCAGCACGTCTTCGGTCGCAGCCCCGACGACTACCGTCCATGAAGCTGTGCCTCCTCGCCATCGTTGCGGTGTCCGTCGCGGCCGGCTGCGGTCCCCGTCATCCGGTGGATGCCGGCGACCCGACCACGGAGGCACGCGACGAAGCTCGCGTGCCGATCGATGGCGGCACTGGAAACGACGCAGCCGTGGACGGCGCACCGACCGACGGAGCCGCCGCGTCGACCGCGGCGGTACAGAGCGGGACGGTATCCGGCACTGCCTTCTGGCTCGGCCCAACCCCGGTACACAGCGCTCGTCGGCCACTGCATTCTGGAAGCGCGCATCCCCGCGACTGGGAGGGTGCGGAGGACGCCGAGTTCTCAGCGCTCGAGGACGTGGTGGTCTCGGCCATTCCTGTTCGCGTGGCAGGCACCGCGAGCGCGGCGAAGACCGACAACTGGCCCGAGACCGGGACCCTCAGCTGCGATGGCTCCCAGTGTCCATCGTACGTGACCGTGGCAACCGGTGATCGTCTGGAGCTGCTCAACTTCACCCGCCGAGCCGTCAGCTGGGAGCTCGTCAAGGACGGCCGCACTCGTCTCGCCATCTCGATCGACGCATCTCGCAAGGACGCGCCCGCGATGCTCGACATCTCAGCCCTCGAGGCCGCCACCTACGAGATCCTCGACGCCGCAACCAGGGAGCGGCGAGGATGGCTCTATCGCGCTGCCCCCGACGAGATCGTCGTGGGCCCGACCGGCGGCAATTGCCGCTACTCGATCTCGCTTCCCCCGGGCGCCTATCGCATCGTGGCATGGCACCCACACCTGACGGCGGTCGACAAGCCGGTCGAGATCCGAGCCGGCATCATCCGGCGCGTGAACCCGGTCTTCGCAGGGAAGGATCTGCGCGACTGAGCCACGCCGGCCGACCCGGCGATGGCGACGCAACCGAACCGTTCACGGGAGTGGATCAAGCTCACGGCTCCTGACCGATTGGAACGAGGGTCCTGCTCCCCGACGAACGCGCTCGAGCGCCTCAAGCGATCGGCATCCGCTCGCGCCGCGCTCACGACTTGCGCCGCGAACTCGTCTCCTTGGCCCAGGAGGACGGCATCCCGCCGCACGTCGTCAAGGTCTGGACGCATAGCGGGAACGGTGACGCGCTCCGCATGTACACCACGATCGCGTGGTCGTCGCAGTGCGCGGAGATGGTCAAGCTCAAGGTCGAGTTGCCAACGGTAGGCGGTACCTCCGATCGCGGCGGCGGCAGCAACGGCAAGACGACGACGGCCGGCCCCTCGACGATCGAGGTCGACGGTCCCGTGCCGCTGGCCGCGTCGGCCGAGGAAAGAAACACGGTCGTCGCTGTGCCCGCTGTGCCCAGGCACAGCAGCCTCGACTGTGCCCAGGGATTCCCGAGTGATTCCGTGATCCCAACAGGAATCGAACCTGTGACCTACGGTTTAGGAAACCGTCGCTCTATCCAACTGAGCTATGGGACCGGTCGCGGCACTCTGCCAGCCCGCGGGGAGCTGTGCAACGGGCCGGCCCGGCCACCGCCGGGCACGGCGAGCGAGCGACCGATCCAGTCCCAGACGCAACCCGCCGGCCGGTCGGGTCGCAGGCTGAGCGTGGCGGCGAGCTGCGCGCAGTCCTCGTCGAAGACCAGCAGCGTGTCGACGTCGTCGACGCTGTGGGCGACGCGGCGCAGGAAGTCCTCGGTGCGCAGGCGCAGCGACGGGTCGTCGAACAGGTCGGCGATCTCGACCGCCGTCGCGGCGGTCCACAGCGCACGTGATCGGGGTCGGGCCGGGCGCCAGCGGGTACCGCGCAGGAGTGGATGGGTGCGATGGGATGTCCTGGACATGGAGCACAGCATCCAGGTCGCCCGTGGACGTCGCGTCCGGGTCCGGAAACCGAACGGCCACGATCCGGTGTCGCCACCGTGGGCCGCCGGCTCACGGCGGCGCGGCGCGGCACACCCGGACCAGCTCGCGCGCGAACTGCTCGGGATGCTCGCGGTGCATGAAGTGGCCGCCCGGCATGGGCACGATCTCGTACGACGACGTGTACCGGGAGCGCGCCCGCTCGTACGCCGACGGCGGCACGATGTCGGTCGCGCCGGCGAACGCGACCGCCGGCACGTCGACGCGGCGGCGCTGCGCCGGCGAGGGCCGCAAGCGCAAGGCCCGGTAGTAGCCGAGCGCCGCCTCGAGGCAGCCGGGTTCGCGGAACGCGCGCTTGACGGCGTCGGTCTCGCCGGGCGGCACCCTCCACGCCGGCGACCAGCGCTGCACCAGCTCGTCGACGTGCGCCAGGTCGGCGGCCCGGATCCATTTCGCGGCTCGCTTGCGCCGCAGCGAGAAGAAATGGCGCACCTTCCACATCAGCGCCGGCGTCGGTCGCAGCGATGCCGGGTGCGGGATCGCGAGCGTGACCAGGAGACGGATGCGCGATGGATCGAGGCCGACGGCCGAGAACGCCGCCGACGCGCCCCAGTCGTGACCGACCACGATCGCCTGCCGCTCACCGAGCGCCTCGATCAACGCCAGCGCGTCCCGACCCAGCGTGTCGGTAACGTAGTCGTCCCGGGCCGGGATCGCGGTTGGCAGGTAGCCGCGCATGAACGGCGACACCGCCCGGAAGCCGGCCGCGGCGAGCGCCGGCCGCGCCACGTCCCAGGTCTGCGGCGTGTCCGGGAAGCCATGGAGCAGGAGGACGAGCGGCCCGCTGCCCTCCTCGACGCAGGTGAAGCGGAGCTGGTTGGCCTGGATCTCCAGGGTCTTGGCCGGCATGGCGGCCATCATGCCGCGCATTTCGTGGTTGAGCACCGAGGCCGCCTCGCATAGGGTGGGCCCCTATGCGCACCCTTGCCTACCTCCTGCTCACCACTGCCTGCGCTGTGGCCGCCTGCGGCGGCGACGATGGCGGCGCCACGCCCGATGCCGGCACCGACGCCCCGGTCGGCGGCGTCTGCGGCGTCGAAGCGATCACCCTCTCGACCTACCCCGCCACCTTCACCGGCACGGTGCTGAACGCGGGCGACGACCTCGACGTCATCGAAGGCGCGTGCGCCGACGAGCGCGGCTACTGGGGGCCGTACGGCCTCGACCAGGTGGTCGCGCTGACCGGCTTGACCGCCGGCACCGCGTATGTCGTCGAGCTCGATACCGCGGAAGACCTGGGCGTGTACGTCACCAGCACCTGCGACGCCGGCGGCCCCGCCACCGGCTCGTGCCTCCTGCTCGTCGACGAGACCGTGGGCGCCGAGATCGCCGACTTCGTCGCGCCGGCCGGCGGTGCCGTGTTCCTGGTCATCGACACCGCCGACGCGGTCAGCCTCACCGATGGCGCCTACACGCTGGCCGTGCGCGCTGCCGAGTGCACCACCAGCGCGCAGTGCACCACGGCGGGGGCGCCGATCTGCAACAACTACGAGTGCGTGCAGTGCACGACCTCGTTTCAGTGCAGCGCCGCCGGCATGCCGGTGTGCGACGGCGCCACCAGCACCTGCGTCGCCGGCGGCACGACCTGTACCGGCGACGATGCCGGCGAGCCCGACGACGGCCCGGCGGCCGCGCGCACCCTCACCTTCCCCACCATGGTCACGCCGACGGTGGTGACCGCGGCGGTGTGCAGCCAGCCGGCGGTCGAGGGCGACTGGTACAAGGTGACCGCGGTCGCCGCCGGTCAGCTGCGGCTCAGCGCCAGCTGGACCACCAGCGGCGCCGATCTCGACTTCGTGGTCTACAACAGCATCGGTGCCGCGGTCGGACAGGGCGCCGCCGGCGGCGCCGGTCCCGAGGTCGCGGTCGTCGAGCTCGCCGCCCCCGGCGAGTTCTTCATCGAGGTCTACCAGTACGAACCGGTGATGACCGCCGCCGCCACCGGCTACACGCTGACGCTGTCGCTGCCCGAGTGCCGCGACTCGTTCGGGTGCACCAACCCCGCCGAGCCCATGTGCGCGGTCGGCGACTGCGTCGTCGGTCCCGCTCAGTGCACCGGCGACGATGCGGCCGACAGCCCGCCGGGTGACGATGGTCCGGCCGGGTCGCGCAACCTGACCGCCGCGGTCGGCACGCCGATGGCGCTGAGCGGTCGGATCTGCAACACCCCCGGCACCGAGCAGGACTGGTACCGCGTGGTCACCACCTCGGCGGGCGAGGGCATCCAGGCCGAGCTGGCGTGGATCGGGACCCCGGTGCCGGACCTCGACGTCTTCATCTTCGACAGCCAGGGCCGCCTGCTCGGCACCAGCTTCTGGCTCAACCCGGAGTCGGTCACGCTGACGTACCTGCCCGCCGGCACCTACTACCTGCGCGTCAACCTCATCGGCACCACCACCGCCGCCGCCCACGACTACACCATCACCGCGACCCGAACCACGGCGGTGGCGTGCACGACGCGCACCGACTGCGCGACGACGTTCAAGACCCAGCTCTACCGTGGCGCCTGCACGGCGGGCAGCTGCCAGTTCATCGCGCCGGGCATGGCCGCCGAGGGCGGCCTCTGCGACTCGGCCGACGACTGCACGTCGCGCTCGTGCTCGTACATCGCCTTCGAGGCCGATGCCCAGGACAGTGTCTGCACCCACGCCTGCACGACCACCGCCGATTGCAGCAGCCTGGGTGCCGGCTTCGCCTGCACCAGCGGGTTCGGCACCAACATCTGTGTGCCGACCTGCACCGCCGACGTGGAGTGCGGCGCCAACGTCAACAGCTCGATGGTCGACCTCGGCCAGCCGTGGAACTACTTCACGTGCGCCACGGCCACCGGGGTTTGCAGCCCCTGAGCCGGGCGGCGCGGCGGCCGGTGGGCTCGCTCAGGGCAGCTTGGGCTCGGCGAGCGTCCCGGTGCAGTCGAGCGCGTTGAGGAACGACACCAGCTCGGCGGTCTCGGCGGCGGTCAGGTTCTTGGCCGCCAGCAGCGCCGACAGGTTCTTGTTGGCCTGCGCCCCGCTCGACATGTACGTGACCGCGTCGGCCAGGGTCGCCGCCGAGCCGTCGTGGAAGTACGGCGCGGTGCGGGCGACGTTGCGCAACGACGGCACCTTGAACGCCGCCCAGTCGATCGCGTTCTGCGTCACGGTCATGCGACCGAGGTCGACGTCCTTCTCGTCCTTGCCGGCGGTGCCGACACCGGCGTTGAAGTAGACGCCGCCGTCGACCTGCATCGCGATCGAGAAGTGCGGTGGCGTGTGGCAGGCGCCGCACTGGCCCTTGATCATGAAGACGTCGAGGCCGCGCTGCTGCTCGTCGGTGAGCGCGGTCTTGTCGCCCTTGGCGAAGCGGTCGTACGCGGTGTCGGCACACACGATCGTGCGCTCGTACTCGGCGAGCGCCTGGGCGATGCGATCGACCGACGCGGCGTCATCCCCGAACGCGGCCTTGAACAGCGGCTTGTAGCCGGCGATGGCGCCCATCTGCGTGGCCTTGGCGGCGAGGTTATCCTTGCCGACGCCGAGGTTGCCGCCGCCCCACGCCGCCTTGGCCTGATCCTCGAGGGTGGCCGAGCGGCCGTCCCAGTAGAAGGCACCCTTCTGGTAACCGACGTTCCACAACACCGGCGAGTGGCGGGTGAGCGTCTTGTCGCCGGCGCCGATCGCCAGCGGGTCGGCGCCGCCGAGCCCGTTCTCGTTCAGGTGGCACGAGTAACACGACCGCGAGCCATCGACCGACAGCCGCTTGTCGAAGAACAGGGCGTTGCCGAGCGCGATCTTGGCGGCGCGCGCCGGATCATCGGGCAGCGCGAGCGCCGGCATCGCCTGCAGCGGGCCTTGCGACGGTCGCGCCGGCGCCACGGCGGCGGTGCCCGCGCCGGTGCCGGGTCCCGGCCCGCCGGTGCCGGTGCCCCCCGCCTCGGTGGTTGCCTTCTTCTTGCATCCGGCGACGGCAGCGGCCACGACCACGGCGATCCCCACGGCGAACACGGTCATCCTCGTCATGGGCCGAAGCTACCGCAGATCACCGGCGTCCGGAGACGGCGCGGCTCGGCTCACCTCAGGGGGAGGCGGGCGCGGTCGGGCTGGCGTTCCCGAGGCACGCCGTCAACGCCCCACACTCGCTCTCCTCGGCCATGCACACCTCGTAGACCCGCACCTGGCGCGACGACATCGACTGCGCATTGCAGGACTTCACGAACTCGCGGGTGTGGATGCGAGAGGTGTTCTCGATGTCGAGCTCGGCCAGCTCCTGCGGCGACATCGTCGCGCGCGCGTCGGCGATGGCGCACGCGGTGAGCCTGGGCCCCAGCGCCTCACACGCCGCGCCCTGACGGGCCTCGAGCTCGGAGGCCGGCGACCCGGCGTCGGCCGGACCAGCGCGCAGGTCTTCGGGGAGGGTGTCACCGCCGCCGGAGGTCTTGCTGCCGCAGGCGCCGAGCAGGATCGCGAACCCAATCGTGACGGAGCGCATCGCGGGTGAGCCTACCATTGTCCCCAGGACACGCCGTCCCGACGCCGGTTGCCGGCGCGGGTCGGTCACGCTCGGCGGCGGCTCGCTACCGGTCCTTGAACTGCAGCCCCTCGGTACCCTCGTCGTCGAGCGGGCCCAGGCAGTCACCCTCGAGCTGGGCGACGCTGGTCGCCTTGTTCACGCACGCGGTCACGCGATCGGGCGCCGTGCGGCATTCGACCACCACCATCGCGACGTTGTCCTTCACTTCCTCGGGCGTCATCTTGGTGCGCTCGGCCGCCGCCTGGTACAGCGTCTCGACCTTGCTGCCGATGGCTGCGCACGCCGCCGGATCGCCGGTCCCGGTGCCGGTCCCGGTCCCGGTTCCGGTCCCGGTCCCGGTTCCGGTGCCGCGGCCCCCGCCGGACTTGTTCTGCTTGCACGCACACGCGGCCGCCAGGGCCGCGACGACCAACCAACCGAGTCCGATTCCTCGCATCGACGGCGAGCCTACCACTCGCCTCAGACCGACGTCGCGTCGTAGCCGACCACCGAGAACGGTGGCGCCGCGACCCGCGCGCGGTGGTCGACGTCGAGCCGGATCGGCGTGACGCTGGCGAGCCCGTCGGCGACGGCGTTGCAGTCGCTGCCCGGCACGTCGTCGTGTCCGGTCGACCCGCCGCCGATCCAGTAATACGGTCGCCCCCACGGATCGGCGCGCTCGGTGACGTCGTCGGCGTAGTTGCGGCGACCGAGCGTGGTCCACGCGTAGCGGCGCTCGCCATGGCCGGGGATGTTGACGTTGAGCAGCTCGCCACCGGGCAGCGCACCGACGGCGCTGCGGACCAGCGCCGCCGCGAACGCCAGCGCGTCGGGCACGTGCGTGGCGCGCGGAGAGATCGACAGCGCCACGCCGGGCAGGCCACGCAGCGCGCCTTCGCGGGCGCCGGCGACCGTCCCCGAGTAGAAGACGTCGGTGCCGAGGTTGAAGCCGTCGTTGGGACCCGACACCACCAGCGCCGGGCGGCGGGGCGCCAGTCGCAACACGCCGACGTAGATACAGTCCACGGGCGTGCCCGACAGCGACCACCGCCCGGGGCCCACCTCGCGAGCCCGCAGCGGCTTGTGCAGCGTGATCGCGTGCGAGGCCGCCGACCGCTGCCGCTCGGGAGCGACGATCAGGACGTCGTGGTCGACCGCCAGCGCCGCGGCCAGGCCGGCGAGCAACGGCGCGTCGACGCCGTCGTCGTTGGTCAGCAGCAGGAGCGGTCGCACGGGCACAGCACCGTCGGACATCTCGGTGCACCATGCCCTGCTGGATCCGAAAAGAAAACCGGGACGGCCACCTGCGTGACCGTCCCGTCCCGGTCGGGGCGACAGGATTTGAACCTGCGACTCCCAGACCCCCAGTCTGGTGCGCTACCAGGCTGCGCTACGCCCCGGGAGGGACCGTCGAAATACAGCATCAGCCCCGAACTCGCAAGCCCTCACACTGCTGGCTGGCCGTTCAGGATGTTCTTCAACACCTGGCTTGGCTTGAACGTCAGGACGCGGCGCGCGGAGATGGTGATCTCCTCGCCGGTCTGCGGGTTGCGGCCGATCCGTGCCTTCTTCTCGCGCACGATGAAGTTACCGAAACCCGAGATCTTGATCTTCTCGCCGCGCTCCAGCGTCTCCTTGATCTGATTGAAGACACTCTCCACGATCTCGGCGGCTTCCTTTTTGGAGAATCCGCCGACCTTCTCGTAGACCGCCTCGATGATGTCGGCCTTGGTCATTCGAGCCATCCTCCGCTTGCTCCTTGCAAGCCCGCCTACCGGCTGGGCGTGATCCGAAGGGTTGGAACGTGCAGACATTATCACAACTTGCGAGCCATGTAAGGACAAGGCCGCGAGATCTAACGACGTTCGGCCGATCCCCCCAGAAAACGTGCAATTACCATATGTTAGACTAGCGGCGTTCGGCCGGCGTCTCGGCGATCAAGCGCGCGACGATCGCTTCGTGGACCTGATCGACCTCGGCATCGGTCAACGTGCGATCGGGCGCGCGGTAGGTGATCGACCACAACATGCTCTTCTTGCCACGGCCGAGCCGCGCGGGATCCCGGTACTCCTCGGCGAGGCGCACCGCTTCGACCAGCACCTGCGCCGTCCCGGCGATCACGTCGCGCACGCGCGCGGCCGGGATGGGGTCGTCGAGCAGGAGCGAGACGTCGCGCGCGCTGGCCGGGAACCGAGGCACGGCGCGCATCTGAGCCGGCGTCGGCGCGGGTAGCGCTCCGAGCGTCAGGTCGAACATGAACACCGGCCCATCGACACCCAGCCGTTCGCGCGCCGCCGGGTGGACCTCGCCGATCTCGCCGAGCACACGTCCGTCGGCGCCGAGCACGCGAGCCGCGACGCCCGGATGCAGGTACGGAATGTCGCTGGCGGCGACGAAGCGGACCTCGCCGGCGCCCAGCGAGCGCGCCAGGTGCTCGAGGACGCCCCTGGCATCGGCGTAGTCCCACGGCTGCGGCGCGCCGAGCCATCGGGGCCGGGCCCCGGCCAGCACGACCGCGGCGTGCAGCGGTTCGTCGCACAGCTCGGTCGGTTCGCCGTCGAGCGGCTGGCCCGGCTTGCGCAAGAAGACCGCGCCGACCTCGAACAGCGCCACGTCGGCGATGCCGAAGCTGATGTTGCGGGCCACCGCCGCCACCAGGTTGGGAAGCAGGGACGTGCGCATCACCGCCTGCTCGGCGCTCATCGGGTTGCGCACCGCCACCGGGTGGGCGCGCGGGTGGCCGGCGGGCAAGCCGAGCGCCGCGTGGCGATCGCGGCTCTGGAACCCGAACGTGATCGCCTCGGCCAGGCCGGCGGCGGCCAGCGCGCGGCGGGCGCGATCGGCGATGTCGTCGACCAGCTGCGCCGGTCCGACGTGGAGCGCCGGCAGCGTCGCCGGCACGTTGGCGTAGCCGTGGATGCGCAGGATGTCCTCGATCAGGTCGACCTCGCGGGTGAGGTCGGCGCGGGCCGACGGCGGCGTCACCCGCCAGTGCCCGGCACCGTCGGGGATGACGTCGCAGCCCAGGCGCACCAGCGCGGCCTCGCAGTCACCGGCGGGAATCTCGACGCCGATCAACGCCCGGGTGCGCGCCAGGCGCAGCGGCACGCTGGGCCGCGTCGGCGGCCGCGGGTACACGTCGACGGCGCCGCGGGCGATGCGGCCGCCGCCGAGGCGGGCCAGTAGCACCGCGGCGCGGGCGGCGGCGAGCGGCGCCAGCTCGGGGTCGACGCCGCGCTCGAAGCGCTGCGACGCTTCCGACGGCAAGCCCAGGCGGCGCGCGGTGCGGCGGATCGAACGCGGCTCGAAGCTGGCGCTCTCGAGCAGCACCCGGGTCGTCGATGGCGAGACCTCGCTGTCGGCGCCGCCCATGACGCCGGCCAGCGCCACCGGCCGCTCGCCGTCGCAGATCAGCAGGTCGGTCGGCTCGAGCACGCGCTGGGTGCCGTCGAGCGTGGTCATGTGCTCGCCAGCGTGGGCGCGCCGGACGTCGATGTGCGCGCCGCGGACGTGGTGCCAGTCGAACGCGTGCAGCGGCTGGCCGAGCTCGAACAGGACGTAGTTGGTGACGTCGACCAGGTTGGAGATCGGGCGCACGCCGACCGCGCGCAGGCGCTGGGCGAAGCGACGCGGCGACGGCCGCACGGTCAGGCCGTCGATCACCCGCGCCACGTAGCGCGGGCAGCCCGACGGATCGGTGATCGACACGCGGGCCAGCGCGGCGGCGTCGAGGTCGGCGGCCAGCGCCTCGAGGTCGGGCTCGGGCGCCGGCGGGACCACCCGGCCGCCGAGCAGCGCGCACAGCTCGCGGGCCAGGCCGAGGTGGCCGAGGCAATCGCCGCGGTTGGCCGGCGCGTTGACGTCGAGCACCCAGTCGGCGACGCCGAGCGCTTGCTGCGCCCGGGCACCGAGCGGCGTGCCGTCGTCGGCGTCGAGCACGATGATGCCGCCGGCGTCGTCGCCGACGGCGAGCTCGATCTCCGAGCACAACATGCCGGGTGACTCGACGCCCTTGACGGCCTTGGTCGCCAGCGTGAGCCCGCCGGGCAAGGTCGCGCCGGGCGGCGCCCACAGCACCTTGCGGCCCAGCGCGGGCACGTTGGGCGCGCCGCACACGACCTGGGTCGCGGCGCCGCCGCGCGCCGAGATCACGTCGACCAGGGTCAGCTTGTCGCTGCCCGGGTGCGGCCGCTTGCCGACCACCTCGGCGACCACGACGCCGCTGAAGCCGGCGCCGAGATCGACGATGCCCTCGATCTCGAGGCCGCCACCGGTGAGCGCGCGGGCGCCCTCCTCCACCGTCGGCACCAGGGGCAGATCGCACAGCTCGAGCAACCAGGACCAGACCAACTTCATCGCTGACTCCGTCGGCTAGAACTGATCGAGGAAGCGCAGGTCTCCCTCGTAGTACAGCTTGATGTCGTTGACGCCATGGCGAAGCATCGCCATGCGCTCGATGCCCATGCCGAACGCGAAGCCGGTGTAGCGCTCGCTGTCGATGCCGACCTGGGCGAAGACGTCGGGGTCGACCATGCCGGCGCCGCCGATCTCGATCCACCCCGAGCCCTTGCACAGCCGGCAGCCGCCACCGCGGCAGAAGCGGCACGACATGTCGATCTCGACGCCGGGCTCGACGAACGGGAAGTAGCTGGGGCGCAGGCGGACGTCGAGCCCGCCACCGGACCCGGCGTAGAACCGGTTGACGAAGTGGAGCAGCACGCCCTTGAGGTCGCTGACCCGGACCCCCTCGTCGACGACCAGGCCCTCGATCTGCGTGAACATCGGGCTGTGGGTGGCGTCGTCGTCACGGCGGTAGACCACGCCCGGCGCGACGATGCGGATCGGCGGCGGGTGGCCCTGCATGGTGCGGATCTGCACCGGGCTGGTGTGGGTGCGCAGGACGATCTCGTCGGCGACGTAGAAGGTGTCCTGCATGTCGCGCGCGGGGTGGTCCTTGGGGATCGCCAGCGCCTCGAAGGTGTGCCAGTCGGTCTCGATCTGCGGACCCTCGGCGACCGCGAAGCCGAGCTCGGCGAAGATGCCGACCAGCTCGAGGCGGACCTGGGTCAGCAGGTGGAGGTGACCACCGCCGCACGGCCGGCCCGGCAGCGTGACGTCGACCGTGCGCGCGAGATCGGCGGCGCGGCGGGCCGCGGCCAGCGCGACCAGGCGGGCGTCGACGGCGGCGGCGATGGTGTCCTTGACCCGGTTGGCGGCCTGGCCGACCAGCGGGCGGTCGACCGGCGGCAACCGCCCGAGCTCCTTCATCACCTCGGAGACCTGGCCCTTCTTGCCGAGAAACTGAGCCTGCGCGGCGCGGATGGTCTGTTCGTCGGCGAGCGGCGCGATCACGGCCGCGAACTCGTCGCCGAGGCGTTCGAGCTGCGCGATGAGGTCGGAGCCGGTGGTCATGGCCAAGGGGACTCTGAGGAAGTAGCCGAAAACGGAAAAGGCCGCTCGGTGGCGGCCTCGGATTCGTACCGGCCAGCGCCCAGTCGGCGCCGGTCAGTCCGGTTCAGCTCACCGCGCGGTTGCGACGATGGCCTGAAACGCCTGCGGATCGCTGACGGCGATCTCGGCGAGCATCTTGCGGTTGATGCTGACGCCGGCCTTGTTGAGGCCGCCCATCAGCCGCGAGTAGCTCTTGCCGAGGATGCGCGCGGCGGCGTTGATGCGCTGGATCCACAGGCCGCGGAAGTCCCGCTTGCGCACCTTGCGCGAGCGATACATGTGCATCCAGGCGTGCTGGACGGCCTCGTTGGCGGCGGCGTGGCAGCTGTGGCGCTTACCGCGAAAGCCCTTGGCGGCTTTCAGCACGCGGTTGCGACGGCGGCGGGCCTTGAATCCTCGTTTTGCGCGGGGCATACGAACCTCGGATGGCGATCAGGTGCCGTACGGCAGCATCGCCGCGATCTGGTGGTGCTGTGCAGGTCCGACGTACGCACCCATGCGGAGCCGACGCTTCCGCTTCTGGGTACGGCCGGTCAGCAAGTGCCGCCGGAACACGCACTGGTACTTGTACTTGCCCGTCGCGGTCTTTTTGAACCGCTTCTTGGCACCGGAATGGGTCTTGACCTTGGGCATGGCGCGGAAGGCGGTTTATGCACGAGCCCGAGCCGCTTGGCAAGACCCTAGTCGCCCGAAAGGGGGACAGGCTCCTACGTTCCAACGACTCGACATCGTTCCTGTTTTCGGGCCGATCGCGGCGGGCTTGCGCACCCGATCGCGATCGGCCCTAAAAGAGTAGGGATCCTGGGCCCTTGCGACCCAGGAACCTGTCCCAACTCTACTCCGTCGGCTTCTCGACGGTCGCCGCTTCGGGCTCGGGCTCGTCATCGTCGTCGTCATCGACGTCGGCGTTGATCTCGTCCTCGTCCGGCTCGTCGGGGGCCGCCTCCTCCACGGGAGCGGGCTTGCCGGCGGCCTTGGCCTGGTCCTTCTTGGCCTGCAGGGAGGCCATGACGGCCTTGCGGACCTCGGCGGCCTTGCGGACCACGTTGGGCTTGGGCGAGATGATCATGATCATTCGCCGGCCTTCCATGTTGGGCGTCACCTCGACGGTCGCCAGGTCCGCGGTGGCCTCGACGACCCGGTTGAGGACGTTCATGCCGGTCTGCGGGTGCGTGATCTCGCGGCCGCGGAACACGACCGCGAGCCGGACCTTGTTGCCCTCCTCGAGGAAGCGGCGGACATGCTTCACCTTGAAGTCCATGTCGTGGCCCTCGGTCTTGGGTCGGAACTTGATCTCCTTGATCTCGACCGTCGACGCGTTCTTCTTGGCCTTGCGGGTCTGCTTGGCCTGCTCGTACTTGTACTTGCCGTAGTCCATGATCCGGCACACCGGCGGGAACGCGCGGGGCGAGATCTCGACCAGGTCGAGTCCCTTCTCCTCGGCGAGCCGGACGGCCTCGTGGGTCTGCATGACGCCGAGCTGTTCGCCCTCGTCCATGATGACCCGGACCTCGGGGACCCGGATACGGTGGTTGATTCGCATGCCGCCCTGGGGTCGGCGGCGATCGTCACGGCCCATCGGACGGCCGTTCATGGCAGGCCCGGCGAGCGAAGCGGGCGCGGAACGATGACAGTCTTTCGCATGGGGATCGAGTTCATCCTCGGTTCGGTTTGGAGGCAGTTCTACCGCAGGTCAAGCCGGCGGTGTACCGCAAATGGCCACGCCTGTCCGGCAGACGATGTCACGTCGTGGCCGCCACCACCCCGCCACGCGGGATGGTCGCCGCCGCGCGCAGGTGCTGGACGAAGGCGTCGATCGCCATGGCCGGCAGCTGCACGCCGTCGCGGGCCCGCGCCGCCACCGCGCGCGCCTCGACTTCCTTGTCGCCGCACACCAGCATGAACGGGATCTTCTCGAGCTGGGCCTGGCGAATCTTGGCGCCCAGCTTCTCGCCACCGGTGTGGGTATCGACGCGGAAGCCGGCCTGCTTGAGCACCGCCGCGACCTCGTTCACGTACGCCTCCTGGCGGTCGCCGATCGAGATCACCCGCGCCTGCACCGGGGCCAGCCAGACCGGGAACGCGCCGGCGTAGTGCTCGGTCAGGACCGCGAAGAACCGCTCCATCGACCCCAGCAGCGCGCGGTGCACCATGACGATCCGGTGCTTGGCACCGTCGGTCCCGACGTACTGCAGATCGAACCGCTCGGGCAGGTTGAAGTCGACCTGGATCGTCGAGCACTGCCACTCGCGGCCGAGGCAATCCTTGAGCTTGAGGTCGATCTTGGGACCGTAGAAGGCCCCGCCGCCGGGATCGATCTCGAACGGCAGCCCCGACTTCTCGAGCACCGCGAGCAAGGCCGCCTCGGCGACCTTCCACATCGCGGGATCGCCGATGAACTCCTTGGGCTGGGTCGCCAGGTACAGCTTGAACTCGCTGAACCCGAAGGTCCGCAGCACGTACAGGCAGAAGTCGACCACCCGCTCGAGCTCGCCGGGCAGCTGCTCGGGAGTCATGAAGAGGTGGGCGTCATCCTGCGTGAAGCCGCGCACGCGCAGCAGGCCGTGCATCACGCCCGAGCGCTCGTAGCGGTACACGGTGCCGAGCTCGGCCCAGCGGTGCGGCAGCTCGCGGTAGCTGCGCAGCCCCTTCTTGAACATGGTGCAGTGGAACGGGCAGTTCATCGGCTTGACCAGGTACTGCTGGCCGTCGACGTCCATGCCCGCGTACATGTTCTCCTTGTAGAACGTGGTGTGCCCCGAGGTGTTCCACAGCTCCTCGCGCGCCACGTGCGGCGAGCCGACCAGCTCGTAGCCGTTGGCGAAGTGCTCCTCGCGCCAGAAGGTCTCGATGACGTGGCGGATGCGGGCACCCTTGGGGTGCCACAGCACCAGGCCGCCGCCGATGACCTCGTCGATCGAGAACAGGTCGAGATCCTTGCCGATGCGGCGGTGGTCGCGGCGCTTGGCCTCCTCGATCATCGCGAGGTGGGCGTCGAGCTCGGCCTTGGTCGCGAACGCGGTGCCGTAGATGCGTTGTAGCTGGGCGTTCTTCTCGCTGCCCCGCCAGTAGGCGCCGGCGACCGACAGCAGCTTGAAGGCGCCGATCTCGCCGGTGCGCGCCAGGTGCGGGCCCCGACACAGATCGAACCAGTCGCCGGTGGTGTAGTAGCTGACCACGGCGTCGGGCGGGAAGCTGTCGATGAGCTCGACCTTGTAGCTCTCGCCGAGCTGGTCGAACATGGCGCGGGCCTCGGCGCGGCCGAGCTCGTGGCGCACGAACGGCTCGTCGGCCTTGATGATCTTCTTCATCTCGGTCTCGATCGACGCCAGGTCGTCCTCGGTGAACGGCGTCGAGCGATCGAAGTCGTAGTAGAAGCCACTGTCGATCGAGGGGCCGATCGTCACCTTGGTGCCCGGGAACAGGCGCTGCACCGCCTTGGCCATCACGTGGGCCGTCGAGTGGCGCAGGGTCTCGAGCGGCGACAGGGTCGGCGTCGCGCCGACCAGACCTTCGAGGAGGTCGGCTTCGACGGGGGAGCTGGGAGGCGGATCCGCTTCGGACATGGCGCGGCAGCATGCGGGCTTTTCGGGCTCCCGACAAGCAGCCGCGGGCTATGCTCCGCGCCATGTCGCCCGCCGTCCGCCTCGCCCTGTCCGTGCTCCTGTTCGCCGTCGCCTGCGCCGATGACGAGCAGGCCGCTCCGATCGATGCCGCAACGATCGACGGGGCAACGGCGGATGCGCCCGTGGACGCCCCCGGGATCGATGCGCCGACCGACGCCATCGGGATCGACGCGCCCGTCGACGCGCCCAGCTCGGTGCAGATGATCTCGTGCATCGGCGCGAACCCGGCGCAGACCATCACGATCACCGGCGTGCCCAGTGCGTTCACACCGTCTTCCGTGACGATCACCGCCAACCAGGTCATCCGCTTTGACCCGGCCGGTACCTTTCACAACATGACCTCAGGCACGCCCCCGAGCAACGCGAACGGAATCTTTGCGACGCCGAACTCGCAGGAGGCATGCCTGCGCTTCACGCAGGCGGGCACCTTCGCGTACTACTGCAGCATCCATCTCTTCACCGGAACCATCACCGTCAACTGACGGTCCGGCCGGCGGTGTCCGGCGAACCGGACGCGCGATGTCCGGGATCCGGACAACCGGACCTCGGCGCCATGCGATGACGCGGCGTTGCGCGGGGCACGCGGCTTGCTTCGTCGGCGGGCGCGTGGACCATGGTACCGTCGTGTCGATGTTCGACCTCGCGCTGCTCGCTCCCGAACGGCTGCGACCGCTGCGCGTGCGCGAGTACGACCAGCTGGTGGCCGCCGGGGTGTTCGCGGACGAGCACGTCGAGCTGCTGGGCGGGGTGCTGGTCGCCATGAGCCCGCAGGGCGACCCGCACCGGGTCACCACGGCGCTGATCGCGATGCTCCTGACCCGGGCCCTCGATGGGACCTGGTTCGTTCAGGCCCACAGCCCGCTGCGCGTCAGCAGCAGCTCCAAGCCCGAACCGGACGTCGCCGTGATGCGCCGCGACGACGCGCACCGGCAGCGGAGCCCGGTGCTGGTCATCGAGGTGTCGGAGACGTCGGTGGTCAAGGACCGCGAGATCAAGCGCCACTTCTACGCCGCGGCCAAGATCCCGGAGTACTGGATCGTCGACCTGCAGCGGGGCGTGGTCGAGGTGCGGACGCGTCCCCTGGGACGCGACTACACCCGCACGCGCGAGCGAGCCCACGGCGACGTCATCCGCCCGCTCGGTCTGCGCGGCGTCGCCATCGCGGTCAGCGACTTCCTGCCCCGGCCGCCTACGCGTCGCCGCCGCGGCTGACGCCGGCGGGTACGCCGCCGGTCACGTCGGCAGCGTCGAGGGCGCCGCGCGACCACAACGTGCGGTCGACCATGGCGTGGAAGACCCGCTCGAGAGCGGCGCGGACGTGGGCGCCCTCGAGGAGCTCGAAGGCGCGGGCGATGGCCTCGATGGTGGCCAGGCCGCCGCCGCGCGGCTCGTGGCGCAGCCGGTACCGCGACGGTTCGCCGGGCGGCAGGACGACGCATGGCACGTCGCGCAGCCCGGGGACGCGGGTGCGAACCCGCTGGGCCTGGCGCCAGGTGCCGTCGGGCACGATCAGCGTCACCGGGTCGGGCGACGGCGGGAGCTGGTCGAGCGCGATCGCGTCGTCGGCCGGGAACAGCAGCAGCGGGCGAGTGCCGGCCGGCGCGATGAACGGCGGGCTCGGCTCACCGGCGTGACCGCGCACCAGCACCTCGCTGGCGGCCAGGCAGGCGGCGGCCAGGCGCCCGGTGTTGGTCGGCTTGCGCTCCTCGAAGCGGTGGATGATCAGCACCAGCCGGGTCCGCGTCGCCAGCGGTGGGCTGGGCATCAGCGCGCACACGCACAGGCCGCCGAGCATCCGGCAGCCAGCGCATCGAAGGTCGGCGTGGTCGCGGCGGCTCACGATCGAACCGCGGCGTAGCACGAACCGCCGCACCTCGACGCGACGCTCGTGCTACTCAACGCACCGATGGCCAAGAACCAAGGGTTCGGACACGGACGCGGTCTGACGCCGCCCGCCAAGCAGATGCCGGGGTTCGTGCGGAGCGCGCTCGCTGCGCGCACGCTCATGGACGCCTACCGGGCGCGGCCGGACTACCAGCAGCACGAGTACCTGGACTGGATCAACACCGCCAAGCTGCAGGACCTCAAGCGCAAGCGCCTCAACCAGATGCTCGACGAGCTCGAGAAGGGCGACGCCTACAAGGGCGAGCCGTGGACGCCGCCGCCACCACCGCCGACGCCAGCGCCGTCGGCGAAGTAGCCGGCTGCGGCGTCAGCTCGCCGCCGACGAGCCGATCCGGAACCACACCGCGCGGGCGACGTGGCAGGTGCGGCAGCGGACGGCGACCCGGCGTTCTCCGCTGCGCGGCGCCTGATGGTCGTCGATGGTGTAGCTGCCATCGCACTGCGGGCAGCGTAGCGAGCCGACCCGGGCGTCGATCACCGCCGCCGAGTCGACGTTGATCGGGTGCGCCGCCGCGCCACCCGGCGACAGCGCCGCCAGGCGCTCGCGATCCTTGACCAGCCGCCGCGCGGCCCGGTCGCGTTCGCGGCGGGCGGTGCGTTCGGGCCGCTTCGGCGCCATGCGGCGAACCTTACTCCGAGCTGCTCCGGGCGGCGGGGCGCAGCGGCCGCTCGTGATCGGCAGGATCGCCGGACTCAGCAGTCGTCGTCGTAGGACTTCGCCAGCGCCTTCTGCTGGAACAACCACCGCGCTCGCGGCTTCGACGGTGACAGCCGCAGGTACTCGATGTGCGCCGGCCGGGCCGGATCGGCGCCGTCGGCCCGGGCGCGGCGCCAGATCTCGATCAGGCCGCAGCGCGGCGAGCCGGGATCGCGGAGCTGGTCACACTCGGTGTTGGTGCCCTCGGCCTCGTAGATCGCGCCGTCCTTGACGTAGATCGTGTAGGTGCAGCGACCGAGGGCGCGCAGATCGTCGCCGGTCGAACGGGCCGGCGAGACGTAGGCGTACTGGACGAAGGCGCCGGCGGTGAGGTCGGCCGTGCCGTCGGGCCGCACGCCCACCGTGACCAGCGAGCTGAGGAAGGCGTCGGGCATCCAGGCGTGGACGCGGGCGTCCATCAAGGGACGATCGGTGATCGGATCGAAGCGGGTCATGCGGTCCGCGGGCAGCGCCGGCGCCGGGCCCCAGCGGGTCGCGGTGCCCGGGACCTCGGCGGCGGCATCGGTCGCGGTCCCGCTGGCGACACCGGTGGCATCGCGCGCATCAGCCGGCGTCGCCGCCGGCGCGTCGGCCGGCGGCGCCACACCGACGGCGATCTCGCTCGCCGCGCCCCCGCGGTCGCGCCCGATCGCGAGCCACACCGCCACGCTCGCCATCACGAGTCCGCCGCCGCCCGCGACGGCGGCGATGCGGCGCGTTGCGGGTGTCCACCGGGCCGCGGCCGATGCGGCGGCCGATACCACCGTCGGTGCCAGCGCCGCGTCGAGCGCGTCGAGCATCGCCTGCAGCGTCGGCCAGCGATCGCCGGCGTCGCGGGCCAGGCCGCGCATCACCACCGCGCCGATCTCTCCTGGCACCGTCGTGTTCGCCGGTGGTGGTCGCACCGTCCCCGACAGCAGCTCGGCGAGGAACGCGACCAGCGTGGTGCCACTGAACGGCCGCTGCCCGTAGACGCTCTCGTAGACCGTGGCGGCGAACGCGAACTGATCCGCCGCCGGGCCGACGGTCTCGGCGAGGTGTTGCTCGGGCGCCATGTAGGCCGGCGTGCCCATCACGGCGCCGGCGCCGGTCAGCGCGCTCGGCGCCTCGGCGACGCCGGGGCTGGTGCGGGCCAGTCCGAAGTCGGCGACCTGGACCCGGCCGTCACGACCGCACAGGACGTTGGCCGGCTTGAAGTCGCGATGCACCAGACCCACGGCGTGGGCTGCCGCCAGACCATCGCCGGCGACCCGGCAGCGCGCCAGCGCCTCGCGCCACGGCGGCCGTCGCTCGAGCCAGCGGGCCAGGTCCTCGCCGTCGACCAACTCCATCACCACGTAGACCTGGCCGGCGATGATGCCGGCGTCGTGGACGGTCAAGACCGCCGGGTGGCGCAGCCTGGCCATCGCCCGCGCCTCGCGGACCAGGCGCTGCGCACCCTCGTCGGTCGCGCCGCGGACCAGCTTGATCGCGACCTCGCGCTCGAGCTGCGGATCCCACGCCGCCACCACCACGCCCATGCCGCCCTGGCCAAGCGCGCGCCGGACCTGGTAGCGATCGATCCGCGCCGGCACGCCCGCCACCGGCGCCGCGGCCGGCGCCGACCCGGCTGCGAACTCGTCGCTCCGCGCGGTCGCCACCAGTCCCGGCGTGGCGTCGAGCGTCTCGCCATCAAGGTCGTCGGGCACGGCGGCAGCCTACGCGGCGCTCGGACCTGAATCTCGTTGGTGTGCGCGGGATTGAACCGCGGACCCCTACCGTGTCAAGGTAGTGCTCTGCCACTGAGCTACACACCAGAGAGGGCCCTTGAGCTACCGGACCCGGCGGCACAAGTCAAGGCCCCGGCGGCCAACCGCTCGATCGTCGGTTCTGGTGTAGCGTCCGGCGGATGCGGGCGCTGCGTTTTGTCGGCCGCGGCTTCTGGGTCGGCTTCATCTTCCTGCTTCATGGCCTGATCTGGGCCGGCGGCTGGTTGGCGCTGCTGGTGTCGTTTCGCGGCCCGGCGGCGCGCCAGGCCTGGTTCGCGTCGCGGCTGACCGCGCTCCTGATCGCGCTCGGCGCCACGTTCGTGAAGGTCGGCCAGATCATGTCGACCCGCCCCGATCTGTTTCCGCCCCACATCATCAAGGCCCTCGAGCGCCTGCAGGACAACGTCGGCGCGTTCGCCTGGCGGCACGTCGAGCGGACGTTCGTCGCCGAGCTGGGCCAGCCACCCGACCAGCTGTTCGCGACCTTCGCGCACACGCCGGTGGCGTCGGCGTCGGTGGCGCAGGTCCACCGCGCGACGCTGCGCTCGGGCGAGGAGGTCGCGGTCAAGGTGCGGCGCCCGGGGCTCGACGATCTGGTGCACTTCGATCTCTCGGTGATGCGGCTGTTCGCGCGCGTGATCGCGCTGCTGCCGTCGGCGCGGTTGCTGGCGCCGGTCGAGAGCGTCGACGAGTTCGGGCGCGCCATCCGGGCCCAGATCGATCTGCGCATCGAGGCCACCAACAACCGTCGCTTCGCCGCCAACTTCGCCGGCGACGCCGACGTCGGCTTCCCGGTGCTGCACCCGGCGCTGTGCACGCGCGGCATCCTCACCATGAGCTTCGTCCACGGCGCCAAGGTGCTCGACGCCCCGGCCCGGCTGGGCGCCGATCCGACGCGGCTGGCCCGGATCGGTTTCCGCACCCTGTTGCAGATGGTGTTCGCCGACGGCTTCGTGCACGCCGACCTTCATCCCGGCAACATCCTCGTCGACGATCACGGCAACGTCGTGATCCTCGATCTCGGCCTGACCGCGGAGCTCGACGACCAGGCCCGCCGCGCCTTCGCCCAGTTCTTCGCCAGCTGGGCGGGCGGCGACGGCAAGCTGATGGCGAAGCTGATGTCCGAGCTGTCTCCGTCGGCGCGGGTGGCCGACTATCCCGCCTACGAGCGCGAGGTGGTCGAGTTCGTCGGCCGCTACTACGGCAAGGCGCTCGGCGAGGTGCAGGTGTCCAGGGTCGCCTTCGACATGATGCACATCCTCCGCCGCCATCGGGTTCGCGTGAACCCCATCTACACGATGTGCAACGTGGCGATCGCGGTGACCGAGGGGATCGGCAAGCAACTCGATCCCAGCCTCGATCTCATCCAGGAGGCCCTGCCCTTCTTCGTGACGATCCGGGCCGCCGGGCGCCTGTAGGTCCAGCTCGGCTGTGACCGCTGGTTGCGGGTCTGGCGCGTCGCAGACGCCACGGTGTGCGGCTGCGCCACGGCCAGCCCGGCGCTAACCGTACAGAATCACGAGATCCGACCGCGACGATCGCGCCTGGCTCGCGATGGCACGCGACCTGCCTTACTGTGGAGATATGAGTGGACTCAACAAACTCGGTCTCGTCCTGCGGCGTGTGGTCCCGGCGGTCGTGCTGGCCGGATCGCTCGGCGCCTGCGTCGTGCGCGGCAACGCGCACGCCCGGCTGTTCGTGCCGATCCCGATCGTCGTGATCGATGCCCCGCCTCCCCCACCGCCGCGCCAGACCATCGTGATCCGGCCTGGTCACATCTGGATCGAGGGCCGCTACCACCACAACAACGGTCGCTACGTCTGGCACGACGGCTACTACGAGCGCGAGCGCAGCGGCCACGCGTACCGTCCCGGTCGCTGGCAGCGGCAGGGTAACGGTCACGTCTGGGTCGACGGCCGCTGGGAAGCGCACGGCAACGGTCGCGGCCACCAGCGTGACCGCGCCAAGACGCGCGATCACCGCTGAATCGAACGATCACCGTCTGCGGGCGCGCGGCTTCCCGGTCAACGCCAGCACCACGAGCAGCGCGGTCACGGCGGCGCTGGTGCTGGCGCCGGCGCCGCAGCCGCAGCTCGCACCGCCGCCCGGATCCAGATCCAGGAAGCGGTCGTTGGCGTCGACCCGAGCGGCGTCGACGGCGAACGGCGCGTCGATGGGGGCCGGCCCGTCGCGTCCAGCGTCATCGCCACCGGCGTCGGTGGCGGGTGATGCGTCGACGCCGGCGTCGCCCGGATCCCACGGCGTGCCGTCGTTCGGGCGCCGCGGCGTCGGCGACTCGACGCGCCAGTCGGCCGCCACCACGTTGACGTCGGCGACCCGCGCCAGCGCGAGCCCACCCGGCGCGGCCAGCGTCGTGGTGTCGTCGGCGGGTCCGAACAGATCGTGGACCGGGGTGGTGATCGTTCCCCACCGCACGCAGTCGTAGCGGGTCGTCGAGCTGACCAGGCACAGCTGCCCGGCGGCCGCCGGCAGCACCGGCACGATCGCGGTGTCGGCGGCGGTCATGAACACGGCCTGCGCCGCCGGGGTCGCGAAGAGCAGGTAGGTCCCGGCGGTGAAGCAGGTGGTGCTGGCGAACGGCATCGCGTCACCGAGCGTGCCGCCGGCCGGGTCGTAGACCCGCACCACGGTCGACGGAAACCAGCAACCGTCGCCGAGCGCCTCGAGCTCGATGTAGCGCGCCGCCGGGTCGGCGGTCGGCGACGCGGTCACCAGCTCGGACAGCCGGAATGCCGACACGCCGGCCGCCGCGGGGCTCGCCATCGTCACCGCGAGCACCACCAGGCACGACCGGAGCACGCCGCATCCTATCCCTGTCCCGAGCCGGTCGATGCACCGGATGGCAAGCTGCGGCGCGATACGACGCCGCTGTCACGGCGCCATGGCAGCAGACCGGCAAAGCTCCGTACCGTGCAAGCACTTGGGCAACCCCGGTCCACCCACCCGCGTCCTACCTGACGCCGGCTCGGTGTGACACAATTGTCAGAGCAGCCCGGGGCCACGCTGGGGGCCGGCTGCGAGGTCCGTCATCGAGATAGGTCAGGTCATCGACAAGTACGAGCTGCTCGAGCGCGTCGGCCAGGGCGGGATGGCGGTGGTGTATCGCGGGCTCGACCGGTCGCTGAAGCGACACGTCGCCGTCAAGGTCCTGCATCGCCACCTCGCCGACCACGACGAGGCCCGCGACCGCTTCGAGCGCGAGGCCCACGCGGTCGCCAAGCTGCGCCACGAGAACATCCTCGAGATCTTCGACTACTCGGGCAAGGTCGGCGGCGAGAGCTACATCGTCACCGAGTTCATCGACGGCCAGACGCTCAAGCAGTTCGTCACCGATCATCCGCCCCGGTTCGCCGAGATCGGCGCGATGATCGTGGTGCAGATCTGCCGCGCCCTCAGCCACGCCCACGGTCACGGCGTCCTGCACCGCGACGTCAAGCCCGAGAACGTGATGATCCGGTCCGACGGGGTCGTCAAGCTCACCGACTTCGGCATCTCGCAGATGGTCGACGCCCAGCGCATGACGGTGACCGGCCAGCTGCTGGGGTCGCCGGCGTACATGTCGCCCGAGCACGTCGAGGGCCGCCCCCTCGACTTCCGCACCGACGTCTTCGCCGCCGGCATCGTCCTGTACCAGCTCACCGTCGGCAAGCTGCCGTTCGAGGGTCGTAACCCGCACGAGATCCTCAAGCGGATCGCCGAGTGCCGCTTCAGCGATCCGCGCCAGGCCAACCCGCGGGTCGGCAACGAGCTCGGCCGCGTCATCCTCAAGGCGATGGCGCGTGATCCCGACGGCCGCTACCCGGTGATCACGGCCATGCTCACCGACCTCGAGCAGTACCTCGAGGGTTCGGGGCTGAGCAGCAGCAAGGACGAGCTGGCCCGCTACTTCCCGTCGCCGGCGGCGTACGAGCTGGCGCTCGGCGCCCGCCTCACCGACCACCTGCTGCGACGCGCGAAGCAGGCGCTGCCGCAGCAGCGGGCCAGCGCGCTCCAGCTCCTCGACCGCGTGCTGACCATCGAGCCCAAGCACACCGCCGCCCTCGAGCTGCTGGACAGCCTCGAGCGCCGCCGGCGCTGGCGGCAGGCGCTCGGCATCGCCGCCGTGGTCGCGGTGGCCGGCGGTGGCGCGTGGGCGGCGCGGCGGGCGCTGACCGGCGGCAGCGCCAACGCTGGCGCGCCGGGTGACGCGATCGCCGCCGCCCTCGTCGACGACGCGGCGACCACCGCCGACGCGACGCTGCCGGCGCCGCTCGACGCCGCGGCGACCGACGCCCGGGCCGTCGATGCCGCGCTGCTCGCGCCGCTCGCCGACGCCCGCCGCAGCGGCGACGATCCGCGCCGGCTCGACGCCCGCCCGGGGCCCGACGCCGGGGCCGCGACCGACCTGCGGTTCAAGATCACCGTCTTTCCCAAGGGCTCCGAGGTCCAGCTCGGCGGCGACCCGTGGCGCACCCTCCCCGACGGCGTGCTCGAGCTGGTGGCGCCGAGCGCGCCGCTGCGGGTCGTGGTCCGCAACGACGCCTGCTGCGAGTCGGAGACCCGCACGATCCAGCCTGGTCAGCTCGACGAGATCAACATCAACCTGAGCTACCTCGCGGCCCAGGTCACGCCCCGTTGCGACGGCGACGACGTCCAGGTCCAGGTCGGTGGCAAGGACGCCCGCATCGGCAAGCCCAGCCTGATCAGCTTCCCGGGCACGATCGCCCAGCGCGACGTCGAGGTCGTGTTCGTGATCGGCCAGGACAAGGTCGACCGTCACCAGGTCGCGGTCCGGCCCAAGGACGACAAGCAGGTGACGTGCGCGCGCTAGCGATCGCGATCACGCTCGCCGTCGTGGTGGCGGTCGCCGGACCGGTGGCGGCCAGTCCGGCCGAGGAGCTCAACGTGGCCCGCGATGCGTTCCGGCGCAGCGACTGGCAGGCCGCCATCCCGGTGCTGTCGTCGTTGCTCTACCCGACCCCGCGGCTGGCCAGCGAGGAGGACATCTACGAGGCCCACTTGCTGCTCGGCATGTGCGCGTTCGAGACCCAGGACCGCACCGCCGCGACCCGCGAGTTCGAGGAGGCGATCGTCCTGCAGCGCGAACGCAAGCTGGGCACCGGCGTGTTCTCGGCGCCGGCGGTCGCCCTCTACGAGGAGCGCCGCGCCGCGCTGGCCGACAAGTACCTGCTCGAGGCCGAGAAGCGGGCGCTGGCGCTCGAGCGCGAGAAGTACCGCCGACTCGTGGAGGCCATGGTCGTGGTCGAGAAGCGCGACTACTACATCAACTTCATCCCGTTCGGCGCCGGCCAGTTCCAGAACCAGCAGACCACCCGGGGCATCCTGTTCGCCTCGGCGCAGGGCGTGACCGGGGCGCTGTCGGCCGGCATCTGGATGTACCTGGTCGGCTCGTACGGGCTGTCCGGAGAGGTCCCGCCCGAGCAGGCCAACGGGGTCCGCCGCCTGCAGCAGATCGAGATCGGCGCCGGGGCGGCGTTCCTCGGCCTGGCGGCGTGGGGGATCGTCGACGCGCTCGTCGGCTACCAGCCGTCGGTCGTCCGCCGACCGGACGAGTCGATCCTGCCGCCCGATCTTCGCCGCCCGGGTTCGTCCCCGGGTCCCGGCTCCGGTCGGCGCGCGCCACCGGCCGTCATCGAGCCGGCGCGCCGCCCCGAGACCACCTTCCACCTCGTCCCGACGCCGCTGCCCGGCGGCGGGGGCGCGGTGCTGTCATGGAAGTTCTAGGAGTCGACCATGCCGTCGCTTCGCCTCGCCGCTCCCGGCCAGCCGCCGTCGATCTACCACCTCTACAAGAAGATCACGTCGCTGGGCTCGGGCCCCGACAACGACCTGATCCTGCCCGACCCGTTGATCGGCGACGCCTACGCGTCGATCCACTTCGACGGCCAGACCTACACCATCACGACGCTGCAGCGGAAGGCCGAGGTGGTCGTCAACGGCAAGAAGCGCAGCAAACACAAGCTCACCCACGACGACAAGCTGACCATCGGCAGCTGCGAGCTGCGCTTCGCCCTGGTCGACGACGCCCCGGCCGCCGAAGAGGAGGCGGTGTCGACGGTCGCCGACCTCGACGCCTACCACAAGCTGTTCGACTTCTCCGAGAAGCTCATGCACCAGCGCGATCTGGGCGAGTTGCTCGACACGTTGATGGATCTGGTCATCGAGATCACCAACGCCGACAAGGGCTTCCTGATCCTGATGGAGGGCGACACCCTCGACATCAAGGTCGCCCGCAACCTCAAGCGCGAGAACATCTCCGACGCGGTCAGCCAGCTGTCCGACTCGATCATCGCCAAGGTCGTGCACACCCGCCGGCCGGTGATCATCTCGGACGCCATGCACGACGTCGAGTTCGCGGCCGCCAAGAGCGTCATGCAGCTGCGGCTGACCAGCGTGATCTGCGTCCCGCTGCTCGACCGCGGCCGCCTGCTCGGGCTCATCTACGTCGGCAACGACTCGGTGGTCGATCTGTTCCAGGAGCAGATGATGCGGGCGCTGACGGTGTTCTCGTCGCAGGCGTCGCTGATCATCGCCAACGCGATGCTGCTCGACGAGCTACGGGTCGACAACCGGCGCTTGAACGAACGCCTCGAGCAGTTCCGGTTCGGCGAGATCGTCGGCACCAGCGCGGTCATGCAGCAGGTCTTCCGCCGGGTCGAGAAGATCGCGCCCACCGACATCTCGGTGATGATCACCGGCGAGACCGGCACCGGCAAGGAGCTGATCGCGCGCGAGATCCACGCCCGCTCGCCGCGCACCGGCAAGCCGTTCATCACCATCAACTGCGGCGCCATTCCCGAGAACCTCCTCGAGAGCGAGCTGTTCGGGCACGTCAAGGGCGCCTTCACCGGCGCGATCGCGACCAAGCAGGGCAAGTTCCAGGCCGCCGATGGCGGCACCCTGTTCCTCGACGAGGTCGGCGAGTTGCAGCTCGAGCTCCAGGTCAAGCTGCTGCGCGCGATCCAGGAGCGCATCGTCATCCGGGTCGGCGACACCCGGTCCGAGCCGGTCGACATCCGCATCCTGGCCGCCACCAACCGCGACCTCGAGAAAGAGATCGCCGGCGGCCGCTTCCGCGAGGATCTCTACTACCGGCTCAACGTCGTCAACCTCCACCTGCCACCGCTGCGGGCCCGCGGCGACGATATCATCGTGGTGGCGCGCTATCTCATGGCCCGCTTCACGCGCGAGTTCGACGCCCGCGTGAAGGGCTTCTCGCCCAACGCCACCGTCGCGATGCGCAAGCACGCCTGGCCCGGCAACATCCGCGAGCTCGAGAACCGCATCAAGAAGGCGATCGTGCTGTGCGACTCGACGGTGATCGGCCCCGACGATCTCGGGCTGACCTCGGATGTCTTGCCGTCGATCATGAACCTGGCCGACGCCAAGGAGCGGTTTCAGCGCGAGTACATCAACGAGGTGCTGGCCCTCAACAACGGCAACCGCACCAAGACTGCGCGCGATCTCGGCGTCGATCCGCGCACGATCTTTCGCCACCTCGAGAAGGAGTCCGACGACGATGACCTCGGGGGGCCGCTCGAGTGATCGATCGCTGCGCCGACCGCGGCGTGCCGGCCCGATCCGACACCACCGCCCCCGTGACAGCGATGTCTCGTTCGCTCCCGGTCAGCGCAGCTCAGAGCGTAGATAAGATGCCGAGATCGCAGGCGGTTGCCCCGGCGGCGCGCTTCCTGCATCTCTTCGCGATCGTGGTACCCGCCGTCATTGCCGCCGCTGCGATCGCCGCTGGCTGCGTGATCCCGCCCAACCTCAGCCTGGAGGAGAACGACGCGGCGGTGAACTCGGCGCCGGTCATCCGCGACGTTCGCGACGAAGCCGGCAACCCGTTCGAGCGACCCGGGCCGCGCGACGTGACGGTCGGCCAGGGTCGCCTGGTGCTCACGCTGGCCGATCCCGATCTCACCGACACCCTGTACGTCCGCTATTTTCTCGACTACGGCCTGCCCGCGCCAACGCCGGCCCGCATCGAGTGCGAGGCAGCGCCCGGCGCCATGCCCACGCTCGATCGGCAGATCACGTGTTCGCTGGTCGGCGTGTGCACGACGCCGGCGCTGGGCCCCGATCACATCTTCGAGATCGAGGTCTTCGATCGACCGCCGGTGGTCGACGATCCGACCCGGCTGTTCCGGCAGCTCGCTCCGCCCGGGCTGTCGTCGACGTGGTGGTGGAAGGCGACCTGCGTGGGGGCTGCTCGATGACAGCACCGATGCGACGCCACGGCGGGGTCCCGATCGTCCTCGGCGGCGTGGCGTTCGCCGTGGTGGTCGGCGGTTGCATCGAGGCGGTCGTGCCGCCGAGCGATCCCGTGGAGTGCGCCGTCACCGCCGATTGTCGCACCGACCAGGGCGAGATCTGCAGCGAGGGCGTGTGCTGGGGTGACCCGCCGGCGGCGATGTTCGCCGGCGTGCTCGGCCCCGGGCCGGCGTACAACAGCGTCGCCACGACGACCGAGATCGCCGCGCTCTACTTTTCTTCGGATGGCTGGTTCGGCGACGGCCAGAGCGGCGGGATCACGCTGGCGAGCGCGATCCGCGTCAGCGGACAGGTCCGCGCCGCGTGCCCGGCAGCGCTCGACACCTGCACCGGCTTCTTCGCGGTCCCCGGGCAGATCCGCTGGTCGCGAGCCTCGTCGATCCCCGGGCTCCCCGACGTGACGGTGTCGACCACGATGTCCGGCATCAACGGCAACGGCACCGCCACCGGCTTCGAGGTGTTCCTGCCGCGCCCGACCGCGACCACCCTCTACACGGTGACCTTCAATCCGTCGACGGCGCCGCTCGGCGCCGGGCTGCCGTCGCCAGCCAGCCTGCTGCCCCCCCATCGGGTCATGGTGACGGTCGGCCCCACCGATCAGGGCGGCCTGGTCCGCGACTTCATGCTGCCGACCGGGGTGCGGACCATCAGCGGGCGGGTCTCCCTGGTCAGCGCCGTGACCCTGGCCGGCTGGCGCGTGCACGCCGAGGCCGGCGACGGAACCGTGCAGGGCTCGTTGTTGCTGGCGTCGAACATCGCCACCACGTCGACGAGCGGCGATTTCTCGCTGGCGATCGGCGACGGCGTCGACCTCGTCGACCTGGTCTTCTCGCCCGCCAACGTGCCGGGCGGGGGCGAGGCGCTGCCGCGCGTCCGCCTGCGCGACCACGTGGTGACGTCACCACTGGCGACCGTGGCGTTGCCCAAGCTCGAGCGCATCATCGCGGCGCCGGTGGTGGTCGAGGGGACCGACTCGGGCGGTGGCCAGACCGGCGTGATCGGCGCCAGCGTCATCGGCCGTCTCGACCAGCCGATCGGCGCGGTCTACCTGCAGCACGAGGTCACGACCACCACCGCGACCAGCGGCCTGGGATCGCTGCAGGTCCTGCTCGGCACGGCGGCGCTGCCGCTGCACTACGAGCTCGACGTCCTGCCCGGCCCGACCTCGGAGATGGCCTCGGTCTACGGCCTCGACCTCGACGTCGGCGACACCGTGCCGTCGCCGACCGTGCGGCTGGCGCGCGTCGAGGCCCAGGTCGGCACGGTGATCGACGAGAATGGCTTCGGCCTCCCCGGCGCGACCGTGACCGCGTCGGTGTCGGCGGACTCGCTGTGCGAGCTGTCGTCGGACAGCCTGCGGGTCGCACGCGGCCTGGCTCCGGTGCAGGCGGCGACCGACGATCGTGGCGAGTTCACGCTCTACCTCGATCCCGAGTTCGATGGCACGACCTTGACCTACGACATCACCATCGAGCCGGCCGGCGGCACCTGGGCGCCGCGGTGGACGTTCCAGGCCCAGCCGCTCACCAGCGAACACCGCTCGCTGTGGCTGCCACCGGCCGCCCACGTGCGCTCGCAGGTCTTCGACCCGGGCGCCAATCCGGCGCCCGACACGGTCGTCACGCTGTACGAGCTGACCGGCAAGCCGTCGCCGTGCCCGCAGGTCTCGCTGGGCGAATCCGGGCTGTCGGTGCGGCGCGCGGTGGGTACGACGGACGACGATGGCATCGTCCGCTTGATCCTGCCGCGGGTCGGCCTCGAGTAGTGGCGCTGGCTTGGCGGCGGGAGTCGTCGGTGCTTGACCGGTCGGCCTCCCACGTCTATGGTCTGCCCCACTAGGTCAGGACCGAAGTGAACCGCGTAGACAGCGAGCCATACGAGCCAGACGGAATGCCCATGGTGGGATCCTCCGTCGGCGCGCTCGCCTCGTCGCAGTGCACCTCGACTCCGGCCGGCGGACCTGCCGGCTTTCTACATGTCCGCCGCCGTGCTGCCCGCGCGCCGGCCTCCCAGCCACAACATGTCGCCGCGCGGATCCACGGGATCCATCGCGCGGTTGACGTGCGACGACGCGCAGATGGCGTCGTGGCCGAGGTCCTCGCCCGGGAAACCGCAGGTCGCGCCAGCGCGGGCCGGACTTCGCAACGTATCGAGTTTCCAACATGTCAAATGCTTCGTTCGATGCCGGTGATGGATCCCCATCCGCCGGCGACACCGCTGTCCTCCTCGCTGGCTTGAACTCCGAGAACCCCGGCAACCCGGAGACTGACAGCCCCGACCTCGGGGCCAGCGACGGCAACGAGGAACCCCTCGTACCACCGCCGCCGACGTTCGCGGCGCTCGGACTGCAGCCCGAGATCCAGACTGCGCTCGACGACATGGGCTACTTCTCGCCCACGCCGGTGCAGACCGCGGTCTATGAAAAGGTGATGGCGGGCAAGGACCTGATGGTCCAGTCCCGGACCGGCACCGGCAAGACGACCGCGTTCGGGTTGCCGATCATCTCGTCGGTGGAGGTCGCCAAGCGCGCGCCGCAGGCGATCATCCTGACGCCGACCCGCGAGCTGGCGCTGCAGGTGAGCCGCGAGCTCGCCATGCTCGCCAAGCACAAGGGCGTCGCGGTCGAGACCATCTACGGTGGCGCACCGATCGGCAAGCAGATCGACGCGCTCCGCAACGGGGTCCACATCGTGGTCGGAACGCCCGGTCGCGTCCTCGATCACATCGGTCGCCGCACGCTCGATCTCAAGGGCGTGCGCTTCTTCGTCCTCGACGAGTGCGACGAGATGCTGTCGATGGGGTTCCTCGAGGACATCGAGCGCATCGCCGCCCACGTGCCCAAGGAGCGCCAGACGCTGCTGTTCTCGGCCACGATGCCCGACGAGGTCCGGCGCTACGCCAAGCGCCAGATGCGCGAGCCCGAGCACGTCGCGCTGTCGACCGGCAACATCTCCCTCGAGGAGATCCACCACGCCTACTACATCGTCAGCGGCGTGGCACGGGCCCGCGATCTCCTGCGCATCCTGGCCGTCGAGAAACCCGAGAGCGCGATCATCTTCTGCAACACCCGCGACGAGACCGGCATGGTCGCGCGCTTCCTGGTCAAGCAGGGCTTCGACGCCGAGGCGCTGTCCAGCGACCTGTCGCAGTCGGACCGCGAGCGGGTGATGAAGCGGATGAAGGACAAGAACCTCCACTTCCTGGTCGCCACCGACGTGGCGGCGCGCGGCATCGACATCATCGAGCTGTCGCACGTCATCAACTTCAGCTTCCCGGAATCGGCCGAGGTCTACGTCCACCGCACCGGCCGCACCGGCCGGGCCGGCAAGAAGGGCACCGCGCTGTCGCTGATCGGGCCGCGCGAGCTGGGCTCGTTCTGGTACCTGAAGCTGCTCTACAAGATCCAGCCCGAGGAGCGCGACCTGCCGCCGGCGTCGGTGCTGGACGGCGTGCTCAAGACGCCGCTGCCGCGCCTGGGTCCGCCGCCGCCACCCGACGCGCTGCTCCTGCTGCGGGGCGCGATCGACGTCACCCGCGAGCCGACCGAGGAGCACCTGGCGCTCGCCAAGCGCATCCTCGCCGAGGCCGATGCCGAGAAGCTGGTCGCGCTGCTGGCGGGCGCGAAGATCGACGAGGTCAACGCCGCCAAGGCCGCGGCCCGCGTCGCCGCCGACACCGCCCGCAAGGAGCGCGAGGAGCGCGACCGGGCCGAGCGCACCGAGCGCTACGGCGAGCGTGAGGAGCGCCCGCGGTACGGCGACCGCGAGGAGCGGCCACGTTTCGGGCGCGACGGCGGCAGCGACCGCCCGCGCTTCGGGCGCGACGGCGGTGGCGACCGCCCGCGAACCGGCGGCGCCGATGGCGAGCGACCGCGCTTTGGCCGGGATGGCGGCGGTGACGCCGAGCGACCGCGCTACGGCCGAGACCGCGATCGCCCGGAGGCGCGCTCGGATCGCCCCGACGCTCGCCCGGACGCTCGCCCCGAGGCGCGTCCGGAGGCGCGCACCGACCGCGACCGCCCCGAGCCGCGCTCGGATCGCCCGGACGCTCGCCCCGAGGCGCGCACCGACCGCGACCGCCCCGAGCCGCGCACCGACCGCGACCGCGCGGCGCCGCGCACCGACCGTGACCGCGACCGCGCGGCGCCGCGGACCGACCGCGACCGCCCCGAGCCGCGCGCCGACCGCGACCGCCCCGAGCCGCGCACCGACCGCGACCGCCCGGAGGCGCGCACCGATGGCGACCGCCCCGAGCCGCGTACCGACCACCCGGATCGAGCCGAGCGCGACCGATTCCGCGATGAGCGCGCCCAGAGCTTCGAGCGCGCCGCCGAGCGGGTCGAGCGTGAGGAGCGGGCCAACCGTGAGGCGCGCGAGGCAGGTGCGGAGCAACCCGCTGCCGCCCGCACCGACGGCCAGCCGGCGAGCGGCGAGGCGCGCCCCGAGCGCAACGAGGCTCGACGCGACGAACGCGGTGGTCGTGACCGCGACCGCGGGCGCGGCGGCCGTGACCGTGGTGGTCCCGATCGTGAGGCGCGCCCCGAGCGCAACGATCGTCCGGCGGAGGGCGCACCCGCGGCCACGCCCGCCCCGAAGGCCAGACACAGCATCCCGACCGAGGGTCGCGACTTCTGGGAGACCTGGGCCGACGAGAAGTCGAGCCGGGTCGCCGAGCCGGCGCGTGAGACCCGAGCCGAGGAACCGAGCATCGCGAGCGATCCAGCCCCGCGCGAGCCGCGCCGCGACCGCGACGACGGCCCGCGCCGCGAGCGTGGCCGCGGCCGCGACCGCCACCGGGACGACGGCGCGGGTGGACGGCCCGAGCGCAGCCGCGACGCCAGCGCGGCCCCGGCGACCCCGGTTCCGCCGGCGGTGAGCGATCCGGCGTCGCAGGTCCGCCTGCACGTCAACCTGGGCAAGAAGCATGGCGTGACCGCCGACGACATCCGTCGCCTGCTCGGCGAGGATCTCGGCGGCGATGCCGCGTCGATCGGCTCGGTGGCGATGCGCGACACCTACTGCCACGTCCGCGTGCCGTCGAACCTGGCCGAGCCGATCCTCGCCGCCATGAACGGCAAGGCGCACGGCGAGGTCACGGTCAAGGTCGAGCTGGCGCGGACCTAGCCGGTGCCGACCCCGGCGCCGCCGAAGGCCTCCGCCTCGTCAGCGCCGCGGACGCCCACCGCCCCGCCGCCGTCGCGAGCCCAGCTCACGTCGGCGGCGCGGTGGGCGCTGATCGGCAGCGTGCTGGTCACGGTCGCGTTGTTCGTGACGCCGGGGCTGCGGTTCATCGCGATCCCCCTGCTCTACCTGTCGACCCTGGTCCACGAGATGGGCCACGGCGTCGGCGCGCTGCTCTCGGGCGGCGAGTGGATCGAGTTTCGGCTGTTCGCCGACGGCTCGGGGTACGCGCGCACCGCTCGCGAGGCTGGCTTCGCGTCGGCGCTCACGGGTGCCGCCGGGCTGGTCGGTCCGGCGGTCGCCGCCGCGGCGTTCATGGTGCTCGGACTGCGGGCCCGGCTGGCACGCTGGGGGCTGGGCTTCGCCGGCGCGTTCTTCGCGCTCTCGCTCGTGTTGTGGGTCCGCGGCGCCTTCGGGGTCGCGTTCGTCGCTGCGGTGGCCATCGCCTGCGGCTGGATCGCGGTCCGCGCCAGCGCCGCAGCCGCCCGCGTCGCGCTGCTGTTCTTCGCGACCCAGCTGGCGCTGAGCGTGTACTCGCGCGGCGACTACCTGTTCGAGGACTACGTCGACGGCCAGATGAGCGACGGCAAGCGGGTCGCGTCCGACGTCCAGATGATGTCGGATGCGATCGGGATGCCGTACTGGTTCTGGGGCCTCACCTGCGCGGCGTTCTCGGCCGCGGTGCTGGCGCTGGCGGCGTGGCTCTACGTCCGGGAGCCCCGTCGCAGCGCGCCTTGACACCTGAACGCATGTTCCGTAGCCTTCGGGCGCCCCATGAGCCGTAACGACCTGCGACCCGCCTCGGAACCGGATGTGATCGTCGTCGAGGGTGCCCGCGAGCACAACCTCCAGGTCGATCACCTGGAGATCCCGAAGCATCGGCTGGTGGTCATCACCGGACCGTCCGGATCGGGCAAGTCGAGCCTGGCGTTCGACACCCTGTACGCGGAGGGCCAGCGCCGCTACGTCGAGTCGCTGTCGGCGTACGCCCGCCAGTTCCTGGGCCAGATGGAGAAGCCCAAGTACGAACGGCTGAGCGGCCTGTCGCCGACCATCGCGATCCAGCAGAAGAGCGCGGCGTCGAACCCGCGCTCGACCGTCGGCACCATCACCGAGATCTACGACTACCTGCGGGTCCTCTACGCCCGGGTCGGCGAGCAGCGCTGCCACCAGTGCGGCGGGGCGGTCGCCCGGCGCTCGGCGGCCGAGATCGTCGACGAGCTCGCCGCCCTTCCGGACCGCACCCAGGTCACGCTGTACGCGCCCAAGGCCGACAACCGCAAGGGTGAGTTCCGCGACCTGCTGGCCGAGGCGCGCAAGGCCGGCTTCGTGCGGGTGCGCATCGACGGCATGGTGGTGCGGCTCGAGGACGTCGAGGCGCTCGACAAGCAGAAGCGCCACACCATCGAGCTGGTGGTCGACCGGGTGACCGTGAGCGGCACCGACCGCGGCCGGCTCACCGACTCGGTCGAGACCGCGCTGCGCGAGGGCAATCGCAAGATCGTCGTCGAGATCGCCGGCGAGAAGACGCCGCGCGTGTACTCCGAGGACAACGCCTGTCCGACCTGCGGCGTCGGCTTCCCCGAGCTGTCGCCGCAGTCGTTCTCGTTCAACTCGCCGCTCGGGATGTGCGTCGAGTGCAACGGCCTCGGCGAGCGCATGCAGGCCGATCCGGCCCTCATCGTCCCCGACCCGACCCGCAGCATCAACGACGGCGCGGTCGCGATCTGGGGCGACAGCGTCGGCAAGGATGCCGGCTGGACCGCCAACATCGTCAAGGCGCTGGCCAAGGCGTTCAAGATCGACCTGGCCCGACCGTGGGGCAAGCTGTCGGAGAAGCACCGCGAGGTGCTGATGAACGGCACCGGCGACAAGCGGGTCACGGTCGAGTGGCAGGGCCGCCACTCGGCGGGCGAGTGGGCGATGAAGTTCGAGGGCATCATCAACCAGCTCGAGCGCCGCCATCGCGAGTCGAGCTCGGACCGGGTCCGCAGCCACTACGAGCAGTACTTCCGCGCCATCGCGTGCGCGACCTGTCACGGCACCCGGCTGCGGCCCGAGTCACGTTCGGTCTTCATCGGCGGCAAGACCGTCGACGAGCAGACCCGGATGACCGTGCGGCAGGCCAACGACTTCATGACCGGCCTCGAGCTCACCGGGGCGCGCGCCCAGATCGCGAGCGAGGTCATCAAGGAGATCCGGGCCCGGCTCACGTTCCTGCTCGACGTCGGCCTCGACTACCTGACCCTCGACCGCGGCGCCGGCACGTTGTCGGGCGGCGAGGCCCAGCGCATCCGGCTGGCGTCGCAGCTCGGCAGCGAGCTGTCGGGCGTGCTGTACGTGCTCGACGAGCCGTCGATCGGCCTCCACCAGCGCGACAACGAGCGTCTGATCAAGACCCTGCACCGGCTGCGCGACCTCGGCAACACCGTGCTGGTCGTCGAGCACGACGAGGCGACCATCGAGGCCGCCGACTGGGTGGTCGACTTCGGGCCCGGCGCCGGTCGCCACGGCGGCAAGGTCGTGGCCGAGGGCACGCCGGCCGCCATCAAGGCCGCGGCGACCTCGATCACCGGCCGCTTCCTGAGCGGCGTCGAGCGCATCGAGGTGCCGGCCACCCGGCGCCAGCCGCGGGGCTGGATCACGCTGCGCGGCGCCACCGAGCACAACCTCAAGGACGTCGATGTCGACGTGCCGGTCGGCGTCATGGTCGCGGTGACCGGCGTGTCCGGCGCTGGCAAGTCGTCGTTGATCAACGCGACGCTGTACCCGGCGCTCAATCGCCTGCTGCACAAGAGCCTCGACCGCATCGGTCCGTACCGCGCGCTCGAGGGGCTGGAGCAGATCGACAAGGTCATCGTCATCGATCAGAAGCCGATCGGGCGCACGCCGCGCTCCAACCCGGCGACGTACACCAAGGCCTTCGACCTGGTGCGCGAGCTGTACGCCGAGATGCCGGCGGCCAAGACCTATGGCTACGGCCCGGGCCGGTTCTCGTTCAACGTCACCGCCAAGCAGGGCGGCGGCCGCTGCGAGCCGTGCGAGGGCGCCGGGGTGCGCGAGGTCGAGATGCACTTCCTCGCCAACGTCTTCGTCACCTGCGAGCTGTGTCGCGGCAAGCGCTACAACGACGCCACGCTCCGGGTCACCTACAAGGACAAGTCGATCGCCGACCTGCTCGACACCCCGGTCGACGAAGCGCTCGAGCTCTTCAAGCACCACAAGCAGCTCGGTCGCATCATGCGGACCATGGTCGACGTCGGCCTGGGCTACCTGTCGCTGGGCCAGCCGGCGACGACCTTGTCGGGTGGCGAGGCCCAGCGCGTCAAGCTGGCGCGCGAGCTGGCGCGGGTGCAGACCGGCCGGACCTTGTACCTGCTCGACGAGCCGACCACCGGCCTGCACTTCGGGGACGTCAAGCGCCTGCTCGAGGTGCTGGCCCGCCTGGTCGAGACCGGCAACACCGTGCTGGTCATCGAGCACAACCTCGACGTCGTGAAGACCGCCGACTGGGTCATCGATCTGGGCCCCGAGGGTGGCGCGGCCGGCGGCGAGATCATCGCCGCCGGCACGCCCGAGGCGGTGGCCACGGTCGAGGCCAGCCACACCGGCCGCTTCCTGCGCACGATGCTGCGGACCGCGACCGCCCGCTCGGCGGCCGCCGCCGGCAGCAAGCAGGCGGCGGCGGGGCGGCGTTGAGGGCGCCCAACATGATCCGATCGCCATCAGACCAGGTGCCACAGCGGGTGGGCGCTCGACGGCGCCTGCAACATCGCGTCGACCAGCGTCAGCTGCGTCTGGAGTAGCGCGATCGCAGTTTTCGGATCGCCTTCGTCCATGATCCCGCGCAGCGGTTCGAAGACCTCGAAGTTGGCGCTGGTCGCGATCGCGAGGGCGCCGCCGTGCGCCTTCGCCCCTTCGTGGGTGTCCTTCGCGATCTGACCATGGCCGTCGGCGCCGGCGGCGGCATCGCCGTCCTTGATGAGCTTCTCGCCCTTGGCGCGGATCGCGGCCAGCACGTCCTTGTTGCACACCAGATCCTCGACCCCGTAGATCGGCGCCGGCGTGATCGGGTTCGGCGTGACCAGGCCGCGGCCGACGCCGAGCGCCGCCGCGGTGCTGGCGGCCTCCGAGTAGACCTCGGGCCGGTTGGCGTCGAGCTCGGAGTAGAGCGCGGTGGCGGCGCCGGCGTCGGCCGCGTCCTTGGCGTGATCGGCGGCCCAGCCCCCGAGCGCGCCGGCCGGGTTGCCGGGATTGGTCAACATGCGCCAGCCGATATCGAGGGCCCCCGACTTGACGTCGTCCTTGGTGGGAAGTCTTGGCCGCGACAGGCGGGTCGACGCGGCGTTGCGGCCGTAGACCGCGAGCACGGTATCGAAGTCGGCCTGCAGCGAGCTGGTGAACCCCACCAGCTTGTGGCCGAGCGCATGCATCTGCGACGGAAACAAGAAGTCGCCGGTCTTGAGCATCGCGTTGTCCGCCGCCGCGCCCTCGTACTTCGCCGCGTGCGCCAGCTCGAGCCAGTTGGAGTGGGCCCAGAAGTCCTCGAACGCATGCATCGAACGGCCGAGGTACTGACCGACGACCTTCCAGACGCCGGCGTCGTGACCGGGGTCGCTGAAGCCGCCAGCCTGCTCGGCGAGGTGCTCGGTTCGATCGCGGATCGGGTCGCGCGACTCGACCTTGGGATCGTCCCAGTCCGGGGGCACCGCATTGTTGACGGTGTTGGGGGTCTTGTAGCCGGCCGGCTTGGCGCCACCGGCCCAGTTGTCGATGCCGCCACCGACCGTCTGCTGATTGTCGCGCTGCTTGTAGGCGTCGATCGCCAGGACCATCTGATCCTTGATGTGCGCCTTCGCGTCCAGGATGTAGCCGGCCAGTCCGCTCTTCTGGCCAGCCCAGCGCTGGTCGGCGTCCACGACCTTCTCCTTGGTGTCCGGTTTGTCGAGATGCTCCCACGGCTGATAACCACCGAGGCTGGCGTTGGCCTTGGCGAACTTGAGCAGGTCGATGTTGACCAGCTGGCTGGCAGCGTCCTGGAACGCACCGGCGGCGCTGCCGGGGTTGCCGGTCTCCCGCATGTTGTTCTTCACCGCCTGCCAGGCGATCACTGCGTTGGCGATCTCGGGGACGCTCTGCGAGAAGTCACGTTCCCAGTTGGAGGCGTAGATCGCGCCGACCTCCTCTTGCGAGAACGTCCCGTGCAACGCGTCGACCGTCGCGGTCTCGTGGTGCTCCTGCGAGAACCGGCTCACGGTCGCCGATGGCGACGCGGCGCTGACCGATATGGGCCGTCCCGCCACCATCGCGTCGGCGGCCCGATCGGCCTCGACTTCGGCGGCATCGGCGGGCGTCGAGACCTCGAGCTTGTGCTGGCGATGGCCCGGCCCGCCTGCCTGCTGCTGCGTGTGCGCGACCTCGTGGGCGATCAGGTGCATCCCGAACGGGTCGTCGGGCTGATAGTGGCCGGCGCCGAAGTGGATGTCGTTGCCGATGGTGTAGGCCCGGGCACCGACCGCGGCCGACGCTTCCGCGGAAGCGTCGCCGCTGTGGATTCGAACCGATGAAAGATCGGCGCCGAGTGACGACTCGAAGCGATCCCGAAGCTGCGCGGGCAGCACGGCACCGCCGCCGCCGGCGGCGCGGTCGACGGCGGCGTCGGCGTTCGCGGCCACCCCGTTGCGGTCGCGCGGGCCGAAGGCGGCGCCCAGCTCGCGGGCGGCCGCGGCGCTCGCGACGCGGAAGACGATCGATCGCGGCGCCAGGCCCTGCGTCAGGCTGCGCTTGCCGGCGCTGGCGCGCTCGGAGGGCTGCCACGGAACCTCGAGGTCGAGGTCGGCTGCGTCACGGATTAGGGTGGTCATCGGTTGCTGCCCTCCACCGACGTAGAGCCAGCCCGTGGGCGCTGTGAGGCGGAACCGAGGCCGAATCGAACAACTGCCGAAAAGCGGCGTGATTGCACGGGCCTCCGATCTGTTACAACCGGGCCGCGATGAACTGGCGATACAAGGGTGCCCTCCAGCGGGCCATCGGACGCGCGCCGGGCGGCGACCTGCTCCACTACTACGTGCAGCGCTACGCCGGGGGCCTGCGCGACCTCGGCGGCGAGTTGACCGCCAAGCTCGAGGACTGGCGGCTGATGGTCGGGCACCTGGGCACCGCCGGCATCTCGGTCGCCGGCACCCGGTTCTTCGAGATGGGGACCGGCTGGTACCCGACGTTCCCGATGTGCCTGTACCTCGGTGGCGCCGCGTCGGTCGACACCATCGATCTGACGCGCCACATGCGCGCTGACCTGACGCTCGACGCGGCCGAGTGGCTGGGCTGGCAGACGGCAGCGATCGCCGTTGCGACCAGGCAGCCAGCCGGCGAGATCGAGCGGCGCCACTCGCGGTTACTGGACGCGCTCCGCACCGGCGCCTCGATCGAGGACGCGAGCAGCGGCGTCATCCGCTATCGCGCGCCGGGTGACGCGTCGCGCACCGCCCTGCCGGAGCACACGCTCGACGTCGTGTTCTCGAACAGCGTGCTCGAGCACGTGCCGGGGCCGGTCATCGCCGCCTGCTTCACCGAGGCGCGCCGGATCCTGCGGCCCGGCGCGGTGATGTTCCAGTCGGTCAACTGCGGCGACCACTACGCCTATACCGACAAGTCGATCGATCAACTGAACTACCTGCGCTTCTCCGACGACGAGTGGCGGCAGTGGGACAACAAGTTTCTGTACCAGAACCGGCTGCGCGCGATCGATTTCACCACCATGGCGCGCGCGGCCGGCTTCACCGTCGAGCTCGACACGTCACGCCCACACCCGACCCGACTGGCTCAGCTGGAGAAGACCCCGGTCCACCCGAGCTTCACGGCGAAGTACGCGCGCGACCAGCTCGCGATCACGAGCATCGACTTCGTCGCCCGCGCGCCGCGCTGACGCGCGACGATCAGAACGCCGGCGGCGCGCTACCCGATCACCCAGCTCGACATCAGGGCGCCGTCCTGGCCCAGCGCGAAGGCCTGGGCGCGGCCGTCCTTGTTCGACGCCACGTCGATCTCACCGACGATCGGCCCGCCCTCGCTGGCCCAGTCCCCCCACGGACCGCCGACCTTCTTGGGCCAGCGGTGCCACAGGCAGTTGTCGAGGCCGCGGGCGAACACCTCGAGGCGGCCGTCCTTGAGCGTGTTGACGAACGGGTCGGAGGCGATCTGACCTTGCAGCGACTCGAAGTTGTTCCAGCCGCCGCCCTTGTCCTTGTGCCAGATGTGCCACAGCGCGTTGTCGCTGCCGCGCACGAACACCTCCATGCGGCCGTCGGCGAGGCGACCGACGGCCGGCGCGCCCACCATCTGGCCGCCCATCGACTGCCACGGATTCCACTCCCCCGCGCTCTCCTTCTGCCAGATGTGCCACAGCGCGTGGTCCATGCCGCGGCCAAACACCTCGACGCGGCCGTCCTTGTGGCGCACCGGCATGAGATCGCTGGCGATCTGGCCGCCGAGCGACGCCCAGTCGTTCCAGGCCCCCATCGCCTTCTTGTGCCAGCGACGCCAGATGCTGTTGTCGGCGGCGCGGCAGTAGACCTCGAGCCGGCCGTCCTCGTGCTCGATCACCGCCGGGTTGCCGACGAACTGACCGCCCATGTGCTGCCAGCTGTTCCAGCCGCCGTCATCCTCGTCCTGCCACGACGAGTGCAGCGCGTGATCGGCGCCGATGATGAAGCACTGCATGCGCCCGTCTTTGTTCTGCGCCACCGCCACCTCGCTGGTGCCGGTGCCGTTCATCATCGACCACTCCGACCACTTGCCCATCGCCTCCTTCTGCCAGATGTGCCAGACCAGGCCATCCGCGCCCCGCGCGAACACCTCGAGCCGGCCGTCGCGTTTCACGGCGCAGTTGGGAGCGCTCGTGAGCTTGCCACCAAACGATTTCCAGGCGCACCAAGGCATCGCAGTTACCCCCTTGTGCGGCAACGATATCAGAGCTCGGCGGTCGTGAAGGCGTTGACGTCGCCGATCGTCGCCGCGCCGAGCACCAGCATGGCCAGGCGGTCGACGCCGAGCGCGATCCCGGCGCACGGCGGCAGCCCCTCGGCGAGCGCGGCCAGCAGCTTCTCGTCGACCGGATAGAGCGGCAGCCCCCGATCCCGGCGCAGCTCCAGATCGTCGTCGAAACGCGAGCGCTGTTCGACCGGATCGGTCAGCTCGCCGAAGGCGTTGGCCAGCTCGACACCCCCGATGTAGGCCTCGAAGCGCTCGACCACCAGCGGGTTATTCGGGTTGCGTCGCGCCAGCGCGCCGAGTGGCGCCGGCCAGTCGAGCAACAGCACCGGCCGATCGAGGGCGGCCAGCGCCGGCTCGACGCGCTCGACGAACGCGGTGAAGAACACGTCGTCCCAGTGGCGGGCGCCGCGCAGATCGATGCCGGCCGCGCGCACCAGGCCGGCCAGCTCGGCGACGTTCTCGTCACCGCGCACGGCCACGCCGGCGAAGTCGTACATGGCCTCGGCGACCGAGATGCGGAGCCACGGCTCGTCGACACGGATGCGGCGGCCTTCGATCCGGACCTCGGGCTTGCCGTTGACCACCTGGGTGACGTGGGTGACCAGCGCCTGGAGGTCGTCCGCGATCGCCTCGAGGTCCTGCCAGGCGCGGTACCACTCCAGCATCGTGAACTCGCGCTGGTGATGGACGCCGTCCTCGCCGGCACGGAAACAGCGACAGCTCTGGTAGATGCGCTCCATGCCGCCGGCCAGCAGGCGCTTCATCTGGTACTCGGGTGAGGTGACCAACCAGCCGTCGCCGGCGGCGACCGCGGTCAGGTGGACCTCGAGCCCGGGCGCGCGCACCCAGGCCGGGGTGTCGACCTCGACGAAGTCGCGGGCCGCGAACAGCTCGCGGACCGCCGCCATCATCCGGCCGCGGGCGGCGAGGTTGCCGCGCCGGGTCTGGCCCAGCCGGGCCACCTCGGAGCCGCGCGGCGGGTACTCGGTGCGCGGGTATCGGCGCACGCGGCGCAGCGGCTTGCCCGGGCCGTCGAGCTCGACCAGATCGCCCGGCCCCACCTCGCCGGCGTGACGGACCCGCACGTCACCGCGCGCGGTGCGCACCAGGGCGTCGTCGCCATCGCGTGCGATCACCCGGCCGCGGACCCGGCCGTGCACCCGATCGAGGGCGTCGGCGCTCACTTCTTGTTGATGCGCTCGACGTACTCCAGCGTCCGGGTGTCGATCTTCACCGTGTCGCCGATGTTGATGAACAGCGGCACCGCGATGGTCGCGCCGGTCTCGACCTTGGCCTGCTTGGTCACGTTGCCGCTGGTATCGCCACGCACGCCGGGGTCGGCGGCCGTGATCTCGAGGAAGACGAAGGTCGGCAGCCCGACATCGACCGGGCGCTCGTTGAAGAACAGGACCTGGCACGGCAGGTTGTCCTTCATGAGGCCGGCGGCGTCGCCGATCATGTCGGCCCGCACCGAGACCTGCTCGTAGCTCTTCTCGTCCATGAAGACGAGATCGTCGCCTTCTCGGTAGAGGTACTGCATCGAGCGGTCCTCGACGTTCGCCGGCTCGAGCTTCTCGCCGGAGCGGATGTTCCGCTCCAGGACCGCGCCGGTCAGCAGGTTCTTGAACCGGGTGCGCGTGAACGCCGCACCCTTGCCGGGCTTGATGAACTGGAACTCGACGATCGTGTACGGATTGCCGTCCAACAGGACCTTGAGACCCTTGCGAATGTCCGACGTATCATACATGGCCGGTTGCTCTTACCCGACGGGTGGCGTCGGTGTCAAACCCCATGACAGCGCCAGTTTTCGGCTGAAATCCACGCCGACTCGTGGAGTCGAGCACCGATCGGGCTATCGGACGTCCGGCGTCGCCAGGGTCAGGCCGCGCTCGGCGAGATCCGCGAACAGCGGCCGGACGTCTCCGGCGCGGACCACCGCCCGTGGGCCACCGACGCCGTCGCGACCACTGACCCCGGCGCGGCCCTGCTGGCCACCGCGGCCGTCGTTCCCGCGCCGCTCCCCGGCGCCGCTGCTACCGCCGTAGCCGGCGTCGCCAGCCCAGCCGGCGCCGCCGCCACGACCGCCACGGTTGTCGAGGATGACGCGCTCGAGCAGCTCGGGGGCCGCCGGGTCGTAGATCAGCTCGATGGTCCCGCCGTCACCGCCGTCGCCGCCGTTGCCGCCGTCGCCGCCGCGTCCGCCGTCGCCGCCGCTGCCACCGGCGGTGCCGGGCTTGCCGGGGTCGGACGAGCCCGAGCCCGAACCCGACGAGCTGCCCGAGGTCTTGTAGGTGCCGCTGCCGCCCGCGCCGCCGCGACCACCGCCACCGCCGCTGCCACCGCCGCCGCCGTCGCCGCCCAGCGCCACCACGCCCCACTGGTTGCCGGCGGGATCGAACACCGTCGTCGAGATGCCGCCATCGGCCCAGGTCCGCAGCACGGCCAGCCGTTGACCGGTGGCGGTGTCGACGTAGGCCAGCGCGGCCTCGACCCGGGGCCCCGGTCCGCCGCGACCGCCGCCGCTGCCGTGGCCGCCGTCGCTGCCGTGCTCGCCGGGCGCGCCGTCGCGGCTGTCGGTGCCGGCGTCGCCGCTGCGACCGTCCTGGCCGCCGTCGCCGCGCCACCCCGAGGACCCGGCGGCGCCCAGCCCGCCCAGCGTTCCCCCGCAGCCGAAGTTGGGCTCGAGCGCGATCTGGCCGACCAGGTCGGGGCGCTCGACGACCCGGACCTCGACGGTGACCAAGCGGCCGATGGCCGCGATCGCGTCGTCCGGCAGCCGGACGTAGCCGTCGGTGTCGACCTGCCCCCAGGTGGTCGTGTACTCGAAGGCGGTGAACGGCAGCTTGCCGTCGCGGCCCTCGCCGGGGCTCCAGGTGTCGAGCCGCTTGCCGTCGGTGGTGCTGACCGCGACCGCGAGCTGGATCGCCTCGCCACCGGGGCAGAACTGCCGGGCGTCACCGACGGTGGCAACCTCGATGGCGGTCGCCTTGCTGGCGTCGAGGCGCGCCGGCCGCGGCCCGGTGGGCCCACACGCGACCAAGGTCACGGTCAACAACGGAGCGCGCCAGCACCTGCGCCATGGACGAGTGTTCATCGCTGGTAATTCTTCCACGTCCCGGGCCGCGGTTCCGCAGATGGCGTGCTACCTGTAGATCGTGGACCAGGCCGAGCGCTACCTCCAGCTCGCGCTCCTGGGCCGGAGCGTGTTTCTCGCCTCCGCAGCCCCGGCGGCGCTGGTCCGTCGACGCGCCGAGGGCCACGACACCGACAGCGACTCGCGGCCCGCCATCGACGAGGAGGTCGACACCCTGGTGGCACCGGTGCTGGGCCGACGGCGAGGACCGCGCGGGGTCGAGGTCTACCCGCTGGCCAAGAAGCCGGGGGCGTCGTTCGCCGACATGATCACCATCGGGCGGACGCCGAACAACGACGTCGTGCTGCGCGACGTGACGGTGTCACGCTTCCACGCCTACTTCCGGCAGCGCGGCGAGAAGTGGATCGTCGCCGACGCCGGCTCCAAGAACGGCAGCGGGCTCGAAGGAGTTCCGCTCGAGGCCCGCAAGGAGCGCGAGCTGGCATCGGGCGTGGCGGTGCGCATCGGCGACTTCGAGCTCACCTTCTATCTCTCGAGCGAGCTGTACGGCGTGCTCGGCGGCCGGTGAGCGAGACCCGTGGCCAGGAGTCGGCGATCGTGAGCAACATCGACTGGACCGAGCGCCGGCTGTGCGACGACGGCGGCTGCGCCGGTGTGATCGGCAGCGATGGGCGATGCCACGTCTGTGGCCACGCGTCGCAGTTCTGGGGCGACGAACGCCGCCGCGGCATGCTCGACGAGGACGGCGCCGGCGACGGCGCCGACGGCGGCCCGGGCTCGGCAGCGGACGGAGGTGGCGACGCGGTCGACGACCGGCGGCTGTGCCCCGACGGCGGCTGCACCGGCATCATCGGGATCGATCGGCGTTGCACGGTGTGCGGCCAGCGCGACGGGGCGGCGGCTCCGGCGAGCTCGAAGCCGGCGGCCGACGACGACGACGACCACGGCCCCCCGGGTCGCGGCGACGACCTCGCCGTCGATCCGGCTCCCGAGCGCCGGCTGTGCTCCGATGGCAGCTGCACCGGGCTGGTGGGCGTCGACGGCCGCTGCCACGAATGCGGCCGGCGCGACGAGGCCTGACGGGTGCGGATCGTCGTGGTCGGCGCGGGCGGGCTCGGCGGGCCGATCGCGATGGCCACCGGCGCGGCGGGCGCCGACGTGACGATCGTCGACCCCGACGTCGTCGAGCTGTCCAACCTCCACCGCCAGGTCCAGTTCGGCGGCGACGATCTGGGTGCGCCGAAAGCGACCGCGCTGGCGGCGAAGATCGTCGGCCGCGGTGGTCGGGCGCGGGGCCGGGCGGCCCGCTTCGAGCCTGGCAACGCCGATCAGCTGGCCGCCGATTGCGACGTGATCGTCGACGGCTCCGACGACCCGAGGACCAAGTTCGTGGTCGCCGACTGGGCGCGGGCTCGCCGGCGCGCCCACGTGATCGCCGCGGCGGTGCGGTACGGCGGCAACGTGTTCACGAGTGCCCCGGGCGCCGCCTGCTACCGGTGCCTGTTCGAGGACCCGCCCGACGAGGCCCCGACCTGTGGCGAGGCCGGCGTGCTGGGCCCGCTGGTGGGTTGGGTCGGCGGCATCGCGGCGACGCGGGCGCTTCGCCTGGGCGGCGGCGACCCGGCGGTGGCGGGCACGATCTGGATCGTCGACGATCTGCGCACCGGCAAGGCAGCGCGCGAGTTGACGCTGGCCCGCCGTCACGGTTGCGCGTGCGGGGCCGCATGAGCTCGTTCTCTCCCGAACAGGTGCGTCGCTACTCGCGCCACGTGCTGTTGCCGGACGTCGGCGGCATCGGGCAGGCGCGGCTGCTGGCGGCGACCGTGTCCGTCGACGCCAGCGGCGCCGCCGGCCGGGTCGCGGCGGCCTACCTGGTCGCCGCCGGCGTCGGCACGGTGACGATCGATGACGGGTGCGCTCGGCGGGTCACGGCTGCCGCTGGCTTCCCGCTGCGGCCGGCCGACGTCGGCGGGCCGCTCGGCGCGGCGGTGGTTGCCGCGCTCGGCGGTCGCAATCCCGATGCCCGCGTGGTCGTCGGCGCTCCGCCCGCTGATGGGTTCCGCCTGGTCATCGACGGCGACGCCGACCGCCTCCCGCTGGCCGACGCGTTCGCGCTCGGCGGCGCCGCGGCGGCCGTGCTGCTGCATCACATCGCGATCGGAGCTCGTCCGTGATCGGCGAAGCGGTGTGGACGGCGCTGACGACGGCGTGCGAGCACGCGTACCCGGACGAGGCGTGCGGATGGGTCGCCGACCGGGCGCCGGCGTCCCGTGGCGTCACCGGGCCGGTGCGGGCGGCCACCGGCGGCGCCCGCGGTCGGTTCTCGTTCTCCGATGACGATCTGCTGGCCTTCATCGCCGCCACGCGCGGCTCGATGCCCCCGCGGCTGCTGTTTCATTCGCACCCTGACGGCGACGCCACCCTGTCGGCCGTCGACCGCGCCGCCCTGGCCCCGGCGGGGGTCGTGCTCCATCCCCTGCCCCATCTGGTGATCGCGGTCGCCGGGGCGCGGGCCCACCGCGCGACGCTGTACACGTGGCAGGCCGGCGCGCCGGTCCCGATCGCGTGCTTTCATCGGGCCTCGCACGGCTGGACCTGCTCGTGAGCCCGCGGCTCGGCCTGGTCCTCGCCACCGGCCCCGAGGTCCAGGATCTGCAGCGTGTCCTCGCCGTGGCCCGCGCCGCGCGCCGCCGCCGGCTCGCCGTCGCGGTGTTCGCCATGCATCGCGGCGTGGTCGCGCTCGCCGCCGCCCCGGCCGTGGTGGCGGCGTTGCTCGACGCCGGCTGCGACGTCATCGGCTGTGCGACCAGCGCCGACCGCCACGGCGTCGACCTCGCCGCGCTCGGGGTGGTGGCCGGCAGTCAGGACGACCACGCCGCCATCACCGACCGGCGCCACGCCGTGGTGGCGTTCACGTGAGCGCCGACCGCGCACCGATCGTCGCCGTGATCGTCGGTGCGGTCGATGCCGAGACCCTCGACGAGGCCCTGCGCGGCGCGGTCGGGCTCACGTTGCGCGGCGCCCGCGTCCACGTCGTGCTCACCGACCCGACCGTGAGCCTGGGTCCGTCCGGCGAGCGGGCCCGAGCCGCGCTGGCCTTGTTCGGTCATCGGATCGACGGCCGGGACGGCCTCGACCGAGCGATCGCCGAGGCGGTGGCGATCGAGATCTGGGGGCCGGGGCCGGGGCCGGGCCTGGGCGCCAGCGACGCACGGACCTTCCACCTGGTGCGGCCGGGACGAGTGGCGGCCGTCGCGGCCACCGACCAGGTGCTACACCTCGGAGCGGACCTCGACGATGCCGGCGCCGACCAGATCCTCGATCAGCTCCTCGCCGGCCGCACCATCGCGGTCTGGTGACCCGGTGGCGGCGGATCGGAGGGGCGATCCCGAGCTGCTCGACCTCTCGGGTGAGGTCTGTCCCTACACCTTCGTCCGGACCCGGCTCGCCCTCGAGGCCCTGCCGCTTGGCGCCAGCCTGGCCATCGTGGTCGACCACGAGCCGGCCCGTCGCAACCTGCCGCGCAGCGCGATCGAGTGGGGCCAGGAGATCACGGCCGTCGAGGAGGTCGCACCCGGCCGCTGGCTCATCGTGGTGGTCAAGCGCGTCACGTGACGCCTGCCGTGACGCCTGCTAGATTGACGATCGTGAATCCTGGATCATCGAGCCTCGGCGCCAAGCTCGACGACCTGCGCGCTCGACTGGCGGTCGAGTCGGCGGTCTTGGTCGCCTTCTCGGGCGGCGTCGACTCGGCGTTCTTGCTCAAGGTCGCGGCCGACACGCTCGGCGAGCGGTGCCACGCGGTGACCGCGGTGTCGCCGACCATGGCGCGCTCCGAGATCGAGGACGCGCGCGCGCTCGGCGCCGAGCTCGGCCTCGGCGATCGCCACCACCTCGTCGACGCCAACGAGCTCGAGGTGCCCGGCTACGCCGACAACCCGATCGATCGCTGCGCCCTGTGCAAGACCGAGCTGATGGACGTCGCGGCGCCGATGGCCGCCACCACCGGCGCCGCGATCGCGCTCGGCACCAACCTCGACGACCTCGGCGACCATCGCCCCGGCATCGCGGCGGCGCGGGGCCGCGGCGCGATCATGCCGATGGTCGACGTCGGGTTGAGCAAGGCCGAGATCCGCGAGCTGTCACGGCACCTCGGCCTCCGCACCTGGGACAAGCCGCAGCTCGCCTGTCTGTCGTCACGGTTCCCCTACGGTACGCGCATCACGCGTGAGCGACTGCGCCAGGTCGACGAGCTCGAGGACGGCCTGCGCGCGCTGGGCTTGCGCCAGCTGCGGGTCCGGTACCACGACACCATCGCGCGCCTGGAGCTGGATCTCGACGATCTGCCGCGCCTGCTCGCGCCCGGGGTTCGCGAGCACGTGGTCGCGCTCGGCAAGCGGCTGGGGTTCATCTACGTCACGGTCGATCTGGCCGGGTTTCGATCCGGCTCGCTCAACGAGACCCTGCCCGGCCCGCTGCTGACCCTGGGCCGGGCACCGCGGGCGCGGGCGGCGGGGACCTCGTGACGCGCCACCGGGTGCGCCTGGCCGTCGCGATGGCGTGGGCGGCGGTAGGCGCCGCGGCGTCGGTGGGCACCGGCGCGGCGGTGGCGCAGCCGGCGATGACCGTGACGCTGGCCGCGAAGAAGAGCCAGTACCTGGCGGCCAAGGCGGTCGACGCCGCGGAGCCGACCACCAAGGTCAAGGTCTCGGCGCGCAAGGTCGGCAAGCCGGCGCCGGCCGTGATCAGCCTCTACAACACGTGGACCCACGAGTGGCTGGCTCTCGACGCCGACGTCCGCGCCGCGCTACCGCCCACCGCCACCGTCGATCGCTTCCTGCGCTGCCATTTCACCAACCAGCCCACCGACATGGACGGCGCGCTGGCGCGCACGCTCCGCGACGCCGCTCGCCATTTCGGCAACGCTCGCATCGAGATCGTGTCCGGGTTCCGGGCCCCCAAGTACAACTTGCTGCTGCGCAAGAAGGGCCACGAGGTCGCGCGCGACAGCCAGCACACGCACGGCAACGCCGTCGACTTCCGGATTCCCGGCATCGGCGTCAAGGCGCTCGAGGCGTGGGCCCGCGGTCTCGGCCTCGGCGGCGTCGGGCTGTACGAGGGCAGCGGCTTCATCCACGTCGATACCGGCCGGGTCCGCTACTGGAACGGGACCTGATACCCTCGCCGGGGATGCCGACCTGGCCGATCTGGCAATGGGTATTGCTCGGGGTGGTCGCGTTCCTGAGCGCGGTCACGATCTACGACGTCTTCCAGAAGTCGCGCGCCGTGCTGCGCAACTTCCCGATCGTCGGGCACTTCCGCTACATCTTCGAGATGGTGGGGCCGGAGCTGCGCCAGTACATCGTCACCGGCAACGACGAGGAACGACCGTTCTCGCGCGATCAGCGGCGCTGGGTCTACGCGTCGGCGAAGAAGCAGAACAACTATTTCGGGTTCGGCTCCGACAACGACATGGAGCAGACGCCGGGCTACCTCATCATCCGCCACGCGACCTTCCCGCTGTCGACCGCGGTGGCCGGCGAGCCGGGCTACGACGCCAGCTATCCGGTGCCGTGCGCCAAGATCCTCGGTGGCAAGCGGGGCCGCAAGCACGCCTTCCGGCCGGCCTCGATCGTCAACACGTCGGCGATGAGCTACGGCTCGCTGTCGAGCAGCGCGGTCGAGGCCATCAACCTCGGCGTCAAGCTGGCCGGCGCGCTGCAGAACACCGGCGAGGGCGGCATCAGCGACTTTCATCGCGCCGGGGGCGAGCTGATCTGGCAGGTCGGCACCGGGTACTTCGGCTGCCGCGACCCGCACGGACGCTTCGACATGGAGCGCTTCCTGACCTCGGTGGCGTCGGCGCCGGTGCGGGCGATCGAGATCAAGCTGTCGCAGGGCGCCAAGCCGGGCATGGGTGGCCTCTTGCCGGCGGCCAAGGTCACGCCGGAGATCGCTCGCATCCGCGGCGTGCCGGTCGGCAAGGACGTCGTCAGCCCGGCCGCGCACAGCGCCTTCACCGACGTGTCGTCGATGCTCGACTTCATCGAGCGGCTGGCCGACGCCACCGGGCTACCGGTCGGGATCAAGAGCGCGGTCGGCGAGATGGCGTTCTGGCACGAGCTGGCCCGGCAGATGCGACAGAGCGGGCGGGCCCCCGACTTCATCACCATCGATGGCGGTGAAGGTGGCACCGGCGCCGCGCCGCTGGTGTTCGCCGATCACGTCGCGTTGCCGTGGAAGCTGGGCTTCTCGTCGGTGTACCGGGCGCTGGCCGAGGAGGGCGTGCACGAGGACGTGGTCTTCATCGGCTCCGGCAAGCTCGGGTTCCCCGAGGCCGGCGTGCTGGCGCTGGCGATGGGCGCCGATCTGGTCAACGTGGCGCGCGAGGCGATGCTGGCGATCGGCTGCATCCAGGCCCAGCGCTGCCACACCGGACACTGCCCCACCGGCGTCGCGACCCAGAACCGCTGGCTGATGCGCGGCCTCGATCCGACCCTCAAGTCGGCGCGGCTCGCCAACTATCTGGTCACGCTGCGCAAGGATCTGCTGCAGCTCGCCCACGCCTGCGGTCAGCCACACCCGGCCCTGGTCCCGCTCGACTGCTTCGACATCATCGAGGGGCTGACCCGCCGCTCGGCGCGCGAGGTCTTTGGCTACCAGCCGAGCTGGGGCCTGCCCCCCGACGACGATCGGGCGGCGATCACCGCGCTGATGAGCGAGGCGCGCGCGGCGGCGTGATACGGTCGCCGCGACGTGAGCAGCCACCTGCTGTGGATGGACATGGAGATGAGCGGCCTCGAGCCGGCGCGCGATCGAGTGCTCGAGATCGCGACCATCATCACCACCGGCGAGCTCGAGGTGGTCGGCGAAGGCCCCGAGCTGGTCGTGCACCAGGCCGATGAGGTCCTGGCCGCGATGGACACCTGGAACACCGCCCACCACGGCGCCTCGGGCCTGACCGAGAAGGTGCGCGCCTCGGCGGTGACCGAGGCCGAGGCCGAGGCGCTGACGATGGCGTTCATCGACGAGCACTTCGGCAGCCGCGACCGCCCGGTCCTGTGCGGCAACTCGATCCACCAGGACCGCCGCTTCGTCCGCCGCTACCTGCCGGCGCTCGACGCCCGCCTCCACTACCGCATGGTCGACGTCTCGACGATCAAGGAGCTGGCTCGGCGCTGGTATCCAGTCGAGGTCGCGGTGATGCCGGCCAAGAACGACAGCCACCGCGCGCTCGACGACATCCGCGATTCGATCGCCGAGCTGCGCTGGTACCGCCAGCAGCTGTTCACGCAGCGCGCTGGCGCGGCGATCAACGACTGATCGACGACGGGTCGCCGACCGGTCGCCGACCCGGTCAGGGCGCGCGGGTCAGATCGCCGAGCACGACCGTGACCGTGCTGCCGCCGCCGGCGTCGATCGGCCGCCGCACGCGCTGGACGGTCCCGGCGGCGGCCTCGATCTCGATGACCAGCTCGGCGCCGGCGCCCGGTGTGCCCGCGTGCAGCCGGACCAGGGTCGGCGTCTCGCCCGGCTGAAAGCGGCGTTCCGCCGAACCCCGCGGTCCGGACCGATCGAAGAGGTCGACCCGGATGGCACGAACGCTGTCACCCAGCGGCCGCGGATCGACGATCACGGTCAGGTCGTCGCGGCGGTCCTCGCAGTCGCGGACGGCGACGATCGCGACCACCGCCGCGCCGGCGGCGAGGATGGCGCGGGCGGCGACGCGGCGCAGCGTGGCTGACATGGCGGCGCCGGTGTAGCGCAGAAAACCGGCCGCGGCACGGACATCGGCCCCGGCCCGGGCAGTACAATCGTCGATGACGTGAAGGAAACCCTCGTCATGATCATGGCGGGCGGCAAGGGATCGCGGCTGGGGCCGCTGACGCTCCACCGCAGCAAGCCCGCCGTGCCGTTCGCCGGTCGCTACCGGATCATCGACTTCGTGCTGTCGAACTTCGTCAACGCCGGCTATCGCCGCATCTACCTGCTGACCCAGTACATGGCGTCGAGCCTGATCAAGCACCTCAACCGCAACTGGCGGCTGTCGGGCTTCGGCGAGTACATCGAGGTGGTGCCGGCGCAGATGCGGATGGGCGAGTTCTGGTACCGCGGCACCGCCGACGCGGTGTCGCAGAACCTCAACCTGGTGCGCGACGCCAAGCCGGCCCACGTCGCGGTGTTCGGCGGCGATCACGTCTACAAGTTCGCGCCCGACCAGATGGATCTGTTTCACCGCGCCCAGCACGCCGATCTCACCGTCGCCGTGTTCGCGGTGCCGCGCGCCGAGGCCCACCAGTTCGGCTGCCTGCACGTCGACGAGCGCGGCCGCATCACGGCCTTCGTCGAGAAGCCGAGCAACCCGCCGCCGATGCCCGGCCGACCCGACTGGTCGCTGGTGTCGATGGGCAACTACATCTTCAAGGCCGAGGCGCTGACCCGGGCGCTGATCGAGGACGGCGCCGATCCGTCGTCGCGCCACGACTTCGGCAAGGACATCATTCCCCGCCTGCTCGGCGGCGGCGCGCGCATCTTCGCCTACGACTTCGCCGCCTGTCGGATCCCCGGCGATCGACCCGACACCGCGCCGTACTGGCGCGACGTCGGCACCCTCGACAGCTACTTCGACGCCAACATGGAGCTGCGGGCCCGGGTGCCGGCGCTCGACCTCTACAACCGTTCGTGGCGCATCCGCTCGGCGCAGCGCGACTATCCGCCGGCGCGGTTCGTGCGCGGCGGCGAGGGGCTCGCGGCCTCGGAGGTCGACGACAGTCTGGTCTGCGAGGGATCGATCGTGGCCAGCGCCCGGCTGCGCGACGTCGTGCTCGGCTACGACTGCTTCGTGCATGCCGGCGCCGTGCTCGAGGAGTCGGTGATCCTGTCGGGCTGCGATCTGGGCGCCGGATCGCACCTGCGGCGGGTGCTGCTCGACAAGAACTGCAAGGTCGAGCCCGGCACGGTGATCGGGATCGATCCCGACGCCGACCGCGAGCGCCTGCCGTTCGTCACCGACAGCGGCATCGCCGTGATCCCCAAGGGCACCTTCGTGCCGGCGCGCGGCCCCGCCATCCTCGCCAACGACGTCGCCGAGCTGATCGCCAACGAGCCCGAGTTGCGCGCCCAGCTGCGCTCGGGGACCTACGCCGTGGCGATGCACGGCCGCCACTCGTATCAGTCGGCGGGGCCGCGCTTCCGTCGCTTCGGCCTGACTCCCGGTGTCGGTGGCGCCGCCGGCGACGGCGCCGCGGATGCCAGCGACGGCGACGACGAGTGACGATGCGGGTCCTGCACGTCGCGTCCGAGGTCGCGCCGTGGGCCCAGACCGGCGGACTCGCCGACGTCGCCGCCGCCTTGCCGCCGGCGTGTGCCGCGGTCACGCCCGGGTTGCGGACGGCGACGGTGACGCCGCTGTACCGCGCGGCGCGGGCGCGCCTGGCGCAGGCCGGCGTCACGCTCGGTGCTGGCCACCGCGTCGCGATCGCGTGCGGCCCCCATCACTTCGAGGTCACCGTGGCGCCGGTTGGTGCCGGCGACGGGGCCCACGCGGTGTGGCTGGTCGACTGCCCACCGCTCTACGATCGCGACGGGCTGTACGCCGACGGCGGCGTCGACTTCGCCGACAACCACGTGCGCTTCGCGGTGCTGTGCCGGGCGGCGCTCGCGGCGGCGCCGGCGATCCTCGGCGGTCCGCCCGACGTCGTCCACGGCCACGACTGGCAAGCCGGGCTGGCGACGGCGCTGGCGCGGCTCGAAGGCTCGGCGGCGGCGACCGTGCTCACCGTGCACAACCTCGCCTACCGCGGCCTGTTCCCGAAGCACACCGTGCCCGAGCTCGGGCTGCCGTGGCAGGTCTTCGACCACCACCACATGGAGTTCTGGGACCAGATCTCGCTGCTCAAGGGCGGCATGGCGTACGCCGACGTGGTGACGACGGTGAGCCCGACCTACGCCCGCGAGATGCTGACGCCCGAGCGCGGCGAGGGGCTCGACGGATTCTTGCACCACGACGTCGCGCGGGTGGCCGGGATCGTCAACGGCATCGACGTGGCGGCGTGGGATCCAGCTACCGATCCGGCGTTGCCGGCCCACTTCACGATCGCCTCCCCGGCCGGCAAGGCGGCGTGTCGCGCCGCGCTGGCCCGCGAGCTCGGCTTCGCGCTCGACGAGCGGACGCCGCTGGCTGTGGCGATCGCGCGGCTCACGCCGCAGAAGGGCCTCGACCTGGTCGCCGACCTGGTGCCCGAGCTGGCGGCGCTCGGGCTGCGCCTGGTCGTGCTCGGCAGCGGCGACGCCGCGCTCGAGGCCCGGCTCGGGGCGCTGGCCGCCGAGCACGGCGCGCAGTTCGCGGTGCGCATCGGCTTCGACGTCGCCCTGTCGCGGCGCCTGTACGCCGGCGCCGACCTGTTCGTGATGCCGAGCCGGTTCGAGCCGTGCGGGCTCGGTCAGCTCTACGCGATGCGCTACGGCGCGGTGCCGGTGGTCGCCGCCGTGGGTGGCTTGCGCGACACCGTCGCCGACCCCGGCGACCCGGTGGCCGGCGTACCGGCGGGGACCGGCTTTCGCTTCGATCATGTCGACCTCGCCGGGCTGCGCTGGGCGCTGGGTCGCGCCACCGCCATGTTCCGTGACCAGCCGGCCGAGTTCGCGGCGGTGCGAAGGGCGGCGATGGCGCGCGACTCGTCGTGGGGCGCGTCGGCCCGCGAGTACGTCCAGATCTACCGCGCGGCGATCCGCGGCAGGACCTGACCGTCGACGATGCGGCGCTTCGCCGGGGCCCTGATCGCGCTGGCGATCGTCGCGGCGGCGCTGGCGAGCGGGAGATCGTGGATCGCCGAGCTGGCCACGGCGGCGGGCGCCGGCGAAGCGCAGCGCCCGCTGGCGGGTGCTGGCCGCAGCGCGCCGCCGGTCGCGCGCACGGCGGTGCGAGTCGTCATCCTCGACGGCCTCAGCCGCGCTGACGCCCGCGGCGGCGCGCTCGAGGCGCTGTGCGCTGCCGGCATGGACCTGATCGTGGACGTTGGCTTCCCGACCAAGTCGCTGCCGGTCCAGAGCGTCTTGTGGACCGGGTTGACCGCCCAGCAGAGCGGCGTGGCGATGCGCAACCAGCTGCCGCAGCCGTTGCCGGCTGCGCTGCCGGCGCACGTCGACGGCGCCCGCGCGGTCGTGGAGGCCTGGACCAGCATCGCGGGCGCGGCCGGCTTCGCCGCCATCGCGCCGCCGGTGACGGCCGATCGCGCACGCGGCGACGGCGACCCCACGGCGATCGCGGCGTGGCGCCGCGACTTCGCGACCGCGGCCCGCGACGCGGTGGGCAGCGACGCCCGGCTGGTGCTGGTCCACGTCCTGTCCATCGACGAGGCCGGCCACCGCGCCGGTCGCGGCGCCGCGTACCGCGCCGAGATCGCGCGCGCCGACGCGCTGCTCGGCGAGCTGCGGGCAGCCGCGCCCGACGCGACCTGGATCGTCGTGTCCGATCACGGCCACCTCGATGGCGGCGGCCACGGCGACGCCGAGGCCAGCGTGCGGCTGGTGCGCGGCTGCGTGTCGCCACGTCCGCCGGGCGCGCCGGCGCGCGGCGACGTCCACCTCGTCGACGTCAGCCGTCACCTCCACGACACGCTCGGCGTCGCCACGCCGGCCGCCGCGGTGGGTCGCCCGCTCGCGATCGCCGCCGCCGCCCCCGACCCCGGGGCCACGCTGCCGCGGCCGTCACCGATCGCCAGCGCGGCGGCGATCGTGATCATGATGCTTGGCGTCGCGGCGGCGCTGCGCTGGGGCCGACCGCGCGCCGCCGCGGTGGCGCCCGCGGTGGTCGCGCTGGCGTACGTCGTCGTGGGCGGAGCACCCAGCCTGTCGGCGCGCAGCCCGGCCATCGCGGTCGCGCTGGGCGCCGCGGCGACGGCGATCACGCTGCTGCCGGGGCGGCCGGGTCGCCTTCACCTCGCGCGGGTGATCGCGTTGCTGGTGCCCGCCGTCACCGCGCTGATCGCGGCCGCGATCGTGGCCCGGCTGCCGGGGGCCGCGCTCGGTGGAGCCCCGGCGCGGCTGCCGTTCGTGACCGCCTGGTGGCAGATCGTCGTCGCTGCGGTGACGCCCGCGTTGCTGGTCGGCGCGGCGCTCGCCGGGGCCGTGGTGTCCGGGGCTCGGACGTCCGGAACACGGACGGCACCGTCCGGAGGGTCGGACCAAGGTGTCCGCGGGCCGGACAACCGCGACAGATCGGGCGACCTACACCCCGATCGGAGTGTCCGGAGCGCGGACCAAGCTGTCCGGCGCTCCGGATCCCCCTGTTGACAAGTGGCCCTCATGGACGAGTTATCCACATGCTCCGCCTCCCCAAGCGATTGAATCGGAACGCCGAACGGTGATCCTGCAGGCCACCTGTGGAGAAGCTGTTGTTTTGGTGTGCTGGGTGGTTCCGGAGCGGCGGATCGACGGAGGGTTAGGTAGGACATGTCACCCCTGACGACGCCCATGTGACGAAATGGCGCGCCGCATCATCCTGAACAGGCGCGCAGTCATGCCTCCTCGATGCAGCCTGGTGTCAACGGCGGGCGGCCTGCCACGGGGCGGCCTGGCCACCGGCCGGCCGGGTGTGCCTGGTGTCAGCCACCGGGCGGCCAGGTGTGCCTGGTGTCAGCCACCGGGCGGCCGCCACCGGGCGGCCAGCCACCGGGCGGCCACCGGGCGGCCGGGTGTGGTGTCAGCCACACCGCGCAGCGCGCAACGCCGTGCGAAGGTGTCCGGGATGGTGTTCTCTCGGCTCGGCCGCTCCCTTGCGGACGCCGATACGCGCTGGCGCTGGCTGGTGGTGCTCGCGATCAGCGCCATCGTGGCAGCGGCCACGTCCGCGTTCTTGATCGGCGAGGACGGCCAGGACCGTCCGGTCGCGCGGCCGTACGCCGACGCGCCCTACTACTACGCCTGGGCGCCAACCCTGTTTCTCGATCACGACGTCGACTTCAGCGACCAGTATCGCGAGACCAAGAACTGGTATCGGTTCGGGCCAACGCCCCGCCATCGCCCTGGCAACGTGTTCGGGGCCGGCCCGGCGCTGCTGTCGGCACCCGTGTTCTTGCCCGCCCACGCCACCGCCGTGGTCGCCGGCGAACGCCGTGACGGCTTCTCGACGATCGAGCAACTCGCCACCATGTGGCTGTCGGTGCTGCTGTCGGTGCTGGCGCTCGTCTTTCCGTACCGCGTCGCGGCGCGGCGGCTGAACGCACGCGGCGCCGGACTGGTCGCGGCGGCGCTCGTCTTCGCGGCCGGACCGGTCGTCTACTACGCCGTCCGCCAGCCCGGCTACGCACACCCGTTCGCCACCTTCTTCGCGGCGTGGCTGGTCGATGCCTGGGACGCGTCGTTCGATCGCCCCCGCTCGGCCCGCACCTGGGCCGTACTCGGGGCCGCGTTCGGCCTGTCCGTGCTCGCACGCCCACAGCTCGCGACCTGGGCGTTGCTGTTCCTGTTCGCCGCCGCGGATGATCTACGCCGCTGCCGGCGCGGTCGTGATCGGCGCGCCGCGGCCATGGTCGGTCGCTGGGCGGTGGGGGCGCTGGTGGCGCTGGCCTGCGTCGCACCGCAACTGCTGGCCTGGAAGGCCCTCTACGGCAGCTACTACGTCGTCCCGCAGGGCGCGGGCTTCATGCGCTGGGACGCCCCGGCGTGGACCGAGGTGCTGTGGTCGTCGCGCAACGGGCTCTTCCCGTGGGCGCCGCTGTACGCCGTCGCCGCGCTCGGTCTTGTCGCCGGCCTGTTCCGCGCCCCGCGACTGTTCGGCGCGCTCCTGCTCGCCGTCGCCGCCCAGACGATCGTCAACGGCGCGGCGTGGGACTGGTGGGGCGGTGGCGCGTTCGGCGGCCGCCGCTTCGACTCGACCTACGTCGCCTTCGCGCTCGGTCTCGCCGTCGTGCTGGCGCCCGCGTTCGCGGCCATCCTCCGACTCGCGATCCCGGCCCGTACGACGGTTCGCGTCGTGGTGCGGATCGCCAGCGGCGTCGGCGGCGCCGCGGTGGTCGCGGCGACCGTCGCGCTGGCGCTCGCAAACTTGTGGATGTCGTCGCACTACGCCGCTCCGACCGCCCGCATCTGGGGCGGCGAGCCGGCGCCGAAGGTGATCCGGCAGAAGGTGCCGGGACGGCTCGGCCGCTTCGCCGCCGCCGCGTCGGCGCTCGCCACCTGGCCGGTGCGCGCACATTTCGCCTACGCCTACGATCGGGAACCGTGGGCGTACGACGAGGTGGTGGGCGTGCATTTTCTCGGCGAGACCTTCCCCGGCCTCAACAGCACGACGCCGCGGACGATCGAGAGCCGCACCATCGCCCAGGTGCCGGCCACGTTCCGCCGCGGCTTCGTGTCGCGTCCCGGCGGTACCTGGGTGCTACCGACCGGCCGCGGCCGGTTCTTCGTCGGTCTCAACCGCACCGGCGGCGTGGCGGTCGCGGTCTCGCTCTCCCACCCGCACGGCCCGGCCGCCGGCGAGATCATCGTGGCGTGGAACCGCCGCAACGCGACCCGCGCCCCGGCGAGCCAGGACAGCGCCCGGCTCGAGTTCACCACCCGCGACCTGGTGCGCGGTGTCAACGTGCTCGAGGTCGTCGCGCCGCCCGGGACCTTCGCGCACGGCCTCGAGCTCCGCGCCCTGCCCTGACCTGCTCACGGCGCCGCATCGCGAACGGCGTCGGTCATGCCGGCGTCGCCGCTCGCCGGGCACGCCGCCTGCTCGCCGAGCGCGCACGCCTTTGCCGCCAGCTCGTCTGCCCGCTCGGCATCCCGGGCCACACCCCGGCCATCGCGGTGGAGCTCGCCCAGCACCCGACACGCGAAGCCATCGTTGCGATCGCAGGCCCGGCCCAGCCAGACCGCCGCGGCCGCCGCGCCGGCCGGCACCCCTTCGCCACGCAGGTACGCGCCGCCGAGCAGCCGACAGCCGGCTGGATCGCCGCCCTCGCAGGCGCGCTGGTAGAGCCGCACCGCGGCGACCAGATCGCGAGGTACGCCGTCACCGGCGGCATGAACCTGCGCCGCGTTGGTGCAGGTCAGCACCAGCCCGTCGTCGCATGCCTTCACGAACACCGCGAGCGCCGCCACCGGATCCTTGGCGCCGCCGTCGCCGCGCACCAGGGTCAGCCCGAGGTTGCGGCAGCCGAGCAGGTTCTTGCCGTCGCAGGCCTTGCCGAACCAGCGCCGGGCCGCGATCGGATCAGGATCGGCACCGCCGTGTCCCTGCAGGAGCACCAGCCCGAGGTTGTTGCACGCCGCCGGGCTGCCCCGCTCGCAGGCCTGGCCGTACAACGTCAGCGCACGCCGCGGATCGGCAGCCACCCCGGTGCCCTCGGCATACATCACGCCCAGGTTGCGGCATGCCTCGGCGTCGCCCGCGGCGCACGCGGTGTCGAACGCGACCACCGCCTCGGCGGCGGTCGGCAACGCGCGCGGGCCAGCGTCGTGGCCGCCCCCGGCCGGCTTCTTCTTGCACGCCGGCGATATGGCGATCGCGACGACGAGCAAGGGCCACAGGGCTCTCATGACGCGCCCGTGATTAGCACACGCGGCAGGCCTCCGGGTCCTCCGGATCCCTCGGAGTCGGACTCGAAGTCGGAGTCGGTATCGGAGTCGGTATCGGAGTCGGTATCGGAGTCGGTATCGGAGTCGGTATCGGAGTCGGTGTCGGTATCGGAGTCGGTGTCGGAGTCGGTGTCGGAGTCGGTGTCGGAGTCGGTGTCGGTGTCGGTGTCGGTGTCGGAGTCGGTGTCGGAGTCGGTATCGGTATCGGTATCGGTATCCGACGACCGGTACCGGTACCGGTACCGGTACCGGTACCGGTACCGGTACGGATCTCCACCTCTATCTCATCTGACTCCTCACCGCCGGCGCCACCGTATGGACGTAGGCCTCGTCGGCGATCGGTCCGCCGCCGCGGAACCCGCCGTAGGCGACGACGATCGCCGCCGTCACCGCGATCGCGACGCCGGCGGCGAGCAGGCGCGGCCGCCACGGACCGCGGGGCCCGAGCAACACCGCCGCCCACACCGTTCCGACCAGCACGGCGTACGGCACCAGGCTCCATGCGCCGGGCAATCCGGCGATCATGCCCAGGTTGGGTGCCGCCAGCCCGTCGCCGAACAGCCGCAGCGTCACCTCGTAGAGCGGGTTGGTGAACTTCTCGGGGAAGTGCGGGAACGCCACGATGCTGGCGGCGTAGACAAACACCCCGACCCCACCGAGCCCGAGCGCCGCGCCGCGCAGCGCCGGCCAGCGCCCCACCGCGGCGAGCGTCACCGTGATCGGCGGCAAGAGGAACGGCAGCATCGCCGTGATGTAACGCGGGCCCAGCTGCCAGCCACCGCGCCAGAAGTTGATGCTCGAGATGAACAGCAGGTAGATGACCGCCACCGCCGCGGTCACCAGCACGTGGTCGCGCTGGCCACGCCGCCACATCAGGAACCAGCCCGGCAGCGCGAGCAGGAGCGCGGGGCAGAACACGATCAGTCCATTGTCGGGGGCGACGGTCGAACCCGTGAACGCCGCCCAGCGCAGCTGGTCCATGCCCAGGAAGCCGCGCTGGTGGTTGTGGGCGAACACCTCCGACGCCGCGTAGCCGGTGCGCAACGGCGAGCCGAAGCAGGCGTCGTGATAGACGAGCAGCACCGCGATCGGCAGCGCGGCGCCGACGGCCGCCCACAGGAACGGCGCCGCGCCCCGTCGGGACTGGATCAGCCGTATGGTCGCCCACAGCGCGACCGGAACCGCGGCGAACACGGCCTGGTAGTCGACCAGCGGCGCCGCTCCGGCGAGCGCACCGGCGGCCAGCATCCAGCGCCCCGACCGCGCGCCGGTCGCCGCCGGCGCGCCGTCCTCGATCACCCGCACCGTGATGATCCACGCCGCGCCCACGCACACCGCCGACAGCTGGTGCGAGATGAACAGCACCGAGTAGACGATCGCCATCGAGCCGAGCCCGTAGATCGCGATCGCCGCGCGGCGGGCACCTTCATCGGGCGTGAAGCGGCCCAGGAACCCCCACAGCAGCGCCAGGAACAGCAACGTCGGCACCACGCCGGTCCAGATCCGGAACGTCCACACCATCTCGCCGAGCGTGGGCTCGCGCCCGGCCACGGCCTGGGTGACGCCGCGCAGCGCGACGTAGGCCGGCACGGCCAGCATCGACGACCCGGGGGCCTTGTTCGAGTACTGATGACCACCGGCGGGTGACACGTCGGCGGTGCCACCCCAGCGCCGCACGCCGCGATCGATCGCGAACGTGCCGTGGTCGGCCATCGCCATCACCAGGTAGACCCGGGGCAGCTCGTTGGCGCTCCTGATGCTGGGGAAGTGCGGAAAGCCGTACCCGAACACCAGCGCCACCGCGATCGCCCACCACCGCCGGCCCAACCGCACGGCCAGGCGTGGCGCGGATTGCCGCGGCTCCATCGCCACCGCATACCACGGCGGATATGGTAAACGCGCCAGACGGATGCGCCTGTCGATCCTGATCCCGGCCTACCAGGAAGAGGCGACCATCGCCGAGATCCTGAAGCGGGTCACCGCGATCGATACCGAAACCCTCGGTTTCGACAAACAAGTCGTGGTGTGCGACGACGGCTCCACCGATCGCACCGCCGAGATCGCCGCCGCCGTGGCCGCCGGCGACCCCCGCGTGGTCGTGGTCCGCCACGACAAGAACCGCGGCAAGGGTGCCGCCATCCGCACCGCGCTCGCGAGCGCCGACGGTGACTACGTGCTGGTCCAGGACGCCGACCTCGAATACGAGGTCAGCGACTACCCCGCCCTGCTGCGCGAGGTGCTGAAGGGCGCCCGCGTCGTCTACGGGTCGCGGTTCCTGGCCAACCCGCGGCCGACCGGCATGAAGACCGCCAACTACGTCGCCAACCGGATGCTGACGGTGACCGCCAACATCTTGTATGGCCTCGCGATCAGCGACGAGGCGACCTGCTTCAAGCTGTTCGAGACCGCGCTCCTGCGCGAGCTCGATCTGGAGTGCACCGGCTTCGAGTTCTGCCCCGAGGTCACGGCCAAGCTCGGCCGCCGCAAGATCCCGGTCGTCGAGGTCCCGATCTCGTACACCGCGCGCGCGGTCGAGGACGGCAAGAAGGTGCGCTGGACCGACGGGGTCGAGGCCATGTGGGTGCTGGTCAAGCACCGGCTGCGCCGATGAACCGCCGCGGTTCGCTGCGGCGCGCGCTCGCCGGCGATCTCCGGGCCGGCGTCGCGGCGTCCGGCGGCGGCGCGATCGCGCTCGCCGGCGTCGAGTGGATCGCGACCATGCGCGCCCACACCGGTCCCATCCACGTCGAGGCGGCGGCGCGCCTGCTGCTGCTCGACGCCACGCTGGTCGCGATGCTGTGGCTGGCGGTCCTGCCGCTGTGCGCCGCGGCCGCGGTGATGCCGCGCCTGGTCCACGCGCTCGGCCACGGCCGGGTCGCCGCCACCGCCCGGCCGCCGACGTCGCGCGCGCCGTCGCGGTGGTCAGCGGCCGCCGCACCATCGCTGCTCGCCGGCGGCATCGCGATGGTGGCGTACGGCATCGTGGTGACCTGGACCGGCGCTCGCATGTTCGTGCGCTTCAACGAACCGGTCCTGTTCGCGCTCCTGCTCGCCGTCCTGGCGATGTTCACGCTGGCCGCAGCCTGGATCCTGGTGCGAGCTGGCGGTGCCGCGCTCGAGCGCGCGCGCGCCGCCCTGGCCGGTCGCTGGCCGCGGGCGGTGCCCTGGACGCCGCTCGGATCGCCGTGGCTGGCGCTGGTGGTCGGGCTAGCGCTGATCGCCACCGCCCTGATCGTCACCGGCCGCTACCACGCCCACCTGCGTCCGGTGTGGCCGTGGCGACGACTGCTGTCCGTGGTCGCGTTTGCGGCCGGCGCCGGCCTGCAGCTCGAGCTCGCGGCCCGCTGGCCGGCCCGCCACCGCCGCCGTCGACGGATCGGGGTCGCCGCCGCGCTGCCGGCGCTGGTGCTGGTGCCGCTCACCCTGGTCCGCTGCGGCGGAGATCCCGAGGTGAAGTACCTGGCGGTGACCGCGTCGCCGACGCTGGCCACCGCGATCGAGCTGGTGCGCACCGCCAACGACCTCGACGGCGACGGCTTCGGCTCGCTGCTCGGCGAGAACGACTGCGCGCCGCGGACCCGCAGCATCCGACCCGGCGCGCGCGACCTGCCCGACAACGGCATCGACGAGAACTGCGACGGTCGCGACTTCTCGATGCGCGATCTGGTGGTCCCGGCCGGCCCCGCCATGCCGGTGCCGGTGGCGTTCCAGAAGCCGTGGAACGTCCTGTTCGTCACCATCGACACCGTGCGCTACGACTACACCAGCTTCGGCGGTCGCAAGACCGGGCCCAAGCAGCGGGACACCACGCCCCGCCTCGCCGAGCTGGTCAGCCGGGCGACGTCGTTCAACTTCGCGCAGGCGCCGTCGGCGGGCACGATGGCGTCGGTGCCCGCCATCGTGACCAGCAAGTTCTTCCACTCCGGCATCGGGCTCGACGAGAAGAACATCAAGCCCGGCATGCCGCCGCGGCTCAAGCGCGACAACACGACCGTGGCCGAGGTCATGAAGCGCGGCGGCTACGCCACCGGCGCCATCCTCACCCACGAGTACTTCAACGACTGGGGCCTCGAGCAGGGCTTCGACGACTACGACAACGAGATCGGCAAGACCCACGACGCCAACCGGATCAGCGCCAACCGGGTCACCGATCGCGCCCTGGCCTGGATCGCTCGCCACCCGCACGGCAAGTGGTTCCTGTGGACGCACTACCTCGACCCCCACGCCCACTACGTCCCGCATCCCGGCGAGAAGTCGTGGGGCGATGGACCGGAAGATCTGTACGACGGCGAGCTGCACTTCACCGACCAGCAGCTCGGCCGGCTGCTCGACGAGCTGGTCCGCCTGCCGGGCGGCGATCGCACCATCGTCGTCATCACCAGCGATCACGGCGACGCCTTCGGCGAGCACGGCTTCTCCGGTCACGCGATCGCGCTCTCGAAAGAGCTGATCCACGTCCCGCTCGTCATCTACGTGCCCGACAACCCGCCGCGCGAGGTCGGGGGCGCGGTCTCCAACCTCGACGCCCTGCCGACCGTCGCCGCGCTGTGCGGGATCGATGTCAGCGACCTGTCGTTCGAGGGCAAGAGCCTGGTGCCCCAGATCTTCTTCGGCAAGGAGGAGCCGGCGCGCGCGGTGTTCGCCGAGACCAACTACCCGCACCCGCTGCGGGCCGCGGTGACCACGCAGTGGAAGCTGATCTTCAACCTCAAGGGTAACTTCCACGAGCTCTACGACCTCGAGAAGGATCCGCTCGAGAAGGTGAACGTGGCGTCGCGCGACAAGGTGGGGATGGAGCTGATGCGACCCATCCTCGACGCCTGGCTCGAGCGCGTCGTGTTCGCGCGCGACCCGTCGATGAGCCAGGCGGCCATGCGGATGAGCAAGGTGCTGGTGGCCGGACCGCCGACGCCGCAGCATCCGACCACCGGGCTGACCCTCGACGACGGAGCCATCGAGGTGCTGGGCTTCGACGCGCCGCCGATCGTGGCCGGTGGCAAGCCCGCGATCGCGATCTACATGCGGGCCGTCCGGCGGCCGAAACGCGCGCTCAAGTTCGGCGCCGTGCTGTGGGCGGTGCCGACCGCCGCCGGCGGTGCGTCGACCCTGGGCGGCGAGCAAGCGCGGTCGCTGGTCCGCATCACGCTCGACGGCCTGCTACCGAGTGATCGCTGGAAGCCGGGCGAGTACCTCCGCGAGGAGCTGACGATCGTCATGCCGACGGCGTGGTCGCTGCCGTTCGCCGCCGTCGGGCTGATCGCCAGCGGCTCCGACGGCTCGGCGGGGTGGAACCCGGACGCGCCCCATCCCGGCGACGACCGGTCGGTCGCCTTGCTGGGCGTGGTCGCGGTGCTCGGCGCCGGACCACCGCCGGTGCCAGCACCGCCGCCGGTTCCGCTGCCGGTCCTGAGCCCGGAGCTGCTGGCTCCCAAGTCCCCGAAATCTGATTGATCGGCCCCGCGTGATCGCCGGGCGGGCGGTCGTGGGGATGTTTGCAACCGGCCGCGCGTACTAGGATTGCGCCATGATCACCGACCTCGCCAGCTTCTTCTTCCAGCAGGCCCGCGTCGCCGAGGAAGAGGCCGGCCGCATCTACGATGCGGTGATCGGCATCGTCACCGACATCAAGGACGAGGCCAAGCTGTGCCGGGTCAAGGTCAAGATCCCCAGCATGCCCATCACCGACAACACGTGGTGGTGCACCTGGACCTCGATCGGCGCCGGCAAGGATCGGGGCTGGTTCAGCATTCCCGAGGTCGATGACGAGGTGCTGCTCATGTTCGAGCACGGCGACATCGGACGTCCCATCATCATCGGCGCGCTGTGGAACGGCAAGGACAAGCCACCCCACAACAACAGCGACGGCAAGAACATGATCCGCATGTTCAAGTCGAAGACCGGCAACAAGGTCACCCTCGATGACGACAAGGGCACCATCACGATCGAGGACGGCGGCGGCAAGGGCATCCTGACCATCTCGAAGGACAACAAGGTCAACTTCGAGGCCAAGGAAGGCGACGCCTGCTATCAGGCCAAGGACGACGTCATCATCCTCGCCGGCGAGATCTCCATCAAGTCGAGCGACAGCACCGACATCAAGGCCGGGTCGTCGGGCGGCAAGCACTCCGCCGCCAGCATCAAGATGACGGCCTCGGGCACGCTCAACCTGAAGGCGTCCCAGACCGACCTCAACAGCGGCGGCGCGTCCGATGCGGCCAAGGCGTCGGGCACGGTCTCCACGGTCCCCGACCCGATGAAGTAGCGGGCTGGCGCTCGCGGCGCCACCCACGACGACGCCTCGACTACTGGGCGACGCGGCCGCGGCCGTCCTTGGGCGGCTTCGGTCCGTGCGGCTCCTTGACCTCGGGCACCTTGGCGTCCGGTGACTCGTTGGTGCCGCGGCGCAGGTACTCGGTCACCGGCTTGTAGGTGACCTTCCACTTGTCGGTGTGGTCCAGCTTGCCGCCCTTGTAGAACTTGCGGAACCGCAACAGCGTGTAGCCGTTGAAGCCCATCTGGTCGTGGACCTCGCTGCCCCACGCCAGCTCGTCGTCGAGGCGTTCCTCGGTCTCGAACGGCATCTCCTCGAGGATGTCGCGTTCGAACGCGACCTCGTCCCACGGCCGCTTGCGCCCCAGGATCTCGACCACCGCCTCGCCGCGCGCCACCCGGTAGTGGACCACCACCGGGAAGTCGTACGGGTTGTTCATCTTCAGATCGGTGTTCGGGTAGACCACCGTGGCGTCGAGGCCCATCGGCACGTACGTGCTCGGGCGCGAGTGGTTGGTGGTCTTGATGATGTCGATCCCGGCGAAGAACGAGGCCCCGAACAGGGTCGTCGAGATCTGGCACGTGCCGCCGGCCAGGCCGTCGACCAGCTCGCCGGCCGTGATCACGTGCGCGATCTTGTAGCCCTCCTTCTCGGTGCGGTCGCCGACCACGTCGTTGAAGGAGAACTCGACGCCCGGCTTCATCACGAAGCCGTTGAGCTTCGAGGCCGCCAGCTTGAGGTTGAAGTTGCGATCCTTGTCGCCGACCGGAAAGCGGGTGGTGAAGGTCCCCAGCACGCTCGATATGTCGTCGATGCCGAGCCCGGCGCGGGTGACGCGGGCCGGCAACTCGACGACCGGCAACTCGACCTCGGTGGTGCCGGTGCGCGCGGCGGCCTCGATGCGATCGAGCGCCGCGTAGACATCGACGGCCAGGCCGGGACGGTCATCGTGGATGGCGCGGGCCTCGAGATCGAGGCGGGCGTCGACGGCGGCGCGATCGATCGTGGCCTTGAGGTGATCGAGGGCCTCGAGGGCGCGGGCGCGGTCGAGGCGAACCGGCAGCGCGCCGCTGGCGCCGAGCGTGGCGACCGCGTCGCCGCTACCGCCGGCCTTGCGGACCGCGTGCCGCAGCTCGGTCGGGTCGACCACGACCCCGAGCTCGGACCAGCGCATGGTGCGAACCTGGCCGCCGGCCTTGACCGTCATGGTCTGGCCAAGCGCGGTCTCCATCGCGGCCGCCAGCGCGGCGTCGTCGCCGGATGGCGCCTCGCCGACCGCGACCGGCCGCACCGCCCGCTGTCCCGTGCTGACGACGTAGCCACCGACCAGGGCACCCGAGGTCGCGAACAGGGTGGCCGCGAGCCCGAGGTAGATCGATCCGCGGTGCCGCTCAGCACGATCACGACGTGATGGCATCAGGTCCTCTTTACCATGGTACGGCGGCATGGTCGCATTCCTGCCTGAGTTGCATGGCGCGGGCCACCGCAACCCCGCACCCACGGCGGTCTGTGTCCATGGCGACACGGCGGGTGCGTCAGCACGCCCACGTTTGACAGCGCGGCCCCCATGAGGCAGCTTGCTGATCGATGGGCTCCCTGGTGCAACGAAACAAGTCGGTGGCCAGGCGCAAGGGCACGGTGGCCGCGGCGGCAGGGGTGGGCGCCGGACTGCTGGTGGTGCTCAACCCGATCGTCGGGGTGATCGGCCTGGCCGGCGCGGCCTATCTGGGCTGGGACTGGTTGTCGTTCCGCATCAAGAACGGCCTGCGCTTCTAGCGGTTACTATCGGCGCGTGGGCAACGATCAGGCCGCCGACAGCTCGGGCGACCTCGCGTGGCAGGTCGAGCGCCTGATCGGCACCGATCTCGACGGCCGCTATCACATCGAGGATCTGCTCGGCAAGGGCGGGATGGGTGCGGTGATGCGCGCCCGCCACCTGTTCATGGATCAGGAGGTGGCGATCAAGGTCCTGCGCCCCACCCTGGCCAGCGATCCCAACGCGGCGCGGCGGTTCGTGCGCGAGGCCCGCGGCACGCTCAAGGTCGAGAGCGAGCACGCCGTCAAGGTGCTCGATTTCGCGATCACCGACGATGGGCTGCTCTACATGGTGCTCGAGCTGCTCGACGGCCGCACCGTCGGCGCCGAGATCTACGATGATGGGGCGTTGCCGCTCCGGCGCGCGCTGCGCATCGCGCGCCAGGTGTGCGACGCGCTCGGCGCCGCCCATCGCGTCGGGCTCGTCCACCGCGATCTCAAGCCCGACAACATCATGCTGGTGCGGCGCGGCGGCGATCCCGATCACGTCAAGGTGCTCGACTTCGGGTTGGCCAAGGTGATGGAGCACGCCGGCAACCGGGCGCTGTCGATGGCCGCCCTCACCCAGGGCGACATCGTGTTCGGTACGCCGGACTACATGGCGCCCGAGCAGGCGCTCGGCCAGCCGCTCGATGGCCGCGCCGATCTGTACGCGCTCGGCGTCACGCTGTTCGAGATGTTGACCGGGCGGCCGCCGTTCATCGGCCAGCCGATGGCGGTGCTCGCCGACCACGTCCGCACCCCGCCGCCGACCGTGCGCTCGATGGCGCCGACGCTCGACGTGCCGGCCGAGGTCGAGCGCCTGGTGGCGCGCTGTCTCGCCAAGGACCCGGCGGCCCGGCCGCCAACCGCGGCGGCCCTGGCCGCCGAGATCGCCGCGATCGAGCACCAGCTGGGCGTCGCCGGCCGGCGGGGTGCCAACGTCGAGACCCTCGACCTGACGGTCGACGCCGTCGCGGCGGCGCTCGCCACCCGGCCGGTGCCACCTCCTGCGGCCGCGGCGCCGCGGCCCCACCCCGCGTCCGGCACGGTCACCGGGCCGTGGTCGCCCACCGATGACGAACCGGCCCGCCGCAACCGAGCGCCGGTCGTGGTCCTGGCGGTGGCGTTGATCGCCGCCGCCATCCTGGTCGTCGCGGTCATGGCGCGGTCGCGGCCGGACAGCACCGTGGCCCTGGACGCTGCGTCCGCCGCCGCGCTGGCCGGCGATGGAGGAGCGGCCCTGTCGCCGGTCGCGACCGACGCCGCGGTGGTGACGATCACACCCGACGCCGGACCGTCCCGCGACTCGCCACGCCCCGATTCGGCGGCCGAGCGCCTGGCCCAGCACCTCGCCGCTGCCGAGGCCGCTCGACGCACCGGCAACCGCCTCAAGCAGATCGCGCACGCCGATCAGGCCCTGGAGCTCGACAAACGCAACCAGCGGGCGCGGTGGCTGCTCGGCGACGCGCTCGTCGCGACCGATCGCTCCAATGGTTGCAAGTACTTACGGACCGCAAGCCGGATCGCCGCCGCGGTGGCACGAGCCGACGCGGCCGGCTGTCCGCCTTGATTGTGCGCGCCGCCGACGCGTATCCTCGCTGCCGATGAGCCCCGAGGCTGGCCTCGCCAGCGTCGCGACGGAGAGTCCGCTGGACGGCGACGCCGAAGGCACCGCGATCGGTGGCTGGACGGTCGGCCCGCGGCTGCGCCGCACGCTGATCGCCCAGGTCTATCGCGCCAGCCGCGGCGACCAGGAAGCGACGGTGCACGTCGTCCACCCCGAGCTGGCCCAGCTGCGCGAGGTCGTGACGGCGGTGCAGATGCGGGCGCCCAAGATCTCGCAGCTGGTCGACCACCGCAACGTCTCGCCGACCTTCGGCGCCGGGTTCGAGGACGGCTACCTCTACGTCATCACCGAGCCGGAGGATGGGCCGGTGCTGCGCGACATCCTCGACCGCAAGCACGCCGCCACCAGCGTGGGCCTGCCGCCGCGCGGTGCCGGCAACGTGATCGCCCTGGTCGCCCAGGGACTGGTGTCGACCGGCGGGCTGTTTCACGGCGCGCTCGGTGACGAGTCGGTGACCGTGTCGCGCAGCGGCCGCATCGCGATCGCCGACCTGGCGCTCGGTCCGGCGCTGTGCGCGGCGATCGCCGCTGGCGCCGTCAAGGCGCCGGGGTGGATCGCGCCCGAGGTGCAGCGCGGCGAACCGGCGGGGCCGGCCAGCGATGTCTACGGCCTCGGCGCCTTGCTCTACGACACGCTGGTTGGTCAACCGCTCACCCGCGGTGGGCCGCGCCCGAGCGAAGCGGCGCCCGGGATCCCGCCCGAGGTCGACGAGATCATCGCCCGCGCGTGCGCCGAGAAGCCCGATCGCCGCTTCAGCTCGGTCGACTCGCTCCGCGAGCTGGTGATGGATGTCCTGTGCCGCGGCGTCGAGGAGGAGGAGGAGCAGGTCGGCGCCGATGCGGCGCCGGCTGGCGTCGCGACCGCGCCGCCACGCGTGAACCTGACCATCGCGCCGGCGCTCGAGGCGGCGATGGAGGACCCGCACGAACGCTGGCTGGTCACCAAGGGCCGCTTCGACTTCGGCCCGTTCTCGATGAAGGGGCTGGTCGATCAGATCACCACCGGCCACGTGCATCACGGCAACGTGTTGTTCGACAAGGACGACGGCGGCCGGATGAAGGTCGAGGATCACCCGCTGCTCGGCCCCCTGGTCGAGGCGGCGCGCCAGCAGCGCGACGATGCCCGCCGCGCCCACGCCGAGGTCAAGCACCAGTCGAGCGAGCGCAAGCGCGGCGTGACGTTGTACGGCTTCATCGGGGCTGGCGTGCTGGCGGCGGTGGTCGCGGTCTACTTCATCATCACGGCCCTGGCGGCCGCCAAGAACAAGAAGATCGAGGGCGTCGACACCCTGGCCAGCGCCAACCTCAACGTCACCGTGTCCGAACCCAAGAAACCGGCCAAGAAGCCGCGCAGCGGCGGTAACCGACGCAGCGGCGGTGGCGGCGGCGGGCTGCCGGGTGGCAACGACTCGCTCACCCTCGATCTCTCCGACGACAGCGACGAAGGCTCGGCGACCCTCGACATGGGCACGGTGTTCTCGGTGTACTCGCGGTTTGGCAACCGGCTCGGCGGCTGTCTCCTCAAGACCGGTGCCTCGTCGGCAGCGATCAGCATCATCATCGACGGACCGAGCGGGAAGGTGAACTGGATGAAGGTCAACGGCGAGTCGAGCGGCGCGCTGCACAGCTGCCTGTCGGGGGTCATGCGGGCGATGAAGTTCCCCTCCATCGACGGACCGCGCACCCGCGCCGAGTTCGACATCGCGATCTAGCGCCCATGCGAATGCCTTCGTCATGATCGGATCGGTCCCGAGTCGTCTCCGCCTGGCGGCGGTCATCATGCGGCGACCGCGCGGCAACCTGGTGGTTGGCCTCCTGCTCGCGCTCGCCTTCGCGACCCTGGTCACGCCGATCGTCCTCGCCGAGAGCTGGCTGGTCGACGCCACCGTCGTCGCCGGCGAGCCGGCGCCGGCCACGGTGCGGCTGCGCGCCTTCGATGGATTCGACGACGGCCTGGTGGCCGGTCGCGGCGGGGCGGTGGTGATCGCCCGCGGCCAGGTCGCCACCATCGAGCAGGCCGAGCTGGCGGCCGCCGCGCAGCGCACGGCGCCGCGTGGCCTGGCCGGCTTCGCCGCCTACTTCGCGGTGCTGTTCGTGCTCGCCGCCGGCGTCACCCACCACCTCCGCCGCTCGAACCGCGGTCGGCTGCTGCGCGTCCAGCTCGTGCTGCTCGGCACCGTCGCCGCCGGGGCCGCGCTGACCAAGGGCCTGTTGCTGGGCTGGCCGCTGTCGGTGCTCGCGGTGCCGGTCGCGCTCGGCGCCGTGGTGCCGACCCTGGTCTTCGATCGCACCGTCGGACTGGCCGGCGGCGTGCTGGCCGCGGTGGTGATGAGCCTCCTGGTGCCGTTCGACGTCGGCGTCTCGACCGTGCTGGTGGTGCAGGCGGTGGCGGCGGCGATCGTGATTCCCGAGCGGGCGCGACCGCGCTGGACCACGGCGCTGGCGGCCGGCGCCATGGCGCTGGCCGGCGCCGTGCTCACCTACGCCGCGTTCTCCTACCTGTCACTCGGCGTGGTCCCCACCGCCGAGCTGGCCGATCCGGCGTCGTCGAGCTGGCTGGCCGCCGCGGTCGGTGGCGCGATGGCCGCCATCCTCGCCGTGCCGCTGGTCGCGCTGTTCCAGCTCGCCTGCGGCGAGATCACGCAGGCCAAGCTGGTGGCACTCGAAGATCTCTCGCACCCGTTGCTCAAGCAGATCGCCGACCAGGCGCCGGGAACCTGGCAACACAGCCTTGCGATGGCCAACATGGCCGAGATCGCGGCCAACACGATCGGCGCCAGCGGCCGGCTGGTGCGCGTCGGCGCCTATTTTCATGACCTCGGCAAGTCGCTGCAGGCGTCGTACTTCATCGAGAACCTCGCCGCCGGCCAGCCCAGCCCCCACGACCGCCTGGCGCCCGAGGTGTCGTGCGACGCGATCTTCGCGCACGTCACCGAGGGCATCGCCCTGGCCCGGCGGCAGAAGCTGCCCGAGCGGATCATCGACTTCATGCACATGCACCACGGCGACGGGGTGCTCGAGTACTTCTGGGCCAAGTGTCAGGAGCAAGGGAATCCGCGCCTGCTGACCATCGACGACTTCCGCTATCCGGGCGTGCCACCGCAGAGCCGCGAGACGGCGATCCTGGCCATCTGCGACGCCGTCGAGGCCGCGTCGCGCACGCTCAAGCGGCCTGACGAGCGCTCGATCGAGAACCTGGTGCAGCGCATCGTGTACGGCAAGCTGCACCTCGGGCAACTCGACGAGTCGGGCCTGTCGATGGGCGACCTGCGGCGCATCAACAACTCGCTCCGCGAGACGATCAAGCACGCCCACCATGGGCGCATCGAGTATCCGTGGCAACGCGAAGCCGCGGCGCTGGCCGAGCAGCCGACCGGGCCGACGGTGGCCGGCTTCGCTCCCACCGCGACCCAGCGCTTGATGCAGGAGCCACGGCTCGATTCACTCGACGCGCCGCGCCCGCTGCAGTGGGAAGACACCGGACGGCCACGCCCGGCCACCGCGGATGCCACGGGGCCCGCTCCGGCGACCGCCGCCGACGTCGGCGCGGCCGCGACCGTGCCGATGGCCACACCGGTGGCCCCCCTGATGGTGGCGGAGCAGCCGCGGCCGAACCCCGAGCCGAGCTTCGATCCCACCCGGGATACGATCGCGATGCGGCCGCCGGTAGCCGCGCCGGTGCTGCCGATCCCCGCGCCCCGCCCCAGCGGGGTCGAGGAGATCGTCTATCTGACGCCCGCGATGGCCGCGCCGTTGCTGGCCACCGAGCCGATGGCTGCCGTCCAGCCGCCCTCGGTCACCGGGCCGATGCCGGTGGTGACGCCGTCGGCGAGTGGGTCGATGCCCGCGATCGCCGCGGTGCCGATGTACGCCGCCAGCACCGGCCCTATCCCCATGACCCCGTCGACAACCGCGACCCTCGCCGGTCTCGTGGTCGGCAATCGTCCGCTGGGCCCGATGCCGGTCACCCTCACCGGTGCGATGGGCCCGTTGCGCCCGCCGGCGGTGGTGGCGGACGCAGCAGCGCCGCCGTCGGACGATGGGCCCGCGGCGGCGGACGAACCGCCCGCCCGCAGCTCGTGGGCGAGCACGCTGTCGGCACGGCTCGATACCATGCTCGAGGCGAGCGACGATGACGCCTTCGCCGCCGAGCCGACCAAGAAGACGCTGTTGCCACCGCCGCCGCCGCCGCCACCGCCACGCCGCCGCACCCACGAGGTCGAGGTCGACGACGTCGAGGCCACCATCGAGCTGTCGCCCCATGCCCGCGCCGAGGCGTCGGGGCGCATCGTCGGGCCGCCACCGGCGACCCGGCCGGCGCGGGCCCCCAGCCACAGCGTCGACACCGGCTTCGACGGCGACGAGGGACCCACCGTGGTGCGCAAGCCAGCCAGCTCGGGCTTGCCGCCACGAGCGCGCAAGCCGGAGTGACGCCGCCCGTCATGAGGTCTGCGTCGCGAGCGGCGCCGGCGCGAGCAGCGGACCGCCGGCTAGCGGTAGCCGGGACCGCTGGCCTCGGGAATCACGCGCAGCGCGCGCAGCTCGGCGATCTCGATGGCGTAGCGCTCGCGCCGCAACGTCACCAGGGTGGCGACCTCGCCGGCGGTCTCGACCGAGGACACGCGGTCGATCACCAGCGCCTCGTCGCCGAGGCCGATGTAGACCGTACAGCTGACGCCGGCCGGCACGTGGTGGGTGTCGCCGTCCTTGCGAAACCCGTTGTGCGCGAGGATGTCGAGGAGGTTCTTCACCTGCATGGCGCTTGCAGCCTAGCACCGCAACCGGCGCGTGGCGCGGCCATCGTGCTCGTGCTCGTCGTCCTGGTCGGGTGCGGAGCTGCGGCCCGTCCGCAGCCGAGTGCCGCGACCCGGCGCGAGGTGGTCGCCGCCGAGATGGCGTTGCGGAGCCGCGACTACGACGGCGCCCGCGCCGCCTTCGCCCGCGCCATCGCCGGATCGCCCGATCCCGCCAGCGAGGCCTACGCCCGCAGCGAGCTCGCCGACATGCTGCTCCTCGTCGACGAACGGGCCGCCGCCGCCGCCGAGCTGGAGCGCGTGACCGCCCTGCGCCCTGACGATCCGCGCCGCTGGCACGATCTCGGCATCGTGCGTCACACGCTCGGCGACGTCGACGGCGCCGCCACCGCGCTCGGCCGCGCGCGGGCGCTCGCGCCCGCCGATCCGCGACCGCGGATCGCGCTGGCGGCCCTGCTGTGGCAGCGTGGCGACCGCGCCGGCGCGGCGCGAGAATACCGCGCCCTGCTCGACCTCGAGCTACCTGCGCGGGTGCGCGCCAAGGTGGAGTGGGCGATCGTCGAGCTGGCGCGCCCCGCGGCCACGATCGATCGGTGACGGCGGCGTAGACCAAGCCAGCCGCGTATACTGTCGCCATGCTGCGCGGCCGCTTGCCCGGACTGCTGATCGCCGCCGCGCTGGTCGGCGTCGCGCCGGCCGGCGCCGACACCACCTGGAACTTCGACTGGCTCGGCCGCATCGAGTTCGACGCCCGCGGGCTGACCTCGGACGATGCCGACGTGCGGCTGGCGGCGGTCAACGCGTTGCGTGGCTTCGACCCGGCGCTGACCAAGAAGTTCCTGATCCCGGCGCTCGATGACGACGCCACCGAGGTGCAGATCGCCGCGGCCCGTGCGCTCGGCGCCGGGGCGGTCGCCGACGCGGCGCGGCCGCTGGTCGCATGGCTGGCCGATCCCGACCCCCGGCTGCGCGCGACCGCTGCCGAGGCGCTCGGCCCGATCGGCACCGACGTCGGCACCGCCGCCCTGGTCCGGACCCTCGGCGACCTCGAACCCTCGGTGCGCAGCAAGGCGGTGCTGGCCCTGGGTAGCATCGGTCAGCGCGGCGACCGCTCGGTGGTGGTCCCGCTGTTGTCGCGCCTCACCGACGACAAGGTCGAGGTCCGGCGGGCCGCGATCGAGCAGCTACGCGCCATCGGCGATCGGCGCGCCGTGGTGCCGCTGGTCGCCGCGTTCGGTGACAACTCGCAGGAGGTCCGCAAGGCGGCGGTGCAGGCGGTCGGCCGGCTCGGCGATCGGGCCGCGGTTCCGGCCCTGCTGCGCCTGCTCACCGACCCGGTGCTCGAGGTCCGCGCGCTCGCGGTCGGCGCGCTCGGCGAGTTGCGCGCCGTCGATGCGGTCGACGATCTGGTCGCCATCCTGGCCGCGGGCGGCGACGTGGCGCCGCGCGCCGCCTTCGCGCTCGGCCAGATCGCACGGGCCGGCGATCCTGAAGCGGCGCCGCAGGCGATGCACGCGCTGGTGGCGGCGCTCGCCGACCCGTCGCGGCGCCCGGGGGCCATCGAGGGCTTGCGGACCGCGGGCGTGGTCGCCGTGGCGTCGCTGGTCGCGCACCTCGATGGCCGGCTGCCCGGCGATCCCAGGACCGCGGTCGAGCTGCTCGCCGAGCTGGGCGACGCCCGCGCTACCGAGGTCCTGGTCGCCGAGCTCGAGCGCGGCCGGGTCGCCGTCGCCACGGTGGTGGCGGCGCTGGCGCGGACCCGAGATCCGCGCGCGCTGGTCCCGGTGCTGCGCCTGATCGCGGCCGAGGACGCCGCCATCCGGCTGGCCGCGATGACCGCGGTCGGGCCGCTCCTGGGCAGCGATCCGCGGGCCGCCGACGCCATCGTCGAACGCCTCGGTGACGACGACGAGGAGATCCGCGTGCTGGCCGCCGAGTACCTGGGCCAGATCCGCGCCCGGGTCGCCGTCACGCCGCTGGTGGCTCTCACCGGCGACGGCTTGCCCGAGCGGCTTCGCCGAGCGGCGATCGACGCCCTGGGCGCGATCGGCGACGCCGCCGCGGTGCCGACGCTGGTCGCGGCCCTGCGCGACGGCCCGGCGTCACTGCAGCAGGCCGCCGCCGACGCGCTGGGTGCGATCGCCGACCCGGCCTCGGCGGCTGCCCTGGCGCGGCTCTCCGACCAGATGCGCGGCAGCGGTCGCCACCAGGCCGTCCGCGGCTGGGGCGCGGTGTTGCGCGAGCACCCCGACGCCGCCGCTCGACCGCGCCTGGAGGCGATGGCCCGCACCGCGTCACCAGTGGTCGCGATCGCAGCCATCGGCGCCCTCGCCGCGCTCGGCGACCGCGGCGCGGTGCCGACGCTGGCCGAGATCGCGACCGACGGCACACCCGAGCGCCAGCGCGCAGCGCTGTGGGCCCTCGGTGAGCTCGGCGACGCCCGTTCCATCGAGCCGCTGGTGGCCGCGCTGTCGAGCAAGGACGACCGGGTGGCTGCCACCGCCGCCTGGGGGCTCGGGGATCTGGCCCGCGATGTGGCGTTGCGGACGCGCCTCGACGTCGCCGCCGGCTCGGCGCTGCGTCGGTTGGCGCGTCGCGGCAGCTGGGCCACCGCCATCGACGCCACCGCCGCGCTCGGTCGCATCGGCGTCGCCGATGCCACCGCCGATCTGCGCCAGCTCAGCTTTCATCGTTCCCCGCTGGTGCGCGCCAACGCGGCGTGGTCGCTTGGGATGCTGGCCGCCGCCGGCACCACGGTCCCCGCCGACGCGATCGGCGCCCTGATTCGCCAGCTCGGTGATGACCCCAGCAGCGTCGCGCGGGCCGCCGCGGCGCGGGCGCTCGGTCGTCTCCGCGACCGCGGCGCCGCCGCGACCGCCGCGCTGTCGGCGGTCGCCACCTCCGATCGCGACGAGCGGGTCCGGGGCGAGGCCAGCGCGGCGCTCGCCGGCGGCGCCCCGGTACCGCCGCGCGACGAATGGCGAGTGTTCTACGTCGTCGACGCGTCGAGCGGCGACCGCCCGGTCCGCGAGGAACCGTACGTGGTGCTGGGCGCCGACGGGGTGGCGTGGGCGACCTACACCGACCTGCGCGGTCACGTCACCAGCGAACACTTCCCGGCCGGCGATGCCGTGGTGGTGACCGCGGGCGCCGAGCCCGGGCTCTGATCCGCGGGCCTGATCCGAGCCCGAGCCCGAGCTCCGATCCGATCCGAGCCCGAGCCCGCCGAGCCCGAGCCCGACTCTGACCACCGTTGCGCTCGACGAGCTGAAGATCGGGCTCGGGCTCGGGCTCGGGCTCGGGCTGGGGTCAGATCCCCGGCGCGACGTACTACCCGGCCCGCTCGATCTCGAGGCGCAGGATGCGGCGCGCGATCGCCAGCGCGCAGCCGTACGTCGACTCCATGCCGAAGAACGACATGCTCTTCGAGAGCAGACTCTGGCGCCGCGAGTACGGCGTATCCGAGGCGTAGTGGATGAGCCCGAAGTCGAACCCGACGCCGTCGGTGAGGTTGACGATCTCGCCCTTGGGATGGCGCTGCGGCGCCGCGGTCTCGTGGATCGCCGACAGGTACGGCCCGGCCTCCATCTCCATCACGGTGTAACCCTCGCGGTAGAAGACGTCCATGTAGCTGCGGTTCTGCAAGAACGCCGAGCGCACGGTGAGCGCCTTCTGGTTGTCGAGCACCGTGCCGTGGCGCATGAACGGTTGAACGTCGGCGGCGTGGAGGGAGTTGCGCAGCAGGTAGGTGTTGCCGGAGTGCTCGTCATGCACGACCTTGGAGATCATCACGTCGCCGACCCGGGCGTTGAGGGTCGCCGCCTTGCCCATGATGTACATGCCGCGGATCTCGTCGAGGCCGGTGGTGACCGCCGCCAGGTGGTGGTAGGCGGCCATCCCGAGCGGGTAGTCGATGTTGACGATGACCGCCTTGGAGCGCGCCAGCTGCTCCATGCCCGGCATCCGCACCCGCGGATCCATGTGGCGCGGGTCGAGGCGCGCCAGCTCGAAGACCTGCGCGGCGACGTCGATGCGCGCCGGGCTCTCGATGGTCGTGATGCCGACCTGGGCGTCGTGGGCCTGCACCGCCGCGACGCGCTCGCCGCCGGGCGCCGCCGCCAGGTAGGCGCGCAGCCCGTAATAGAGCAGGTTCGACGTCACGCTGTCGTCGCCCGAGGCCAGCGCGGCATCGAGGCGCGCGCCCAGGCCTTCGGTGTTCTCGCGCCGCAGGTACTCGGCCAGCTGGTCCTGATGGGCGAACGCGTAGCCACCGAGCAGGTTGGCCAGGGCGTGGGTGTTGGAGGACACGAAGTAGACCGGCCGCCGCATCAGCTCGGGCCGCGCCGCCTCGATCGCCCGCCACCACGACTGCGCCGAGCGCTGGTACTCGCGGAACGTGCCATCGGTCAGCCGCAACGTCAGATCGAGCTCGTGGGCGGCGATCGCCGCCAGGCCGTCGCCCCAGCGGCCGCCCAGCGCCGCGCGCAGGAGTCGCACGCCGTCGGCATCGGTGCCCAGCGCCTCGGCGACCGACGGGTCGTCGAGGTCGGCGAGCGCGGCGGCGGGGTGACCGCTCGCCGCCAGTCGACCGTGCAGCTTGTTCCACTCGATCTGGTAGGCGGCGACGATCGGCACCAGGTCGTCGATGTCCGACGCCGAGGCCACGAACACGGCCAGGGTGGCGCTGCCGTCCCAGCGCAGCGGGCGCCGGCGGCCGCGGCTGCGCACGGTCTGCCACGTCGACACCGGGAAGCCGGCGCGGGCCAGCTGCTCGATCGACTGGCCCAGCACCATGCGCCGGATCTGGTGGATGCACTCGGGCAGCCGGCCGGCGCTGTACGCGAAGGCCGCCAGGTCGGGGTCGGGCGACAGCGCGCCGGTGTGCAGGCTCGACGCCGAATACAGGTGGGCTTCCTCGAAGGCGCGAACCCGAACGTCACCACTGGAGCGCAGCAGGCTGTAATAGGTCCGGATGTAGAGGTCGATCTCGTTGGAGGTCGTCCGCGGCGGCTGGCGATCCACGATCCACCTATACCGCCACGCCGCCGGCAACTGGCCGACGAAACACGTGATCCCGCCGCTGTTTTTCGGACCGAACGGTGGTAGACCTTGCCGCCCCGCGGGCTGTGACCGCGGGGATAGCTTCGGAGAACGAGTGAGCAAGGAAGAACTGGTCCATCTCGAAGGAGAGGTCGTCCTCATCGCCAAGGGCGGCAACTTCCGCGTGAAGTTGGAGAACGGCCACGAGGTGCTGGCCAAGCTTGCCGGCAAGGTCCGCCGTCACCGCATCCGCGTCGTGCTCGGCGATCGCGTGACGGTCGCCGTCTCGCCGTACGACCCGACCCGCGGGTTCATCGTCTATCGGCAGCGCTAGCCGCTCGCGGCGGCAGCGCTAGCCGCTCGCGGCGGCAGCGCTAGCCGCTCGCGGCGGCAGCGTTAGCCGCTCGCGGCAGCGGCGGTCTTCGACCGGGGCAACCCGGCACTGACGGCCGGGTGCTACCCTTGCCAGCGATGGCCGATCGCCCTCTCTACGCCGGGTTCGACCTCGGCACCAGCAACAGCGCCGCCGCCACCTTCGACGGCGAACGCACCCAGGTGATCCGTAACGCCCAGGGCGGTGCGGTCACGCCCAGCGTCGTGCGGCTCGACAAGCAGGGCCGGGTCACGGTGGGTCAGCGGGCGCGACGGCTGCTCGATCAGGACCCCGAGAACACCGCCACCGAGTTCAAACGACTGATGGGCACCGGCAAGGACCTGCCGTTTCCCGCCGCCGGTGTGACCCGCAAGCCCGAGGAGCTGTCGGCGGAGATCCTCAAGGCGCTGCGCAGCGACGTCGCGGATCAATCTGGCGTGACCGTCCAGCGCGCCGTGATCTCGGTGCCGGCGTTGTTCGAGTTGCCGCAGAGCGCGGCGACCAGCGAGGCGGCCCGGCTGGCCGGCTTCGAGCGCGTCGAGCTGTTGCAGGAGCCGATCGCCAGCGCGCTGGCCGCCGGCTGGCGCGCCGACGACGACGGCGGTGGCACGTGGCTGGTCTACGACCTCGGCGGCGGCACGTTCGACGCCTCGTTGCTCGAGACCCGCGACGGCCTGTTGCGCGTCGTCGCCCACGACGGCGACAACTTCCTCGGCGGCCGCGACCTCGACTGGGCGATCACCGAGCGCCTGGCGGCGCGGCTGGCCGACGCCGGCGGGGTCCGACTCGAGCGCCGCGACCCGGCGCACGCCGCCGCCTTGCGGGTGCTCCGCGCCGCCGCCGAGGACGCCAAGATCGAGCTGTCGCGCACCGCCCAGGCCCAGGTCACGCTGGCCCAGCCGCTGGTGGTCGGCGGCGTCGAGCTCGAGGTCGACCTCACGCTGTCCCGGGCCGAGATCGAGGCGCTGACCGCGCCGCTCATCGATCGCTCGCTCGAGGTCTGCCTGCGCCTGCTCGCCGCCGGCGGCCTGGCGCCGGGTCGGCTGACCAAGATCGTGCTGGTCGGCGGCCCGACGCTGATGCCGGCGCTGCGGGCGCGGGTGGCGGCGCGGCTGGAGGCCCCGATCGCCGAGGGCCTCGATCCCATGACGCTGGTGGCGCAGGGCGCGGCGCTCTACGCCGCCACCGCCGGCCTCGACGGCCGCGCGGCGCCCGCGGCGCGGGGTAGCGGCAAGAAGGTGTGGCTGCAATACCCGCCGGTGTCGGCCGATCTCACGCCGCACGTGGTCGGCCGCTTCGTCGGCGCGGATCCCCCGGCGCGGGTCACGCTGGCGCGCGCCGACGGCGGCTGGAGTGGTCCGCCGGCCGCGATCGGACCCGACGGCGGCTTCGTGACCATGGTCAGCCTGGTGCCGCGCGCCGCCTCGACGTTCCAGATCGGCGCCGTCGACGCCGCCGGCGCGACCCTCGACGTCGAGCCGCCCAGCTTCACGATCGTCCAGGGCCTCACCATCGCCGATCCGCCGCTGTCGCGGACCATCGGCGTCGCGCTGGCCAACGACCACGTGCAGGTCTACTTCGAGCGTGGCGCGCCGCTGCCGTCGCGGCGGACCTTCGTGCACACCACGGTCGAGACGGTCGCCGCCGGCACCGCCGACAGCGTGCTGCGCATCCCGATCGTCCAGGGCGAGCTCGAGCACGCCCACCTGTGCCGGCTGGTCGGCACCCTCGAGCTGCGCGGCGACAGCGTCGACCGCACGGTGCCGCTCGGCTCCAAGGTCGAGCTGACCATCGAGCTCGATCGCGCCGGCTGCCTGACCGCGCGCGCCTTCCTGCCGGCGATCGATCAGGTCTTCGAGCAGGTGGCGCACCTGCTGGTGCCCGACGCCGCGCCGGCCGCGCTCGACGCCGCGCTCGCCGATCAGCGCCGCCACCTGTCGCAGATGCGCACCGAGGCGTTCCGCCATGGCCTCACGCAGGTGATCGAGAAGCTGGGCACGCTCGAGTCGCAGCTCGCCCAGGCCGAGCGCGACATCGACGCCGCCCACGGCGGTGACGCCGACGCCGCCCAGAAAGCCCGCCGCACGCTGCTCGAGATCGACGTCGCGCTGGCCGACGCCGATCTGGCCCGCAAGTGGCCCGAGCTCACCGACGAGGCACGCTGGGCCGGGGTCGCCGCGGTGTCGACGGTCGGCGCGTTCGGGACCGACGCCGAGCGCAAGCTGCTCGACGAGGTGATGGCGGCGCTCGACCGCGCCATGACGGCGCGCGATCCGGCCGAGCTCGGCCGCCAGCTGCGCCTGCTGCGCCGGCTCACCAACGCGGCCTACTTCCGCGACCCGGGAGCCTGGGAGCGGCAGTTCGAGATGGTCGCCTCCGACCTCGGCAGCGCCACCGATCTGCCGCGCGCCAAGCAGCTCGTCGACGACGGCAACGCCGCCATCGCGGCCGGCGACACGCCGCGCCTGCGCCGCATCGTCAACGCCTTGTGGGAGCTGATGCCGGTCGACGCCCAGGAGCGGCGCAAGTCGTTCGACTCGGGGGTCCGATGAGCGACCCCCACGACGCCGCCGAGCGGGTGGCCGACAACCCGTTCTTCGTGCTCGGGCTGCCGCCCGACGCCGCGGCGCGCGACGTCGAGCGCGAGGCGCAGAAGTTGATCGGGATGCTGGAGCTCGGCCTCGCCGAGGCGATGACGTACGCCACGCCGCTCGGCCCTCGACCGCGCACGACCGAGCGGGTCCGCGCCGCCGCAGCGGTGCTGCGCGATCCGCGGCGGCGGCTGGTCGCCGAGCTGTGGGCGGCCCGCGGGCCGGCGGCCGTGACCGGCGGGCCGGCGGCCGTGACCGGCGGGTCCGACGCCGGCGCCGCCGCCTCGCCCTCGCCGGCCGGCTGGGTGGGCGCGCTGGCGATCGGCGGCTGGGGCCCACGGCGTCACCCGCGACTCCAGCCCCGGCCCGACGACGACCGCGAGGGGCACACCTGATGGCCCGGCTCGTCGGCCAGGTCTGGTTGCTGATCGCGTTCGGTCGTCGCCACGCGTGGCGTGCCCGCCGCGATCACCGGACCGGCGCCTTCCTGGCCTACACCGCCGTGGCCGCGGTCGGCGACGTCGTCGCCCTGGTCTGGTCGCTGTCGCTGCTGTGGTTCCTGATCGGCCTCGGCGAGTGGCTGCCGGCGATGATCGCGACCGGGTTGCTCGCCGCCCTGATGATGCGCCGCGTGGTGATCGAGCACGTCACGATCCCGCTCGGCCTGTTCCGCGTCACCCACACGCTCGCCGAGCTCGATCGCGCCCTCGGCCGCGAGCCGCTCGGCGCCGCGCGCCTGGCCGCCGCGCGGGCGCTGGCCAAGGCCGGCCTCCCGGCCACCGCCCTGCCGTGGTGGCAGAGCGTGCAAGCGGCGCGGCTCGGCGCCTTCGACGTCGCCGCCCACGCCGTGCTCGCCGACGGCAAGGATGATCGGCCCGGCGCCCGCGCCCTGTTCGAGAGCCTGGCGCTGTTGCGCGAGCCGGCGCCCCAGGCCCGCGAGCTGGCCGCCGAGTGGCTGGCGCTCGACGACGCGGATGCCGGGCGCTGGCAAGCGATCGTCGACCGGGGCGCGGCGGTCGCGCGCCCCGGTCGCGGCGCGCACCGCCGCCGCGCCGCCATCGAGGCGGACCACACGACGAACGCGAACGGTCCCGCCGCGGCCAGCCCGCGCGGTGCGGCTGCGACGGCCGGCGAGATGTTGTGGCCGGCGACCGGGCTGACCTTCTTCCTCGAGGGCGTCGCCGGGCGGCTGCTCGGCCGCCCCGACGCGCCGTCGCAGCTCGGCATGTGGCTGCGCTGGCTCGAGGCGCCGCGGCGACGCGCGACCTGGTGGCTCCTGCAACGGGCCCTCGCCGCTGGCACCGTGACTCCGCCGGCGCCTCGCCCGCGCCCGGCGCCGATGGCCGCCGACGGCGGCGGACCGTTGCCACACGCGATCGCCGTGCACACCGCGGCGCTGGCCACCCCGACCGCAGCCTCGCTGACGATGGCGACCACGGCGTGGGACGCGGCGCTGACCGACGCCGGGTGGCGGACCGCGATCGCCCTGCGCGCCATCACGCTCGGCGCCCGCGCCGACGCCGCCAGCCACGCCGTCGACGAGCTGCGGGCGCAGGTCATCAGCGACGTCGCGCACGCGATGCTCGCGGCTGGCTTGCCGCTGCCGCCCGACGCCCGCGAGACCGGCATCCTGGCCGCCGCCGCCGCCCGCGCCCGTGCCGAGCTCCTGGCCCGGCTCGAGCTGACCCTCGAGCGCATCGGCGGCCGGGTCCACGAACGGACCCCGCTGGCACCGATCGACGAGTGGCGGTCGTTCCTCGCCGTGCGCGCCGCCTACACCGAGGCCGCGCGGCAAGGCGGCGTCGAGCTCGAGCGGCTCGCCTTTCCGCATGCCCACACCGAGCTCACGGCCTGGACGGTGTGGATGTGGAACGATCGCGGCGAGCACGCGATCTCGCACGGCATGACGTCGTGGCTCTACGAGCGCGCGCTCGCCGTCGGCGACGCCCAGGCCATCGAGCTCCACGGCAAGAACGCCCAGCTCGAGCCGTCGGCCGAGTAGTGTCCCGCCCTGGCCACCATTCCTGCGCGATGAACACCACGCTCGATCTCTCGCCGGCGCACGCGAGGCCGGTGCTCGACACGCTGGGGTCCGAGACGCTGGCGGCCGCGGTCGCCGCGCGCGCCCGCCGACCGCTGGCCGAGGTGCGGCGCGCGATCGCCGACATCGGCTCGGAGGCCGAGCTGGCGCTGGCGTTGTTGCGCTCGCTCGGCCCGCTGCCGAAGGCGGCCCGGCTGCTCGAGGTCGGGGCCGGCGCCGGCGTGGTCGCCAGCGTGCTCCACGCCGCCGGCGCCAGCCTGGTGGCGATCGAACCCTCGATCGGGGGCTTCGATCTGTTCGCCGCGGTCCGCGCCGAGCTGGGCGCACGCCTGACCGCCGCCGCCGCGCCGCTCGATCGGCGCGCGGCCGCGGAGCTGGCCCCGGGACGCGACGGTCCGTTCGACCTGATCTTCAGCGTCAACGTCCTCGAGCACGTGAAGCCGCTCGACGCCTCGCTCGACGCCCTGGCCGCGGTGCTGGCGCCCGGCGGTCGCATGCTCCACACCTGCCCCAACTACCGAGTACCCTACGAACCCCACTTCGCGCTGCCCCTGCTCCCGCTGGTGCCGGCGGCGACCTCGCGGTTGCGCCCCGACCTCGCCGACGATCCGTTGTGGCACAGCCTCAACTTCATCACCGCCGGCGACATCTCGCGCTTCGCCCGCCGCGCCGGTCTCGCCCTCACCTTCCGCCCTGGCATCCTGGCCGACGCGGTCGAGCGCCTGGCCCGCGATCCGGCCTTCGCCCGCCGGCAAGGGTGGGCCGGCCGCATCGCTGCCGCGCTGGGCAAGGCCGGCGCGCTGGGCTGGCTCCGCGCCCTGCCGCCGTCGTGGCTGACACCGATGGTGTTCGAGTTGCACCGCACCTCATGAGCCGTCATCTCGTCCACGGAACAATCGACGCGGCCGGCGAATCGCGCTATCCCGGGCGCACCAAGGTGCCGCGAAGTACCGTCGATCTCAGCGCTGTGGAGTACTACGCGTCGCGCAAGCGGCTGCCGTTGACTCGCCTGCGCGGTTACGCCCGGGGCCGGCCGTTCAGCCACTGGTCGCCGGAGCTGTCCAGCGTGATCGTCACCGCCGCCACCCGGCTGGTTGGCGATGCCTGCGCGCAGCTGCTCGAGCTCGGCGAGTCGAGCCCCGAGGCCCGGCAGCGCGCGGCGCTGCGGCGGTGTGTCATGAGCTTCAACGTCATGAACCGCGAGCTCGACTTCATCGACCGCGGATGTGCCGCCGACATCTGCGTCGCGATCGACTACATCGCCGACCACACCAAGCTGTTCGGCGAGACCGATCTGGCCGGCGCCTGGCGGACGTGGTGACCTCACGGTGGGACGACGGATCGCCCTCGTGGGCGAGCCGAACCCTCACGGCGCGCGATGCCGGGCGCGCCGCAAGCTGAGCGGCATGAGCCCGAGCGCCCACAGCAGCCAGGCGGTGCAGGCGAGCAGCCACCCGACCAGCGGCAAGAGCGCGGCGTGGCCGTCGAGGCCGGCCTTCATGCCCAGGTTCCAGGCCTGACGGGGCCCGTTGGGCGGGTTGCCACGCATGTCGATGGTCTGGGTCGAGACCGCGAGCTTGCCGTCGTAGAAGTTGCGCCACACGAACTGGGCGTAGGGCCGCTTGTAGCGGGTGTCGATCTCCGGTTTCACCGCGGTGGCGGCGAACATGTTGGCCGCCGAGTACGCCAGCAGGCCAGCCAGTGCGACCGCGGCGACGACGCGCGCGAGTCGCCGCCCGGCCCCGGTCACCGGTGGCGTGATCCACACCAGCACCCCGCCGGCGAGCATGGCGGCGAACGGCAGCATTGGCACCAGGTAACGCGGGCCCGCGCCCCAGCCGCCGTGCCACGGCGGAATCGAGCTGTTGAGCCACAGGAACATGAGCACCGCCCACGCACAGACGGCGACCTCGGCGCGATTGGCGCGTGACCGCACCAGCGCGACCGCGCCCGGCACGGCCAGGGCCAGCCACGGTGTGGTGTAGAGCAAGCCGCGAAACTCGCCGATCAGGATCTCCCGCAGCGCGAAGCCGTGGGGCTTGCCGACGCCCATGAACCAGCCGGTGTGGGGCTCCTTCCACACCGAGAACTGGTACGGGAACGTGCCCGGGCTGCCGAACGCCGCCGCGTGGTACCAGGCCAGCGCGGCGAGCGGCACGGCGCCGCCGAGCACCGCCCACACGCAGGGACGAAGCCGCGCCGCCCACAGACCATAGACCGCGATCGGAAACCCGATCAGCGCCGCCGGGTACTCGGTGGCACCGGCGAAGCCGATCAGCGCGCCGACCGCGAGCATGCGCCCCGGCGTCGCCACGGCGCCGCGGCGGATCTCCACCAGCAACGTGAAGGCGATCAGCAGCAAGGCGCCGGCGATCTGGTTACCGTAGAGCAAGGTCGCGTAGGGCAGCCCCATGGTGGCCAACCCCCAGCCCAGCGCGACCACGATCGCCGCTCGTTCGCCGATGCCAAGGGCGCGGGCCAGCCGGGCCAGGAACACCGCGGCGATCACGGTGGGCACGCTGACCGCGATCACGATCGACAGCCACGCTGCCCACGCCAGCCAGCGCCGGCCCGGCCGCTCCGGCGCCCCGGACGCGTAGTAGACCGCGGCATAGGTCGGCGTGCACAACCACGACGCGCCCGGCGCCTTGTCGCAGTAGTGGTGACCGTCGCGGACCGCATCGTCGCCGGTGTTCTGCGCGAAGCGGTCGGTGCGCAGCGAGCCGTCCTCGACCGTCGACCGCACCAGGTTGAAGCGCGAGTTCTGATTCCACCCGCCGGCCTGGTAGAAGTACGCGTAGCAGCCGAGCAGGAGCGCGACCATCGCCGCCGCCGGCGTCGTCGACCATCGCCGCAGGCGCGCTCCCAGCGTCAGCGAGGGCATCAGCGGCGTGGATACCACGGCCGGCCGCTCAGCCGCAGCCGACCCGATCGAGCTCGACGTGGCAGCGCAGGCACATGCGCTGGTTGCGGGCCGCCAGCGCGCGACAGCGGCCGCTACCCCGCCAGCCCGGACCATGCGGCGAGATCCCGAGCCGCGCCGGTTCGGCGCTGTGGCACTCGGCGCAGAAGTCCTCGCGATGGCACGACGCGCATGCCTTCAGGTTCTTCTGCGCCTCGGTGGCGTGGTGATCCGGACCGCGGGTGCCGGCGGCGGCCCAGCCGGCGGGATGGAAGCGGCCCACGACGCCGATCCGATCGAAGCCACTCTCGGCACGCACGCCGACGCCGGCTCGCTCGTGGCAGCCGACGCAGAAGCGCTGCGACGTGTGGCAGGCGCTGCAATCGGGCACCCCGCGCCGCGCCTCGACCGCGTGCAAGGTCACGTAGTCGCCGGCATGGAAGTCCATCGGCTTCATCGCGCCGGCGTGACAGGCGGCGCAGAAGCGCTCCTCGTGGCAGGTCGCGCACGCCCGCGGGTCGGTGCGGGCGATCTGATCGTGGTTGGTGCGGAAGTCGAGATCGTGGAGGGCGCCGGTGACGCCACCGGATGGCACCAGGCGTCCGTCGGGCAACTCGGTGCGGATGCGGCCGCCCGGCGTCGCGAGATGACAGGACGTGCACGTCGCGGCGGCGCGAACGCCGTCGTGGCAGGTCAGGCAGGTGTCCATGCGCGGCAGGTGATCGCGCGTGGCCAGCCCGACCCGGTCGGCGGCCAGATCGCCGTGGCAGGTCTGGCAGGCGGCGGTGGCGTGGGCCGCGTGGCTGAACTTGAGCTGCGGTGGCGGGATCGCGATCCGGGCCACCGGCTGTCCCGGCCGGTAGCCCGGGTGACAGGCCGTACACGCGGTCGGCGGCGCGCTGCGATCGCCGGCGGCGGCGGTGCCACCCGGCCGTGCGCGATCGATGGCGTGACAGCCGCGACACGCCGCCTCGCGGGGCGTGAGCAGATCCACCGCCGAGCGCGACGTGGTCGCGCGGTCGTGACAGACGACGCAGGCGGCGCCCACCTCGCCGACGTGCAGCGCATGCGAGAAGCGCAGCGGCAAGCGCTGCGCCGGGTAGACCACCCGCGAGGGCTCGGGTCCCGCCACCGTCGACGTCGCCGTGAGCGTCGACAGCGCCGCCGAGACCGCGACCACGAGCGCGACCGCCGCCGGGCGCGAACCGATCGTGCGCATCACCGCCATCAGTGGGTCTCCGGTTCGAACGCGAGGTCGAGCACGGCGACCGCCCGCACCTCGAGGCTGGCCCGCGGGCTCGACGCCACCTCGGTGGTGGCAACCACGGCGATGCCGTCGTCGATCTTCCACGCCGCGGCGACCTGGCCGACCCCCGAGGCGCCGTCGCCGCCGTCGAGATCGGAGTCGGCGCTGGTCACCGCCACGCCGCCCAGCCGCGCACTCAGCGACAGCGCCCGCGAGCGCTCCCAGCGCGCGGTCGCGGTGGCGCCGAGCCGGCGACCACCGTACCCGTCATCGCCGAGCAGATCGAGGCGAGCCCGCACCCGCGGCGAGACGTCGAGCTCGACGCCGGTCCGCACGCCGGCGACCCAGGCCCGATCGCCGGCGCCGGCCGGACTCGGCACGTCGTAGCGGCGCACCCACGCGGTCGCGAAGCCACGATGGGTCGCGAGCCGCGGCGTCAGATCGTAGTTCAGCCGCGCGTCCCACGAGGTCCCGACCACGAACACGTTCCAGATCGAGTCGCCATCGAAGGTCGGCACCGAGCGCGCCACCTCGGGCGTGAGCGCGTGCGCGCCGCGCGCCAGCCGGACCCCGGCCTGCGCCTCGTCGACGACCGCGTGGAGCAGCGACCAGCGCGCCTGCAGCCAGGGCTCGACGACGACGCCCACCGCGCGCGCCTTGCCGCGCACGATCGCGCTGGTGTGCTCCTCGTCGACACCCCAGCCCGGGGCCTGGCCGACCTCGTCGGGGTAGACCCCGAGATCCGGAAAGTCGAGCCGATCGACCGGGCCGAGCAGCCCCGGCGTGCGCGACTGGCTGCGCCGGTAGGCCAGCCGCGCAGATCCCCAGCCGACGCCCTCACTCTCGATCGCGAGCCCGGCGGTCGGGGTCAGCGCCTCGCGTTCCGGGCACAGCGTGAGATCGCTGCCGAGGCGACTCTCGCCCGGCACCCGGCTGCGGTCGATGATCTGCCAGCTGCCGCTGCCGGCGGTCGGGCCCTCGACGTACTCGTGGCAATCGGCGCCGGCGGTACCGTCGAGGTCGAACTCGCCGCTGCCGAGCGGCGAGCGATCGCGGACCCGCAGGCCGGCGACGGCCTCGAACAGCACCGGCCACGGCGTGTGGACGCGCGCGGTGACGCCATCGAGGCTCCACCAGTCGAGGGCGTCGACCGTGAGCTGGCGTCCGATCCGCACATCGACGCGGCCGGCGAGTCCGTCGATGGCGACGTAGCCGTAGAGCAGGTCGAGGCCGATGCTCGACGCCGCCAGGTCGGGGATGGCGTCGACGGCATCGAGCGCGCGATCGTCGACGGTCACGGTGCCCGCGGTCCAGGCGCCGAAGTCGTGATCGAGGCGCAGGTGGCCGGTGAACCACACCACCGGCCCATGGTCGACGCGACCGGGCCGGGCCCGCAGCCGCTGGCGGCGCAGGTCGCCGAGGTCCCACATCGAGAGCGTCAACGTCTGCGTGTAACGCCGCCGCGCCAGCCACAGATCGGCGCCGACCAGCCGCAGCGCCGGCAACTGATAGACCTGGCCCACCGTTCGCGCCACCACCTCGTACTCGTAGGCGCGCGCCGGGGCCGTGCTCAGCGCGAGCGCGGCGAGCACGACGGCGGGGCGCACCACGCGGCCACGGTAGCACGCGCGCGGGGCCCGACCGGCGCGAGGCGGTCAGGGCCGCGGTCCGCTGGTCGCGCCGGCGATCTGCTCCGGCGTCAGCAGCTTGACCATCGTGCCGATGGTCTCGGGGCGGATGAGCACGTCGGTGCCCGGCGCCAGGTCGTGGACGTCGATGCGGCCCGGGGTGCGGATCGCCAGGGTGTGAAGTGGCGCGCCGTCGAGGTCACAGATCGAGAAGCGCGCGACCCGCCCGAACGGCGGACGATTGTAGATCGTCGTCGCCAGCGCCACGATGGTGCCCGACTGGTCGACCGTGGTCGGGCGCGGGTGCAACGGCGGCGACGGATCGCCGACCTGGTACGCCTTCTCGGCGTGGCGCGGCGGGTTGATGCCGTAGTAGAGCGCCTGCATGGTGGCCGGATCGATGGTGCCGCTGCCTCGCTGGGGGGTGTACGGACTGCCGTCCGCGCTGGAGATCTCGGCCTGGTCGGCGCCGACCGCGGGTTCGTCGACGCATGCGCCCAGGGCCAGGGCAACGCTCGACAGCAAGATCGCAACGGCGACGTCATTCATCGGGGTTCGCATGGCGGCGAGCCCGAGCACGAAGCGCGCCACCCGGCGGGCGGTGGCACTGCGCGTGACGACGGCGGCCTGCGCCGATCGGTGGTCGTCCCGCTCGATGGCGCACCGCCTTCGAATGCGCTCCGCTGCGCGATCGCACCCAAGGTCGCGCAAGCCGACACCGGGGTCCTTGGGGCGTGATGTCACACCGTTGCGCTGATCATCCGACGTATTTTACGTATGAGTACATACAGAATTATCGTTACAGATGGCATGGAGATCGATATCGTTTGAAGGAGTGAAGCGCGGGGTTCTTCTTCTGATCGTCGTCATGGGCTGCGCCGACGATCCCTCGACGATCGCGAGCGGGGCGCGGCTCGAGCTGATCTGGAACACCTTCGCGGACGGCTCGCGCCAGCGCGACGTCATCGAGGTGTTCGACGCCGAACGAGACGAGCCGTGCGTGCCGCACCGCTGGACGGACGGCAACACGTACTGCACGCCGGGCGGACGACAGGTGGCGAACCTCGCCACCGTGTACGCCAGCGCGGCGTGTGACTCGGCCGCGTTGCGCGCGGTCGACGGCGGCAGCTTGACCTACGCGCCCACCGTCGTCGACGGGGTGTTTGCCGCGCTCCACCGCGCGCAGCCACTCGCGCTGGTCGCGTTCTGGGTCCGTGACGCCGGCGGGGCCTGCGCCGGTCCCTTCAGCGGCGGCGGCCAGCGCTTCTACCAGCGCGGCGCCGAGGTGGCGGCGGCCGAGCTGGCGCCGGTCGAGACCAAGGCGATCGACGCCGGCGGTCGCGTCGGCTTGCGCACGTTGGTGAGCGACGACGGGCTGAGTCTGCCCACCGGGATGCGCGACAACTCGCGCGGCTTCGACTGCATCGTCCGCACCACCGCCAACGGCGTCGCCACCTGCCTGCCGCCGCGCCAGGGCGCGCTGCGCTATGCCGACGCCGCGTGCCGCGAGCCGGTGGTGGGACAGCACGAGTCGTGGTCGGACGTGGCGCCGTACATGTTCGCCGGACCGGTGTGCGAGCCGCTCGGCTTCATGGTGAGCACCGAGACCACCGTGCCGGGCTACGAGCGCATCGGCGGTGTTTGCATGGCGACGGCGGCGCCGATCGGCCACCGCTGGTTCCAGGCGGCGCCGATCGACCTGGCGCGCATCGAGCGGCGCCGCGTGGCCGAGCCCGGCCGTCGCCTCGAGGCGATCGAGCTGGTCGCCGGCGACGTCACGCTCTCCGACGTCAGCCGCTTCGACACCCGCACCGGCGGTGAGTGCCAGCTCGCCTCGTCGGCGGCGGAGCCCGGCGTGCGTCGCTGTCTGCCCCAGGGCCCGGGCTTCGAGTCGACCTACTTCGCCGACGCTGCGTGCACTCGCCCGCTGCCACTCGCCAACGTCTACCGCAAGGCGCCGATGGCCAAGTGCGGCGCCGAGTTGCCGCCGTTCGCCGTCGCCGCTGACCGCCCCGGCAGCTACTACCGGATCATGGGCAGCCAGGCCACCCCGGTGTTCCGCCGCGACGAGACCGGCTCCTGCACGGCGTCGCCGTACGATGGCCTGGCTGGCGCGCCGCTCCTGTTCCAGCTCGGCGAGCTGGTGCCATCGACCGAGTTCGTGGCCGCCGTCACCGACCATTGACGCGCTCGCCGCCGCGATCGGCTACCGCGTCACGGCGATCGTCACCACCTCGACCTCGCCCACCCCGAGGGCGCTGACGCCGACGCGCCCGGGCGGCAGCGGCTCGACGTCGCAGGTCAACACCACCTGCCCGCCCATCGCGACCCGCGCCGTGCCGGCGCGGACGTCGAGGGTGATGGTATGAAGCCCGGCCGCTGGCACCACGCCGCCGCGACACGTGGTGGCGGCGCCGCCGGCGACCCGGCGCTCGAGGCTGGCCTCGATCCCCGGCACCAGCAACACCTGGTGCCGATCGGCGGGACCGACGTGGCCGAGCACCAGCCCGATCCCCGCGACCGGCACGCGGGCCGTGACCTCGACCCGCAGCGGGCCGCCGAGCGGTCCGCCGACGATCGCGTAGCTCGGGCCACCCGTCGTGCCGCGCAGCCGCCACGGCGGCGTCGGGATGACCAGCGATGGATCGAGCGGTGACAGCGGCGGATCGCTCTCGTCGTCACCCGGCACCACCGTCAGCGAACCGGTGAAGCGACCCAGCAGGCGGGGCCGGAAGCGCCACGCCGCCGCCTGCGGCGCCGCGCTGACCCGACCGCCGACCACGAACACGCTGCCGTCGTCGAGCAGAATCGCGGCGTGACCACCGTCGAGCGCCGGCATGCCGGGCGCGGTCACCGTGGTCCAGGTCGACGATGCCGGCAAGAACCGCAGCGGGGGACCGCCGCCGATCGCCAGCACCAGGCCGTCCTCCTGCGTGGTCAGCAATGCGCCGGCGCGGGGCGCCAGGGTCGGCAGCGGCCGCCCGACGTCGATGCCCGGGACCAGCGCGACGGTCTCGCCGCGCGCCACCTCACCGTCGGCGGCGAACCCGGTGACGATGGTCCCCGCGTCGGTGCGTGCGGCGGCGGCGCCAGCGGCCGCGAACACCGTGACCGCGCCGGTCACCAGATCGACCCGCTCGGCCGTGGTGACCGCTGCCCCGGCGCCGTCGACACCGCCGACCACGACGACCGTGCGACGACCGTCGACGCCGACCTCGACGAAGGCCTGGCCGTCGAGGCGCTCGGCGGCCAGCGCCGGACCGGCGGTGATGGAGCCGCCGGCCAGATTGATGATGCGACTATCCGCGCGCGCGCTGCCGGGCTCGCAGGTGCCGGCGTCACTCAACGTGCCGCAACCGCCGAGCAGCATCACGGTGGTCGCGTCGAGCACCACCGCGGCGCTGTGGGCCCGCACCTGACTGACCAGGACCGCGTCGCGAAACCCCTGCCCGTGATCGTAGATCGCGAACCCGGGGCTGGGGCCACCGACCAGCACCACGGTTCCATCCGGCAGCGGCAGCAACGCGGCGCCGGCGAGGCCGCGCACCCCGCCGAAGCCGGCCGGCAACGGCACGTCACGGAAGCTGTTGGTGGCCGGATCGAACCACTCGGCGGTGGCCAGCGGCAGCGGGGCATAGCCACCGGCGATCAGCACGCCACCGCCGACCGCTGCGGCCAGCGGATGATCGCGCGCGGTCGACATCGAGCCGGCGGCGCACACGTCGTCAGGCGGCGCCATCGCCACGGTCACCGGGTCGCCATCCGCGAGCGCCTCGAAGTCGAACGGCGCGGTCTTGCCGTGCGCGAGCACCCGCCCACCCTCACCGATGATCTCGACCGCGAGCTGGCGGGTCGCGGCTGGAAGATCCGCCAGCGCGACCGGGGCGTCGAGCCCGATCGGCCGCCGCTCGGCCCGGAAGTCGCCGAGCGGCGTCACCAGCAGCGACCGGGCGTCGGCCGGTCGGCCGCACGGGCCGGCGCCGACCGGCACCAGGCGCACGGCCGCCGCGTCGCCGCCGCAGGCCGCCGCGGCGACCAGCGCGACCCCGGCCCACACCTCGCGTTGGCCGCGAGCGAGCGCCGCGAGTCGGAGGGAGGCGACCACCGACGCATGATACACTCGGTGCGGATGACCGAGCTGCCGACGACGTTCGGCAAGTACTTCCTGACCGAGAAGCTGGCGACGGGCGGGATGGCCGAGATCTTTCTCGGCAAGCTGATCGGGCCCGGTGGGTTCGAGAAGCAGCTCGTCATCAAGCAGATCCATCCCGCGCTCACCGGCCAGCGCCACTTCGTCGATCTGTTCGTGGCCGAGGCCAAGACCCTGGTCGGCCTGGCCCACGGCAACATCGTCCCGCTCTACGAGCTGGGCGTGATCGACGACACCTACTTCATCGCGATGGAGTACATCGACGGCCCGACGCTGTGGCGGCTGAGCGAGTCGATGGCGCGGCGCGGCCAGGCCCTGGCGCCCGGTCTGGCGCTCTACGTCGCGGCCGAGCTGGCCAAAGGCCTCGACTACGCCCACCGCAAGGGCGCCGGCGTCATCCACCGCGATCTCTCACCACGCAACGTGATGCTGTCGCGTGACGGCGAGGTCAAGCTGGTCGATTTCGGCATCGCCGTGACCTACGGCGGCGGCGAGGGCCCCTCCGACGACACCATGCCGACCGGCTCGTTCCCGTACATGTCGCCGGAGCAGGTCGCGCGTCGTCCGCTGACCGGACAGAGCGACCTGTTCTCGCTCGGCGTGCTGCTGTGGGAGATGCTGGTCGGCGAGCGCCTGTTCGCGCGCGCCACGCCCGAGGAGACGCTGGCGGCGGTGGAAGGCGCGCCGATTCCGGCGCCCAGCAGCCGCCGGCCGACGGTGCCCGAGACGCTCGACGCCCTGGTCCTGCGTTGCCTGGAACGCGACCCCGCGCGGCGCTGGCGCGACGCCGGCGACGTGCTGTCGGCGATCCATCGTGCGCTCTACGCGCTCGACCCGGCGCCCGGCGCGCGCGACGTCGCCGCCGCGGTGGCGCGCTACTGCCCGCCGCTCGGCCGCGACGAGGTCGAGACCAGCGCGCCGGTCGACGGCGGGGCGCCGTCGACCGAGAGCGGCGGTCCGTCGACCCAGGTGATGGACGGGTCGCGGCCGCGCGGCAAGCGCAAGCCGACCGTGCGCGAGGCCTCGTTCGCGACCCACATCGACTTCGAGAAGGTGCTGAGCCGCGCCACGCCGCTCTTCCCGCTGCACGCGATCCTCGACGACGACCTGGTGGCCACCTCGGCGTCGGTCGCCGACCAGCCGCCCGGCACGGCGGCCGCCGCCGCGGCCGCCGCCGACGACGATGGGCCGCGCACCGAGGTTCGCCCGCGGCCGCCGCCGCCGCCGGCCCCGGCCGCCGCCGCGGTCGTGCCGCCGCGACGGCGCCGATGGCGGGTGCTGGTTGCCGTGGCGGCGGCGACCTCGGTCGCCGCGCTGAGCTGGTGGCAGCTCCGCGACGGCGCCCGGTTGCCGGCCGTGCAGCCGGCCGCCGACGCCGACGCCGACGCCGCCTCGCGCCCGCCGCCCGCCGACGCCGCCTCGCGCCCGCCGCCCACCGACGCCGCCTCGCGCCCGCCGCCCGCCGACGCCGCCTCGCGCCCGCC
>CANKMW010000019.1 GCA_947483555.1 Myxococcales bacterium
CGAATAATCGTCGCCGCCGGGATCGTCATCGATCGGGATGACGATGATCCCGGACGTGCGGCCGTCCTCCTCGGGCTGCGGCTTCGCGCCCGGGACGGCGCCGGCCAGTGCCACGCTGTCGAGCGGGGCGCCGCGGTCGAGCATGATCGGGCCCGAGCTCGGCTTGACCATGGCGCTGGCCAGCTGGCGGTAGGTGGCCGCGGCGGCTTCGGCGGCCAGGGCGTCGTCGAGTGAGAGCTCGTCCATGGTCTCGAGACCGTCGGAGACGGCACGCGCCCGGTGTGACGTGTGTGCGGTCGGCTCGATCTCCATCGGCTCGTCGGGTGGCAGCTCGCCGACGATGATCGCCGGATCCGACATCACCGGCGTGCGAGCGACCGGCGCTGGCGCCGGCTTGGCCAGCGGCGCCGGCGCCGGCGCGGCCAGGGGTGGTGGCGGCCGCGGCACCCGGGGCTGCGGCCGGGGCGTCGGCGGGTGCGCCATGCCGCCGCGCTGCCGATCCGACAGCGCGCCAGCCTGCGACCGGATCGAGCCCTGCTGGTCGGTGATGGTCCCCAGTCGGCGCTTGGTGTCCTCGTGGCCCGGATCGATCTGCAGGATGATCTTGCAGACCGCGATGGCCTGGACCAGGAAGCCGCTCTGCACGTAGCGCTCGACGGCGCGGTCGTAGGCCGCGATCGCCTCGCGGTTCTTGCCGAGCCGACGATAGACCTCGGCCGAGCGCTTGGGCCAGCTCGGATCCGAGGTCTCCAGTCGCTCCAGCTCGAGGTAACAAGCCAGCGCCTTGCGATGCTTGCCCTCGCCGGCAGCGGTCGCGGCGTCATCACGAAGGGTTCGGATGTCCCGACGTGCCATCCGCCCCACTATATCAACGTCGCGCCATTCCCCGCAGCTGCGCACGACGCGATCCACGCCGCGTAGGCGGTCATCGCCGCGCGAGCCACGGGTCCCACCGGCCGCGGCACACCATCGATCGCGACCACCGGCACCGGGCCGCGGCGGGCGCTGGTCACGAACAGCTCGGCGGCGGCGCGTACCCGCTCGATCGAGACCCGGGCCGGAGCCACCGCATACCCGGCAGCGGCGAGCAACGCCGCAACCCGCACCGCGGTGACCCCGTTCAGGATCGCGCCGGTGGGCGTGACGATCCCGGCTGAGTCGACGACGAACAGGTTGGCGGTCGCAGTCTCGAGCGCGCAGCCGTCGGCGTCGACGAGCAACGCGTCGTCGGCCCCGGCGTCGGCGGCCGCCGCGATCGCGAGGACGCTGGCGAGGTAGTTGCCGGTCTTGGCAGCGGCCGGCACCAGGGCGTCGCCGCGGCGGGCGCGCAGCGTCGCCAGCCGGACACCGGCCGGAGCCGAGCCGAGCGCCTCGACCATGACCACCAGGCGTGGTGGGCCGGCGGTGGTCGGGTCGAGCCCGTGCCCGTCGCCGCGCGTCCACATCACCCGCACCGCCGCCGACGACTCGGCGGCCGCGGCGGCGGTGGCGCCGATGGCGCGCCGGATCGCGTCGAGGTCTGGAGGCGGCATGCGGACCAGTCCGGCCGAGGTGGCGAGCCGGGCCAGGTGGAGCGCTCCGTCGCACAGGACCCCACGCTCGGCGCGGATGATCTCGAACACGTGATCACCCCACAGGAAGCCACGGTCGGTGACCGGTACCCGCGCGCTGGCCAGGGGCCCCACGACGCCATCGATCCAGGCCATCGCGGGCACGGGCCCAGCGTAGCACCCGGGTTACGTCGAAATCCTGAGGATGAGTCAGTTGTTGCGGCGTCGTAACGCGTCGCGTTATGATGGCTCGTATGCCCAGCTTCAACTCCCTCGATCCTCGTCTCCTCGTCCGTCGCGTCACCGCCCTGCCCGCCACGATCCAGACCTCGACCCGGGCCCGCATCGCGGGCTCGCTCGAGAAGCTGCGCATCGCGCTCGATCTGCCAAGCCGGAGCGAGCTGAGCGAGCTGACCACGCGGCTCGAGGCGCTCGACGCGCGCATCGCCGGGATGGCCGCAACCCGCGCGGTGGAGATGGGACGGCCGATCGGAACGCTGGCCGCAGCCGAGACCGCGGCCGGAGCCGAGACCGGGACCGAAACCGCAGCCGAAACCGAAACCGCAGCCGAAACCGCAGCCGAAACCGCAGCCGAAACCGCAGCCGCAGCCGCAGCCGAAACCGAAACCGAGACCGAGACCGAGACCGACGCCGCGGCCGAAACCGAAACCGACTCCAAGAAGAAGCCGCGCAAGAACCGGCGCTAGCGCGCCTCGCGGTATGGTCGCGCCGGTGGCTGCCTCACGCACCCTGATCGTCGTGCCGACCTACAACGAGCGCGACAACGTCGAGCACGTCGCCCGCCATTTCCTGGCCCCGATCCCGAGCGCGCACATCCTGTTCGTCGACGACAACTCGCCCGATGGCACCGGCGAGATCCTCGATCGCCTGGCCGCCGCCGACGACCGGCTCCACGTCCTGCACCGGCCGGGCAAGCTCGGCCTCGGCACCGCGTACCTCGACGGCTTCGCCTGGGGGCTGGCGCGCGCCTACGATCTGTTCTTCGAGATGGACGCCGACTTCAGTCACGATCCGACCTACCTGCCCGGCATGGTCGATCTCGCCGAGCGCGACGCCGACGTGGTGATCGGATCGCGGTACGTCGCCGGCGGCGGTACGCGCAACTGGGGGCTGGGCCGCAAGATCATCTCGCGAGGCGGCAGCATCTACGCGCGAACCATCCTGGGCGTCTCGGTGCGCGACGTCACCGCCGGCTTCGTGTGCTGGCGGCGCCAGGCGCTGGAAGCGATCGACCTCGCGGCGATCAAGTCCAACGGCTACAGCTTCCAGATCGAGATGAAGTACCGGGCGATCCTGGCCGGACTACGCCTGGTCGAGACCCCGATCGTCTTCGTGGATCGTCGCGTCGGTCAGTCGAAGATGTCGCGCCGGATCGTCGCCGAGGCGATGCAGATGGTCTGGAAGCTCCGACTCAGGGGGTGATCGCGGTCGCCCGGTTGCGGGCGCTGTGGTCGTGGTAGGGTGATCCGTCGCATGAAGATCTTGCGGTTGCGGATCAAGAGCCACGAAGAGTGGCAGGCGTGCCTGACCGACGGCGGCACGAGCGGCGCGATCTTCGTGCCGACCACCGAGCCGCTCACCGCGGGCGACGACGTGGTCATCGAGATCGCGTCCCCCGGGCTGCCCAACAAGGTGCTCATCCGCGGCGCGGTCGACGCCTGGCGGCCGGCGCTGCCGCGGTTGCGGGTCCGCGCCGGCGCCACCGTCCGCTTCGCCGAGGCCGAGGCGCACAAGCGCGAGTTCGTCACCGAGGCGCTGTCGGGCAAGCGCGCCGACGTGCCGCGCCGACGCCACGACCGCTTCCCGCTCACGGTCGCGGTGCGCTACCGCGTCGGGCAGAACGCCGAGCTCCATGACTCGACGTTGTGCGAGATCAGCGCCGGCGGCGCGATGCTGACCACCGAGCAGCCCATCCCCATGGGCCAGGACGTGCTGGTCGAGATCGCCCCGCCCGGCTCGGTGGCGCCGATGACGATCCAGGGCCGGGTCAGCTATCACGTCCCCACCGGCGGCACCGGCCTCAAGTTCCTGTACCGCGACGGCGACGGCTCGCGCCGCCTGCGCGAGCTGGTGCGCCGGCTGGTCGCGGACTGAGCGCCGGATCCGGACGAGGCGCTGCGTGGCGCGCGACTACTTCGACCGCACGAAGGGCGACGCCCGGCCGCTCGACGAGCTGCTGACCAGCCTGGCGCAAGCCCACGGCCTCGGCGAGGTCATGCGCTCGCACCGCCTGATCCTCGAGTGGCACCACCTGGTCGGCCCGACGATCGCGCGGGTGACCGCGCCCGACGGCCTGCACCGCGGCGTGCTGTCGGTGTGGGTCAAGACCTCGCCGTGGATGCAGGAGCTCCGCATCCTCAAGACCAAGCTGGTCGCCGACATCAATGCCGGCCTCGGCGATCCACCCCTGGTCACCGATCTGCGGCTGCATTTCGGCGGCACGCGGCTCGTCAACGCCGACGATCCAGTGGCCCAGCTCCGAGCGTGGATGCAGCTCCGCCAGCGCCCGGGGGCGCGGCTCGCCACGCCGGCCTCCGCGGCACGGGCCCAGGACATCGCCGCCGAGGCCGCGGCGGTCGAGGACACCGAGCTGCGCACGCTGATCGAGCAGGTGCGCACGCGGTGGGATCGCTAGCGCCCCGTGCGTTGGCCCCGCGGGCCGCTCACTTGCCTTCGAACTTGAAGGACACCCGGAGCTTGACGCGATACGCGGTCACCTTGCCCTTGTCGATCACCAGGTCCTGCGCGACGACCTCGGCGATGCGCAGGTCGCGTAGCGACTTGCCGGCGCGTTCGATCGCCACCTGCGCCGCGCGCTCGAAGGACTTCGGGCTCGACCCCACCAGCTCGACGATCTTGTAGACGCTCTCCGCCATCTGCAGCCTCGCTTTCTGAGCCGCGACGGTAGCATGGCTCGATCGGTGATCGGATCCGGACGCCGTGGCATCCTCGCACCATGCGACGCTTCACGTGCACCGAGGGTGGGTCGAGCAAGTTCTGGGAAGCGGCGGTCGCCGGCGACACCTTGACGGTGCGGTTCGGCAAGCTGGGGACCGACGGCCAGACCAAGGCCAAGGACTTCGCCGACGCCGCGGCCGCCGACCGCGAGCTGGCCAAGCTGATCAAGGAGAAGACCGGCAAGGGCTATGTCGAAGCCAAGGCCAGCGGCAAGGTGGCGCCCGCGAAGGCGGCGCCGGCCAAGGCCGGCAAGGCGGCGCCGGCCAAGGTCGACAAGGCGCCGGCCAAGGCCGGCAAGCCGGCGCCAGCGATCAAGCTCGGCCCCTACCTCGACTGTCTGGTCGCCCAGATCCGCACCGGCCGCAAGCGCAAGAAGCCGCACCCCGACATCGTGCCGCTGCTGGCCAAGAAGAAGCTGGCCGCCGATCTGCGCGCCTTTCTCGAAGCGGTCAACGAGCACGAGCTCGGCTACATCCACGTCGGCGAATACTGGCTCGAGGAGCCGGGCCTCGCCAGCCGGGTACCCGACCCGGACGACGACGACAAGGATCGCGACGACGTCTTCTGCGTCGGTAACAGCCCGGGTGGCGACCTGTGGGTGGTCGACAACGACGCCACCGGCAAGAAGGCGTGGGTCACGCGCATCATCCACGACGAAGGCTGGACCGACGGTGAAGGGCACGAGGGCTTCGAGGAGCTGCTGACCGAGCTGACGACCGCGGCCTGGGACGACGACAACGACACCACGCTCGACGCGGCGCTCGCCAAGCGCGGCATCAAGAAGAGCTGAGCCCGGTCGGCTCCACGGGCCGTCCGATCACGGCCGCGATCAGCCGAGGGCGGCGCGCAGCTCGCCGACCAGGTCGGCGACCGCGGCGGCGGCGCCACCCGGCGGCGCGGCGCCGATGCGGGCCACGATCGCCGAGCCGACCACGACGCCATCGGCGAGCGCGCCCACGGCGCGAGCGTCGGCGGCGGTCTTGATGCCGAAGCCGACCGCGACCGGCGCGCCGGTGGCGGCGCGGATCTCGGTCACCCGCGCGGCCGACAGCCGAGCACCGTCGAGCGCGGCCCCGGTCACCCCGGTCAGCGAGATGTAGTAGACGAAGGCCGGATCGAGGGCGCGGACGCGGGCGATGCGATCCGGGGTCGAGGTCGGGGCCAGGAGCGGGATCACCCCGACGCCGCGCGCCGCCAGCGGCAGGCGCAGCTCGTCGAGCTCGTCGACGGGCAGATCGACCGTCAGCACGGCGTCGACGCCGACCGCGGCGGCGCGGGCCGCGAAGGCGTCGACGCCCATCACGAACGGCGGGTTGTAGTAGCCGAACAGCACCACCGGCACCTCGCAGCCGGCGGCGCGCACGGCCGCCACGGCGTCGAGCGCGTGGTGCAGGCCGGCGCCGCCGGCGAGCGCTCGCTCCATGGCGGCCTGGATGGCGGCGCCGTCGGCGCTGGGATCCGAGAACGGGACCCCGAGCTCGATGACGTCGGCGCCGGCGCCGGCGGCGGCGCGCACGATGGCGACCGTCTCGTCGAGCGCGCCGCGCGGATCGCCGGCGGTCACGTACACCACCAGCGCGGCCCGGCCGGCCGCCCGGCACTCGGCGAAGCGGGCGCGCAGGCGCGCGCCGGTCACGGCGGTCACCGGGTCGGCCACGACGTCGGACGCCACGGCGGTCACAGCGTGACTCCGAGCCGCTTGGCCACCGTGATCATGTCCTTGTCGCCTCGCCCCGACAGGCAGACCAGGATCACGCCATCGCGACCGACCTCGGCGGCGATCGAAGGCAAGGCGGCGATGGCGTGCGCGGTCTCGAGCGCGCACAGGATGCCCTCGGTGCGGGCGAGCTGGCCGAGCGCGGCCAGCGCCTCGTCGTCGGTGCGCGACTGGTACGTCACCCGCCCGCTCTCCTTCCACGCCGCGTGCTCGGGGCCGACGCCGGGGTAGTCGAGGCCGGCCGACACCGAGTGGGCCTCGGCGATCTGCCCGACCCGCGCCGGCTCGGTGTGGGTCAGCACGTACGACTTCGAACCGTGCAAGACACCGACCCGGCCCGAGCCGAGGGTGGCGGCGTGCCGACCGGTGTCGACGCCATCGCCGGCCGCCTCGACGCCGATCAGGCGCACCGCCGGTTCGTCGACGAAGCCGGCGAAGATCCCGGCGGCGTTGGAGCCGCCGCCGACGCACGCCACCACGGCGTCGGGGAGTCCGCCGGTGGCGGCGGCGATCTGGGCGCGGGCCTCGACGCCGATCACCGACTGCAGCTCGCGCACCATCCACGGGTACGGGTGCGGGCCGGCGACCGATCCGATGATGTAGAAGGTGTCGTCGACGTTGGTGACCCAGTCGCGCAGCGCCTCGTTCATGGCGTCCTTGAGGGTGCGGGTGCCACTCTCGACCGGGATCACGGTGGCGCCGAGCAGCTTCATGCGAAAGACGTTGAGCGACTGGCGCACCACGTCCTCGGCGCCCATGTAGACCACGCATGGAAAGCCGAGCAGCGCCGCGACCGTCGCGGTCGCGACCCCGTGCTGGCCGGCGCCGGTCTCGGCGATGATGCGGCGCTTGCCCATGCGGCGGGCGAGCAGCGCCTGGCCGACGCAGTTGTTGATCTTGTGCGCGCCGGTGTGATTGAGGTCCTCGCGCTTGAGGAACACGCGGGCGCCGACCTCGGCGCCGAGGCGTGCCGCCTGGGTGCACAGCGACGGCCGGCCGACGTAGTCGCGGAGCAGCGTCGCGACCTGGTCGCCGAACCCATCGTCGACCCGCGCCGCACGCCACGCCGCCTCCAGCTCGGCCAGGGCCGGCATCAGGGTCTCGGCGACGTACTGACCGCCAAACGGACCGAAGCGACCGCGCGGCCCGGGATCGTGCGAGGTGGCGAGGATCATGACCGCGGCACTCTACTATGATGCGGGCGGTGAACCTCGTCGGCCAGCGCATCGGGAGCTACCTCGTCGACCGTGAGCTCGGCTCGGGCGGCGCCGGCACGGTGTACCTGTGCAAACACACGCTGATCGAGCGCGACGTCGCGGTCAAGGTGCTTCACGACGATCAGGCTCGCGATCCGGACCAGGTGGCGCGCTTCTTCCAGGAAGCCAAGGCCGCCGCCGAGATCGGTCACCCCAACATCATCGTCATCATCGACTTCGGCACCCTGCACACCGCCACCGGCGACCGCGCCTACCTGATGATGGAGTGTCTCGAGGGCGTGAGCCTCGACAAGCGCCTGCGCCAGGGCGGCCTCGGGCTCGACGACATCGCCCACATCCTGGCCCAGATCTGCTCGGCGCTCACCGCCAGCCATGCCAAGGGTGTGATCCACCGCGATCTCAAGCCGGCCAACGTGTTCCTGTGCGAGCGATCGTTCGATCCGCTGTTCGTCAAGGTGCTCGACTTCGGCATCGCCAAGCTGACGACCCCGACGCCGGGCGTCCGCAAGACGCAGTACGGCATCGTGATCGGCACGCCGGCGTACATGAGCCCGGAGCAGTGCGAGGGCAAGGGCGCGGTCGATCACCGCAGCGACATCTATTCGCTGGGCTGCATGCTGTACGAGATGCTCACCGGGACCCTGCCCTTCCCGGGCGAGGTCGGCGAGATGCTGCGTGGGCATCTGTACGAACCGATCGCGCCGCCGAGCACGCGCAACCCATCGGTGCCGCCGGAGTGGGAGGCGCTGTGTTTGCACATGCTCGAGAAGGACAAGACGGCGCGGCCGCAGTCGATGGTCGAGGTGGCGCAGGCGCTCGACAACCTGCGCGGCCACGCCGCCGCCTATCAGGTCGCGGCCGCGACCCGCGGCGCCAGCGGGCACTCCGGTCACACCGAGCGGCTGGCCTCCGACGACGGAGTGAGTGGTGCCGGTCCGGCCGCCGAGCATCCGACCCTGCACGTCGGACTCGGCACCGTCGCCGCCCCGAGGCCGATGATCACGAGCGCTCCCTACCCGGCCGTCGCGCCCCGACCGTGGCCGACCAGCCACGACGAGCCGGCAGCGGTTCAGGAGCCAGAGCCGGAGCGGGAGCCGGAGCCGAAGGCGCGCGCGTGTGCCGCCCTGGTGAACGAGCTCCGCAACACGGCATTCCTGGCAACGCTGCTGGTCCGGCCGCCCGGGCGATGGTCGGCGGTGGCCGAGCTGTGTCAGACCAGCGGTTGTGCGCCACCGCCGATGCTGCCGTCGCCGCCGCTGTTCGTGACCTGGATCGATCATCCGTACCTCGATCCGAGCGTGTGCGCCGTGGTCTTCCTGTCGCTGCGCGACGGCTGGAGCACGTCGCTGCTGTGTGCGCGCCAGCGCCTCTGACCTCGGCGAGGTGCGTCCTTCGACTCGGCCGCTGCGCGTCCTCGCTCAGGACGAGCGGGGTCGGTGCGGCCGCGACCGTCGCCGAAACCGTCGCCGAAACCGAAACCGAAACCGGCGCCGAGACCGAACCGAAACCGTCGCCGAGACCGAGACCGACGCCGTCGCCGACGCCCGCCACCGAAACCGAAACGAAACCGGCCCGCAACCGAACATTCCGCCGCGCCGGCTTGAAGCCGCACCCCCGACGCGGGCACGATCATCAGCCGGGGATGCGCCTTCTCGTCCAGCACCGCAGCCACTATGCCTACCCGCGTCCGGCGGCGCTCGGCCCGCACGTGGTGCGCCTGCGGCCGGCCAACCACACCCGCGCCCGCGTCGAGAGTTACCGGCTGGCGATCGCCGGCGAGCACCACCTGCACTGGCAGCAGGATCCGCACGGTAATCACGTCGCGCGCGTGACCTTCAAGGTGGCGCAGCGGGTGCCATCGTTCGAGCTCCTGGTCGAGCTGGCGCTCGACATCAAGCCGGTCAATCCGTTCGATTTTCTCGTCGACGCGCGCTGCCGCGAGCTGCCGTTCTCGTACCCCGACGGCCTGGCCGCCGAGCTGGCGCCGTTCCGTAGCGTCGACGATCCGGCGTTCGGGGTCGGCGCCCGCGCCCGCGCCTTCCTCGACGAGTTGCCTCGCAAGGGCAAGGTCGTCGACGTCATCGTCGCACTCAACCAGCAGGTCGCGGCCGCCGTCGCCTACGTCATCCGCGAGGAGGCCGGCGTGTGGACGCCCGAGGAGACGCTCGCCCACGGCCGCGGCAGCTGCCGCGACTCGGCGGTGCTGCTGGTCGCGGCCTTGCGCAGCCGCGGCCTGGCGGCCCGCTTCGTGTCCGGATACCTCATCCAGCTCGCCGACGAAGGCATGATCCCCGACCAGCCGCGCGGCGTGGCCAAGGACGTCGTCGACCTGCACGCCTGGGCCGAGGTGTTCCTGCCCGGCGCGGGATGGATCGGCCTCGACGCCACCTCCGGCCTGTTCACCGGCGAGGGCCACGTGCCGTTGTGCGCGACGGCGTCACCGGCACTCGCGGCGCCGATCGAGGGCTCGAGTGACGTCACCGCCGATCGTGTCGAGTTCGGCACGTCGATCCTGCGCCTCGGTCACGAACCGCGGCCGACCGCGCCGTACACCGAAGCGGTCTGGACCTCGCTGCTCGACGCCGCCGACCGCGCCGATGCCGTGCTCGACGCCGCCGCCATCACGCTCACCAGCGGCGGCGAGCCGACCTTCACCTCACGCGAGGATCCGGCCGAGCCGGAGTGGAACGGCGAGGCGCTCGGAGCTGGCAAGTCGCGCCAGGGCCAGGCGCTGGCCGCCGCTCTGCGCGATCAACTGGCGCCGGGCGCCGCCGTGCTCGAGCGCATGGGCAAGCACTACCCGGGCGAGCCCTTGCCGCGCTGGTCGCTCGACATCATCGGCCGCCGCGATGGCGTGCCGGTGTGGCCGCAGCGCGCGCTCGGCGGCGCGGCGACCGCCGAGACCGCGCGCCGGCTGGTCGAGACCATCGCCCGCGAGCTCGGGCTACCGCCGACGCTGGCGCCGGCACCGGCCTACGAGGATCCGTTTCAGGTGGTGCAGGACGAGGCCGCGCTGCCGGTCGGTGTCGATCCACGCCACGCCGGCCTCGACGATCCAGATGAGCGCCGCCGGCTGGCGCGGACGCTCGACCGCGGTGCCGGCACGCCGGTCGGCTGGGTGCTACCGCTGGCGCGCGCCACCGATGGCGCCTGGCGCTCCGAGTCGTGGACGTTCCGCCGCGAGCACCTGTTCCTGGTGCCCGGCGACTCGCCGGCTGGTCTCCGCCTGCCGCTGGCCAGCCTCGGGCCCGGCCTGCCGACCCCGCCACCCCTGGATCCGTCACTCGATCCCACCCACCCCTTCGACCCCCGAGTCGCCGCCGACGTCGACGTCGACGCTGACCCTGACGCTCTCGCGATCGCTGACGTCGACGATCGCGAACCCGAGCCGCCTCCCGACGCCGCTCCCGCCGAGCGCGCGCGCTGGGTGCTCCGTCGCGCCCACCGCCAGCTCCGCATCGACGCCAGCGATCCGAATCGCGCTCGCATCCAGCTCGAGGCGCCGCAGGCGCTGACCAGCTCACCTCCGGACAGCACCGCGACGCCACCGACGGCGCTGGCGGGCGGCGCCGGCATCCGGACCGCGCTGGTGGTCGAGCCGCGGCTCGGCGCCCTGCACGTCTTCCTGCCGCCGGTCCGCCGCTTCGCCGACTGGCTCGACCTGGTCGCGGCGATCGATCGCGCGCGCGCCGCGACCGGCCTCGACACCCGCCTCGAGGGCTATCCGCCGCCGCCGGCCCCGGTCCAGCTCCGCTTCGCCGTCACCCCCGACCCCGGCGTCCTCGAGGTCAACCTGCCGCCGACCGCGCGCGGCCGCGACCACGCCGCGTTGCTCGAGACCGTGTTCGACGTCGCGCTCGCCTCCGGCCTGCAGTCCGAGAAGTACCTGCTCGATGGGCGGCTGGCCGGCTCCGGCGGCGGTCATCACATCACGCTCGGCGGGCCGACCCCGCTCGGGTCGCCGTTCCTGATCCGTCCCGACCTGCTGGCGTCCCTGATCACGTTCGTGCAGCACCACCCCTGCATGTCGTACCTGTTCACCGGTCTGTTCGTGGGGCCGACCTCGCAGGCTCCGCGCGTCGACGAGGCCCGCCACGACGCCCTCTACGAGCTCGAGCTGGCGCTCGACCGCGCCCACGGTGCGGGTCCGACGCCGGCCTGGCTGGTCGACGGGCTGTTCCGGAATCTCCTCTGCGACGTCGCCGGCTCGACCCACCGCGCCGAGCTGTCGATCGACAAGCTCTACGATCCGCAGACGCCCTACGGTCGCCAGGGCCTGGTCGAGCTGCGCGCGTTCGAGATGCCGCCGCACCCGCGCCTCGCCGCGGCCCAGGTGCTGCTCGCCCGCGCGCTGATCGCCGCCTTCACGCAAGCGCCCTGTCGCGGCGCGCTGGTGCGCTGGGGTCAGGGCCTGCACGACCGCTTCCTGTTGCCGTGGTTCCTCGAGCGCGATCTCGACGACGTGCTGGCGTTCCTCGCCGGGCGCGAGCTCGGGATGCCCACCGATGCCTTCCGTCCGTTCCTCGAGCTGCGCTGCCCGCTGGTGGGTACCATCGACGCTGGCGACGTGCGGGTCGAGGTCCGCAACGCGATCGAGCCGTGGCCGGTGCTCGGCGAGGAGGTCGGCGGCGGCGGCACGTCGCGCTACGTCGACAGCTCGCTCGAGCGACTCGAGGTGCGCGCCACCGGCATGGTGCCCGAGCGTCATCGCGTGCTGGTGAACGGCGCCGTGTTGCCGATGCGCGCCACCAGCGCCGCCGACATCCACGTCGCGGGCGTGCGCTTCCGGGCCTGGTGCCCGCCCCACAGCCTGCAGCCCCACCTCGGCGTCCACCACCCGGTCCGCTTCGACGTGGTCGACACCTGGGCATCGCGCTCGCTGGGCGCCGGCGCCTACCACGTCTGGCACCCCGAGGGCCGCGGCTTCCGGTCGCCGCCGCTGACCCGGTTCGAGGCCAGCGCGCGGCGGTCGCAACGGTTCACCCATGACGGCCCGACGCCGTACCCGGTCCGGCCGCGCGAGACGCGACCGCACCCCGACCAACCGTACACGCTGGATCTACGCCGCCTCGATCTCGACCGTGCCCTACCGCGCTTCGAAGACTGGCCGGAGGAGGAGGAGGCGTCGTGACGCCGGCGACCGCCGCGGGGCCGCACTGTGCCGAGCAGGGTGCCGAGCAGGCGGCGATCGATCCACTCGACGACCGGCTCGCCGCCGCGGACCTGGCGATCTGGATCGGCGCCGAGCCGACCTTCACGCGCAGAGAATCCAACGACCCGTGGTGGTTGTGGCAGGCCGATCCGGACCTGCCCGGCGCCGAGGACAAGCGACGGCGCGCGGCGCAGATGGCGACCATCCTGGGCCGACGAATCCGCGGTGCCGAGGTCCATCGCGTGATCGGGCGCCAGTATCCGGACGAGGAAGCGCCGCGCTTCTGTTTCGGCGTGCGGGCGCCGCGAAGCGCGCCGCCGGCCGGCGAGCCCCGAACGCGGGGCCACGACGACGACGACGACCGCGATCCGGCCGTCGACGCGTTGCTGGCGGCGGTGCCAGCGGCGACGCCCGTGATCGGACCGGATCAGCTCTGGTTGACGGTGACGGCCGATCCTGGCGTGGTGGAGGTGAACACGGCGCCGTGTCCGGATCTGGCGTCGTTCGGTGGCCACCTCGACGACGTGTGGATCGCGGCCGCGAGCGCGGGCCTGTCGGCGTACCGGTGGCGCTACAACGGCGACGAGGTCGACTCCGGCGGCGGTGGTCAACTGACGCTGGGCGGACCGAGCCCGGACGCCAGCCCGTTCTTCCGCCATCCAGCGCTGCTGCCGCGAATGATCCGCTACTTCGCCAATCACCCGGCGCTGTCGTACTGGTTTCTCGGCGAGTGCGCCGGCTCGGCGTCGCAATCGCCGCGCGCCGACGAGGGGGTGCGCGAACGATGGGAGGAGCTGCGCCTGGCGTGCGCGTGGCTCGAACACGAGGCGCACCGCGGGCGGGTGACCCCGCACACCTTGTGGTCGAGCCTGGCCCCGCTCCTGGTCGACGCCGGCGGCAACTCGCACCGCGCCGAGATCAACGTCGAGAAGCTGTGGAACCCGCACCTGGCGAACCGCGGCAAGCTCGGCGTGGTCGAGTTGCGTGCCTTTCGCATGCCGCGAACCCCGGCCGACATGGTCGCGGTGGCGGCGCTGGTGCGCGCGGTGGCGGCGCGCTGCGCGCTCGCCCCCTACGAGGCGGCGATCATCGACTGGGGCGCCGAGCTTCATGACCGGTGGGCGCTGCCGTGGTTCCTGGCCGAGGATCTCGACCTCGTGCTCGATGATCTCGCGGCCCACGACCTCCCGCTCGAGCGGCACCAAGCGCGGCTGCGCGGGTTTCGCCACCACGCGCTCGGCGCCACGCGGGTCGGCGGCTTCGGCATCGAGCTGTCGCGGGCGCTGGAGTTCTGGCCGCTGGTCGGCGACCTGGCGTCGCAAGAGCGCGCCACCGCGCGCCTGGTCGACGCCTCGAGCGAGCGGCTCGAGCTGGTCGCCGACCGCGAGGGCGACGCCGCGATCACCATCCGGATCGCCGGCCACGCCGTCACCCCGCGCGTCAACGTCGACGGCGCGTGGCGCTACCACGTGCTTGGCCTGCGCCGGCGCCAGTTCGTGCCCGACCCCGGTCTGGTGCCGACCCTGCCCGCCGACGAACCGTTGCGCCTCGCCATCGAGGCCGGTGGCGAGGCGGTGACGATGGCGTGGTACGCGTGGCGGCCGGGAGGCGGTGCGTACGACGGCCTGCCGGGCGACGACGCCGAGGCGGACGCCCGCCGCCGCGAGCGGCTGATCGTCACCCCGAGCGCCGCCGCCACCGTCGCGACCACCACGCCCGCCGCGCCGGCCACCTGGACCCTGGACGTGCGCGCGCTCCACGCCCGCCCTCGCGACGCGGAGCCGAGCCCGCCGTGACCCTGTTCGCCGACTACCGACCGCTGCCCGGCACCTTCGACGAGATCCTCGACGACGACGGTGCCCGGCCGCCGTTCCGCCGCGTGCTCGAGCAGCTCGGCCGCCTGACCCCCGACGAGCTCGCCCGCCACCAGCAGCTCGCCGAGCTGGCGCTGCTCAACCAGGGCGTGACCTTCTCGGTCTACTCCGACAACCGCGGCACCGAGAAGATCTTCCCGTTCTGCGTGATGCCGCGCCTGGTCTCGGCCGCCGACTTCGCCCACCTCGAGAAGGGGCTGGGCCAGCGCCTGCGCGCGCTCGGCGCCTTCCTCGATGACATCTACGACGGCCAGCGGATCCTGGAATCGGGGCTGGTGCCGCCCGAGATGATCCTGGGCGCCAGCACCTACCGCCCGACCTTGCGCGGGGTGCGGCCACCGGGCGGGGTCCGCATCCACATCGCCGGCGTCGATCTCATCCGCGATCCCGAGGGCACCTGGCGGGTGCTCGAGGACAACCTGCGCACGCCGTCGGGGGTGTCGTACGTGGTCGAGAACCGCGTCATCTCCAAACGCATCTTCCCGCGCGCCTTCGATCTGGCCCGCGTCCACCGCGTCGACCACTACCCGACCCGGCTGGCCGAGACCCTGCGCTCGGTGTCGCCGGTCGCCAGCGACGACACCACCGCGGTGGTGCTCACCCCCGGCCCCTACAACTCGGCCTACTTCGAGCACAGCTTCCTGGCCCGCACCATGGGCCTCGAGCTGGTCCAGGCCCCCGACCTGTTCGTCGACGGCGACATCGCGTACGTGCGCACCACCCGCGGGCCGCGCCGCGTCCACGTCATCTACCGGCGCACCGACGAGGACTTCCTCGACCCCGATGCCTTCCGGCCCGACAGCGTGCTCGGCGTGCGCGGGCTCATGCGCGCCTACGCCGCCGGCAACGTGGCGCTCGCCAATGCACCTGGCAACGGCGTCGCCGACGACAAGGCGGTGTACCCGTTCGTGCCCGACATGATCCGCTTCTACCTCGGCGAGGAGCCGGTGCTGGCCCAGGTGCCGACCTACGTGTGCGCGCGCGACGACGACCGCCGCTACGTGCTCGAGCACCTCGCCGAGCTGGTGGTCAAGGCGGTCGACGAGGCCGGTGGCTACGGGATGTTGATGGGCCCGCAGGCGTCGAGCGCCGAGATCGAGGACTTCCGGGCCCGCATCCAGGCCGCGCCGCGCCGCTATATCGCCCAGCACCGCATCGAGCTGTCGACGTGCCCGACCTGGATCGGCGATCGGCGCCAGGTCGCGCCGCGGCGGGTCGACCTGCGGCCCTACGTGCTGACCAGCCGCGAAGGACAGTGGGTCCTGCCCGGCGGCCTGACCCGGGTCGCCCTCGTCGACGGAAGCTACGTCGTCAACTCGAGCCAGGGCGGCGGCAGCAAGGACACCTGGGTGCTCAAGGGCGGAGCTGGCCTGTGAACGACTACTCCCACCCGGCGCGACCGCCGCGCAGGAAGACGGTGGCCAGCAACGCGGTGAGCACCGCCAGCCCCACGAAGCCGGCCGCGATGAGGAGGCCGCCGGCGGTCTTCGACCGCGCGCCACCGACGCCGTGGCGGGCCGCCCGCGCCAGCATCGCGCCGGGCAGCATCGTCGCCACCGACCAGGCGCCCATCAGCAGCAGGTACCAGACCGCCTCGGACATGCGCAGACTCTATCCTGGTCAGCGGGCTGGTCACCCGGCCGGGCACCGGGGCCGTCAGCCATGATCTCGCGGGTCGCCGATCACTGCTTCTGGTACGGCCGCTACGTCGAGCGCGCCGAGTCGACGGCGCGCCTGCTGTCGACCACCCACAACCTGGCCCTCGACGCCGAGCTGGAGCCGGCGGCGTGCTGGCGACCGGTGGTGGTGGTCGCCGGCGAGGAGGACGCGTTCAAGAGCCGGTGGGGCGACGACGACGGCGCGTTCGCCGACGGCGAGCGGGTCGAACAGACGCTGACCTGGGACGCCGACACCGGGGTCTCGATCCGCCGTTCGCTGGAGGGCGCGCGCTGGAACGCGCGCTCGATCCGCGAGGTGGTTTCGATCGATGCCTGGGAGAGCACCAACGAGCTCCACCTCTACATGCGCAGCGACGGCGCCCGCGCCGACTTCGCCGAGCGCCGCTTCGACTTCTACCGCCGCATCCGCGCCGGCACCCAGCTGGTGCTCGGCCAGCTGCGCTCGACGATGCTGCACGACGAGCCGCTCGACTTCATCTGGCTCGGTGTCATGCTCGAGCGGGTCAGCCAGACCGCGCGCATCCTCGACGTCCACCACCACGCCATCACCACCGGGGCACCACGTCACGAGGTGGTGGCGACCTCGCTGTGGCTGTCGCTGCTGCGCTCGCTGTCGGGCTACGAGCCGTTCATGAAGCGGCACCAGGGCCGGGTCGGCTCCGACACCGTGATCCGGTTCTTGATCGGCGAGGATCGCTTCCCGCGTTCGGTCGCCTACTGCGTGCATTCGGCCTACGAGCGGCTGTGCGGCATCCGCCCGCCGACCGCCACCGATCTACCCGGTGGCCAGACGCTCGAGCAGCTGCGCATCCTCGACGAGCTGGTCCGCACCCAGCGCAACGAGCTCCATGACGGCGAGGACGTGCACGATCTCCTGACCACCGTCGTCGACGAGGCCCACGCCATCTGCGACTCGCTGGGCAAGGAGCTCCTCGGCCATGCCTGATCCCGGCACAGGTTCCGATCCCCCGGTGGGCGAGGCCGGCGCGCGGTAGTAGAGTCGGGCGGTGCCCAACCTCCTCGCGATGTCTTTCGAGGGCGAGCTGGCGCCGTCGTTCGATCTGACCTGTCTCGAACCGGGGCGCACGCTGCCCGACGGCTGGGGGCTCGGTTACTACCCGGGCGGTGAGCCGTCGGCGACCGTGCTCAAGGAACCGGCGCCGCCGCAGGGCTCGATCCGCAGCCAGCTGGCGCGGGCGTGGGAGCACCTCGAGTCGTCCCTGTTCGTGCTCCACATCCGCAGCGCGCGCTGGGGCGCGATCACCGACGCCAACACCCAGCCGTTCGTGCGCAGCTGGGGTCGCCGCGACTGGATGATCGGGCACTCCGGCAGCCTGACCACGCGACCGACTGACGACCGCGGCGATCGCGGCGTGTTCGAGCCGATCGGATCAACCGACACCGAACAGCTGTTCTGTATCCTGATGTCGCGCTTTGCCGAGCGGGGCTGGAAGAGCATCGCCGACGCCAACCTCCCTGAGGTTCGCGACTGGCTCGATGTGTTCGACGACGATGGCGGCCTGACGATCGCCCTCACCGATGGCCGCGACCTGCTGGTGTACGCCGATCGCGATCAGGACAGCACCATCTGGCTGGGGCAGCTGTCGCCGCCCTACGACCGCTGCGTGATCGGCGACGGCGATCTGATCGTCGATCTGGGCGCGCGCGGCACCAAGAGTCGCAAGGGGGTGATCGCGTCATCGACGCCGCTGCGGGCGATCGATCCGCCGGCCGCCGCCGAGGCGGACGCGGCCGGCCGCGCCGCCGCCGACACCGCCGAGGGACGACGCCCGGCCGCCGTGACCCCAACGGCGACGGTACCGCCGATCATCTGGACCCAGGTCCCGGCCGGCCACCTGGTCATCATCCGGCAGGGCGCCGTGGTCACCGACATCGGTCCGCCGTCGGCGGGCGCCACGCCGCGGGCGTCGCTGGTCGCGCCCGCCGTGCAAGCACGGTTCGCCATGGCCAGCGCCGGCGCCGCGCCGGTGCGCACGTTCCAGGTCCGCCACCGCACCTTGTACCGCTATCCCAAGCCCATCGAACGCTCGACCCACGTCCTGCGCCTGACGCCGCGCGTGGACCGCCTGCAGGAGCTCCTCGAGCACACGCTCACCGTCTCGGTGCCTGGCCAGACCGCCGACTTCGAGGACGTGTTCGGCAACCGGGTCCGCCGCCTGCACATCGACACGCCATGGACCGAGATGCTGATCGAGGCCACCAGCAAGGTCCGGGTCAGCGACGTCGCGCCGCTCGACTTACGCGCCCTCAAGGCGCGCTCGACGATCCCGCTGGTGTGGATGCCGTGGCAGCGCCAGACCATGGCGCCGTACCTGTTGCCGCCCGAGCTGCCCGAGAGTCAGCTCGACGAGCTCACCGAGTACGCGATGAGCTTCGTGAAACGCAACGACTTCGACTTGCTCGACACGCTGCTCGACATCAACGCGTCGATCTTCAAGGAGTACACCTACCGCCAGGGCTCGACGACGGTATTCACGACCCCGTTCGAGGTCTACAACAGCCGGCGCGGCGTCTGCCAGGACTTCACCAACCTGTTCATCTGCCTGGCGCGCCTGCTCAGCGTGCCGGCGCGCTACGTCTGCGGCTACATCTACTGTGCACCTCCCGACAGCGAGTCGATCGCGACCGTCGTGACCGTCACGCCCAGAGCCAACACGGTCCAGAGCGAAGCCTCGCACGCCTGGGTCCAGCTCTACCTGCCCGAGGTCGGCTGGAAGGGCTTCGACCCCACCAACGGCATCCTGACCCAGACCGATCATGTTCGCGTCGCCGTCGGCCGCAACTACGTCGACGCCACGCCGACCTCGGGCACGATCTACGTCGGTGGCGGTCGCGAGACCCTCGAGGTCGACGTCAAGGTGGTGCGGGTCGAGTAGGGCCCCGCGCGGCGGCCCCTAGCGATAGCCGTCCCGACGCTTCACCGCCGCCCGCTGCTCCGCGTCGGCCGAGGCCTGGGCCTCGCTCGCGAACGCCGTCAGCCGGGTCTGTCCCCCGGCGCCGCGGGCGCCGAACGTCACCAGGTGCTGGGCGCCGCGGACCTCGACGCGCCAGAACTTGCCGGGATTGCCGGCAAGCTCGAGCGTGATCTGCAGGCTGGCCGCGCTGGTCGACACCCGCGGGGCGCCGGAATTCGGCGTCGGTTTCGGCGTCGGTTTCGGCGTCGGTTTCGGCGTCGGTTTCGGCGTCGGTTTCGGCGTCGGTTTCGGCGTCGGTTTCGGCGACGGTTTCGGCGTCGGTTTCGGCGTCGGTTTCGGCGCCGGTTTCGGCGCCGGTTTCGGCGCCGGTTTCGGCGACGGTCTCGGCGTCGGTCTCGGCGTCGGTTTCGGCGTCGGCTTCGAAGCCGTCGCCGGCAACTCGAGGTCGATCCGCACGCCGACGTAGCTTGGAAACCGCGGCACGCCGTCGTCCGATAGCTCCTGGTACCGGAACGTGATCACGCTGCCCACCGGCGGCGGGTTGCCGCGCTCCTCGTCCGACAGGCCGGTGCCGACGTTGAACCGGGTCCCGTCGGGCAACTCCACCTCCAGCGCCCCGACCCGGCCCTTGTGCTTGCCAGCGCCCGGCGCGTGACCGCGGACCCGCGCCTCGGCGTCGTGGAACGTCTTCACCTTCAAGAGCGACGACGATCGACCGATCTCGTACCTCGATCCCGGGCGCCGCAGCATCAGCCCTTCGCCGCCGAGCGCCTCGATCCGCGCCAGCTCGCCGCGCAGGTGAGCGACGCCTTCGCAGCGCACGTGCTCGTGCCAGCGCGCGTACGCCGGCCCGTGCCGCGTCATGACGCCGCGCACCTCGTCCATGCGCTCCTCGAAGGGCGCCTTCGACGCCGGGGCGTCGAAGACCACGTAGAGGATCTGCTTCCAGGCCTGGCCGGCGTCGCCGGAGCGCACCACGCTGATGGCTTTCTGGAATTGTTTGCGGCCCATCCACAGCTCGCCATCGAGCGGATGCTCGGGCAGGCCGCTGGTGAACCAGGCCGGCGCCGCGAAGCGGTTGCCCAGGCGCGACATGAAGCTGCTGCCGTTCCAGTAGGCCCGGATCCCGTCGAGCTTCTCGCTCATCCACCAGCCGTCCGGGGCGACGTCCAGCTCCCACTTGTGGGCGAGCAGGATCGGCGGCGCGGTGTCCTTGGCCTGCGCTGGCTTTCGCCCGCCGCCCGTCCCGGCCGCGGTCGCGCGTGCGCCGCCGCCGCCGCCGCCGCCACCACTGAACGCTCCGACCCGGGCGTCCTCGACCTCGGCGCCCAGGTGGGCCCGCAGGTGCTTGCAGGTCCGGGCGTCGATCGCCCGCCCCTGGTTGCGCCAGGCCGGACAGGTGCACGCGTAGACCCCGCCCTGGCGCGACAGCGTGTAGCGCGCCGAACCCGAGCCCTGCACCTCGATCGAGTCGCCGTCGGCGAGCCCACCACCCACGACCTACTGCTCCTCGTGACCCTCACCGGCGAGGCTGGCGAGCAGCCGGTAGTACGCCTTGCGGGCGTCCTCGGGACTGCCGTAGGTCTCGACCGCATCCATGCGCACCGTCGCCCCCGCCAGCGACAGGTGGGTCGCGACCTTGCGCGTGCCCTTGCTCAGCGCCAGCCGGGCCTCGAGCCCGGGCTTGCCAGCAGCGGCCGCCGCGGCTGGCGGACCGCCCTTCTTCTTCGCAGCTGGCTTGTCCTCTTCTTCCTCCTCCTCCTCGGCCTCGTCCTCGGCCTCCTCGCCGTCGCCACCGCCGCCGCCGGCGTCGGCGTAGCCCTTCTTGCGCTTCTCGCGCTCGAGCTTCTCGAGCTCCTTCTTGGCCGCGTCGGGCGAGCCCAGGTCCTTCACCTGGGTCTGGCCGGCAGTGCCGATCTTGCCGTAGTTGACGTACATCGTTCCGCCCTCGACGCGCGCGCGCCAGAACTTGCTCGAGGTGCCTTCTTCGAACTCGAGGTGGACCTGCCAGTCGCTCATGTGATCTCGCTCTCTGCCGGCGTCGCGCCGGCCTTCGACAGACGATCCAGCCGCTCCATGAACGCGCGCCCGCGCGTCCGGTCGGTCATCATCACGTACGCGGCCATGCCGCGCAGGGCGTCGAGCGACTCGCCGCGACCCGGTCGTCCCAGCTCGCGATTCTTGATCGCCGCCCGCAGCTTGCGCTGCACGTCGCGCGGCACCCGCGCCGGCGGCCGGCCGGCGGCGGTGTTGACGACCAGCCCGGTGACCTTCTGCCGCCCGCCGGCGCGCATCACCCGAGTCTTGGTGCGCTTGATGGTGAAGCCCTCGTCGGCGACGATCATCGTCACCGCGCGCAGCAGCTTGCCGATGCTGTTGGTCTGGTCGGCGTCACGAGCCGCGCCGCCGTGCCACGAGAACGTCAGGTCGTCGGCGTAGCGGGTGTAGCGACAGCCGAGCTTCCTGGCCAGGCCGCTGAGCCGACAGTCCAGGCGCAGACACAGCGCGTTGGTGATCGACGGGCTGGTCGGCGCACCTTGCGGCAGCGCGCGCGGCCCGGTGGCGACGAAGCAGGTCTTGCCGCGCAGCACCAGCTCGTCGCGTGGCGACTCGGTGGCCAGCAGGGCCATCAGGATCGCGACCTGCTCGCCGAGGCCGGCCTTGCGCAGCAGGCCCTTCACGCGCCGGAAGGTGACGGTCGGGTAGAAGCCCTCGATGTCGAGCTTGACGATGATCTTGGCGCCGGCATGCACGCGGGCGTTGGTGGCGATCGACTTGCCGGGCAAGAAGCCGTGCGCGGCGCCGTGCACCGGCAGGTGTTCGGTGACCTGCTGCGCGATCCAGCGCTGGGCGGCCTTGAGCTCGGGCTTGGGGGCGCTGATCGGGCGCAGCCCGCCGTCGCGCTTGGGCACCGTCCAGCGGTGGTAGTGGGTGCCGGTGTCGACCTCGCGGTGGTACGTGAGCCAGCGTAGCCGCGCGATCGACAGCCCGAGCGCGGTGGCCAGCGCCGCGGCATCACCGACCGCGGGCAGCGCGTTCTCGACCCGCTTGCGCTCGGGCTCGGCGGCGTCGAAGCGATCGACGTCGGCGGTGTCGTGCCACCACACGCCGGCGCCGAGGTGGACGATGTGGGCAGCGCGGTACGCCGTCCACGCGACGCGGAACAGCTCGCGGCGAACCCGGCGTTCTTCCTCGCGGCGCGCCTTGTACGCCTTCTTCTCGCCGTCGGTCATCGACGACGGCGTGCCGGTGTCGGCGAGCCCGAGCCGCAGCAACTCGGCGTCGACCCAGGGCCGGATGCCGCCCTTGGCCTGGACGTCGGCCCACGGCACCGCCGGTAACTTGGCCGTGGTCGTCACGCCGCCCTCTCGATCGCACGACCGACTCGGACTCGCGCGACGCGACGCGCGGTGGGGTGAATTCCGGGGGCGTCGATCGTGACGCCGGGCCCGGCACAGGGGACGGGAACGTCCCCTGAGAAAAGATCCAGGAGGAGGAACCGCTCGCTACATCCCTCATGGGACACGGTAGGCTCACCGGTTTGCCGCCCCGAGGGGCCCCAGATGTTGGGCGCAAACCGTGGTCGCTCGGTTGGTCCAGCTGGGCCCAACATCTGGGGCCCCTCGGGGCGAGCAAACCACGAACAGCCTACCTTGTGGAGAGTGGCTACTGCTTGTGCCGGGACGGCGCGACGCCGCCCTTGCGCCGGAGCGCAGGCTAACGAAGACGACTCCTCCTCCTGGAAAAACCGAACACGGCCACGGCGACGGTAGTCGCCACAGCCCGAACCTGTCAACGCGATGCGCGCGTCGCTACGCGGTCGCATCGATGTATCCCTTCTCGGCCAGCTCGTCGAGCCGGGCGAAGTACGCGAGCCGCGCGTCATCGGCGGTGGCGTGGAGCTGACGGCTCATGCGCAGGGGCTCGTCCTGACCCCAGCGGGCGATGACCGCGCGATCGTCGAGCGACAGCCGGAAGGTCTCGCTGCCGCGCGCGCCGCGGCGGAACAGCGTCCGGGTCTCGGCGCGGATGAGGCGTTTACCCTCCTCGGTACCGCGCGCCGCCTCCAGCCGCGCCTGTTCGCGGGCGTGCAGCACCCGCAACGCGATCATGTGCTCGCACGGACCCTCCTTGATGCCGGCGCGGCGAAAGGCCGGACAGGTACACGACGCGCCGGCGGTGCGGCCCTCGCGGTCGATCGTGAAGGCGGCGTGGAAGCGGCGATGGGCGCGGCCATCGTCGACCTGGCCCTCGATGCGTTGACCGTCGGCGCCGAGGTCGTGGACCTTGGTGAGGACAACCTGCGCGGCGTCGGCGAGCAGGCGGTGGGCGGCGGCCTCGCGAGCATCGCGAAAGCGCAGGTCGTCGGCCGGCGGTGGCGTCGCCAGCAGCGGGCGCGCGAACGTCACCCCACGCGCGAGGTCGACGCCGGCGCGCAGCAGGGTGAGATCGGCGTCGCCGGCGGCGAGCTGATCGAAGGTCGACACGCCGGCCCAGCCAGCGTCGGTCCAGCCCGACAGCGCGAGCGTGAAGCTGACGTCGCCGAGATCGACGACGTAGAACGCCGGCAGGCCGGCGCCGAGCAGGTGGACGTGGACGCGGCGCGCGTGTGGCAACAGCCGGGCCAGCACGAGCAGGCGGTTGCGGCCCCAGGTGCGCACCACCATCGGCCGCGGCCCGGTGTACGGCCCGCCGTTCGAGGCCAGGACCAGGTCCCACGGCTCGAGCACGATGCGTGGCGCCTGGCCGGGCACCAGCTCGTAGCGCAGCGCGCGCGGCGCCTGCTTGGCCTTGCGCATGCGGAGCGTGAACAGCACGTTGTAGAGATCGATCGGCGCCAGCTCGAAGCGCTCGGCCGGCAGGCGCGCCGACGCGTTGATCTGTCCGAAGGCGCGCAGCCAGCGCAGCGGCACGCGGCGCGACGCGGCCTTGACCTCGGCGGGCGGCGACAGCTCGAGGGTCGTCGGCCGGTAGGTCCGGATGCGCCCGATCGCGCGCAGCGCCGCCGGCGACAGGTCGAGGAACGTCGTGCCCGGGGTCAGCGACGGCGCCGCGAGCGCATCGACGCCGATGGCAAGCTGGGCGTACGCCGACTCGTCGCGCGACAGCAGCTCGATGCGGAGCGCGTCGGCGGCGACCGTGAGCACCGGGTCGAGCGGCTCCTCGGTGCGCGCGGCCTCGGTGTAGCGCAGACGCAGATACTCCTTCTGCGCCTCCCAGACCTGCTTCGAGACCCCCTTGCCCTTGGCCAGCAAGTACGCCAGGTAGTCGGCGCGGTCGCGACCGCGGTAGCGCAGATCGCTGGCGAGCACGTCGCCGAGCGCGAGCAGCGCGTCGCGGACCACGGCGGGCTGATGCAGACGCGTGACCGCGCGCGGGTCGCGCCGATTGGCGTCGGTGGACAGGTGGACCCGCAGCGCGTCGCCGCCGTCGGTGGCCGTCGACGACGGTGCGCCGAAGCCGACCGGAACGTCGACCGTGGTGACGGGCGTGGTCATGAACGACACCTACTCATCGTCGTCACCATCCTCGTCATCATCATCATCGTCATCATCATCATCATCGTCATCGTCATCGCCACCGTCACCGTCGCCGTCGCCGTCACCGTCACCGTCACCGTCACCGTCGCCGTCGCCGTCACCGTCACCGTCACCGTCACCGTCACCGTCACCGTCACCGTCACCGTCACCGTCACCGTCGGCCGCCGCACCGGCCGCCGAACCGGCCGCCGCACCGGCCATCCGGGTGCCACGGCGCTCGCGGTCGACGCCCTCGCCCCACACCCGCGCGCCCGTGCGGCGCAGCCGCGCCAGCGACTTCCACGCCGCCGCTCGCACCGTCGCGTCCTCGCCGGTCGCCGCGACGATGGCCTCGAGCACCGCCCGGGCCTGGTCGCCGCCGATGCGTCCGAGGGCGAAGATCGCGGACAGCCGCGCCGGATCCGTCCCCGCCTGGGCCGCGACCGCGCACAGCTCGGCGGCGTGGCCACCGCGCACGGCGGCCGCCACCGCCGTCGATCGCGTCTCGGCCACCGCCATCCAGGTCGCGGCACCGTCGGCGAAGCCGGCGTCGATCACCGGCCCGCGCGCCGACAGATCGGCGGCCGCGGCCGCGTCGCGCGCCAGCGCCGCCGCCGCCCGCGGATCGGCCACCGCGACCGCGCGCGCCGCCACGGTTCGCAAACCGCGATCGTCGTCGCCGACCAGGGGCGCCAGCGCGGCCGTGGCCGCCGTCGAGGCGTGCGCGGCGAGCCAGGCCACCGCCGCGGCGCGCACCGGCGTCGCCACGTCGCGATCGGCAGCCGCCGCGATCGCCAGCGCCTCGATCGGCGCCCCGGTGCGACCGGCGGCCCACAGCGCGGCGCGCCAGGCCTCGACCTCGCGCTCGACCCGCCAGGATTCGCCGTCGCCGCGGGCCAGCACCTGCGCACGCGCCGCGCGCCAACCGATCGCCGCGCGCGCGATCGCCCGCGACACCGGCGCCGCCAGCGCGGGGTCAGCCGCCGCGCCCGCCATCCACGCGCCTTCGATCCGGGCCCGCGCATCGTCGGCGTCGAGGGCGGCGGCGATGGCCACCACCGGGAATGCCCGCCGTCGCACCAGCCCTTCGCGCAAGCTTGTGCGGACGTCGTCGTCGAGCTCGCCGAGGCCGGCGACGATGGTCTCGGGGTCGCCACGACGCGCCAGGTACGCCGCCGCCGGCCCGCTCACGTCAGGCTGCTTGCTCGGCAAGGCCAGCATGTGGGCCCGGGTGCGATCGGAACGGAAGACGTCGTGCGCCGCCTGCACCGCCGCCATGCGGACGCCGTGTTCATCGGAGCCCATCGCCACACCGAGCGCCGCCTCGCTGGCCGGGTCGGCGAGGCGGCCCAGCTCCGTCGCCGCCCGCGCGCGCTCGGTGGCCCCGGCCTCGCGGTCGAGCATGATGCGCTCGAGCAGCGCGCGACTACGATCGTCGCCGATGCGGCGCAATGCGACCAGGGCGCGCAGACGTTCCTGACCGCTGGCGCTGGTGGCGATGCGCTCGATCCGGTCACGCAGCGCGGCGACCTCGGCGACCTCGGTCTCGGTCACCGAATCGGTCGCCGCCCCGGTCGCCGGCGGGCGGTCGGTCGCCGACAGCACGCGCACCATCGCGCCCAGGCCCTCGATCACCGCCGGCGCGATCGCGCGATCCTGCGCAGCGTCGAGACCGGCGTCGAGCAGCGGCAACAGGTGCTCGAGCGCCCGCCGATCGCCCAGCTCGCCGAGCGCCAGCGCGGCACGTTCGCGCTCGGGTGGCTCGCCGGCCTTGAGCACCAGCAGCAGTGCGAAGAACGCCTCCGGTCGGCCGCGACGGGCCAGCCCCTCCCCCGCTGGCAGCACCAGCTCGCGGCGCCCACCGCGCAGCGCGGCCTCGAGCGGCCCCAGCGTGGCGCCGACGACGTACGCGGCCCGCAACGCCAGCGCCTCGCACGCCGCCACCCGCACCGTCGGATCGCGATCGGCCAGCAGGCGCTCGAGCTGCTCCTCGGCCGCCGCCGCATCGACGTCGGCCAGGGTGTGGGCGACACGGACCCGGATCAAGGGATCGACGGCCCGACCGACCTCGGCCAGCCAGGGCAGGATCACTCCCTCGCGGTACCGGATCCGCTCGCGACCGTCGGGCAACCGCGCCGGCCGCCGCCCACGATCGCGCCCGCAGGCGAGCAGCGCGTCGAGGGCGTCGCCGCGATGGCCCTGCCAGCGGTCGGGCTGCCCCTCGGCGAGCGGGCCGGCGATGATGGTGAGCAGCATCGGCGCCGCCGCCTCGTGGCCGATGCCGCCGAGCGCGCGCACGTGGTCGCCGATCGAGGCGGTCTGATCGGGGTCGTCGAGCAGTCGCGCCGCCACCACGGTCGCCGCGATGCCGGCCGCCAGCGGGGCGCGGCCGCCGACCTCGGTGAGGGCCACGAGCGCATCGTCGGCGCGGTCCTCGTCGCGCAGGAAGGCACCGAGCACCTCGATGGCGCGCGCGTCACCACGCCGCGCCAGCCCGGACGCGGCGCCGAATCGCAGCTCCTTGTCGTCGCTACTCAGCGCGCCGGCCAGCGCCTCGAGCACCGGCCCGGCGTCGGCGTCGGTGCCACCGAGCGCGCTGCGCTCGACCAGCATCGTCACCGCGCTGGCCCGGACGTCGGCGTGGCGGCTGCGCGCGCCGGCGAGCAGCGGCTCGACGCTGCCGGGCGGATACAAGCGTGGCACGCGCAGGAACGCGTGTTCGCGCACCAGCGCGTCGTCGGCGTCAAGCGCGGCGTGGACCAGCTCGGCGGCCGCCGCCGTGCCGCGCAGGGCCAGCGCGACCAGCTCGTCGATCGCCGCCCGCCCGATGTCGGCGGCCGAACCCAGCGCGGCGGCCAGCGGCGCCAGCGCGCCGCTCGGGTACTGCGCCCGCACCGCCGTCATGGCCGCCTGCCGCACCAGGTGGTGCGGATCGGCGAGCGCGTGCTCGAGCACCGGCAGCGCCGCGTCGCGCCCGATCGCACCATCGGTGGCCAGGGCGGCGATGCGATCGACCGCGTCGCGCCTGACCCGCTGGGTCTCGTCGCTGGCGCCGCCGATCGGAGCCTGGCGCACCAGCCCGGCGTAGACGCCGAACACCAGGCGCGCCGCGATCGCCGGATCGATCCCCGAACCCGCCGGCCGCGGCGGCACCTCGACCGGGGTGTCGCCGCCGACGCTCATGAAGACGACCATCAGGCGCTCGAGCTCGCTGGCCGCCACCTCGACGGCAGCCTCGGCCGCAGCCGCGCTCCCGACCACCAGGCGCCGGATCCACCCCGCCTTGCGGGTCGTTCGATCCTCGGTCGCCCAGTTGGTCGACGGGACCGTGGTCTGCAGCGGGCCACTGAGGCGCTGGGCCTCGCGCCAGAACGCCAGCGGTTGCGGTCGCAGCGCCAGGACCTGGGCCGCGGCGTAGCGACGCTCGCTCTCGTCGCTGGCCAGGGTATCGACCACGACCCGCAGCACGGCCGCGCGTCGCGCCTCGGCTGGCCAGTCCTTCATGTCGGCGGCCTTGTCGAGCTTGCGCGGACCGACCAGCTCGGTGGCGACCGCCAGCGCGTCGGCGCCCTGGGCGCGAGCCTCGATCAGGCGCGCCGCGGCGAAGCGGATCTCGGCGCCGGGGCTGGCGACGGCGTCGAGCAACAGATCCGGCGCGATCCCGGCCGCGGCGAGCGCGACGTCGCGGGCGACGATCACGGCGAAGGCCAGGTCCTGGACCTCACGATCGCGGTCCTCGAGCGCCTGGCGCAGGCCGCGCGCCCCCTCGGCGCCGAGCGCGGTCAGCCCGACGATGGCGCCGAGCCGCAGCGGCCGGTGCTCGTGGCGTTGGGTCCCGGCCAGCACCGGCAGCGCGCGCAGGTCGCCCAGGCGCGCCAGCCCCTCGGCCGCCCACGACCGCACCGCCAGGTCGGCGTGGCCGAGAGCGTCGAGGAGCGCCTGGCGCTGGACCGGTCCGCACGCCGTGGCCAGCCCGCGGGCCGCGAACTCGCGCACCGCGGCGTCGTCGTCGTCGAGCAGGCCGCTCTGGAACGGCACCGTGCCGGGCTCGCCGACGTCGGCCAGCGCGCGCGCCGCCCGCCGGCGCAGCTCGTCGCCCGGCCGATCGACGTCGGTCTTCGGGATCGAGAGCAAGCGCTGCATCGGCGCCACCGCGCGCTTGTCGCGGCGGGTCCCGCACAGCTCGCCGGCGCGCACCTGGAGGGCGTAGAAGATCGACGCGAACGCGAGCGCGAAGCCCTCGGCGTCGGTGGGCGCCAGCCGATCCAGCGACTCGATCGCCGCCGTGTGTACGATCGGCTGGTCATCCTTGATCAGCTCGACCAGGCGCGCGCGCATCGCGGCAGCCGGGGCGTGGCGAGCGCCGGTGGCGCCCGCCGCCCGCACCACGCCGCGCGGTGACGCCATCGCCGCCAGGTGCGCAGCGATCGTAGCGGGGACCTTCCCGTCCCCGCTGCCGGGGTACAGGCCCCCGGCATTCACCCCTTCCCGCTTCGATGCGTCGCGCGACTCGCCGTCCTCCTTGGTCAGCGCCTGGTACGCGGCCAGGCCGACCTCGACCACCGGATCGCGGGCCAGCTGGAGCAACACGGTGTCGGCCGCTGCGCTGCCTTGCTTGGCGTCGCGGCGACGTGACAGCTCGGCGACCACCTGCGCGCGGATATCGGCATGCCGGCTGCGCGCCGCCCGCTCGAGCGGAACCATCGGCATGGTCGCGTGCCACGCCCACAGGGTCTTGTAGGCATCCGAACGCACCTTGGCGCCCTCGTCGTCGAGGGCATCGCCGAGCAGCGCGTCGGCGCGCGCGGCATGGGCGCCCTGCGGCCCATGCTTGATGAGCAGCGCCAGCACCCGGGCGCGGACGTCCTCCTGGCTGGCGCGCAGGACGTTCTCGGCCAGATCGAGCTCGGCGACCGCATCACCGCCGGTGCGGGCGATGAGCACCGCCACCGCCGCGGCGCGAACCTGCGCATCGGCGTCGTCGCACAGCCACGACAGGCGCGCCAGCGCGCGGTCATCACCGGCCAGCGTCGTGGCCGCGACCGCGAGCGCGTCCACCGCGGCGCGGCGGACGCTCGCCTCGGCATCGCGTGACAGACCCAGCACGGCGCCGAGCGCGCGGGCGTCACCGAGATGGATGAGGCCGCGGGCGCCGCGCAGCGCGGTCTCCGGTTGCCGGCACGCCATGGCCTGGAACAGCGGCGCCCGATCGTCGTCCGAGAGCGGCGCGTCGCCGGCGGTCGGCGGCGTCACCGGCGGCAACCCGCTCTCCGCCACCCCGACCCGCGCCGCCGCGTCGATCAGGTTGGTGGCCAGCGTGCTATCGAGCGCTCGCAGCCGACCCGCGGTGCGCGGCCGTCCGCACAGCGCGACCGCGTAGGCGGCCCAGCGCACGTCGGGACTATCGTCGTCGAGCGCCGCGGCCACCAGGCTGCGCGCCGGGGCGTCGGCGGCGCGATCGACCAGGCCGAGCGTGAACAGCGCCCGCGCGCGCAGATCGGCCGGCCCGCGCGCCAGCGCCGTCCGGACCGCCCAGCGCGGATCGGCAGCCCCCAGCCGTCGGGCGACCGCGAAGCCGCGTTCGCGCACCGCCACCGCGCCGTCGGTGAAGCGCTCGGCGGCGAGCGCCGCAGTCATCGGACCGGGCGCCTGTGCGGCCAGCGCATCGAGCGCCAGCAAGCGAACGTCTTCGGCCGCCGTCTCGAGACCGGCGCGGATCGCGCCCAGCGGTTCGGTGCGCTCGAGCGCCATCAACGCGGCGAACGCGGCGGCGCGAACCTGGGCATGGCTATCGGCGAGCGCCTTGCGGATCGCGGGCCGCGACAGCCGACGCCCGCCGACCTCGATCGCGCGTGCCGCGGCGGCGCGCAGCTCGATCGCGGGATCGCGGGCCAGCGCGCGATCGAGCAATCCGCGCGCCTCGTCCTCGGGGATCGAGATCAGCGCGTTGACCGCCGCGGCCCGGACCGCCTGGCTCTTCGGCTTGTGATCCTCGAGATCGGCGGCCAGTCGGTCGAGCTCCGAGCCGGTGATCGCCGGGTTGCCGACCGGCTCGCCATCGGCGCCCAGCGTCAACACCGCGACCTTGCGGGCCGCGGTCACCATCACCACCTGCGCCGTCGAGCCGTCGACGCCCTTGACCCCACCGGCGGCCACCGCGACCGCCGCCCCCGCGCCGCCGCCCGGCTCGACGGCGCGCGGACGCCGCGTGCTGTCGAGCGGCCAGCTCTTGAGCACGCCGTCCTCGCCGATCGACCACAGCCGGCGCGGCTGCTCGCGGCCGGCGGCGTCGAACAGCGCCGGCCCCAGGGCCAGGCCGCGCACCGCGCCACCGTGGACGTGCTCGCCCGAGCGATCCACCGCCTCGACCTCGCCCGCCACGTATCCGAACCGGACCGAGCCGTCGCCGAAGCCGGCCGCGACCCTCCCGTCGCCGAGGCCGCACAACGCACGGGCCCCGCTCTCGCCGGCCATGACCATCGCCCGTGGCCCGCCGGCCTCGACGGCCCACACGCCGTCGGCGCCCCCGACCACCAGGACCCCGCTCTCGAAGGCCACCGCCTCGAGCGCGCGCTCCGCGATCGCGTGGCGAGCGGTGACGGTGACGCTCGGCCGGGCATCGCGCACGGCGATCGCCAGCACGTGGACGGCGCCATCGGCGGTCACCGCCGCGCCGCGCTCGCCGTCGATGACGAGGCCGCGCACCGCCGCGCCGAGCGACAGCTCGCCGTGGCCGACCGCGTCGTCGCCGGCGACGTCCCAGACCCGCAGCCGGCCGTCCGCGGCGCCGGCCAGCAGCAGATCGTCGCCGGCGAACGCCAGCGCGCCGCACGCGCCGCCCAGCGCCAGCGAGCGCGGCTTGCCCTTGCCGCGCGAGATCAGGTGCAGCGACGACGCCTCCACGCCCTCGGCGTCGCGCCGGCCGCCGACGGCGATGACCCGCGCCGACACCGCGACCGCCAGCAGGCGCTCGAGCTGGGGTCCGAACCCGGCGCTCACGGCGACCTCGGTTCGCGGTGCGCGGCGCGCTCGCGCCCGGCCGGCAGGCCGAGGCTGCCCAGCCCCGGGTGCGCGGTCCGGATCGCCGCCAGCGCCGCCACCGCCGCGTGCCATTCACCGCGCGCCGCCGACGCCGCCAGCTCGGCCACCACCGGCGCCACCACCGCCGCGAAGCCGACGTCAGCGATGGCGAGGTCGCGCACGGCGTCGATCAGGCGCCGCTTGGCGACCGATGCCGACAGCGGGCGCTCCGGCCTGGCGCCGGCGATCGGATCGCGTTTCTCGAGCCGACCGGGGGGCAGCCCGAACAGCACCGTGCGGACGAACTGGCGCAGCGTCGCCACGTCGTCATCGCCCGTGGCCAGCGCATCGGCGGCGATGGCCACCGTGGCCACCACCTTGGGCGGCGTCCAGCCGGGCGGCGTGGCCCGCGGTCGGTGGCGATCCCAGAACAGCCGCACCGCGAACAGCCGCACGTCGCGCTCGGCGCTCTCCATCAGCCAGGCCAGGCGCTCGCGCCCACCGACCAGCTCGTAGGCGCGGCGGATGATCGTCAACGCAGCTTCACGCGACGCCTTGTGCGAGCACTCGGCGAGGGCAAACAGGCGCGCGCCGTCGAGCCAGGCCTCGGGCAGCGTGGGGTCGGCGCCGCCGCCGCGCTCGGTCGCGCCGACCAGGAGCTCGATACCCAGCACGCGGGGTTCGCGGAACCCACTCGCCGCCAGCCGGTACGGCAACCCGCGGTCGCCCCATCGAACCACCTCCTCGCCGGCGATCGCGCACGCCAGGCGCCGCACGTCGACGCGAGGGTCGTCGAGGAGCGACAGCAGCCTCGACGCCGGATAGTCCTCTCGCGCCAGCCGCGGCGTCACGCCCAGGGCCTTGGCTTCGGGCAGCAGCGGCCCGAGGTCGGGATGGTGAGCGCGCAGATAGGTCGACGCGAAGCCGCGCACCTGGTCCGGACTGCGGGCCCCGGCCGCCAGCTCCCACAGCCGCGCCACACCGACGGCGCGCTGGCCACCGACCTCGTCGAAATCTTCGGGCGTGACGTGCTCGAGCAGCAACCGGTGCGCGAACCCGTGCAGCTCGGGCTCGCTCGATCGCGCCAGCTCGAGCAGCCAGCCCAGCCCGATCGATCCGGGCGCCACCAGGGTCCGGTTGCCGAGCAGCTCGAGCGCGAGCCCGCGGAGGCGTTGCCGCGACACCAGGCTCTTGACCCACGTCACGTCGAGCGCCGGCCCGGCGAGCTTGCCGGCGCGCAGCCAGGCCGCGATCGAGCTGGTCAACTTGGGATCCTCGAGCGCCTTGTGGATCCACGATGCGCCAATCTCGGCGCCCGGGCGCTGGCCCAGCTCCTCGAGCGCCTTGCGCTGCAACTGCCAGTCGCAACGTGGATCGGCGAGCGCGGCGATCCAGTGGCCGGCCGGGATCGCGACCCCGGCGCCGCCGTACCAGTCGAGGACAAACCCGCGTTGCTCCGCGCTGCCGGCGGCGAGCGCGATGAACAGGTCGGCTGGCAGGTCGCCGGGCCGCGCACCCTGCTTCAGCTTGGCGATCGCCAGGGCCCGGCTCGCCGCCGGCGCGACCAGCCGCACCAGCGCCGGCAGCCCGATGTCCGCCGGGCTCAAGGCCGTCAGACGGTCGACCGCGAACGCCACCACGTCCGCGTGCCCGGTGGTGACCAGCGCCACCAGCTCCTCGACCGCGAGATCGAGCGCGTGGGCGCGAGCGTAGTCGACGGCGAAGCTGGCCACCGTCGCGGCCGGTGAGCGCAGGAAACCGACCACCACGTCGTGCAGCCCGACGGCGCGGTATCGCGATGGGTGAAGATCGGCGCGGACCCGCAGCACGCGGACCACCAGCTCTTGCACCGCGACCAGCGGGCGGCGGCCCAGCCGGGCCAGATCCGCGGACGGCAAGGCGTGGAGCGCCGGGCCGTGCTCGGCCTCGAGCGAGCTGACCGCCCACCCGCACACCAGCTCGTTGCCGGCTTCGAGCAGGAGGCGGACCAGCGGTGCCGGCGACAGCTTCCAGGCGTCCGGGAACGCGCGCGCCTCGAGTCGCGGGGGCGCGAAGCTGACCGGCGGCCGGTTGGTGCGGCGAAGCTGGGTCCGGCCCCAGATGTGCGCCGCCACCCACGACGTTTGCTGTCCCCGCCGCGGTCCGTAGTGACGCAACACCTCGACGGCGAACACCGGGTACGCGTCGGGGACCGCCTGCCCGAGATGGCGTAGCCAGCGCCACGCCCGCCGCTTGAGATAGAGCACCGTGCCGGCGCCGATCTCGTCCTTGTGGTGGTCGCCGGTGTCGTGCATCACGTCGAAGCGGTGGGCGAGCGCGCCGAACAGGAGGGCGTCGTGCCGCGCCTCGGCGCGCTTGTAGATGGTCTTGGCCGCCTGCCAGGATCCCCAGCCCAGGCGCCCAGCGCTGAACACGTGGACCAGCGCGGCTCGCGCGGCATCGTCGCCGGCGTCATCGAGCTCGACCAGCAACGCGCCCAGCTTCACCCGCGGCGGCATCCACGGCGACACCGCCGCGGCCTGCCAGGCCTCACGGCGCGCCAGCTTGCGCTCGGTGGCGGTCTTGCCGCGCAGCGCCACTTCGGAGACCTGCTGGCGAAGCCGCGCGATCGAGATCGCGCCCGGCGGTGGCGTCGCGTGGACCGGCTCGTCGTCGCCAGAACCGTGGCCGCCATCGCCGCTGACGTCGGCGGCGGCGGCGACCGGGCGGTCGGGCTCGGGCGCGCCCGGCTCGGGTGCGCCCGGCTCGGGATCGTCCTGCGCCAGGTAACGCACCAGGAGCTCGCCGAGCTGTGGATCACGATCCCGAGCAGCTCGCTCGAGATCGCCGAACGTCACCTGATCGCGTGCGCTCACGACGTGCCCCTGCGGCCGACGTTAACACACACGCAATTCTCGACCGGCGCGCCGGAACGGCAAAGTTCACTCCGGACCACGGTCGACTTTGCGATACACCGGCACCATGAAGCTCTACTTCACGCCTGCGTTCTGCTCGCTGGCGCCCCACATCGTGGTGCGCGAGCTCGACCTGCCATGCACGCTCGAGCGGGTCTCCAACCGCACCAAGCAGACGGCGAGCGGCGCCGACTACCGCGCCGTCAACCCGCTCGGCTACGTCCCCGCGCTCGAGCTCGACGGCGGCGGGGTCCTGCTCGAGGTCGCGGCCATCCTGCCCTACCTCGGTGACCAGCGCCCCGACGCCGGCCTGGTCCCCGCCCACGGCACCGTGGCGCGCTACCAGCTCCACGCCACGCTCAACTTCATCGCCACCGAGCTGCACAAGCCGTTCTCCTATCTGATGAACCCGGCCACCCCCGACCCGATGAAGGCGGCCTTGCGCGACCGCATCGGCACCTGCCTCCGCCACCTGGCGCCCCGCCTCGCCGGCGACGGCCACGTCGCCGGGCCGACCTACACGGTCGCCGACCCGTACCTCTTCACGGTGCTGGGCTGGGCGCAGTTCGGCCAGATCGACATCGCCAGCGACGGGTTCGGCGACCTCGCCGCTTACCGGTCGCGCCTCGCCGCTCGCCCGGCGGTGACCGCAGCCCTGGCCGCCGAGTCCAGCCGCACCTGATGCCGTTCGTCGTGCCCCGCAGGTGCTAGCCTGCGCAGTCACATGCGCCGGGCACTGCTCATCATCGGCCTGGTCTCGCTCGCCGCGCCATCCGGCTGCGGTCGCGGATCCGGCAAGCCCACCGGCACCGCGGCCGACCCGGTCACCGTCTGCGAGCGCCTGGCCGACGTCTGTCGGCTCGATGGCAACCGGCTCGGCGTGTGCGCCGCGCGCACGTCCGGCGCCGGCTTCACCTGCGCGTCCCAGCACTGAGTCAGGCCATGACCGATCAAGCGTTCTCGACCCTGCCGCTCGGCCAGCCGTGGCTCGACAACCTGGCCCAGCTCGAGTATCGGCACATGACGCCGATCCAGGCCCTCGCGCTGCCGCTGATGCTGGCCGGCCACGACGTGCTGGGCCAGGCCGGCACCGGCACCGGCAAGACCGCGGCGTTCGGCCTCGCCCTGCTGGCGCGGATCAAGCCCGGCGGCGACCGCCCCGGCGCCCTGGTGCTGTGCCCGACCCGCGAGCTCGCCGCCCAGATCGCCGACGAGATCCGGCGGCTGGCCCGCCCGCTGGCCCACACCAAGGTCCTCACGCTGTGCGGCGGCACGTCGATCTCGCGCGACCGGGTCTCGCTCGGGCATGGGGTCGACGTCGTGGTCGGCACGCCGGGCCGGGTCCTGGACCACCTCACGCGCGGACGGCTCGAGCTCGACGCGGTCGCGACCCTGGTCCTCGACGAGGCCGATCGCATGCTCGAGATGGGCTTCATCGATGCGGTCACCACCATCGCGCGCGCCACCCCGGCCAGCCGCCAGACACTCCTGTTCTCGGCGACGTTTCCCGACTCGGTCCGCGCGCTCAGCGACAGCTTCCAGCGCGACGCCCACCAGATCGCGGTGGCAGCCGACGACGGCACCGCCGCCGTGGTCCAGCGCATCTACGACCTCGGCCCGCTCGAGCGGCCGGCCGCGCTGGCGCGCATCCTCGGCCATCACTGCCCTGACTCGGCGGTGATCTTCTGCAACCAGCGCGAGACCTGCGAGGTCGTCGCCGCGTCGCTCACCGCCGCCGGCCATCCGGCGGTGGCGCTGCACGGTGGCATGGCGCAGCACGATCGCGACACCGTCCTCTTGCTGCTCCGCAATGGCACCCTGCGGCTGCTGGTCGCCACCGACGTCGCCGCCCGCGGCCTCGACATCGACGATCTCGCCGCCGTGATCAACTACGAGCTGCCGCGCGACGCCGCCGGCTACGTGCACCGGATCGGCCGCACCGCCCGCGCCGGGCGCAGCGGGCTGGCGATCACCTTGAGCGGGCCGGGCGACCGGCGCGCGATCGACCAGCTCCGCCGCGGCCCGCTGGCGGGCGTCGCGTCGTCGCCCGTGCCGCCGCTGGGCGCGGCGCGTGGACGCACCAGGCCGCCGACCATGGTCACGATCGCCATCCAGGGTGGTCGCCGCGACAAGCTGCGCCCCGGCGACATCGTCGGCGCCCTGACCACCGCGGTCGGCATCGCGGCCGCCGACATCGGTCAGATCCAGGTCCTCGACCGCATCAGCTTCGTGGCGCTCGCCGCCGCCGCCGCGCCACGCGCCCTGGCCGGGCTCGGCCGTGGCCACATCAAGAAGCGCCGCTTCCGCAGCTACCTGGTCTCGATCCCGACCAGTCCTTGATGTTTTCGGCGGCCGGCGGTCACAACTGCGTCGACGGTTGCTCCATCCTCCAGCCATGGGGGATCAACCGGACAACACACCCGACCAGGACATCGCGCTCGCCCACCAGGCGCTGGCCGCCAATGACCTGATCCACGCGCTCCACCACGTCGGCTGTGCGCTGGCCACCAACCCGATGCACCCGGAGTGGATGCAGCTGCTCAACAAAGTCATCGGCGCCGCCCCCGACCCGATGAAGCTGGTCGAGCTCGGCGGTGAGACCAACTTCATCGACGCCGCCAACCGGGCCTACGTGCTGGCCTGGATGCGGCGCTGGGACGAGGCGCTCGATCTGGTCACCGACGTCGCCGAGGTCCGCCCCGACATCCCGTACATGCTGTGGTGCGAGTGGTGGCTGTCGCAGCCCGGCGTGCTGCAGTCGATGACCCTCGACTCGATCATGGGTGGCATCGTCGTCGATATCCTCAAGATCGCGGCGTCGTGCCCGGTGCCGACGCCCAAGGACGATCCGCGCCTGCCGACGCTGGAGTCGTCGGCGCGCATCATGACCGGCATCCGCAGCCTGCACGGGCGCGAGGGTATGATGTGGTTCGGCAGCTCGATGGTGGCCCGCCGCCTCGGACAGCCCCAGGACGCGCTGGCCTTCGCGCAGCAGGCGTACCAGATCGATCCGTCGTGGAAGTCGGCGATCGGGACCGCCAACGCGCTGCGCGACAGCAAGCGGATCGACGAGGCCGCGCAGTGGTTCCGCAAGGCGCTCGGCCACGACAAGGACGACGTCAGCGCTCACCTCGACATGGGTGACATGTTCCTCGACGCCAGCCGCCTCGACGACGCGCTGCGCGAGTACGAGCACGCCGAGCGCAAGCAGCCCGATCATCCATGGGCGACGGCGTCGATGTGCTACGTGCGCTGGAAGCAGAACCACGACCCCAACCAGAAGCTGGCCCTGCTCCGCCTCACCGAGGGCGGCAAGCGCAACGACCGCGCCCGCCAGCTGTGCGATCTGATCGATCCGCCGGCCCTGTTCGTGAATCGCCTGCCGCACCCGGCCGACGCGTCCGCCAACGCGCTCGACGACATCTTCCAGCAGATGTTCCACAACCCGGCCCAGCACCACGGCTCGACGGTCAAGCTCGACATCTCGCACGTCGAGTCTCCAAGCGTGGTGGCCGGGTTCTGGCTGCAGCTCGAGATGTGGGGCCCGCAGGTCGGCTTCGACTACCAGGTGCGCACCATCCAGGAGCCCGATCCGCGCCAGCCCAAGGCGCAGGTGCCGTTCACGATCTGGACCTGGGAAGGCACCCAGCCGCGACCCAACGTACCGCGGCCCAACGGCTCGGTCGTGACCGCGATCCATCAGCTGGCCAGCGAGCCGTTCAACCTCGACACCTGGACCCCGATCGCGGAACGCACCGCCAAGCAACTCGGCACCGGCGCGGTCCGCGACCTGCTGGCCACGATGGTGTACCCGCCGCGACCGCCGGGCTCGAACTGGAAGGTGCTGCCGTGGGTGCAGCGGGCACAGATCGCGTCGGCGCTGGTGATCGCCCACCTCGACAGCGGCTGGAACGGCAGCACGCGCCAGCAGGCGCTGTACTCGCTGCTCTACGGCCCGACCGACTGGAGCACCGGCGCCGCGATGGTCGCGCTGGGCGTGATCGCCCGCAAGGATGCGGCGATCCGGCCCGAGATCGCGCAGGCGTTCGGATGGATGCAGCAGCAGATCCCCAAGGACGGATTCTGTTGCTGGGAGCTGCCGCTGGTCTCGACCTGGCTGACGTTCCCCGATCTCGACGACGTGACCCGCAAGCGCCTCGAGCAGCACCGGGAGCGCATCTTCGACAACCAGGTCGGCGTGTCGACCGTGCACCTGTGCACCATCGACGCCAAGAAGTTCGATCAAGGCGAGGAGATGGCGAAGGCGCAGGTCGCGCAGCAGCAGATCGCCGCCGGCGGTGGCGGCGACCCCGATCCGGTCGTGTTCCCCGGCCAGCGGGTGGCGCGGCTGTCCGACTACGTTGGCCTCATGAAGGGCATGCAGGCCGGCAACATGATGGGCGCCCTGGCCCAGTACGGTCTCGACATGATGGGCTACGCCGCGGTGGCGACGGCGTGGGGCCAGAAGATGGCCGCCGACCCGACGCTCAACGCCAAGTTCGCCGCCATGATGGCGCGCTGACCCGGTCACCCGGAGCGAGGGCTGGAAGCCTCACGCCCCGGTCACCCCACGCCCCGGTCACCCTACGCCCCGGTCACCCTACGCCCCGGTCACCCACGCCCCGGTCACCCTGAGCGAGGCGCGAAGCCCCACGCCCCGGTCACCCTGAGCGAGGCGCGAAGCCCCACGCCCCGGTTACCCTGAGCGAGGCGCGAAGCGCCGAGTCGAAGGGTGTGGCCACTCGAGTAGCCACGAAACCGTGGTTCGGAACCCGGCTCACCGTCGAAGAACCGGCGCGAGCCCGGGCCGCGGCGTGTTACCGATGATCATGCGGTTCCCTTCCTCTCCTCGCTTGCTCCTGACGCTGGTCCTCGCCGCCGGCGCCCTCATCGCCTGCGCCGCCGAGCCCGACGGCTCCGACGACCCACTACCGCCGCCCGCCGAGGGCACCGGCTTCCAGATCGCGATGACCACCACCGTGCCGGCTGGTGAAGAGGCCTGGTTGTGCAAGGTGTCGCGCCTGCCGACCTCCGAGTACACGGCCGCCAACCACGTTCGCTCGGTGCAGAGCGAGGGCATGCACCACATGGACGTGATGGCGCTGCTGTTCGCCGGCGTCGACATCCCCGAGGGCACCCACGACTGCAACGCGCTGTACCGCGACTACCCGCAGCTCATGGAGGACGGCCTCATCATCTACGCCGCCCAGCAGCCCGATCAGGAGATCACGCTGCCGCCCGGCACCGTCGCCAGCCTGCCCGGCAACCTGCTCGTCATGCAGGAGATCCACCACGTCAACACCTCGCCCGATCCGGTCGAGGCGTACTCCAAGATCAACATCTACGAGTACGGCGAGCCGATCAGCAACGAGATCTGGGGCAGTCCGGTGCGCGACACCAACCTCGACGTGCCGCCCGGCGAGTCGATGCAGTGGACCCGCTGCGTGATGAACGAGCCGATCGACGTCCTGTTCCTGTCCAGCCACACCCACGCGCTGGCCCGCAAGGTCGAGGTCCGACTGTTCGACGGTGCCGGCATCGGCGAGCTGATCTACGAGAACCGCGACTGGGCGACGCCGGCCTTGAAGAACTTCACGACCCCGCTCCACGTCGCCGCCGGCCAGGGCTTCGAGTTCCAGTGCCACTACCGCAACGCCGGCACCGAGACCGTGCACTGGGGCTTCGCCGCCGCCGACGAGATGTGCCAGATCGCGCTGGTCTACACGCCGGGCATCGCGTCGCGGCGGTGCGAGACCGTGGCGACCTCGGATGGCATCCTGCCCTGAGGTTCCAGCGTCGACCTGCGTGGTCGCGCCTGTTACGATGGCGCGCTGGTCGCGGGAGCGACCGGTCAACCCACCTCAGGAGTCACGCGTGAAGCTGCGACTTGCCATGATCATCGTTGTTGCCTTGATCGCCGCCTGCGGCGAGAAGAAGGACGCCAAGGACAAGCCAGGTGGTGGCGGTGGCGCCACCGCTGGCTGCGGACCGATGTCGGTGACGATCGACGGCAAGGCGGTGGAGGGCCTGACCCACGCCTTTGCATTCACCCAGAAGGACAGCGACGGCGACGGCGACAAGTCGAACGAGCAGATCCACGTCTACAACCACGCCGGGGCCAACTGCGCGCAGATGCTGGGCACCGAGGGTCGCGAGATCGCCCCCGGCGAGATCGTGATTCGCGCCGTGGTCGGGAACACCATCACCACCCGCGGCGTCGGGATCAACTTCTATTCCCAGCTCGACATCGACGTCAAGCTGACCTCGCCGGCGCCGTCGAAGCTCGGCGACACGGTGACGATGTGCATCCCCAGGACCGAGATGACGCCAGTTGGCGATGGCATCGAGGCCGGCAAGAAGGTGGTGATCAGCGGGACGGTGACCGGCACGTGGTGCGGCGCGATGACGCTGTAGGCGCCGGCGGGCCCGAATTGATGTACCTACTCGGTCCATGGGCCACGACCACGATGCGATCCTGGCGGCCAACGCAGGGTTCTATGTCGCGTTCCGCAACGGCGACGCCACGGCGATGGACACCATCTGGGCGCGGCGCGCCGAGGTCGCGTGCGTGCACCCGGGTGCGACGCCGCTGCACGGGCGCGACGCGGTGATGGAGAGCTGGAACGAGATCCTCGGTGGGCCGCCGCCGATCCAGTGCGTGTTTCCACGCGTGCACCAGGTCGGCGACGCCGGGTTCGTGATCTGCGGCGAGCGCGTTCCCGGCGGCACGCTGGTCGCGACCAACGTGTTCGTGCTCGAGGACGGCGCCTGGCGGATGGTCCACCACCACGCCGGCCCCGGCGTGGCACCCGAGGCCGACGAGAGCAACTGACTCCGACGGTGGGTCTCAGCTCACGACGTCGACCACCAGCTGCTCGTACTTGAGCGCGGTCTCACGCCAGGCCGCCACCGCCACCCGATCGCCGGGCATCACGGCGCGGGCCGCCGAGACGCCGGTGATGCGGTGCTCCCAGTGCGTGTGCGGCGTGTCGGGCGCGTTGCTGAGCACGATGCCCTCGGCGAGGTGAGCCCGGAAGTAGGTGACGATGGCGTCGAGGCGCCCGTGGCGGGTCACGCGCAGATCGCCGTGGACCGGCGCCGCACAGGCGTCCTCGCCGACCGAGGTCAGGTCGAGATCGTGGAGCGGCAGCGGCTCGGTGAGCACCTCGAACGAGGCGTCGCCGAGGTTGACGACGAACGCCCGCCCGGGCAGCGCCCGGACCGCGTCGGCGAGTGGGGTCAGCGCGTCGGCCGCCGCCGCCACGCCGGCCAGCGACTTCAGGGTCGCGGCCCGATCGCGCGCCGCGCCGCCGGTCCCGACCCCGACGCACAGGATCTCGATCCGGTGCGGCACCAGGCGCCCGCCGGGCACCAGCAGCCGCCGGCGAGCATCGCAGATCGACGGCAACATCCCCTCGGCGAGCGGATCGCTGCCCAGCAACTCGTGCACGATCACGTCGACCGGCTCGTCGAGCACGACGTCGCGGCTCGAGCGTCGTACCAGCGTGACCTCGCAGCCGGCAGCCGCGAACACCTGGACCGCCAGATCGGCCATCGCGGTCTCCTCGATGGCGAACACGCGGCGGGCACCGGCGCGCGCTGCCAGCACCGCCAGCAGCCCCGAGCCGGTGCCCAGATCGAGCACCCGCTGCCCAGGCGCCGCGATCGCCAGCGCGTCGCGGTAGGCGGCGACCCGGACCTTGTCGGCCAGCATGGTGACGTGAAGCAGGACGTCGGAGAACAGCCCGGTGGCGGCCGGTGCGGCGGCGTCGCCGACCGGGACCACGTAGCCGCTCGTGATCAGGCCGGCGACGCTGGTCTCGAACGCGTCGCGCTCGACGCCGAAGCGGTCGGAGAGCCGGGCCAGCGCCTCGGTCGCGGTGACGCCGCCGGCAAAGGACAGCAGCGCGAGCAGCAGATCGGGGGTCAGGTTGAGCGGCGCCTGCGACATCGATCCTTGCGCCACCATCGAGCCCGTGGGGGTGACGCGAATCTCGAGCGCATGCGAGAGCGTGAAGCGTGCAGTCCAATCCATGCGCCACTGTATAGAGCGAAGCGGGCCGGCCGTGACGGTCAGAACGCGCAGTAGTACACGCCGAGCCCGAGCGCCGCGATCTCGCGGGCCGGACCGCGGTCGCCGATGAACAGGGTCTGAAACCCGACGCCCTCGAAACCGGAACGATCGACGACGACCAGCAACGGGCCGCCGGGACCGAACCCGAACACCGCCTCCGGGACCGGGATGCCGGGCGTCGCTCCGTCGGTGAGATCGAGCGGCTTCAGCGTGGCGCCTTCCATGAAGTAGGCCTCGACGCGTTCGTCGTGGACCGTCGCCGCGCCGACCTGGATGCGGAACTCGGCGTGCTGGTCGTCGATGCGGGTCAGGTTGATCTCGAGGTCTCCGGCGCTCCACCGCCGCTGCCCGGCGCTGTCCAGGTCCAGGCGCAGCGGTCGCGCCGCCGGCGTCCAGCCAGCCGGAACCGGCCTCGGCAACACCCACACCAGCCCGGCGGGCACCGCCGCACCGTCGAGCGGCACCATGTCGGTGTGGTTGTCCTCGCAGCCGTAGGCGATCGACCGCGGCTCACCGGCGGTGAGCTCGACCGCCGGCTCGCCGCCCGCCGGCAACGCGATGTAGGTCTGGCCCGGAACCAGCGGCGCCGGCGCCGGCACCACCGCCGCCGCATCGGTCGTGATCGCGGTCCAGTACGGCCCGTCGTCGCGGCGCGCCGCCGCCGCCGGCAACGCCAGCACCCCCAGCGGCCCCGAGGTGTCGACGACGACGCCCGACCTCGCGGTCGGTTCGCTGGCCACGTTGGCCACCACCGGCGCCGGCGCCGGCGCCGGGCCGCATGACGACCAGAAGATCATGGCGAGCAGGGAGATCGGACGCGGCATCGACCTCGAGCGTAGCGCGCTCCCACCGAACCCGGGCCTCGACCGGGTCCTGCACCCGGCGTATGGTCCCGCCAATGCGCAGGCTCGGACGTCACGCTCTCGCCGTCGTGGGTCTGTCGCTCGCCATGGTCGAGGCCGGGTGCGGTGGCGGCGGCGACGATGACGCGATCGTCGATGACGCGGCGCTCGGGATCGACGCCGACGTCGATGCGCCCACCGATGCCGCCGACACCGTCACCTGCGCCACGCCCGACACCTGCGAGTGGCTCGAGGACTACCTGCGCGAGCAGGTCGGCAAGCTGACCGGGCAACGACCGGCGGCCCCCGGGGTGACGATCATGCGGCGCGCGTCGTCGACCGAGCGCACCGTCGCCCGCACCTACCTGGTCGACGAGTTGACCCGGCTCGGTCTGGCGCCGACCATCCACGACTACGGCAGCGGCAAGAACGTGGTCGTGCACCTGGCGTCGACCACCGGCGGCACCCTGCCGCGCATCGTGATCGGCGGCCACTTCGATGGCGTGGCCGCCGGCCCGGCGGCGGCCGACAACGGCACCGGCGCCGCGATCGTGGTGGCCACCGCACGCTACCTCGGCACCCGCACCCGGCGCGATCGCGCGATCGATCTGGTGCTGTTCGATCAGGAGGAGGCGGGGCTGATCGGCAGCACGGCGTACGCGCTCAAGCTGCGCGGCGACGCCACGGCGGTCGACAGCGTCCACAACTTCGACATGATCAGCTTCGACGGCGACGGCGATCAGGCGATCGAGCTGTGGTCGCCGGACGCCGGACTCGAGGCGTTCTACCGATCCCACGCCCAGCCGCGCGGCATCCCGGTCGGCTCGGTCACCTTCGCGTCGAGCGACCACCAGCCGTTCGTCGACCGCGGCTTCGCGACCGTCGGCGTGTGCGAGGAGTTCGTGGGCGGCGACGCCACCCCGCACTATCACCGGGTGACCGACACCTACGACAAGATCGACTTCGTCTACACGACCCGGGTCACGCGATTGCTGCTCGCGATCCTCGAGGATCGCAGCATCGACTGATCAGAGCACGGCGGGCTTGCCGATCTCGAGGCTGAGGATCTTGGCCGCGGCACCCTTCTTCCTCATGGCGGCGCGGAGCTGGACCACGGTACCGGACAGCACCGGGAAGGTGCCGTAGTGCATCGGCACCACGTGGCGCGGCTTGACCAGGCGCACCGCCTCGGCGGCGCCCGCCGGGCCCATCGTGAAGTGACCACCGATGCAGGCCAGCATGTGGGTCACCTTGAAGTCCTTGCCGACGTACGCCATGTCGCCGAACACGTCGGTGTCACCGGTGTGATAGAGGACCGGCCCCGCCGTCACGGCGATGACGAAGCCGCCGGGCGCGCCGCCGTCCTTCACCGAGGTGTCGTCCTTCGACACCGTCGAGCTGTGCACGGCGGGCACGAAGCGGATCGTGACCTCGCCATCGAGCAGCGTCAGGTCACCGCCGAAGTTCCCCTGGGTGTCGAACCCCAGCTGGTCCTTGGGGAAGCCGAGCTCGGCGACCATGCTGCGGCCGAGATCGAAGGTGGTGACCAGCCTGGCCTTGGTCTTCTTGGCGATCGCGACCGCATCGCCGACGTGATCGGAATGGCCGTGGGTGACCAGGATGAGGTCGGCCGCGGCCAGCCTGGCGAGGTCGTCCTTGCCGGTCGGGTTGCTGGGGTTGGTGATCCACGGATCGACCAGGATCACCTTGCCGGCCGGGGTATCGATGCGGAACGCGGCGTGCCCGTACCAGGTGAGCCGCGTCTTCGCCGGTGTCAGCGGCACGATCTCCGCCGGCTTGCCGGCTGCAGGCGCGGCCGGCTGGGCGTCGATCGTGGACGGGAGCAGGACCAGCGCGGCGACGGCGAGCAGGTGCAGGTGCCTCATGGCGCGCATCCTACGCCAGCGCGGCGGCGACGTCGGCCCGCACCGCGGCGTCCCGATGCGCCGCCGCCGCCGCGCGCAACCGCGCCACCTGCCGTGGATCGTCCTTGAAGGTGGCCAGCGCACGGGCGGCAGCGATGGCCTCGATGCGCGCGGCCGTGGCGACCAGCCCGAGCAGGAACGTGGTCGCCGGGTCATCGCGCAACAGCGCCAGCGCCAGGTAGCCGACCCGGCGCCGGACGTCGGCCGGCGCCCGATCGCACCACCCGATCAGCAACGGCGTGGCGGCGGCAAGTCGGCTCTCGCCCAGCGCCAGCGCCGCGACCTCGGCCGGCTCGCCGTCGCCGGCCAGGAAGCCGGCCACGAACGGCAGCGAGACCTTCGGCGCCAGCGCGAGCAGCGAACCGAGGCAGGCGCCGATCACGGCTGGCTCGTCGTCGCCGCTGCGGGCCTTGAAGCGAAGCAGCGCCGTGGCATCGGGGCGGGCGCTATCGCCCAGCGCCTGGGCCGCGGCGGTCCGCGCGATGCGCTGCGGATCGGCCAGCAGCTCGGCGAGGACGTCGAGCGCGTCAGCGCGGCCGGCGTGGGCGTAGGCCAGGCCGCACACGCCCCGCAGCTCGGCGGCGGTGTCGTCGTGACCGCCCCACACCGGCTCGGCTTGCACGCACGTCACGCCGCGCACGAAGACCTCGTCCTGCCAGCGATCGAGCTGGTGCAACGCCCGGGCGATGGCGATCTTGCCCCGACAGCCGGGATCGCGCTCGACGCCGCGCTCGAGGAGGCGTGCGAACGCCGGTGCCAGCTCGTCGTACAGCGGCGCGAGCTCGCGGGTCGCGACCAGCCTCGCCGCCGCCGCCACCAGGATGCCGATCTTGCTCCGGAGCGCGTCGCGGACCGCGGCCACATCGAGCGACTCGGCGCCGTGCTCGACGGCGGCGAGCCAGGCCAGGCGATCCTCGAGCTTGCGGGCGGTCATGGCAGATCCCGGCGCATCGCCAGCATCATCGCACCCTGGCCCGCAAACGAGCCAACCAGCGACGAGGTGCGACCTCGCGGCACAGTTGGAATCGTGGTCGCGTGCCCGTTGCATGCGGGGCCGGATTGGTAGCATCGAGCCGTGAGCTGCGTCGGAACCTGCGCAGGTTGTGGCGACCCGATCGGGTTGCACGCCGCGCGTCCGGTGATCGGCGACGACGGCCGGGTCGCCCTGTGGTGCCCGCGCTGTGTCACCGGTACGCGGGTCGCGGCGGCACCGGCGCGGGCGGCGGTGACGCCGACGATCATGGAGAGCACCGCGCCGCGGCGACTCGGGGCCCGCATCGCGATGCCGGCGATCGGGATCGCGGTCGCGTTCGCCGCGGTGATGAGCAGTGCGGCGGTGACGGTCGTGGAGCGAGGAGCGCCGGCATCAGGAGAGGCAGCCGCGGCCGGCACCGCAGCCGCAGCCGCAGCCGTACCCCTCCCCGCACCCGTCGCCGAGACCGAGACCGCGACCGAAACCGTCGCCGAGGCCGAGGCCGTCGCCGAAACCGAAACCGAAGCCGAAGCCGAAACCGTCGCCGAAGCCGAAACCGAAACCGACGCCGAAACCGACGCCGAAACCGTCACCGAACCCCAGGCGATCGATCTGGTCGCCCTCGAAGACGAACGCCCGACCCTCCACGACTGGGTCCACCCGGTCACCGGCACCACCGAGCTCACCCCCGCGCGCAGCACCCGCAAGTTCGGCGCCCATCGCGACGGCGTCTCGGATCCCGGCCGCTGCGGCCAGGGCCACTGCGGCGTCGATCTCGCCGGGCCTCGCGGGCGTCCCGTGGTCGCCGTGGCCTGGGGCACCGTGGTCCGGGTCGAGCACAGCACGCGCGGTCGCGATGGGCGCAGTGGCCGCTACGTTCGCATCGAGCACCCCGAGCGCGTGTTCACCGCCTACATGCACCTCGACGAGATCGCGGCCGAGCTGAAGGTCGGCGACGAGGTGACTCCCGGCCAGTTGCTCGGCACGCTCGGCAAGACCGGGATCTACAGCGGCGAGCAACACCTGCACTTCGCCCTCGAGATCGAGATCGGCGGAGCGCTGCGCTACCTCGACCCGTCGCCCTTCCTGGCCCACGCCGAGGTCGCGCCGATCCCGGTCGACGAGCTGCGCCTGGCGCCCGACCAGCGCGCGCAGTGGTGACGCGCACGACGATCAATCGTCGCTGTCGACGGTGTCGGCGGGCGGGTCGCTGGGGTCCGGGATCACCGTCGACGCCGGCGGCGCGCTGAACCAGCGCAAGCAGCGCTCGAGCGTCGCTTTGAGCGCGCTCCGCGTCACGACCTGATCGACCATGCCGTGCTCGAGCAGGAACTCCGAGCGCTGAAAGCCGGGCGGCAGCTGCTGGCGGATGGTCTGCTCGATCACGCGTGGTCCGGCGAAGCCGATCAGCGCATCGGGCTCGGCCAGGATCACGTCGCCGAGCATGGCGACCGAGGCCGCGACACCGCCGGTGGTGGGATGGAGCAAGATCGAGATGTACGGCACCCGCGCCTCGCGCAAACGCGAGCGCGCCGCCGACGTCTTGGCCATCTGCATCAACGACAGCACGCCCTCCTGCATGCGGGCGCCCCCGGAGGCCGACAGCAGCACCGCCGGCCGCCGGTGCGCGAGCGCGCGTTCGAACTGACGCGTGATCTTCTCGCCGACCACCGATCCCATCGAGCCGCCCATGAACTCGAACACGAAACAGCCGAGCTCGACCGCGATGCCGCCGACGGTCCCGGTGCCGGCGCGATAGGCGTCACCACCGCCGGTCTTGCGGTTGGCCGCCTTGAGCTGATCGGAGTACCGCTTGCCATCGACGCGGAACCCGAGCGGATCGGCGCTCTCCAGATGCTCGTCGTGCTCGACCCACGGACCATCGAGCATCATCTGGATCCGCTCGTCGGTCGACATGCGGAGGTGGTGCCCGCAGCTGCCGCAAACCCGTAGATTCGCGATCAGGTCGTCCTCGTAGATCGTGGTGCTGCACTTCTCGCACTTGATCCAGATCCCCTTGGGGACCGACTTCTTGGGCTCGGTCGCAAGACCCCCCGTGCGAGACCACCAGGCCATGGACCCGCGTAGATACCCAAACCTGGCTCATCCCGCAAGGCGCTGGGTCCGAGCAGGCGTGGGGCAGATCGCGGGGAAGCGCAAAACCCCGCAAATTTGCTCGCGTAGTTGGCGGCAGTCTGGTAATGGTTCGGTCGCTGATGCTACCCAGAACAGCCTAGGCGACCCGCGCGCGGGGCGCCGTTCGAGAGGTTGCGATGTCTGCTTCTTCCATCCTTGTCGTGAACGAGATCGAGAGCGAGCGCGAGGATATCGCGCGAGCGCTCGAGGCCGAGGGGTTCAAGATCGTGCAGGCGACGTCGGCGGCGTCGGCGGTCCGCGAGATCTGGGAAGGGTCGTTCATCGCCGCGGTGATCCCGACGCTGTTGACCGGCACCAGCTCGTCGGCGCTGTCGTCGCAGCTGCACCAGATGGCGCCCGAGATCGAGACCATCATCCACGGCAAGAACGACGAGATCCCACGCCTGGTTCGCAAGATCTGCGAGATCCGCGACGGCGTCGCGGCTGCCTGACGACCGGCCTGACGAACCCGACGGGTCAGAACTCGCCGTAGCGCTCGCGTAGCTCCAGGAACTCCAGGAACTCGAGCAGGCGGCCGACCTCGGGGATGACGTAGCCGGCGCCGGTGACCCCGGCCTCCTCGGCAGTCATGACCAGGCGGGCCTGGCCGAGACGGCCGAGCACGTCGGCGACCTCGTGCGGCGCCAGCGCGACTCGCACCGCGAGGTCGTTCACGTCGACCGGCAAGTACACCGCGCTGTCGGCAGCGCCGGTGGCGCCGGCCGCGGCGATCTGCTCGTCGGCCATCCGGCGCAGGCACTGGACGACCCGGTGATTGGCGTTTGGCAGCAGCAACAGCTCGATCTGCTGGTTGGCGCGCTCGAGTCGGGACGCCAGGGTGCGAATCAGACGGACCGCGATCTCGACCCGGCCGCGCAGCATGGCCTCGAAGGTCCGCGGCTCGATGACCAGCAGCCGCGACGCCTCGCGCACCACCGCCGTCGCCGACCGCGGGCGGGCGTTGATGAGCGCCATCTCGCCGAAGAACTCACCGGCGGGCAAGACGGCGAGCACGCGCTCGAGCTCGCCGATCTCGCGCCGGATCTCGATCGAGCCCGACTAAATGACGTACATGAAGTCGCCCGGATCGCCCTCGCGAAACAGCACCGTGCCGGCGTCGTAGTCCTTGGCGAAACGATCGATCAGATGCTCGGTCATGCGTTTTCCCTGGCTCCGGCCTCTGGCTCCAGCCTGGTGCCGGCCTGGCTCCACCTTGGCTCGGCCCTACCGCACGGTAGCGTGACGCAGAATGTGGAACAACGATCGACCGCCCGCAAGTGCGGCCGCCCGCAGGCCGAGTCGCGCGCGCGGCGTTCCGTCACCGACCGCGACCTCCATGATCCCGAGGCCGAGCTTGAGCGCGCGCACCAGCATCTCGACGTTCCAGCCGTCGGCAGGGTCGCTCATGCCGAGCGCGACCAGCGCCGGATACCGGATGGCGCGCACCGGTCCGGCGTCGTGGAAGCGATGGCGGTAGACCGCCTTGATCAGCCCGAGCACGACCCGGTCGCGCATGGCGCCGCCGGCGCCGCGGACGCCGATCGTGAGCTCGGCGTCCTTGTCGGCGATCGGGCCGATCAGCGCCGCCAGATCGCCGGCGCGGAGGTGAGCGTCGGCGGGCGCGAACACCACCACGTCGGGCGGCTCGGGCAGCTCGACGAAGTGCGCCATGGCGCGCTGGCACGCCGCGCCGTAGCCGCCCGACGGTTCGCGCACCACGATCGCGCCGCGGTCGCGGGCGACGCCGGCGGTGCCGTCCGACGACGCCCGATCGACGACGATCACGGCGCGCACGTCGCGCGACGCCAGCGCGGCCAGGATCAGCGGCAACGCGGCCTCCGCATTCCGGGCCGGGACGACGACGTCGACACGGAGGCGCGGCGGGACCACCGCGCGATCCTACGGACACCGCGCCGGGGAGTCAAAGCGAGGAGATCGGGTGCGGCACCAGCCGGCGCGCCGCGGCGACCGGCACGGCACGGGGCTGGCCACGCGCGGCGTTTCGTGCGAAACCGCGGCTCGATGGCGATCACGTACAAGGACGCGGGCGTCGACATCGATGCCGGCAACCGTCTCGTCGACCGCATCCGGCCGCTCGCGCGCTCCACGATGCGACCGGAGGTCCTGGGCGGGATCGGTGGGTTCGCGGCGCTGTGCCGCATCCCGACCGGGCTGGCCGAGCCGATCCTGGTCTCGGGCACCGACGGCGTCGGCACCAAGCTCAAGACCGCGCTCGCCACCGGCCGCCACGACACCGTCGGGATCGACCTGGTCGCGATGTGCGTCAACGACGTCCTGGTCACCGGCGCCGAGCCGCTGTTCTTCCTCGACTACTTCGCCGCCGGTGCGCTCGACGTCGACGTCGCCGCCACCGTGATCGCCGGCATCGCCGAGGGCTGCCGACAGGCCGGCTGCGCCCTGGTCGGCGGCGAGACCGCCGAGCTGCCCGGCCTGTTTGCCGCCCACGACTACGACCTGGCGGGCTTCTGCGTCGGCGTGGTCGATCGCGCCGCCATCCGCCCGCGCACCGATCTGGTCGCCGGCGACGTGGTGATCGGCCTGCCGTCGAGCGGCTTGCACTCCAACGGCCACTCGCTGGCACGCAAGGTGGTGCTCGACGTGCTCGGCCTGCCGTTCGACGCCCGCCCCGACCTGCTGGCCGGCGCCAGCGTCGCCGACGCCCTGCTGGCGCCGACCATCATCTACGCCGCCGCGTTTCGCGCCCTGCGCCAGCTGCCCTGGAAGGCCGCCGCCCACATCACCGGTGGCGGGCTGGTCGAGAACCCGCCCCGGTTTCTCGCCGACGAGACGCTCGCCGTCGAGCTCGATCCGGACCGCTGGGAGGTGCCGGGCGTGATCCGCCTGATCGCCACCGCCGGCGTCGCCGACGAGGAGCTGCGGCGCACGTTCAACATGGGCCTCGGCATGGTGATCGTGGTGCCCGCCGACGACGCCAGCGCCACCGTCACCGCGCTCGCGCCGTGGAGCGCGCGTCCGGTCGGCCGGCTGGTGCCGCGCGCCGGCGGTGCGCCCAGCCGCTACTCGGGCGAGTAGCATCCTCATGCGGCTCGGCGTCCTGGTCAGCGGCCGCGGCTCCAACCTGGCGGCGCTGCTCGCCGCCGAGGCCACCGGCAGGCTGGCACCGGCCGAGATCGCCGTGGTGGTCTCCAACCGGCCCGACGCCGGCGCGCTCGAGGTCGCCCGCGCCGCCGGCAAGCCGGTGGCGGTGGTCGATCACCGCGACTTCGCCGACCGCGATCGATTCGAGCACGCGTTGCTCGCCGCGCTCGCGACCCACGACGCCGAGGCGGTGATCCTGGCCGGCTTCATGCGCGTGCTGACGCCGACGTTCGTCGCCGCGTTCCCGTTGCGGATCGTCAACACCCATCCGTCGTTGCTCCCCGCCTTCCCCGGTCACGACGCGCCGGCGCAGGCCGTGGCCCACGGGGTCAAGGTCGCCGGGGTCACGGTGCACTTCGTGGACACCGGCGTCGACACCGGACCGATCATCGCGCAACGCGCGGTGCCGGTCCTGGCCACCGACGATGCGGCGGCGCTCCACCGCCGCATCCAGGTCGAGGAACACCGGTTGTTACCGGCGGTCGCGCGCGCGCTGGCTCAGGGCCGGCTCGTGTGCGAAGGTCGCACGGTCGTGATCCGGGCCGCGCCCGGCGCCGCCGACGCCGATGCCGACCAACTCCTATGACCTGATCGTCGTCGGCGACGACCTCGCCGGGTTGTGCTGCGCCGCGCTGTGCGCGCGCCGCGGCCTGCGTACGCTGGTGATCGGCCGCGAGGACCAACCGGCACGCTACACGCTGGGCCCGTTCAAGCTTCCGGTCGAACCCGGCGTGTTGCCCGGTCGCGGGGCGGGCGCTGCGGCGCGGGTGGTGCGCGACCTGGGACTCGACCACGCGCTGAAGCGGCGCGGCCGTGAGGTCCGGACCGCCGCCCAGCTCGTCGGTCGCGACCTGCGCGTCGATCTCAGCGCCGACCTCAGCGCGCAGGCTCGTGAGCTCGAGCGCGAGCTTCCCGACGTCGCGGCGGCGGTGCTCGCGGCGTGGGCCGGCGCCACCGCGGTCGCCCACGCCGCCGACGCGCTCCTCGACGGCGAGGACGCCTTTCCTGGCGTCGGCTTCTTCGAGCGCCGCGACGCGGTCAAGCAGGCCGCCCGCGCCGCCGAGGTGGCGCACCAGTGGTGGACGTCGGTCGCGGCGGCGCCGGCGCCGGTGGCCGCGTTGACCCGCGCCGCCGCCGCGGTCGGCGGCCGCGCCGTGGATCCGCCGCCGATCGCGGTGGCGCGCGCGCTCGAGCTGTGGCGCCAGGGCGCGCCGGCGTTGCGCGGTGACGGCACCGGCATCCGCGAGCTGCTCCTGGAACGCCTGGTGGCCGCCAACGGCGAGGTGCGGAGCGGCGAGGTCACCGAGCTGGTGCAGGGCTGGAGCAAGATCGCCGCCGTGCGGCTGGCGAGCGGCGAGGAGCTGGGCGCCGGCCAGGTGGTGGCGGCGCTGCCGCTCGGCGACCTGGTCGCGATGCTGGGCAAGAAGCCGCCGCGGCGACTGGTCGAGCTCGCCGACGCCCAGCGCCGCATCGGCTGGCGCTACACGCTCAACATCGTGGTCGACGCCGCGGCGGTCCCGGAAGGGATGTCGCCGACGGTGCTCGTGTTCGGCGACGACCCGTCGCCGCACGGCGCCGACGGCTTCGCGATCCATGCCGGCGAGGCCGACGATCAAGGCCGCGTCGTGATCACGCTGGCGTCGGTGCTGCCGGCCGGCGACGACGAGACGGCGGGCGCCGGTCCGAGCGCGGCGGCGCTGGCGCCGCGGGCCGCGGCGCTGCGCGGGCGCCTGTTCGCCGCGCTCGACGGTATCATGCCGTACTTCATGGACCACCTCGTGCTCGCGCACTCGCCGCACGAGTCGACGCCGCCGCTGGCCGGTGGCGGCAGCTCGTACGAGGTCGGGCGCGGGCTGCCGGCGGTCATGGCGTCGGTGTGGCGCGGCACGCTCGAAGGCGCAGCCGGCCTGGCCGCGGCGCCCTACGCCACCGGAATCAAGAACCTGACCCTGGCCTCGAGCCAGGTGCTCACCCCGCTCGGCCTCGAGGGCGACCTGGTGTGCGGCTGGAACGCGGCGCGCGTGGCGTGCGGGATCGCGGGCAAGAAGCGGGACTTTCTGCGCGACGAAGTCGTCAACGCATAGGACCGTCGCCGCAGCCGCAGCCCGTGGGTCAGGCGCCGGACGGACCGGCCGGCGCCGCGGGCGGTGGCGCCGGGAACATCACCGGTGGCGGCGCCGGCAGCGGCGCGCGGTTCATCCCCCGACAGCGTCCAGTCTTGGCGTAGCCGTACCAAGCCGACGCCGCGAACGGCAGCCCGGGCACGCCGAACACCACCACCACGACACCGCCGGCGAGCGCCCGGCCTTCGTTGCCCGCCGGATCGTTGCTGATATCGGCGAGCACCGCGATGGCGATGCCGAGCAGCACCGCCGCCGGCACGGTGTCGACGATCGGCGCGAACCGCGACTGCGTGCAAGCGACCGGGCGCACGCCGGGGTCCGACGACGGCGCGCCGCGCACGGTCAGCAACGAGCAGCCGGGAGCCAGCGTCACCGCCAGCGCGAGCACGAGTGCGATCCCCCGCATCTGCGGATATCGTACACCGCCGGCTCCGGAAGCGTTCGCCTACACCATCGTCGCCACCGCGAGGCACCCGGCCATCGCGGCCATGAACAAGACCGCAGCGACGACGGTCCAGCCATGTCTGGCCGGCGCGTCGATCTCGCCGTGCACGGACGCCAGCGGATCGCGCGACGACGGTCCCGCCGGGGGCAACGTCGCGCGGCGGCGCAGCTCGGCGATCAGCTCCGACTGCTGGTGGTACTGGGTCGCCGAAGGATCGCCAAAGGGATGCTGGGTCTGGTTCACGGGGGTCTCCTGCTTTCCTGACCTGTCCTCTCGGCAGCTCGCGCCCGGAGTTGCGTCGCGATCGCCGTTTCTGAGCTTTCCTCGCCGAGACTCCCGCCGAGCGGCCGTGCTAAACCGCGTTGGTTAGCGAGGGAACTCCATGAATACATTCATCTTCATCGTGCTCCTGGCCACCTCGTTCACGTTCTTCGCGCGGACCATGTGGATCTTCGGCCGCGCGGTGGCGACCGGCGCCAAGGAGCCGCGGCCGCGCCTCGACCAGATCGTCGCGCGCCTGGTCTCGGTCGGCGTCTACTTCTTCGGTCAGAAGAAGGTCGCCGAGGAAGGTCCGCTGCACCGCACCAGCAAGCACCACCTGTTCATCTTCTGGGGCTTCCTGCTGATCACGATCGGGACCGGCGATCTGCTGGTCGCCAGCATCGTGCCGGCGCTGGCGATGCAACGCTGGCTGCCGGAGTTGTTGCTGCGACCGCTCACCACCGCGATCGACGTCTTCAATCTGATCGTGCTCCTGATGGTCACGTGGGCAGCGCTGCGGCGGACGCTGGTGCGGCCCAAGCTCATCCCGTGGAGCCTCGACGCTGGCCTCATCCTGGGCGCGATCGGGTCGCTGATGCTGACCCACTTCCTTCACCACGGCTATCACATCGCCGGTGAGCTGGCGCGCGGCGGCCACGCACCGTCGGGCATGCCGATCTCGAACCTGCTCGCCACCTGGCTCGATCCGCTGTCACCGGCGGTCGCCGATCGCGGGGCCGCGGTGGGCTACTGGCTGCACATCCTCATCCTGCTCACCTTCCTCAACTACCTGCCCTACTCCAAGCACATCCACTTGCTCGGCGCGCTGCCCAACATCTTCACGCGCAACCTGTCGAAGCGGACGCTCGACCTGCCCAAGCTCGATCTCGAGGACGAGACCCAGTGGGGGGTCGGCAGCTACGAGCAGTTCTCGTGGAAGAGCCTGCTCGACACCTACGCTTGCACCGAGTGCGCCCGCTGCAGCAACTACTGTCCGGCCTACGCCACCGGCAAGAACCTGTCGCCGATGCAGCTCATCCACGACATCCGCTACGAGATGCTCGATCGCGTCGCGCTCGGCGACGCCATCGCTGACGCTCGGCGCACCGTCCTCGGGCTCGGCGAGTACGCCACCCGCAGCGGGCTCGACCAGCCTGGCCACGAGCACCCGGATCTGGTCGCAGCGCGAACGGAACTGACCGAGCTCGAGACCCGCCAGGCCGACCTGCCGCGCCTGACCGGCGGCCGGGTCGCCGAGGACACGCTGTGGGCCTGCACCACGTGTGGCGCGTGCCAGGAGGTGTGCCCGGTCTTCATCGAGCACCCGATGAAGATCATCCAGATGCGCCAGAACCTGGTCCTCGAGCAGGAGAAGGTCCCCAGCGAGCTGGCCCGCGCGTTCAAGAACATGGAACGGCAGTCCAACCCGTGGGGCATCGCCAACGACAAGCGGATGGACTGGGCCGACGGCCTCGACGTGCCGCTGCTCGAAAGTCACCCCGATCCCGAATATCTGCTGTGGGTCGGCTGCGCCGGCGCGTTCGACGCCCGCATCATCAAGCAGACCCGCGCCATGGTGAAGGTGCTGCGCCAAGCCAAGGTCGACTTCGCCGTGCTCGGACACCAGGAGGGCTGCACCGGTGATCCGGCGCGCCGCTCCGGCAACGAGATGCTGTTCCAGATGCTGGCCGAACAGAACGTCGAGACGCTGAAGGGCGCCGGCGTCAAGAAGGTGGTCACCAGCTGCCCGCACTGCCTGCACACGCTCCGCCACGACTACCCGCAGTTCGGCGCCGACTTCGAGGTCGTGCACCACACCCAGCTCATCAGCCACCTGATCGAGAGCGGCCGGCTCACCGTCGGCGGCTCGCCGGTCGACACCGTCACCTATCACGACAGCTGCTACCTCGGCCGCTGGAACGGCGAGTTCGACGCCCCGCGCGACATCCTGGCCGCCCTGGCGCCGGCCGGCGGCGTCACCGAGCTGACCCGCAACAAGCGTCACGGGTTCTGCTGCGGCGCCGGCGGCGGCCGCATGTTCATGGAGGAGCACGGCGAGCGGGTCAACCTCAACCGCACCGACGAGATCCTGGCCACCAAGGTCGACGCGGTGGCGGTCGCCTGCCCGTTCTGCAACATCATGGTCACCGATGGCGTGAAGCAGCGAAACCAGGACGAGCACGTCAAGGTCCTCGACATCGCCGAGCTGGTAGCGCAGAGCTTCGACGTCCCGGCCACTGCGCTGGCACGCAAGAAGAAGCCCTCCGCCGACGCGTAGCGCGGCGCAGCGCGCGTTCATCAATGCCACCGGGCGCCGGCTCGCCGCGGTTTCGCGCCGGGTTTTCTCGTATGATCGGCGGCGATGAGATGTCCCTCGCTTGTGGCTGCCATGCTGGCTCTGTGCGGCGCGGCCTGTGATGACACCGAGAGCATCGATGGGGCGCGCGGCGCCTGCGCCTCCGGCGGCGCGCTGGCCGGCTGCGACGATAGCGCGCGCACCATCGAGGACGCGTGCTGGCGCCTGGTCGAGTGCGGCGCCTATCCGCTCGAGGCCCGCAACGACGACGGCACCGATTGCGATGGCTGCCGCGACTGGGGCCAGTGCGTCAACCGGCTCGAGACCATGGTCGACGAGCGGGCCCGGGTCGTGATCGCGTGCGTGATCTCGTCGACGTGCGACGAGCTGCAGGCGCCCGGCTCGCCGACGCCGTACGAAGACCCGGCCTGCCTCGACTACGGAGACCGGTGATGCGCCGCGCCTGGGGTCTCGCCGGCGCCGCGGCCGCGGTCGTCGGCATCGCGATGATCGCTCCGGCCCACGCCCAGGAGGACGTCGCGGGATGGATCGCGATCATCGAGAAGCAACCCGACGGGATGGATCGGGCGGCCTGGAAGGAGAAGCGGCGCGAGGCGGCGCGCCGGCTCGGCGCCGGTGGCGACAAGCGCGCCGTGCCGGTCCTGACCCGGGTCGCCGAGGGCGAGTCGTTCGACATCATCGGTGAGATCGCGATCGAGGCGCTCGGCAAGCTCGGCGATCCGGCGGCGATCCCGGCGCTCGAACGCATCGCTGGCGACAGCTCGCGCGATCGGGCGCAGCGCGAGCTGGCCCGCAAGAGCCTGGCCAGGCTGGGCGCGAAGCCGACCCCGACGCCGACCCCGACGCCGACCCCGACCCCGACGCCGACCCCGACCCCGACCCCGACGCCGACCCCGACCCCGCGGCCCGATGCTGGCATCGACGTGCGGGCCACGCCGGCGCCGGCCGGCCTCGGTGACGCCATCCTCGGCGGCGGCGATCCGGCCACCGTCGACGGCGCGCCCGCCTGGGACGACGACGTGCTCGGCACCAGCGAGTCGCTGACGTTCGTCGTCGGCGCCGCCAGCCTGGGATGGGACACCCTGCGCGAGCGCGCCACCTTCGACCTCGACGCCGAGAGTCGCTACGCGCGGCGGCTCGAGCGCGAGCGGTCAGCGTGGGGCGTCACCGCCGACGCCGACGTGGTCGCGGGGCTGTTCAACCCCACCGATGCCCCCGACCGCGCCGGCTCGCGCCTCGTCATCCTCGACGTCGCCGCCGGCGGCGACTTCCGGGCCTACACCGCCTCGGGCGCCTACGGGGTCGGCGAGGTCGCGCTCGCCGGTCGGCTTCACTACATGTCGATCATCGAGGACGATCCGGCCAACGACATCCGCGACGGCCGCGTGGCGGTCGACGTCGGGGTCGCCATCGGCGGCGGCTACGGCCGCCTGCTCGACGCCGGCACCCGCATGCGTGTCCACCAGGTCGCCTCGGTGCTCGAACGCGCCCGCGCGCTCGGGCGCCCGATCGACGACTCGCTCGCCCGCCGGCTGCAGGCGACGTGGTGGGCGCTGCGCCGCGATCGCACCGGCTACCGCCAGCTCACCGCCACGGTCGCCGTGCTGCGTGAGGCCGGCGTGCTGCTCGGCGAGCCCGACGCTGGCACCACCTACGAGCTCCTCGAGGTGCTGCGCGATCCCAGCTTCGACGGTCGCCCCACCGGGATCGATGTCCAGATCCTGGTCGGCGAGAGCTACCTGCTGCGCGACCTCCGCTACAGCGACGAGCAAGCCACCGCCGAGGGCCGCTTCGAGATGGCGCTGGTGCGCGCCCGTGCAGCGCGCCAGCTCGGGCTCAACAGCGACGCCTTCGCGACGCTCGATGCGCGCTACCGGATCACCAGCACGCCGGCACCATGGGCCGCGGCCGTGACCGGCCGGTGGCGCAGGTTCGCCCACGGCGATCACGGCGAGCTGCTGGGGACGTTCGACGTCGGTGCCTCGTTGCTGGCCTCGGACGACGACGTCGACACCACCGAGCTCGGGGCCCGACTCGCCGGCGAGGTTGGCTGGACGTGGCAGCTCAATCGCGCCTCCGGGCTGCGAGTTGCGGGACAAGCGGCGGTCGAGTCCGGCGAGATCTTCATCGGCGCGTCGATCGAAGCCAGCTACGGCTTCCTCGACGCCGGCTTCGCGCGCGCCCTGCCCGCCGGCCTGTAGCAGGGGTCGAGGCGGTGAAGCCGCTACACGTTGAACCATCGAACCAATCCGGCTAGGCTCGCCAGATGGCAGTGTTCACCGACCGCGAGCGGGCCACGATGGTGGCGATCGCCGAGGCCACGCTGCCCGCCGGCCAGATCTTCCCGGGCGCCAACGCCGCCACCGTGGCGCGGGTCGAGGACTTCCTCGACGACCTGCCGGGACCGGCGCAGACCGCCTACCGCGGCCTGGTGCGGCTGTTCGATGGCCTGTCCTGGCTGCACCACCGCCGCGGCCTGGCGAGCGTGCCGGCGGCCGACCGGGTCGCCATGCTCGAGCGCTGGCGCGACGCCGGCATGGCGCGACGCAGCGCGCTGCGCGGCCTGATGTCGCCGCTCAAGATGGCGCACTTCGGCGATCCGTCCTTCTTCAAGGAGGTGGGCTGCGTGTACTCGTTTGGCGGCGGCGCCGGCTCCCGCTCCGAGCCCAGACCGGCCTGGTTTCGCGATCGGGTCCACGACGCCGCGGCGCTGGGCGGTGACGTCGCGGTCGAGGTCGACGTGGTGGTCATCGGTACCGGCGCCGGCGGCGCGGTGACGGCGCGCGAGCTGGCCGAGGCCGGCGTCGCGGTCGTGATGCTCGAGGAGGGCAACTACGTCGACCGCAGCGAGTTCAACGGCCGGCCGCTGCCGATGCAGAAGAAGCTGTACCGCAACGGCGGCGTGACGTTCTCGATCGGCAACGTGCCCATCCCGATCCCGCTCGGCATGAACGTCGGCGGCTCGACCACGGTCAACTCCGGCACCTGCTACCGCGCCCCGGACCGGATCCTCGCCCACTGGCAACACGATCTCGGGCTCACCGAGCTCACGCCGGAGCGCATGGCACCGTACTTCGAGCGCGTCGAGGGCGTGCTCGGCGTGGCGCCGGTGCGCCCCGAGTTCCTGGGCGGATGCGCCCGCGTCGTCGCCCGCGGCGCCGCGGCGCTCGGCTACAAGCATGCGCCCCTGCGCCGCAACGCGCCCGACTGCGACGGCAAGGGCGTGTGTTGCTTCGGCTGCCCGACCGACGCCAAGCGCTCGACCAACGTGTCGTACGTGCCGATGGCGCTCAAGGCTGGTGCCGAGCTGTTCACGGGCGTGCGCGCCCAGCGGGTCATCATCGAGGGTGGCCGCGCCGTCGGCGTCGTCGGGCGCGCCCGCGGCGGACGCACCGTGACGGTCCGCGCCCGCGCCGTGGTCGTCGCCTGCGGCACCCTGCTCACGCCCACGTTCCTGATGCGCAACGGTCTCGGTGACGCCTCGGGGCAGCTCGGCCGCAACCTGTCGATCCATCCCGCCACCGGCGCCATCGCGGTGATGGACGAGCGAGTCGCGAGCTGGGACGGTGTGCCGCAGGGCTATTCCATCGAGGAGTTCGCCGACGACGGCCTGCTGTTCGAGGGCACGTCCTTGCCGCTCGACTTGTCGGTCAGCCTCATGCCGCAGATCGGCCCGGCGCTGGTCGAGCTCGCCGAGGGCTTCGATCGCGTGGCGAGCTTCGGCGTGATGGTTGCCGACAAGTCGCGCGGCCGGGTGCGCCTGGTCCGCGATCAGCCGCTGATCACGTACAACCTCGGCGACGCCGACCTGGCCCGGCTCAAGCGCGGCGTCGACATCCTGGCCCGCGTCTTCTTCGCCGCCGGGGCCCGGCGGGTGATGCTGCCGGTGCACGGCTTCAACGAGGTCCGCAGCGAGGCCGATCTCACCCGCCTTCGCGATGCTCGCCTCCGCCCGCACGATCTCGAGCTGAGCGCCTTCCATCCGCTCGGCACCGCGCGCATGGGCACCGATCCGCGCAGCTCGGTGGTCGACGCCGACCACCAGATCCACGACACCCCGGGGCTCTACGTGGTCGATGGCGCGGCGGTGCCCAGCTCGCTCGGCGTCAACCCGCAGGTGACGATCATGGCCCTCGCCACCCGCGCCGCCGACAAGCTCGCCGCCCGCCTCAGCTAGAACACCGATCGGTTTGAAACCGTCGGCAGTCCGTTCGGCTGCGCTCCCCCACCGGTCGTCCTGAGCCGGACCGAGCGCAAGCGCGGTCCGTGTCGAAGGACGGACTTCGTCGAGATGCGCCCTTCGACTCGGCCGCTCCGCGGCCTCGCTCAGGGCAAGCGGATGCCGAACGTCGCGAAATCAGATCCGTTCCAAACCGTTCGGTGTTCTAGCCCGATCAGCTAGCCCGATCGGGTGCCGACCTGCGCTTCCGCCCGCTCAGGGTCGCGGTGCCGAGCAGCGCCAGCCCGATGATCAGCCACACCACGATCCGACACTTCCGGACCAGCTCGACCACGACGCCCTGGGTTGGATCGAGTCCCAGGGACCGGAACAGCGCATAGCCGCCGCCCTCGCCGGTGCCGGCCTGCATGGGGACGAAGGACGTCACCCACGAGATGATCTGGCCGTTGGCGACGAACAGGAACGGCACCAGCGGATGGGCGTCGACGCCGACCAGCGCCAGGATGACGGCGATCTCCGCGACCGACAGGCCGCGGCTCACGAGCGCCAGCACCACCGCCGCGGCCCGACGGCGGCCGGTGAGGCGGGCCCGCGCGGTGTCCGCAACCTCGCGCCACGCCGTCCGGGCCCGCTCGACCTTGGCCTCGGAGACGCCCAGCCGGCGGACGACGTGGAACGGCCAGGTGCCGGGGCCCCTGACGACCACCACCGCCAGCACGCCGCCGAGCGCCGCGGAGACCGCCGCGGCGACGTAGAACACCCGCGCGACCGGACCGGTGAGCCCGAGCATCAGCGGCGCGGCGAGCGGCGCCAGCACGAGCAACACGACGTTGGCCCCCAGGCCGACCAGGTTGGCGCTGAGCAGGGCCGCGCCGACCTCCTGCTTGCTCCAGGTCTGGGTCAGGATGGTGTACTTGGTCACCTCACCGAGGTTGCCGGTCGGGGTCACGGTGTTGATGGCGTGGCCCGCGACCTGCGCGCGCAGGATCCGCGCGTAGCTCGCAAGACGCAGCGGCGCGCCGAGGCACACCGAGAGCACCGCGCTGTCGACCAGCAGCGTGACGCCGTTCACCGCTGCGACCAGCGCCACCGTCCAGCCGAGGCGATCGAGCTCGCCGAACAGCCGTTCGGGGCCGACGCTCGCGGCGAAGAAGCCGAGCCCGATCAGGCCCACAGCGAGGAACGCCACGTTCCACCAGCGCACGGGGCGTCATCGTCGTGGACTTCGCGGGTCGTGTCGAGGTGCGGCTCCGAGGATCGGGCGACGCGGGACGGATCGGCCACCACCCGGCGCCGCCTTGACACGACGATCGTCGCGGGATACCTGGCTCTCGGAGACGCACACGTGACCGGCCGCGACGTCGACCAGGCCACCTCAGCCCCGTGGGCCGTGGTCGAATTCATCCCCGAGCTCATCCCCGAGCTCAGCCCCACCACGGGCGAGATCGGCGCGACCGCGATCGTCGCCGGCCTGTCGCTGGTCGCTCGGCACGCGCGGGTGGCGGCACGCGCGCGCCTCGGCGGGGTGCGGTTCGTGTGTCCCGACGACGGGATCCGCGACGACGTCCTCGCCGCGCTCACCCGCCGACCGGCGCCGCGCGGGTTCGCGGTCGACGTCGTGGTCGGCGACGACACCGGCGCCGGTCCCGCGCCGCCCGCCGTCGTGCGGCTCACCGCGCTGGCGGTCTACACCGCCGAGGCGGTGGCCCGCGCCGCCGCCGCCGGCGAACCGCCCGCGCCGCTCGCGACGATCACGACCCGGGCCGACGCCCGCGCCGTCGAGCGCGAGCTCCAGCGCGCCTTCCGCAAGTCGGTGGACGCCGACGGCGTGGTCGCGTACCACGTCGCTCGCCGCGTGAGCCGCGCGGTGACGCCGCTGCTGGTGCGGACCGCGATCACGCCCAACCAGGTCACGCTGGTGGCGCTGGCCTGCGGACTGGTCGCCGCCGGTCTGGCCGCGACCGGGGGCTACGCCGCGTGCGTCGCCGCCGGGCTGCTGCTGTTTGCTGGCTCGGTGATCGACTGCATGGACGGCGAGATCGCGCGCCTCCGCCTCGAGTTCTCGAAAGCCGGCGAGTGGCTCGACTCGATCGCCGACGACCTGTCCACCTTCGGGGTGCTCGCGGGCCTCGGCGTGGGCCTGGCGCGCAGCGGCGCCGGCGAGATCTGGTGGTGGGTCGGACCGGGCGGCGCGGTGGTTGGCCTGGCCACCCAGGCGTGGCTCTACCGCGATCTCCACCGTCGCCGGCTGCCGATCGACACCGCCCAGTACCCGTGGTTCTTCGGCACCCCGTCGAGCTCCGGGACCCTACGGCGCGGCGTGGTGGCGCAGGTGGTGCGCGCCATCGGCTTCGGGTTCCGGCGCGATGCCTTCGTGGTCCTGGTGGCGCTCGGGCTGGCGTTCGATCTGCGCCGGACCGTGACGGTGGTCATGTGCGGCGGCGGCTTGCTGGTCACGTTGCTGGTCGTGGCTCAGCTCCTGGTTGGCGGGCGCCGCCCCGTCACCTGAGCGTGGCGACCTCGCCAGCCCAGCGCTTGTACTCCGCCCAGTAGGCGCGTCGCTCGTCGACGCGGATCGGGATCCAGGCGCCGAGCGCGTAACCGAACGTGTAGACGAACAGCAGGTCGAAGGTGAACGGCCGGGCCAGGAAGAACATGAGGAACGGCGTCACCAGAAACAGCACCACCAGCAGCCGGACGTAGCCCTGCAGGGCGCGCCCCTTGTGGGTCATGTACGGCACCGGCACCAGGTTCAGGACCGCCATGAGGCCGATCACGACGATCCCGCTGGCCGGTGCCAGACTGCTGTCGTGGAAGAACAGCGTCGAGTTGGGAAACGAGATCGCGATCAGCCCTGACACCGTCCTCGGCAGCCCGCAGTAGCACAGCGGATAGTCGAACCTCGCCACCGCGAAGCGGGCCTGACGGATCGACGCGGTGGCGATCAGGATGGCCATGAGGCCGACGCCGAGCCCGGTCTGACCCTCGGCGCGATAGGCGGCGAGCACCACGACGGCCGGCGCCAGCCCCTGGCTCACGCCGTCGGCGGCCGAGTCGAACTCCGAGCCGAATCGATTGCCGGTCCCGGTCGCCCGCGCCACCAGCCCGTCGAGCGTGTCACCGAAGAGGTAGCCGGCCAGGATCGCGTAGCCAGCCCACTCGAGATTCCCGTCGAGCGCCAGGTAGATCCCCATCACGCCGCCCATCAGGTTGATGAGAGTGAAGAGATCCTTCACTCCGAAGTAGCTGATGCTCCAGCGCACGTCTCGGCCGCTTCATACCACGGCGGTCGCGCGGTTACCGTTGCTGTCGTAGCTGTAGAAGCCGCGGCCGGTCTTCCGGCCCAGCCAGCCGGCGGCCACGTGCTGCCGCAGCAGCGGACAGGGCCGGTACTTGTCGTCACCGAGCTCGTGGTGCAGCACGCCGGCGATCGCCAGCACGGTGTCGAGCCCGATCAGATCGGCCAGCTCGAGTGGCCCCATCGGGTGGTTGAGGCCGAGCTTCACGCCGGTGTCGATGTCGTGCGCGGAGCCGAGGCCTTCGTAGAGGGCGTAGCAGGCCTCGTTGAGGAGCGGGATCAGCACCCGGTTGACGATGAATCCAGGGATGTCGCGGGCCGCGATCGTGGTCTTGCCGAACCGCTGCGCCAGCTCGACCGTGGTCTGGAACGTGGCGTCGCTGGTGGGCAGGCCGCGCACGATCTCGACCAGCTTCATGAGTGGAACCGGGTTCATGAAGTGCATGCCGATCACGCGATCGGGCCGGCCCGACGCCGACGCCAGCTTGGTGATCGAGATCGACGACGTGTTCGAGGCCAGGATGGCCTCGGGGCGCATCACAGCGCCCAGCCGCTGGAACAGGTCGACCTTGAGCGCCTCCTGCTCGGGTGCGGCCTCGATCACGAAGTCGCGATCGGCGAGATCGCCGTGATCACCCGCCGGCCGCAGCCGGGCGACGGCGGCGTCCCGGAGCTCGGCGGCCAGCTTGCCGCGCTCGACCAGGCGATCGAGCGTGCGACGGAGCTTGCCGAGCGCCGCCTCGGCAAGCTCGAGGTTGGCGTCGAGCAACACGACGTCGATGCCGACCTGGGCCGCGATCTGCGCGATGCCCTGCCCCATCTGACCGCCGCCGACCACACCGAGCTTGCTGATCGCGCTGCCAGCGATGGTCACGGCCGCTCCACCAGCAGCGCGATGCCCTCACCGCCGCCGATGCACAGTGACGCGCCGCCGGTGCGCGCACCACGCGCCGCCATCGCCGCCAGCAAGGTGACCAGCACCCGGGTGCCCGACGCACCGATGGGATGGCCGAGCGCGACCGCGCCACCCCACACGTTGACCCGTGCCGTATCGAGGGCCAGCAGCTGATTGTTGGCGATCGCCACCACCGAGAACGCCTCGTTGATCTCCCAGAGATCCACGGTGGTCGGCTTCCAGCCCGCCTTCGCGCACGCCTTCTCGATGGCCGGTGCCGGCGCGGTCGTGAACCACTCTGGCGCCTGCGCGTGGTGACCCGACGCGACGATCCGTGCCAGCACCGTCACGCCGCGCCGCCGGGCCTGGTCGCCGCTCATCAGCACCACCGCAGCGCCACCGTCGTTGAGCGACGACGCGTTGCCAGCGGTGACCGTGCCGTCCTTCTGGAACGCCGCGCGCAGCGACGTCAGCTTCTCGATGTTGCCGCGGCCGGGCTCTTCGTCGTGTTCGACCACGGTCTCGCCACCCTTGCCCGGTACCTTGACCGCGGCGATCTCGGCGGCGAACCGGCCCTCCTTCTGGGCGGTCAGCGCCCGGCGATAGCTCTCGGCGGCGTACTCGTCCTGGGCACCACGACTGATGCTGCGTTCTTTCGCACACAGCTCGGCGCAGTTGCCCATGTGCTGGTTCGAGTACACGTCCCACAGTCCGTCGTGGACCATGCTGTCGACGGTGTCGAGGGCGCCCATCTTGACGCCGCCGCGCAGGCCCCGCACCAGGTGGGGCGCGTTCGACATCGACTCCATCCCGCCGGCGACCACGACCTCGGCGTCGCCGACCGCGATCGCGCGCGCGCCAGCGATGACGGTCTCCAGGCCCGAGCCGCAGACCTTGTTGATGGTCGTACACGGCACGTCGTGCGGCAGACCCGCGGCCAGGGCCGCCTGCCGCGCCGGAGCTTGCCCGAGTCCAGCGGGCAGGACACAGCCCATCAGCACCTGCTGCACGTCGCCCGCGGCAACGCCGGCGCGCTCGAGCGCAGCCCGGATGGCGGTGGCCCCTAGCCGCGGCGCCGAGACCGATGCCAGCGCGCCGAGAAAACTGGCGATGGGGGTACGAGCTGCACCGACGATGACGACGTCACGCATGAGATCCTCCTGGGAAGCGCTGTGGTACCCTTTTGAAAAGGATGGCGTCAAGATCGCGTCCTGACGGTCCGTGCGTCGATCGCCTGCCAGTTGTCGACGGTCGAACTGGCTCTGGCTCTGGCTCCGGCTCTGGCTCCGGCTCTGGCTCCGGCTCTGGCTCCGGCTCTGGCTCCGGCTCTCGCTCCGGCTCCGGCGACCACGCCGGGCGCCGCGCGCGGGGCCGGGCCCGGGCCTCGACCGTCGTGTTGACGGCGGTCGCGCTGAGCGGCTGTGGCGGTGACGACCTCCGTCCCGACGTTCGCTACCAGCTCATCGGCCTGCTGCCGGTCAGCGGCGGCGCTTGCCCGACGCCGGGCACCGCACCACCGCTGGTCACCGGCGCGACCAGGTTGCGGCTCACGTTCCGCGACCAGGCCGACCGCTCGTTGCGCTGCGACACGGTGCTGTCGCTGGCCGACACGACGCCGTACGTCGCGGTCCCGGCGCGCACCGAACCGGTGACCATGTACGTCGAGTACTTCGACGAAGCTGGCAGGTTGCTGGCCCGCGGCGAGCGCGCCGACGTCGCGCTGATCGGTGGCGCGACCATCCAGGTCCAGGTCCAGGCCACCGACGCCTACGCCTGCCCGCTCGGCACCGCCAGCACGGCGCGGGCATTCCACAGCGCGACGCCCATGCCCAACGGCGAGGTGCTCCTGCTCGGCGGCCTGATCGGCGCCGCCGGCGGCGACTCGACGGCCTTCGCACCATCGGCGGGCGTCTTCGTGTCGAGCGCCGCCGAGCTCTACGATCCGGTCGATCGCCGCTTCTACCCGCTCACGATCACCGGCGTCCTGCCGCGCGCGTTCCACCAGGTCCTCGTGCTCGGCATGGAAGGCACCGCGATCAAGCTGCTGGTCGTCGGTGGCATCGGGGTCGCCGGTGATCCGTCGGCCAGCGGCAACGTGGCCGCGCTGCCCAGCGGCGGCACCGGCGCGCCCTGGACCTCGGTCACCGCCGACGTGCCGATGATGCGGGCCGGCTCGATCGCGCTGCCGGCCGAGATCCTGCTCTACGATCCGGGCACGCGGACGGTCACGCGCAGCGAGCTGGTCGGCGGTCCTGCCGCTCGGCTGTTCGGCACCGCGACCTCGCCCGGCGCCGGTCCTGGTCAGGGCCTCGCGGTCGTTGGCGGCAAGAACCTGGCCGGCGGCGACGACCTGGCGCACGAATCGGTGCGCGCCATCGACGGCACCTCGGGCGGCGCCGTCAACGGCCAGCCGCGCCTGGGCGCCACCGTCACCGCGCTGTCGGCGACCGAAGCCCTGGTCTGGGGCGGCGACCTCACCGCGCTTCCGGCCGCCGTGCGGGCTGGCGACCGGGTGGCCATGCTGGACAGCGCGCCCACGCTGGCCGCCGGGCCGACCATGACGGCGGGCCTCAACCGCGCCTACCACGCCGACGCGCGGCTCGGCACCCGGGTCGTGGTCGTCGGTGGCTTCACGGTCACCGCCGGCGTGATCGACGACGCCGCCTACACCCCCTTCGTTCACCTCGTCGATCCCATCACCGCGACCACCACGCTGCTCGACGTACCAGGCGCGACCCCGACCGCGTACCCCGCGGCGGTGGCGCTCGCCGATGGTGACGTGCTGATCGCGGGCGGCGCCAGCCCCGGGGTTTGCGCGAGCACGCTCACCTGTCCAAGCGCGCAGAGCATCCGGATCCGGCGCGGCGCGGGCTCCGGGATGGGGCCCACGGCGGTCGCCACCGGCAGCCCGGGCCTGGCTCGCTATGGCCACCGCCTGACGCTGCTCCCCGATGGCTCGGTCCTGGTGAGCGGCGGCTTCTCGCCCGCGATCGAGCCCGACAAGATCCGAGCGTTGCGCGACGCCGAGTTGTTCGCGCCGCACGGCGCCACCGACGATCCGATCGCCGATCTCGGGCTATCGCGAGTGCCCGGTGACGTGGCCCGCACCACCTTCGGCGCGCCGCTGATGCCGTGCGAGCTGGTCGGGGACGTGGTGCCGATCGGCGTCGATGCCGCCGCCGATTGAAAGCGGACGTTGCCGTCCCATCACACCCCGGCCGCCCGGGCCCGCGCGACGATCGCTGGCAGCATGGCCAGGACGCGATCGATCTCGTCAGCGGTGGTCGCCGGCCCCAGCGAGAAGCGCACGCCCTCCCGCGCGCCGCGGCGGGACAGTCCCATCGCCAGCAAGACCGGCGACGGCTGGATCGAGCCGGAGGTACAGGCGGCGCCGGTCGACGCGGCGACGCCTTCGAGATCGAGCGACATGACGATCGCCTCGCCGAGCGCGCCGTCGAAGCCGAGGTTGACCGTGTTGCCTGCCCGTGGAGCACCGCCGCCGTGAACGCGGGCCTCGGCGATGGCCAGCGCGCCGGCCTCCAGCCTCGCCGCGTTGGCCGCCACCAGGCCGGTGCGGGCCAGATCGACCGCGATCGCCGCGGCGGCGAAGCCGGCGGCGCCGATCACGTTCTCGGTCCCGGCGCGGCGGCCTCGCTCCTGGTGGCCTCCGGGCGCGAGCGGCGCCACCTCGACACCGGCCCGGATCCACAGCGCCCCGATCCCGGCAGGACCGCCCAGCTTGTGGGCCGAAATGGCGATCGTGTCGGCGAGCCCCGCGATCGGCCCCAGGGCGACCCGGCCGGCCGCTTGCACCGCGTCGACGTGCAAGCGCGCGCCGACGGCGCGCGCCGCGTCCGCGAGGCCGGCCACGTCGACGATCACGCCGGTCTCGTGGTTGACCGCGGCGGCGGCGATCAGCGCCGCGCCCGCGCTCAGGCGACGCGCGAGGTCGTCGTGGTCGATGCGGCCTTCGCGGTCGACCGCGATGCGCTCGATCGTGAACCCGCGCCCGGCCAGGACCGCCGCGGCGCCGTGCACCGCCGGATGGTCAGTGGCCAGGACCAGCACCCGCGCTGGCGCGCCGGCGGCGACCGCCGCCAGGCCGAGGCCGACGATCCCGGCCAGGTCGGACTCGGTCCCGCCGCTGGTGAAGACGATCCCGTCCGGGTCACCGCCGTCGATCAGGGCCGCGATCTGGGCCCGCGACCGCTCCAGCACCGCCCGCGCGGCTCGCCCCTCGCTGTGGATCGAGGACGGATTTCCGATCAAGTCGGAAGCGGCGCACATGGCTGCGCGGACCGGGTCCAGAAGCGGACAGGTGGCATTGTAGTCGAGGTAGATCCGCATGGGCCTTCGTTGACAGCGGTCGGGAGGAGCCGACATGATCCATCGACAGGACTCGCCGAACATGCGGCGCGCCTGGTGTGATCATCGTGGCCGACGACGCCGGAGCGCTACTGGTTCGAGCGGGTCTCATCGCGAGCCATCATCTCGCCGCGGCCCGAGCACTGCAGGCGTCGGATGGCGGCACGGTCGGTGAGCACCTGGTGGCGGTGGGGGCGGTCAGCGACGAGGCGCTGACCGAGTTCTATCGCAGCCGCCTGATGGTGCCACAGATCAACCCCAACACCCTGGCCCGGCTCTCGACCGCCGTGATCGCGCTGTTGCCCGGTGACATGGCGGTGGAGTTCCGCGCCATCCCGGTGTCGCTCGACAAGGACGGCAACATGACGGTCGCCATGTCGGACCCGAGCGATCGCCACGCCGTCGACGAGATCGCCTTCTTCACCGCCAAGTATGTGGTCCGCGCGGTCGCGACCCAGATGCAGGTCGCATGGTGTCTGGCGCAGTACTACGGCCACGTCACCGAGCTCGGCGAACGGCTGCTGCAGCCGGTCGCGACGGAGCCCCCGCCGGCCCCGGCGCGGGTCCCCACGCCGGCCGCGCCGGCAGCACGCCAGCGCGGCGACACCGCCCGGGTCGAAGCCGCCCGCCATCGAGTGCTGGCGCCGATGACCACGCCGCCGCCGGTCGGGCCACGGCCCGGATCGGACGCGCTGGCCGCCCGCGTCGGGGCTGCCGAGGCGCCGGCACCGGTCCCGATCCCGGTCGCGGCCCAGGCGTCGGGACCGGTCACCATCGAGATCCAGATGGACGATCCCAGCGGCCCGGTGCGGATGCCGTCGGGGATGCCGGCCTCGGTGCTGATGACGCCGCAGATGACACCGGCCACGTCGCCACGACCGCAGCCGCCGACCGAGCCGACCGAGCCGGCGCGCGACAGCGAGGCGTTGCCGAGCGTGATCGTCAGTCCAGAGGCGACGCAGCCCAAACGCAAGCGGCCGGCGCTGCCCGATCCGCCCGAGCTCGCCGCGCGCTCGGGGGAGATGGAGACCCAGGAGTCGTCGGCGGGGTTCGCGCTGCCGTCGAACACCATCGAGATCCAGCTCGAGGAGACGACGCCGGTGGTGCCGCCGGTGGTGCCGCCGGTGGTGCCGGTGCCGGTGCCGGTGCCGGTGCCGGTGGTGATCGAGGATCAGGACGGCGCCGCTGCGGCGCGGCCAGTGTCCGACGACGACACCCTGTCGCCCGACGACGACGGCATTTCGGTCGAGGATGGCGACCTCGCGCCCGACGACCAGCCGGCGGTGATCCACGATGGCGACGTCGAGCCCGCCGTGATCCACGCGCGGTACCACGATCGCGAGCCCGAGCCCGCCGCGACGCACGACTACGTCGACGGCACCGAGTCGCAACCGATCCTGCTCGATCGCCCACGGCGCAGCGAGTCGCACCCGGCGGTGCTGGCACCGGCGGTGCTGGTCGACGACGACGAGGCCGCGAACGACGAGGTGGCGATGGTCGCCGAGGTGCCCGACACGGCCCACCGCGACGAGCCATCCGGTCCGATCCTGCTGGTGTCGCTCAAGCCCGGCGGTCAGCGGCGGCGCGACAAGCGCACCCAGGTCGGCATCGGGGCGCTGGGGTCGCTCGGTCCGATCCCGGCCACGCCAGCGGTCGCCGCGACCACGGCCGCCGCACCAGGTCCCGAACTGACCAGCGGCGGGGCGGTGCCCACGCTGGTGAACGTGGACGAAGAAGCCAAGACCCGCCGGGTCGAGTCTCGACCGCCGCCATCGATCGACGAGGGCTGGGGGCCGCCGGGCACCACGATCCCGCCGCCGTTCCTGGGCGCCGTGGTGGCAGCCGACGACCCGGCGTCGGGCCGGATCCCGCTGCCCGGCGACGACGTCGACTCGGCGCCGCTGCTGCTCGCGGCCCCGCAAGCGGTGCCAGCCCGCACGGCGGCTGCCCTCGATGCCGCCGAGCAAGCGCGAGCGCTCGAGGTTGCGACCATCAAGCTGGTCGAGGTGCTGCGCGGCTTCGACCTGGCGTCGTCGCGCGACCACGTGATCGCCATGCTGGTCGACTTTGTCGGCGACAGTCATCAACGCGTCGCCTTCCTGGTCACCAAGGCCGGCGACCTGTCGCCGTTCATGCAGAACCCGCCGCCGGTCGGCCCGCCGGCGCGGGTGCCGCTGTCGGCACCGTCGGTGTTCCAGGACGTGGTCGGAACCCGCCTGCCCTACCACGGACCGATTCCGGATCCGGTGAGCCGTGAACTGGTGCGCGCGATGTTCGGATCAGCCACCGACGAGATGCTGGCGGTCCCGCTCGCGGTGCGCGAACGGGTGGTCGGCGTGATCTATGCCGACGGCCGCCAGCGGCGCGCGTTCGGCGAGCACGTGACGGTCGCGGCACGAGCAGCCGGGATGGCACTCGAGCGGCTGCTGAAGGCGAAGAAGTCGTAGCCGTCGGCCAACACGGCCGACATCCACCCACCTCGTCACCCAAGGCGCCGGGCTCTCTCGGTGCGCGCGCTGGTGCGCAAGACAGGACGGCGGCTGCGCAGTCCGCTGCGCAACGGGCGCGCCGGGTGAGGCTTTGGGGGTGGCCCGCCGCTTGCTGTTCTCAGGCACATGCAGCTCTCCTTTCCCTTGCGTGTGCTGGCCTGCTCGCTGCTCCTGGGTGCCTGCGGCGGCGTGGCCCCCTCCGAGGAGGGCGGCGACTCGACGCCCGACTACGACCGCCTCTTCCCCGCCGATCGCATCATCGATGCCGATCTCACGATCAGCGACGCCGACTGGGGCACCCTGATGGCCAACCCGCTCGAGGACATCTACGTCCCCGCCGACCTGACCTACGACGGCGAGACCCTGACGCAGATCGCCATCCGCCTCAAGGGCAACTCCTCGCGCAACTCGGTCTCGATGCGCGGCGGCGAGCGCTACAGCTTCAAGCTCGACCTCGACGAGAACGTGGCCGGTCAGAAGCTGTTCGGCGTCGACAAGCTCAACCTCAACAACAGCTTCGGCGACCCCACGTTCCTCCGCGAGCGGCTCGCGACCGACCTCTACCGAGCCTTCGGCGTCCCGGCGCCGCAGACCGCGTTCGTCCGCCTCACCCGCAACGGCGAGCCGTTCGGCCTCTACGTCGCCGTCGAGCAGGTCGAGGCCGACTTCCTGCGCGCCAACTTCGACGACGCCGACGGTGGTCTGTACAAGCCCGAGCGGCCGTCGGGAGATCTGACGTGGAGCGGCGGCGCCATCACCGACTACCCGGGCATCGAGATCAAGAGCGACGAGCTCACCACCGACCATACCGCGCTGCTGACCATGCTCGACGCGCTCAACAACAGCGCCGACGCCGACCTCGAAGCCGCGGTCGGCGCCGCCCTCGACGTCGAGGGCGTCCTCCGCTACCTCGCGGTCACCGCCGCCGTCGTCAATCTGGACTCGTACACCGGCAGCGGGCACAACTACTACCTCTACGAGGACCGCTCGATCGGCAAGATCGCCGTGGTCGCCTGGGACACCAACGAGGCGTTCGGGCGCTTCACGTGCGGCCTGTCGGTGCAGAGCCTGATCGACCTGCGCTACGATCAGCCGGTGTGCGGCGATCCGACCCGCAAGCCGCTCGTGCGGCGCCTGCTGTCGGTGCCGGCCTGGAAGGCGCGCTACGAGGAGCTGCTCGGGGAGCTGACCGCCGGCGGCTTCGCGCCGGCGGCGATCACCAGCCAGGTCGAGACCCTCGCCGCGCTCATCCGCGCCGACGTGGCGGCCGACCCCACCAAGTTCTTCACGGCGGCCGACTTCGAGACCAACCTCACGACCGACCTCGTCCGTCCCGGCCCCAACGGCAGCTCGCAGACGACCCTCGGCCTGACCAGCTTCACTCAGCGGCGCGGCAGCGCGCTCGCGGCGCAGCTGCCCTGATCTGGTTTCACCGGTCGGTCGGGCGTGCTCTCGCCGTGCACACCACGTAGCCGTCGATCTCCGCCCAGGCCGCCTCGACGTCGAGGCCCCAGGGCTCGACCGGCGTCACTCCGGCGCTGCCGTCGGCCGCTGGCCACACCGCGACCTCCTGGAACCCGACGTAGCGCTTCAGGTGAGGATCGACCGCCTTGTAGATGGCCTCCTTGAGCGCGAACGCCAGGATGACGGCACGATCGCGCCCCGGGCCGCTGACGTCGGCGAGCGCCGCCAGCTCGGCCGCCGTCAGGACCCGCCGCGACACGTCGATCCGGCGTGGTCCCAGCACCTCGAGATCGACGCCGATCGTCCACCCGGCGTCGAGCGCGGCCAGCGCGACCGCCAGCGCGCGCTTGTGGCTCACCGAGCCGACCGCGCCGCGCGGCACCACGGGCGCGCCGCGATCGTCGGCGAGCAAGGCCGGCGCGGACAGCGCCGGATCCGTCGCCACGCTGGCCAGCGCCCGCCGCAGCGCTCGGCGACCCGCGACCCATTCGCGCCCGCGCATCGGGGCCAGGACGAGGGCCCGCGCCCGCTCGTCGGGATGAAGCTCGTCCAGGGCGGCGTCGGCGAGCTCCTCGACCGCGACCGCCACCACCCGACCGTGGAGGAAGGCGCGATCGAACCGGATCAAGGTTCCTCGCGGAGCTCGACCCCGAGGCCCGACATGACCGCCACGAAGCTCGGGAACGACGTGGCGACGTTGCCGGCGTCGTCGACTCGCGACGATCCGCTCGCGGTCAGCGCCAGGATGGTGCCCGCCATCGCGATGCGATGATCGCCGGCGCTGTCGACGACCGCCGGCGCCAGCGGCCGACCCGGCGCACCGACCACGACCAGCCCGTCGGGAAGCGCATCGGCGTCGACCCCGAAGGCGCGCAGCATGGCCACCGTGGTCGCGATGCGGTCCGATTCCTTGACCCGGAGCTCGTGGGCGTCACGCACGATCGTGGTGCCGCGCGCCCGCGCCGCGACCGCGGCCAGGATCGGCACTTCGTCGATCGACCGCACGGTCAGGTCGCCGGAGATCTCGGTGGCCCGCAGGTCGGGAGCGGCGCCGCGCACGATCAGGTCGGCCACCGGCTCGCCACCGACCTGACGCGGAGACTCGACGGTCACCGTCGCGCCCATGGCGGCCAGCACGTCGAGGAACCCGGTGCGGGTCGGGTTGATACAGACCCCGCGACACACCACGACCTCGGCCCCCGCGACCAGCGCCGCGGCGATCAGGAACGCCGACGATGACGGATCGCCGGGAACGTCGATCGCGCCGCCCGGCAACTCGAGCCCCGACCCCGCACCGCGCCAGGCGTCGGGCGCCACCACGACCTCGCGGCCGCGGCTCGTGATCGGTGCGCCCATGGCGGCGAGCAGACGCTCGGTGTGATCGCGGCTCGGCCCCGGTTCGGTGATGCGGCTGATGCCGTCGGCTTGCAGGCCGGCCAGGATCAGCGCGGTCTTGACCTGCGCCGACGCGATCGCCAGCGCGTGCTCGGTGCCGCGCAACCGACCGTCGAGCGGACCGATGACCAGCGGCGGCACCACGTCGGCCCCCGAGCCGCCCGAGCCCGTGATGTGCGCGCCCATCGTCAGCAGCGGATCGATCACGCGACGCATCGGCCGTCGCGACAGCGAGTCGTCGCCGAACAGCTCGGCCCGGAACGGCTGGCCGGCCAGCAGCCCGCACAGCATGCGAATGGTGGTACCGGAGTTACCACAATCGATCGGCGCCGCCGGGGCGCGCGCCTCGCGCAGCCCGGTACCCTGCACCACCACCGCGTCGCCGTCGCGGCTCACGGTGGCACCGAGCTGGCCGATGGCGCGGGCGGTGCGTCCGTTGTCGGCGCCACCGCCGAGACCACGGATCCGCACCGGCGCGGTGGTCAACAAGGAGAACAGCAGTGCGCGATGACCGATCGACTTGTCGCCGGGCACGTCGATGGTTCCCGACAGCGGACGGGTAGCGGGATGGACGACGAACGCGGTCATGGCACGACTCCTGGCGACCCGCGCTGGATCCGCCAGCGCTCGACGGCGCGGCGCAGCCGGCCGGGAGCGATCAAGATCGCGACCCGAACGCCGTCATCGTCGCGGTGAATTTCGGCACCGGCGATCGGCCGCGCCAGCCCGAGCGCGGCCAGCGCGGCATCGGCGGCGACCCGATCTCGAAGCACGCCGATCGCCGGCAGCCACGGCGGTTCTGGTCGGCGGTCGCCGGCGGGCTCGTCGGCGAGCCGGACGACCACGGCGAGGTCGTCGGCGACGTCACCCCAGACCGAAACCACCGCCGGCGCCGCGGCGATCCCGAGCGCGGCGGCCAGCTGGGCGCGCGCGGCGGTCGGGAGCCGGGCCGTCAGGCGCAGCGACGCGGCGTCAGCCGCCGCCGGCATGGCCCAGGCGCGGACCGCGAGCAACCGGTCATCTCCGGCCAGACTCGGACCACCATCATTCGCCGCCAGCACCGCCGCCACGTCGCCCTCGACGGACAGCGCCCAGCGATCGCCGCCGAGGTCGATGGCCTCCGCGGGCCGTTCGCCGCCGACCACGACCGTGATCGTCGTCGCGTCGGGTGTGCCGACGCGGTAAGCGGCCATCGCGAGCGCGCTGGCGTCGCCGAGCGGCGCCGCGGCCGCCACCACCAGCTCGGGCGGCGCCACCAGCAGCTCGGTGGCGACCGTGCCGACCACGGGGTTGGCGCGCAGCCGCGCCAGATCGATCTCGATCAGCAACTCGGCGCCAGCCGGCAGCTGGGCCAGGAGGGCGTCACCCGCGGTGGCGGTGCGCTCGGGCACCAACACGGTCGAGGTCGTCCGACCGCCGCCGCCGCACGCGGCGATCATCGCCAGCGCCACCGGCGAGCGCCACCTCATCCGCGACCACCACCGACGATCTCGACCAGCGCGCTCACCACCCGATCGAGGTCGCCGTCGCCGGCGATCGAGACCCGCAGGCACGTCGGCAGCCCCCAGGCCGCCATCGGCCGCACGATCACGCCGGCGTGGAGCAGCCGATCGTAGAGCGGCGCACTCGGACGACCGGCGTCGACCAGCACGAAGTTGGCCAGCGATGGGTAGACCGACACGCCGGCGCGGCCGAGCTCGGCGGCCAGCCGTTCGACGCCACGGCGAGCCAGCGCCGCCGAGCGCTGCACGTGGTCGTCGTCATCGAGCGCGGCCAGCGCCCCGACCTGGCCGAGCGTGCCGACGTGGAAGGTCCGCACCACGCGCCCGAGCAGGTCGAGGACGCCGGCGTGGGCCACCGCGTAGCCGACCCGCAGCGCCGCGAGCCCGTAGATCTTCGAGAACGTGCGCAGCAGCACCAGCCGGGGATCGCCGGCGGCCAGGGCCTGGCGCAAGAACGCCGCACCGTCGACGTGATCGACCTCGGGCCAAGCGGCGGCATACTCGGCGTACGCCTCGTCGACGACCAGGAGCGCGTGCTCGGGCAGCGCCGCCAGCAGCCGCTCGGCATCGCGGCGCGTGAACACCGAGCCGGTGGGGTTGTTGGGGCTCCCGATCACGACCAGCCGGGTGCGTGACGACAGCGCGGCGATGAGCGCGTCGAGGTCGGCGCCGCGCGGCGTGGCGGCGGTGGCCACGAAGCGCCGCCCCGCCACCTGGGACGCCAGTCGGTAGCTGAGGAATCCCAGCGCCGGCGACACCACCTCGTGGTCGGGTCCGACCACGGCCAGCACCAGCTGGTACAGCAGATCGTTGGAGCCGGCGCCGATCGCGACCTGGTTGTCGGCGACCCCCAGGCGCGTCGCCAGCGCGCGGCGGAGCGCAAACGCCGCCGCGTCCGGATAGAGGTGGATGCTGCGCAGCGCGCCCTGGATCGCGGCCACCGCCCGCGGCGACGGTCCGAGCGGGTTCTCGTTGGATGCGACCTTGATCGCGCCACTGATCCCGAGCTCGCGCTCCAGCTCCTCGAGCGGCTTGCCGGGCTGGTACGCATCGAGGGTGCGGACGTGTGCCGGCGCGAGCTCCGCAACCCACGCAGCGACGGCAGCCGGATCGTGGAGATGGAGCATGGCCTGGCCCGGCAATCTACTATAGTTGCGGCACCGCCGTGACTGTCGCCGGCGGTCCGTCATGGACGCCGAAGCGCGTTCGCGGCTGGGAGCTCGACGCGTCCCGCCGGTGCGCCGTGATAGCGTCGCGAGGGTGGCACGCACGCGGGCGAAACGGCGGCCGGCGATCGAGGCTGAACCGCTGGGGCCCGAGCCGGGGCCGACGTTTGCCGAGGAGCTCGAGCGGCAGGGCCTGGTCGAAGCCACGGTGCAGAGGACGCGCGCGGTGATCGCGCACAGCAACGCGGCCGCCGTCGAGCATGCCCGGGTGAACCTGAAGGTGATCTCGTGCCTCGACTGCCGGGCGCCCAAGGGGTGCTGCTGGCTGGTCACCGGTGCCTACCTCCACGAGGGCGTCGCCATCGCCGCTCGGCTGATCGACGAGGGCCGCGACACACCCGAACTGCGACAGGCGCTGGGCACGGCGGCGCACGAGATGGAGACCTCCGACACGATGAGCTACCGGCGGCCGTGCGTGTTCCTCGGCCCCGACGATCGCTGCACGGTGTACGAGGATCGACCGAGTGTCTGCGGGGCCCATCTGGTGACGTCGCCGGCGATGGCGTGCAGCGATTCGACCGCCACCACCGTGTCCGCGCTGGTCGGCACCCTCCACACCGAGACCCCGCGACAGGTGGCCGAGCAATTCCGCGCCAGCCTGTCCTTGCCCCCACTCGACATTCCGTATCGTGGCGCCCTGCCGCGTATGGTCCTGCTGTGCCTCGAGGCCTGGCACCGGCGCGACCACCTCAGGTCGCTCGCCGGACGCGTGCGGCCTGCCGTCCACCGCTACCGCTGGGCCATCCGGTGATCTCGTCGAGTCAGCGCTGAACCGCGGTGCGCGAGCGCAGCCTCGAGATTCGTGGGTGTCTCCCGCCACGATCTCGCCGCCCATGAAGCGGTAGCCATCGCGGACCCGAGGCTGGGTAGGTGTGTCGGCGCGAGTTCCGCTATAGTTCGGGAATGCCGTGACCGTCGCCGGCGGTCCGTCGTACACACCGAACCGCGCTCGCCATGCTCAGTCCTGTGACCCGCCATCGCCAGCTCGCGATCCTGGCCGCCCTCGTCGGGCTCGTCGTGCTCGCGCTCGGTCCAACCCTGGCGCCCGACCTGGCCTTCGCGGCCGAGGGCGACGAGTTCGAGAAGTACCGATCACGGGGCTGGGCGTGGGCCTACCTGGGCGCCTTCGGCTTCGGCGTGGTCACCTCGCTGACGCCGTGCGTGTACCCGATGATCCCGATCGTGATCGGCATCTTCGGCGGCCGCGGCAAGCAGGTCTCACGAGGTCGCGCCGTGCTGCTGGCCACCGTCTACGTCCTCGGCATGGGCCTCATGTTCTCGCTGCTCGGCGTCGTGTTCGCGCTGATCGGCAAGCAGTCGGGCACCCTGCTCGCCGATCCAGCGGTCGTCATCCCCATCGTCCTGCTCTACGCCGTGCTGGCGCTGTCGATGTTTGGCGCCTTCGAGCTCCAGCTTCCGTCATGGATGCAAAACAAGCTGGCCGCGGTCAGCGGCGAAGGTGTCGGCGGCGCCTTCGCCATGGGCGTGGTCGGTGGCTTCACCGCCGCGCCGTGCACCGGCCCGTTCTTGATCGGCATCCTCACCTTCGTCACCAAGAGCCAGAACGTCGGCGTCGGCTCAACGCTGCTGTTCACGTATGCGCTCGGCATGGGGGTGCTGTTCTGGGCCCTGGCGGCGTTCGCCGTCGCGCTGCCCAAGAGCGGTCGCTGGATGGAGTACATGAAGTCGATCGGCGGCATCGCGCTGCTCACCGCCGGTCTGTATTTCATGCGCCCGCTGCTACCGGTGCTCGAGACCCTGGTGCACGGCTCGTACATCTTCCTCGCCGCCGCGGTGGCGGTGACGATCGGCGGGGTCGTGCTCGGCGCGGTCCATCTGTCGTTCCACGACTCGGCGGCGGTACGGATGCGCAAGGGCGCGGCGGTCTTGCTGTGCGTGATCGGTCTCGGCGCCACCATCAACTGGATCGTGCACGTCGATCGCCACCTGCCGTGGCAGCGTGACGAGGCGGCGGCCTTCGCGCTGGCCAAGCGCGACGGCAAGGGCGTGATGATCGACTTCTGGGCCTCGTGGTGCGGACCGTGCAAGGAGCTCGAGAAGCTGACCTTCGCCCGCTCACCGGTGTACGAGACCATCATCGAGAACTTCGTGCCGCTCCAGATCGACATGTCGAAGTCGAGCGACGCCATCGACGCGATCCAGGAGCGCTACGAGTCCGGCACGCCGACGGTCATCTTCCTCACCGCCGATGGCAAGGAGCTCGGCCGGGTGCGCGAGTATCAGGGGCCATCGAAGTTCCTCGAGACCCTGCAGCCGGCCGCCGACGCCATTCGCGCCCAGCGCGAGGCCGCGGCCCAGGCTGCCCGCCTCCCGTAGTATCGTCTCCGACGTGCCCGCCGAGGACGACCTCGACCTCGCCACCTCCGACGCCACCAGCGACGCCCCCGGCGCACCGACGCCGAGCCTGACGCCGTCGGAGGAGCTGGGCTCGATGGCGCCGCTGCTGGCCGCGATGGCGCGGACCGGTGGTCCGGCGGCGCTTCGCGACGGCACCGTGGTCGGTGGCCAGTATCGGATCGAGCGACCGCTCGGCGAGGGCGGCATGGGGGTCGTGTACCTGGCCCGCGACACCCGACTCGACCGCGAGGTGGCCGTCAAGCTCGGCACCGCGGTGTCGCGGAGCGCGCTGCGCCGCATCGAACGTGAGGCGATGGCCCTGGCCCGTCTGTCCCATCCCAACGTCGTGGTCGTGTACCAGGTCGGCGAGATCGACGGCCGGGTCTTCATCGCGATGGAGCACGTCGCCGGTGGCACCGCCCGCAGCTGGCTGACGGCGACGCCGCGCTCGACGCGCGAGGTCCTGGCGCTGTTTGCCGCCGCCGGCGACGGCCTCGCCGCCGCTCACGCCGCCGGTCTCATCCACCGCGACTTCAAGCCTGACAACGTGCTGGTCGGCCCCGACGGACGGCCGCGGGTCGCCGATTTCGGGCTGGCTCGCTGGTCAGACGCGACCGAGGCGTCGCCGGTGCCAGAGGGCGGCGAGATCATGCTGACCACGCACGCCGGAGCCATCGTCGGCACGCCGGCCTACATGCCGCCCGAGCAGCTCGGCGGCCGCGAGCTCGACGCCCGCGCCGATCAGTTCGCGTTCGCCGCCGCGCTGTGGGAAGCGCTGTTCGGTTCCCGTCCGTTCGATGGCAAGACGCCGGCCGAGGTCAAGGCCGCGATCGAGTCGCCGACCGCCGCGATCGAGCCCCGCGGCCGCCGGGTGCCGCGCCACGTCGTGGCCGCGCTGCGCCGCGCGCTGGCCGCCGATCGCGAGGCGCGCTGGCCCGACCTGCCGGCGCTGCTCGCCGAGCTGCGCCGCGATCCCGGCGCCCGCCGACGTCGGGTCGCGATCGCCGGCGCCGCGGTGGCGCTGGTGGTCGCCGGCGCCGCGGTCGCGGTCACGGTGACCCGGGCCAGCGAAGCCACGCCGTGTCTCGACGGCGCGCCGAGGATCGCGTCGATGTGGAACCCGACCCGCCGCGCGGCGCTCGCCGCACGGGTCGGCGACCTGGCCTGGCCAGCCATCGCCGTCCGGCTCGAGGCCCGAGCCACGGCGTGGATCGCTGCCCATGGCGCCACCTGCCGAGCGGCGCGGATCGATCGCTCGATCTCCGCGCCGCTGCACGACCGCCGCGTCCTGTGTCTCGACGAGCGCCGGGCCGAGCTCGACGCCGTCATGGTCGCGCTCGAGAGCGGCAGCCGCACCGCGATCGCGAGCGCCGCGACCACCCTCGACGAGCTGCCGGCGGTCGCGAGCTGCGAACGTCCGCCGTCAGCGCTCGACGAGGAGCCGGCGCCGACCGGCGCCGATGCCGAGCGCCGCCTCCGAGCCGCGCTGGTCCAGATCGCGACCGCCGAGGCCGCGGCCATGGACCGCGCGACCCTCGATCCGCTCGGCAAGACCGAGCGCGCCGTCGAGGCGGCGCGCGCCGCCGGCTGGCGGCCGCGGATCGCCAAGGCGCTGGCGCTGCGCGGTGCCGTGCTGTTCGAGCTCGGGCGCTTCGACGAGGCCTGGGCCGACCAGGATCAGGCCGCCCAGGTCGCGCTGGCCGCCCGCAGCGACCACATCGCCGTGATCGCGCTCGCCGACGCGGCCTGGACCCTCGCCGAGCTCGGCCGGCACGCCGAGGCCGATCAGGCGCTGACCACCGCCCGATCGATGTGGGAGCGGACCGGCCGACCGCCCGAAACCGGGCAACGCCTGTTCGGTGCGGTGGCGCACGTCGCGCGACGGCGAGGCAAACCCGACCAGATGCTGGCCGCCACCCGTCACGAGGTCGCGCTGGCCGAGCGCGCCTTCGGACGCGCACCGTCGTCGGTGGCGACCACCCACCTCAACCTGTCGCTCGCGTTGCTCGAGGTGGGTCAGTTACCGGAAGCGGCCGCGGCCGCCGACCAGGCGATCGCCAGCGCCGAGCAGGCCTATGGGGATCACCCGACGGTCGCGAAGATGCACCTCCAGGCAGCGACCGTCGCGATCACCGCCGGCGATCTCGAGCGTGCGCTGACCCAGGCGACCGAGGCGTTCGCCACCCTCGAACGCTGGTACGGCGCCGACGATGGGCGCCTGGTGGCGCCGCTGATCATCGTGAGCCGCGTCCAGGCTCAGCGCGGCGATCTGGCGGCCGCCGGTCGCGACATGCGACGCGCGCTCGAGATCGAACGCCAGCGAACGCCGACGTCGCCGCGGATCCCCGAGCTCGAGGCCAACCTCGCCATCCTGGCCAGCGAGCGCGGCGACTTCGCCGAAGCCGCCAGCCGCGGTGCCGCCGCGCTCAGCGCGCTCGAGACCCTGCATGGCCCCGATTCCGCCCAGCTCGTCAACGCGCTGGTCCAGGTCGCGTACGCCGCGCGCGAACGCCCCGATCCCGACCTCGACGCATCCCACACCCACCTCGTGCGTGCGCTCGCGATCGCCACCGCGGCTCGCGGACCGGATCATCCCGAGGTCCTGAACGTGACCATCGAGCTGTCCCACACGCTGATCAAGCAGGCCCGGGCCGCCGACGCGCTCGCGATCTTGACACCGTGGCTGGCGCGCATCGCGTCGCCCGACCTGGCCAAGTCCCAGCCCAGCGAGCTACGCTTCGCGGTGGCCGCCGCCCTCGCCACCACCGGCGAGCTCCACCGCGCCTGCGCGCTGGCCAGTCAGGCCGAGGACGGTTACCGCGCGATCGCGATGACCCCGATGGTCGATCAGGTCCGCGGGTGGCGCGATCACTTCTGCCGACCCGGCGCGGCCCGATGAGCGGTACGATGAGCGGACGTTGACCGCTGCGGCCGCAGACGACCCCGAAGCGCCGATCCGCGCGCTGTGCGCCGCCGGCGCGTGGGACGGGGCCGCCACGATGGTCGTCGAACGCTACGGCCGCGAGCTGCTCGAGTATCTGGTCGCCATCGCGCGCAGCGAGGCCGACGGCGCCGACGCGTTCTCGCAGTTCACCGAGGACCTGTGGAAGGGGTTACCGCGCTTCCGGTGGCAGGCCAGCGCCCGGACCTGGAGCTACACCCTGGCCCGCCACGCGCTGTCCCGCCTGCGTCGCGACCCCAATCGTCGGCCCGGCCGCGCCATCGCGCTGTCCGACGCCCCCGAGGTGGCCCGGGCGGCCGAGGCGGTGCGGAGCCGCACCATCTCCTACCTGCGCACCGAGGTGAAGGACCAGGTCGCGGCGCTGCGCGATCAGCTGTCCCCCGAGGACCAGGCCATCTTGATCCTGCGCATCGATCGCAAGCTGGAGTGGCGCGACGTCGCACGCGCGCTGGCCGACGAGCCCGACCCACTCGGCGACGCCGAGATCGCGCGCCGCTCGGCGGCGCTTCGCAAGCGGTTCGAGCGCATCAAGAACGACCTCAAGGCGCTGGTCGAACGCGCGCGCGCGGGCCCTCAGTAGGTGTCCATCGGCGGGCAGGTGCACATCAGATTGCGGTCGCCGTAGGCGTTGTCGACCCGCGCCACCGGCGGCCAGTACTTGTGCTCGCGCAGCCACGGCGCCGGGAACGCCGCCTGCTCGCGGCTGTACGCGCGCCCCCACTCGCTGCCGGTGACCGCGGCCGCGGTGTGCGGCGCGTGCTTGAGCGCGTTGTCGGCGCGGTCGCTGGTGCCGTCCTCGATCGCGGCGATCTCCTGGCGGATGTAGATCAGCGCGTCGCAGAAGCGATCGAGCTCGGCCTTCGACTCGCTCTCGGTCGGCTCGACCATGAGCGTCCCGGGGACCGGAAACGACATCGTCGGGGCATGGAAGCCGTAGTCCATCAGCCGCTTGGCGATGTCCTCGGCCTCGACGCCCGCCGACTTCTTGAACGGTCGACAGTCGAGGATGAACTCGTGCGCGACCCGGCCGCGCGCGCCGCGGTAGAGCACCGGGTACGAGCCCTCGAGACGGTGCGCCATGTAGTTGGCGCTCAGGATCGCGACCTGGGTCGCGCGGGTCAGACCTTCGCCGCCCATCATCGCGATGTACGCGAACGAGATCGGCAGGATGCTGGGCGAGCCGTAGGGTGCCGCCGACACCGGCCCCACCGTCCCGGGCTGGGCCACCGCCAGCGGATGGCCGGGAAGGAACGGCGCCAGGTGCGACGCCACGGCGATCGGTCCCATGCCGGGGCCGCCGCCACCGTGCGGGATGCAGAACGTCTTGTGCAGGTTGAGGTGACAGACGTCGGCACCGTAGTCGCCCGGCCGGCACAGCCCGAGCTGCGCGTTCATGTTGGCGCCGTCGAGGTACACCTGCCCGCCGTGCTCGTGAACGATCGCGCACAGGCGACGGATGCCCTCCTCGAACACGCCGTGCGTCGACGGGTACGTCACCATGATGCAGCCCAGCCGGGCCGCGTTGGCGGCCGCCTTGGCGGCCAGATCGGCGAGATCGATCGTGCCGTCCGGCGCGGTCGCCACCGGCACCACCTGGAAGCCGGCCATCACCGCGCTGGCCGGGTTGGTGCCGTGCGCGCTGGCCGGGATGAGACAGACGTCGCGGTGACCGTCGCCACGCGCGGCGTGATAACCGCGGATCGCCAGCAACCCGGCGTACTCGCCCTGGGCGCCCGAGTTGGGTTGCAAGGACACCGCCGCGAAGCCGGTGATCTCGCACAGCCAGGCCTCGAGCTGATGGAACAGGGCCCGGTAACCCGCGGTGTGCTCGGCCGACGCGAACGGGTGCATGCGCCCGAACTCGGGCCAGGTGACCGGGATCATCTCGGTGGTGGCGTTGAGCTTCATCGTGCACGAGCCGAGCGAGATCATCGACGTCGTCAGCGACAGGTCCTTGGCCTGCAGACGATGGATGTAGCGCAGCATGTCGTGCTCGGCGCGGTGACGCTGGAACACCTCGTGGGTGAGGAAGCGCGACGTCCGGGCCACGGCCACCGGTAGCGCCGGCGGCGCGACCGCGGCCAGCTCGTCGATCGTGAACGGCAGCGTGCCGGCGGGCGCGAAGCTCTCGAGCAAGGCGTGGACATCGGCCGCCGAGGTGGTCTCGTCGCAGCTGATCCCGATGCCGTCGCCGTGGCGACGCAGCTCCAGGCCGCGCTCGGTCGCCGCCGCCAGGATCTCGGCCTGGCGGTGGGCGTCGAGATCGACGCGCAGCGTATCGAAGCACACCCCGGGGCGCGCAGCGTGGCCGAGCCGGGCCAGGCCGGCGGCGATGACCGCGGTCCAGCCGCGGACCCGGTTCGCGATCACGGTGAGCCCGTCGGGGCCGTGGTAGACGGCGTACATCGACGCCACCACCGCCAGCAGCACCTGCGCCGTGCAGATGTTCGACGTCGCTCGCTCGCGACGGATGTGCTGCTCGCGAGTCTGGAGCGCAAGCCGGTACGCCGGCCGGCCCTTGACGTCCTTGCTGACGCCGATGATGCGCCCCGGCAACAGGCGGCGGAAGGCGTCGGTGGTGGCCAGGAACGCCGCATGCGGGCCGCCGAAGCCCATCGGTACGCCGAAGCGCTGCGTGCTGCCGACCGCGATGTCGGCGCCGAGCTCGCCCGGCGGCGTGAACAGCACCAGCGCCAGCAGGTCGGTCGCCATCACGACCTTGGCGCCCGCAGCGCGGGCCGCGACGATCAACCCGCGGTCGTCGGTCACCACGCCATCGGTGGTCGGGTACGAGAGCAGCACGCCGGCAACGTCGGCGCCGAGGCCAAGGGCGATCGCGGCCCGGTCGCAGATGCGCAGGTCGATGTCGAGCGGCTCGGCGCGGGTCCGCATGACCGCCAGCGTCTGGGGGTGCGCGCCGGCGTCGGCGACAAAGACCCGGCGCTTCTTGTCGTGGGCCTCGACGCACATCGACATCGCCTCGGCGGCGGCGGTGGCCTCGTCGAGCAGCGACGCGTTCGCCAGCGGCAACCCGGTGAGATCGGCGACCAGGGTCTGGAAGTTGATCAGGGCCTCGAGTCGGCCTTGCGAGATCTCGGGCTGGTACGGCGTGTAGGCGGTGTACCAGCCCGGATTCTCGAGCACGTTGCGGAGGATCACCGCCGGCGTGATGCAGTCGTGATAGCCCTGCCCGATGAACGAGCGCAGCACCTGATTGTCGGCCGCCAGCGTGCGGAGCTCCTCGAGCAGCTCATGCTCGCCGAGCGGCGGGCCCAGATCGAGCGGGCGCCCGAGACGGATGTCGGCGGGCACGGTGGCAGCGGCCAGCTCGTCGAGACTACCGAGCCCGAGCGCGGCGAGCATCGCCGTCTGGTCGGCGTCCCGCGGCCCCAGGTGGCGCGGCGCGAAGACATCGGAGGGACGAAGGTACGGCGGCAAGTCTCGGCTGGACGTCACGGCGCCCGGAACCTAGCTCATCGGCCGCGATGCCGCTAGCCAGCGTCCGCGATCGGCATCACCGGTCCCCACCGACCGGACCGGGCCGGTCAGGAACCGTTCAGGAACGCGAAGATCCGCTCGGGTACATCGGCCAGCACCATCGGCCTCTCGCAACGCTCGCAGGGCAGCGCGGGCGGCTGCATCGCCCGCAGCGACGCGCCGTGGACCTCGACGTCGATCAACGCCGAGACCTCGAGATCGCAGTGCGGGCACCGGTAGGGGGCGTGGAACGAGCGCACCGTGCCAGCACCGCGAACCGCGGGGATGAAACACATCTGTTCGATCATCGCCTCGGCGCAGCGCTCGTGGACGATCCGCGCGCCGCCGGCGCTCAGGCCAGCCACGAAGTGCATCCACTCGCGGATGCCGATCGAGTTGATGGCGGTGATCCGCTCGGTCTCCAGCACCACCACCGCCGCGCCCCATCCGGCGACGCTGGACAGCAACCCGACGCTCTCGTCGAGACGACCGGCGAGCACCAGCCGGCGCTCGTCTGCGCCGCCGCTCGCGGTCACCGTCAGGCTGCCGTGAGTGGTGGTGGCCATGCTTGCTGATCGTCGCGTGATCGCCGCGTCGGGGTCAACTCAACCGGACCGCGAACACGCGCGTGACCGGAGCCGTCGCGCGACGCGACGCGCGGCGAGGGGTGAATGCCGGGGGCCGTCGTTCGTCGCTTCGGCCCGGCAGCGGGGACGGGAAGGTCCCCTCACTCAATAGATCACCGCCAGCGCAGCGGTGGCGCTCATCCACCGATCCATCGCCCCACCGACATCGGCGGAGTCGGGATCGCCGTCGCGGCTGTTGGTCTGGACGCCATTGCCCTCGAAGTCGTAGCCGATCTGGGTGAAGGAGCCGCGCAGCCGCAGCAGGACCTTGGTCGTGATGGCCGCGTCGATCATACCCTCGCCCTCGACGCCGGTCAGCTTGGCGGCGCCGTACTCGGGGGTGCCCTGGATCGCACCCGCGGTCTTGAACAACAGGCCGCGACCGCCCAGGGTCAAGGCGAGCCGATCGGTGCCGATCGGCACCCGCAGCGCGAGCGAGGGCTCGTAGAGCCGGTAGTCGACGTCGGGCAGGTCGAGCGCGGTCCCGGCCGGAAGCTGACTGCGGTCGACGATGAAGGCGCGCCTACCGACGCCGAAACCAGCGTAGACCGACGGCAGGTTGGCGCCGCGTCCGAAGGCGTAGCGGAGCTTGCCGCCCACCACCCAGCGCATCTGGCGGGTCGGCATGGCGACGTCCATGGCCTGGCTGGTGCGCGTGGTCAGCGACATCACCTTGTCGTACTCGGCGTAGAAGCCGATGCCGCCGGCCGGGTTGCGCGGCAACGCGATCGCGACCGGGAACACCTCGACCGCGACGTGGGCGGCCGGCGCCGGCGAACCCGGATAGCCACGCGGAGCCTGATCGAAGTTGGCGCGCGACGAGAAGGTCAGCTTGCGGCTGATCACCGACGACCCGAGCTCGACCATGACGCCCGAGCGTCGGATCTCACGACCGCCGGCGCGCCGCCGCTTGCGGCGCGGCCGATCGTCGTCATCGTCCTCGTCGTCCTCGGCCTCGTCGGGGTCTTCATCATCGTCCTCGTCGCGGGCGTCGTCATCGCCACCGCCCTTGCGCGCCGGCCGCGGGTCCTCGTCGGCGCCCTCGCCGGCGTCCTCGTCACGGTCACGTTCGCGGCGATCGTCATCATCGCCGTCGTCGCGTTGCCGGGTGCTCACGCGCTCCCGGTCGCCCTTGGCCTTGCCCGTGGCCTTGCCCGTGGCCTTGCTGCGGGCCTTGCCGGTGGCACCGTCGGCGCTCAAGACCTCGTCGATGACCTCGAGGACCGCCTTGCTCACGCGCTTCTTGCCCTTGGCGCCCAGCCGGGGCGCGTCGAGCTCGATCTTCATCTTCTTCTTGACCTGGCCGTCCTTGCCACGGACCCGGATGGTGAACTCCCATTCACCATCTCGTTTGGCCAGCAAGGGATCGATCACCGCCGCGGCGTCGAGTGACCGGGCCACCTTGGCGATCGAGCGCGCGTCGAGCTCGTCGCCCACGCCCTCGCGACGGGCGGCACGCTCGAAGGCGCGCGATTCGACCACGTCGTGCTGCCCCTTGAGGGACTCCACCAGCATGTCTTCGAACTCGCTGGTGTCGTCGCCTCGGACCTCGAGCACCACGATTCGCGCCGCGTCAGCGGAGGCGGCGCTCAGAGTGATCGCAGCGGCGCAGATGAGCTGTACGTTCCTCATGATGGGCTCCCGGTCCCCAGGGTACTGCAAGCCGCCTGCCGGACCCGGATCATGCCAAATCATCGACAATCCAGCCCATCAGGGCCGGCGGTCCCGGGTCCCGTGGGGCGCCACGCCCCGCCGACCGTCCCGGTCCGGGGGGCAGCGCGCTAAGGGCCCCGGGCCCTTGCGCGTTTCGGCCGGCCGTGGCGACCTCGTGCGGTGCCCGACCCTGTCGACCGCAAACACCTGCGCATCACCGGTAACCACCAGGCGGTCGCCGAACCGAGCGTGCATGTCGGGACCGGCGAGGGCGCCGATGATGGCGACGTCATCGTCGTCGTGACCCAGGCCTACGGGCCGCGGGGCGACAACCTGGTCGGGGTGTCCGAGGTCACGTTCGACGGTCACCCCGCGGTGACGCTCAAGCTGCGCGCCGACGGACGCGAAGGCCTCGTCCACCTGTCACCCATCCACGGCGACAGCCGCAAGTCCGGCTTCACCGACATCGCGCCCGGCACCCTGTGCGAGCTGTTCTGCCCGGTGACCGGCTTGCCGTTGCCACGGGTCGGCGACGTCGAGGACGGTGGCGGCGCCGGCTACTTCGCGCTGTACCTGACGCCCGCGCTGACCGAAGCGTCGATGGTGATGATCTCCGACGTGTGGGGCCACTACCACTCGCGGATCATCGACGACTTCGAGCTGATCTCGGCGTGGGCCTCGTCGCACGACGACGCCTGACCCGCCGGTACCGTCGAGGCGCCGCCCCGATCTGACCGCTCAGGCGCGGCCGCGCACCAGCCGCCAGGCGCCGGCGGCGGCGATCAGCACCAGCGCGGCGAACAGCGCGAACCCGCCGAGGCCAGGACCGTCGGCGCCGCGGTGGCGTTCCGGCGCCGCGGTCGCGACCGTCGCCTGGCTGCCGCCCGCCGAGGTCACCGCCACGATCGCGGGCGCTGCCGGTCGCGGTGGCTCGCCCCACGTGATGGTCTCGATCGGCGTGCCGTCGACGCGCACCGCGGTGACCTCGACCAGGCCGCCGACGACGTGGACGCGCAGGAAGTGGTGCACGCGCTCGAAGCGCTGCACCGCCGCCACATCGATCGGGGACGGCCGGCGGCCGCGCGGGTAGAGCGGCGCGCCGCCACCACCTGTGACCAGGTAACGCACGCCGCCGATCTCCGAGCGTTCGTAGCAGTGGTCATGACCCGAGAAGACCGCGGTGACGCCATAGCGCTCGAACAGCGGCGTCCACCGTTCGCGCAGATCGCGCTGGCCGCCGTGCAGCGAGATCGAGAACGGTGGGTGATGCATCACGATGAAGATGTGCAGCAGTCGCGGATCCTGACGCGTCGCCGCCAGCTCGCGCTCCAGCCACTCGGTCTGATCGGTCAGCGCGAAGCTGTGAGCGTTGGAGTCGAGGACCAGGAAGCGCGCCACCCCCCAGGTGAAGGCGTAGCTGCGCTCCGGATCGGCGCCGTTGTCGGGCACCGCGAACCACTGCCGATAGTTGTCGGCGGTCCGGCCGCGACCCTGGCGATCGTGGTTTCCGAGCGCCGGGAAGAAGACGTTGTCGCGCAGCAGCGGGCCCTCGACGTCGAAGAACGTCTGCCACTGGCGCTGGTCGTGACCCTCGTCGACCAGATCGCCAGTCCCGAGGACGAAGTCGGGGACCTCGGCGCGGATGCGCTCGATCAAGCGGCGATGCGCGTCGCTGGAGCTCCGCGTGTCGCCGAACACGACGAAGGTCAGCGGCACCGGCGCACCGACCTCGGGTGCCGTGGTCAGCTCACCGACCGCCCGATCGTCGCCCGCGACCACCTCGTACCGGTAACGAGAGGCCGGCGCCAGACCGTCGATCACGACCTCCTGACGCAGCTTCGCGGCGACCTCGAGGCGGCGTGGCAGGCCGCGATCGTGGACGATGACGGTCGCCGCCGTGGCCCGCGTCCCCTCCCACATCACGGTCACCGAACGCGGCGTGGCGTTCTGCAGATACGGCGTCTTCGCGAACTCGGCGCGCGCTGCGCCCGCACCGAGCGCCGCGGTCGCCAGGACGCAGACCCCCAGCCCCGCGTGACACCAGCCTGCCATCACCTCCAGACTAGTCGCCGTCGACGCCCGGCTGCAAGTTTCCCGGCACCCCGCAACCGCGGCGCCGATCACCTGGCCCCGGCCCCGGTGTAGGTCTCGGCCTACCGTGGGTTGCTCGGCGCCTTGGCGCCGGGCGCCTAGCGATATCGGGCGCGGGCCATCAGCGCGACCAGATCCCGCGCGCTGTCGCGCTGATAGCCGAAGCGCGCCTCGAGCTCGGCGAGCGCCCGCTCGGCCCGCGCGGTCGCGTCGGCCGACAGCCCGGACGCCTCGGCGGTCAGGTACGTGACCAGCTCCCCGACCCCGTGCGAGATCGCCTTCTTGTGCTTCTCGAAGTAGGCATCGCGCAGCCGCTTGAGCTGGTCGGCGAAGATCTCGGCCAGCACCAGCTTCTCGCCCTTGTGATCGAGCGACCAGGCGCCGATGCGGGCGAACAACGAGCCCCGATACTCGTCGGGCTTGCCCTGCGCATCGAGGGTCTTCTCGACCTCGCGCATCATGCCCTCGTCGGGGTCTTCCATCCGTCCGGTCGACGGGTTGCGGATCTTCTCCTTGCGCAGCGCGTGCGTGACGTGCGCGACGTAGCGCTCGAACACCCGCAGGTACTCGCTCTCCTCGATCATCCCCAGCGAGGCTCGGACCTCGTCGTCGATCTTGCCGATCATGCGCTCGCGGACCAGATCGATGAACCGCTTGTGGTCGTGGAAGCCACCCGGCTGGACGTCCTGACGCAGGAACTCGTACAGCGAGCCCTGGCGTGACAGCTCGCCCAGCTCGTCGAGCACCGCCAGCGGCGACACGTACACGTAGCGCGTCGAGGCGGCGGCGTTGAGCAGCACGCCGTGCAGCTCGCGCGGCGACGCACCGATGCGGCCCTCGTAGTTGGGGTAGGTCTCGCTCTCGGTCCACAGATCCTTGACGTGCGCGACCAGCTCCTTGGCCTGCGCCGGCGTCACGCCCGGCGGCACCGCGCCGATCGCGTACAGCTCGGCCTTCTCGAGCGGCCCCAGCTTGCCCACCACCTCGGCCAGCGGTCCCGGGTAGCGATCGACCTGCGGCTTGCGCATGCGGGTCAGCACCGCCCACAGCGCGGCGACGTAGGCAGCGTGGGGCGCGACGTGGCGACCGTTGGCGGCCTCGCGCAGCTTCTCGGCGTACAGCGCCTGCTCGTGCGTCACGTCGAGGATGTAGGGCACCCGCACCAGCTCGAGCCGGCCCTTGAAGCTGGCGAAATCAGGGATCTCCTTGAACGCCGCCAGATGGACCTCGTTTGTCGAGCCGACGAAGACCAGATCGAGGAACAGGGTCGCGCTCGACAACGACGCGGCGCCGCGCTCGACGGTGGTGAGGAGATACTTGTAGGCCTCGAGCGGCCGCTTGAGCAGGTCGTCGAACTCGATCATCCCGCGGTTGGCGCCGACCAGCTCGCCGCCGTACTCGTAGAGCGCGACGCTCTGCAGCGACGGCGGCAGCGACGACAGCGAGCGATCGGCGGTGACCTGGCGATCGCTGGCGTCGACCGACATCTGGGGCTCGACGGTGACGTACCCGGTGCGATAGCGGTGCGAGACGTAGAATCGCTCCACCGCCACGTGGCGCAGCACCTTGACGTAGTCGCCGTGGTAGCTGGCCAGCAGCGCCTCGTAGACCGCCCGGTTCTTCGACGACAGCTGGCCCAGCCGCAGATAGTCCGGCAACGGCTGCCCACCCAGCCGCTCGAGGGCCGGGCCCAGGATCTCGGCGCGGTGTTCGGCCGGCACCAGCAGCAACGGATGATCACGCAGCTCGTCCTGCAGGCGGGCATCGACCAGCTCGTCGGGTAGGTACGCGAACGTCTCGGCGCCGCCGCCCTCGGAAGCGGCGCCGCCGAAGCCGATGCCGCCCTTGGTCTGGCGCTGGGCCGGAAACACCCACGAGAAGCGATACAGCGCCCCGACGTCGAGCGTCGAGTAGTGCTCGAGGGCGCGGCCGACACAGCGGATGAGCGTCGACTTGGCGGAGCCGTTGGGTCCATGCAGGAGCACCAGCCGCGTCGGCGCGCCGTCGCGCACGAAGCCGGTGAGCGCCCGGTAGACCTGGTTCTGCGCGACCTCTTGCCCGATCAGCCGGCCCTCGCCGGCCGCCCACGAGCAGTCGAACAGCTTCCAGCGCCGGACCTCGCCCCACGGATACTTGACCGGCTGGTGGCCGAAATGGTGAAAGCAGTCGACCAGGTACTGCGACGCGGCGCGCAGCTGGCTGGCCGGATCGGCCATCACCAGGTCGAGGTACTCGGCGAACGACACCATGCGCCGCGTGCCCGTGAAGTGGCCGCGGATGGTCTCGCCCAGGGTCGCCAGGGTCTGCCGCACCGTCATCTGTCGGCGAGTCTATACGAGAGCGGACCGCTTGCCGCGCCTGCCGCGGGTCAGTTCGCCGTGAGCACCAGCGCGACCTTCTGCTTCTTGGGATCGCAGGTGGTGTCCGTGCACACCGCGAACTTGAGGGTGCCCGGGATCGTGTATTCGCCGGCCGCGGGCGCGGTCATCCTGACCGCAAACGCCAGCTCCTTTTCGGAGAAGCGCTCGGCATCCGCGGGCTCGAACACGAGCTTGGCCAGGGTCACGCCAGCCGGGGGCTCGAGGGTGAGCTTGGTGGGGAACTCCTTGTTCATCTTGTAGCCAGCGCCGGGCAGGATCACCAGGCGCGCCACCGCCTCGCCGCCAGCGGTGGTCGGCGCCGCCTGCTCGGCGGTGAGCTGGAAGCTGCTGTCGGTGCCGGTGGCGCCCCCGGGGCTGCGCGCCACCTCCGCTGCGCCGCGTCCGGCGACCGCGGGCATCAGCTGGTCGCGCGGCTCGCCACCACGCGCGGTGTCGCTGGGGCGCGGATCGGTCTTGGAGCAGTTGCCGGTGAGCGCGAGCGTGATCGCACCGACGGTGACGAGCGAGGCGAGACGGACCATGTGGGACAGTATAGGGGATCCACGGCAGATCGCCCGCCGCCGGTTTGCTCGCGTTGGGCCCCCGAAACCGCTACCCTCACAGCCGGTGCGCAGGGCCCAGCAGCTCGGCCGGTACCACCTTCTCGATCGCATCGCGTTCGGCGGGATGGCCGAGATCTACCGCGCCAAGACCTTCGACGGGCAGGGCCACCCCCACCTGGTCGCCGTCAAGCGCGTGCTCGCCCACCTCGCGGAGGACGACGACTTCATCCAGATGCTCGTCGACGAGGCCAAGATCGCGTCGCTCCTGCGCCACGTCAACATCGCGCGGGTCTACGAGTTCGCACGGGCCCACGGCGAGTACTTCATCGCGATGGAGCACGTCGACGGCAAGGACACCCGCACCATCCTCGAGCGCTGCCGGCAGAAGAAGAAGCCGATGCCGCCCGAACATGCGGCCTACATCACGGCCGAGGTGGCGTCGGCGCTGCACGCCGCGCACACCGCGCTCGACAGCAAGCGGCGACCGCTGCGCATCGTCCACCGCGACGTCTCGCCGTCGAACATCATCATCTCGTACACCGGCGAGGTGAAGCTGTGCGATTTCGGGATCGCCAAGGCGACGCTGTCGAAGGTCAACACCAAGACCGGCGTCATCAAGGGCAAGGTCAAGTACATGAGCCCCGAGCAGGCGCTCGGCCGCAAGCTCGACCATCGCTCCGACGTCTTCAGCCTCGGCTCGTGCCTGTACGAGATGCTGACCCGCGTGCCCCCGTTCACGGCCTCGAACGAGATGGACCTGCTGATCAAGGTTCGCGACGCCAAGTACCGGCCGATCGCCGACCTGGTGCCCTCGACCCCGCCCGAGATCGAGGCGATCGCCGACCGCTGCCTGACTCGCTCGCGGGCCCAGCGCTACCAGACCGCCGCCGAGGTCGAGACCGACCTGCGCGCCTTCCTCCGTCGCTACGTGCCCAACTACTCGCGCAGCCACCTCGGCCGGTACGTGCGCAAGGCGTTCGCCGCCGAGATCGAGCGCGAGCTCCGGATGCTCGAGGAATACGTCCTCGACGACCAGGTCTCCGACGATGTCGGCGAGAACCTGATCGCCCGCGAAGGTGACGAGGCGGCGCCGATGGCGGTGCCGTTCCAGCCCCGGCCGGCCGGCACCAGCGACGTCATCATGCCCGACAGCCAGCTCACCAGCAGCGCCGAGGATACCGACGGCGATGGCGAGAACAGCACCACCGCCGAACGGCGCCAGATGCGCGCCGAGGCCGCCTTCGATCTCCACGGCGCGCAGACGATGATCATCGATCCGGCCCGCCACCAGGCGCGGCCCCGCACCCAGTCGGCGCCGCCGCCGGTGCCGCCACCGCGCCCACGCACGCAGTCGGCGCCGCCCCCGGTGCCGCCGCCGCGCGCGCGCACCCGCACCCAGCCGCCGCGCCCGGCACCGGATTTCGGCAACGACGACATCCACCGCGAGGACACCATGATCCTCGACCGCGGTCGGTTTCGGCCTGGCCGCGGCTGACGGGTCGTCAACCCGCCAGCCGTCTGGTCACGGCATGCCGCAGGCGATCCACTCGCCGAGCAGACGGCGGTCCTCGATCGACGGCCGTGGCGACCGCGGCGGCATCGAGCTGTTGGTCGACGCCGGGCCCGACGCGGCGGTCTCGTCGATGTGGTCGCTGACCGCCTTGATGCCGAACAGGGTGTCGAAGTCGTGGAACGACGGCGCGCCCATGCGGGCGGCGCCGGTCAGCTGTGAGGAGTGGCAGTCGGTGCAGTAGGTCTCCACGAACGGCTTGCCGAAGTTGTCGTAGGTGAGCGTCGACGTCGTCGGGCACACCGACTCGGTCGGCGGGCCGAACAGCGGCGGGTCGCTGCACCCGGGCGCGGCGGCGCTCGCCAGCAACGAGGCGGCGAGGGTCGCCGCCAGTCCGAGCCGCCTCATTCCCACCTCCACTGCAGGTCGCCGAACAGCTCGACCCGGACCTGGATGTCCATCGCGGTCGGGCCGCTGTTGCGGATCAGCAGCCACCAGTCGGTCTGCGAGGTCGGCACGAACTCGTAGTCGACGACCATCACGTTGAACTCGTCGTGGACGGTCTGGGTGGCGCCGCCCTGGTGGCCGTGGATGTTCCAGTCGAGCTCGGCGACCGGCGCCTCGAGGTGGATCTTGGCCCGGTCGGTCGGGCCGCCGGTCATGATGCCCTCGACCAGCTCGCCGGGGACCAGCGATTGCGTGGCCGTGATGACCTGGCGCGCGGCGGCGTCGAGGGCGGGGACGCCGTCGGACGGCGCGGCGTCGATCTCGTGATCGTGGCCATCGTCGCCGCTGCAGGCGGTACCGGCGACCGCAACCGCGACCGCGATGGCGAGGACGAGACATGGAAGTAGACGCATGGATGGACGACTCCGCTGTCCGGACGGCGGACAGCCAGTTCAGGTTCGAACGGGACGCGACGGGAGGCAGTCGCGCGCGCTAGAACGGAGGCGTCTCGGGCGCGGTCGGAAGCAGGTCGGGGATGGCGACCGTCGTCTCGGCCGCGATGGTCACGGCCGCGGGCGCGACCAGCACCGGCGCCGGCGCCGCCGTGATCGCGATCGTCAGCACCGGCGCCACGATCGTCACGTCGGCGTTCCCGCACCGCTTCAGCTCGTCGGTGGGGTGCGGCTTGCCTTCGTGGTCATGGCACTCGCACGTCTTGGGATCCGGACAGCAGCACGTGGCCTCGCCGCGGACCCCGGCGGCGGCCCACGTGGTCACCGGCGCCACCAGCAAGGTCAGGGCGGCGATCACGGGCAACAGCAGCCGGAGCAGAGCAGGCACGACCCAGCAGGGATACCCAACCGGAGCGCGGGTGTCAACGAGGGCCAGGTCGCGGGTCGGCGCGCCGTGCTCACGGTCGGTGACAGATCGCGACCTCGACCGCGCCGTCGCCACCGCGGTGTGACCTGCGCACACCACGTATGCGGAAACGTTGATCATGCGGAAACGTTGTTCATCTCGATCACCTACCCCACCGATTGCCCTGAGCGAGGCCGCGTAGCGGCCGAGTCGAAGGGCGAGGCCTCATCTGGCGCATCGAGCACGAGGCACCACGGCCGCGGTAGGCTCGATGGGTGTCGAGCTCGTTCTTCCTCCGCCGCGATCCGCCCACCGACGCGGCGGCCGTGATCGCGGCGCTCGATCGACCTGGCCTGCGCTGGGCCGACGGCGAGCTCGACGAGCTGTCGGGACCGTGGCCCGCGGGCGTGGTGCTGCTGTGGGTTCCCGGCGCCTCGACGCGGGGCGTGGAGATCACCTGTGCTGACGGTCGCATCGGGGTGCGCGTGCTCGCGATGTCGTCGCCCGACGACTACGATCTCGCCTTCCGCCTGATCGAGGTGCTGGGCGGCGACGGCGCGGTCGAGCCCGAGGCGGGCGCACCGCTGCCGGCGGCGACGGTGCGCACCCGCTTCGACCGCGTCTGGATGACGACCAACATGGCGGCCGGCGCGGCCGGCGTCGCCGCCGCGCTGGCCCGCGGCAAGCGGGTCACGGTGTCGGGACCGCGCACCAGCGTCCGCATCGATCCGGTGGTGCCCTTCGACGCCGCGGCGTTCCTGACCACCATGCAGGCGGCGCAGGCCGCCGCGGTCGAGGTGGTCGCCGCCCACCGCGATGACGACGACGACGACCGCTCGGCGTGGCAGGAGCTGGAGGACGGCGAGCTCCTCACCGGTGAGCAGGAGCACCAGGAGGCCCTGATCGCGCGCGACACCCGGCTCGCGCCGCTGGCGAGGTCGCACCGGTCCGGACCGCGACCCGGGCGCCTGCTGTGGTTGGTGATGCTCGCGCTCGCGCTGCTGCCGGCGCTGATGATCCGGGTCGCGACCTGGCCATTTCGACGCCGGCTCCGGCAGCGGCGAGCGGAGCGTCGCGGCGAACGGACCCGCCGCGAGCGCGAGACGTGTCGGGACGAGGTGGTGCGCGAGACGGCTCGTCTCGCCATCGTGCCCGACGACGGGGAGGCGCGCCGACGCCGTGCCGACCGCCTGCGCCGGCTCGGCCATCGGGCGGCCGCCGAGCGTGATCTCGCCGAGTGCCTGCACCAGCTCCCCGACGCCGCGGCGAGCCGGGGCGCGCTGCTCCTCGAGCACGCCGCCGTGCTCCGCGACCTGCGATGCCCCAACCTGGCGGCGGCCGCCGAGACCGCCGCCGCCACCACCACCGTGCCACCCCGACCCCGGTCGAACATCTCGGTCGCCGTCGACGACGCCACCGTCACGATCCGGACCATCGCCGGCCTCGCCGACGATTGAGATCTCCCGTCGAGCCCGAGCCCGAGCCCGAGCCCGAGCCCGAGCCCGAGCCCGAGCCCGAGCCCGAGCCAAGCCAACGCCCGAGCTCCCCGGCGCGCTCTGCGGTCAGTCCAGCACGACGTCGAGCGACAGCCGCTCGTCGCCGGCCCGCAGCTCGAGCGCGACCCGCGCCCGGGCGCCGGCCTTGTCGGCGACCAGCTCGACCGCACCGACGGGGACGTCGCGCAGCCGGAACTCGCCGAGCGCGTCGGAGCGGCCGCCGACCTCGTCGTCACCGCGCCGCACCACCACCCGCGCGCCGCTGACTCGATCACCGCGACGATCGCGGACGATGCCGGCGACCACCGCGCCGCGCTCGAGCTCGAGGCGCAGGTCGGGCGCGGTGATCTGCGCCGGCCGGTCGCCGGCCTTGACCTCGACGTGGAGCGTGCGTCGGACGTAGCCAGGCACGGCGGCGACCAACGTCCAGGCACCGACGGCGAGCGGCACGGCGAGCGCGCGACCGCGGGCGTTGGTGTCGAGGTCGCGGCGCGCACCGCCGGGGCCGGTGGCGTCGAGCGTCACGCCCAGGATCGGCTCGCCGGTGTGGCGGTCGAGGACCAGCACCTCGAGACCACCGCCGAACGTCAGCCGCAGGCGGACACCGTCACCGGTGCGGTCGGCGAACCGCTGCGCCGGGTAGTCGGGGTGCTCGACCCGCAGCCCGAGCGCACCCGCCGGCAGCATCGTGAGGCGGAAGCGGCCACCCGCGCCGGTGGTGGCGCTGCGACCGTCGGCGCTGCCGCCATCGACCACGACCCGGGCGCCGATCACCGGCAGGCCGGACGGGTCCTCGACGGCGCCCTCGACGGCGGCGTCGGCGACCGCCAGCGTCACGTCGAGCGTCCGATCGGCGGTCGGATCGTCACCGGGCCGCGGCGCCAGATCGAGCTCGTGGCCAGCGTCACCGTGGCCATGGGCGACCACGCGCACCGTGACCACCCCGGCGAGCGGGCCGGCGCGGTAGCGGCCGTCGGCATCGGACACGCCCTCGACGATCCCGAGGCGCTCCGGCCCGTCCTTGGGCCGGAAGGTCAGGATCGCGCCGGCCACCGCGTCGCCACGCTGGTTGGTGACTCGGCCGGCGACGTACGCGCCGATGGCGAGCCGCAACTCCACGCCGCCGAGCACCTGGCCGAGCGCGAGCGTGACCCGGGCCCGCGCCGGCGCATGACCAGGCGCATCGGCGACGATCCAGACGTCCCCGACCGGCACGCCGGTGAGGCGAAAGCCACCGTCGCTGCCGGTGATCCACGTCGGCTGATAGGCCGGATCGACGGTGAGCGGCGACGCCACCAGCGGCCCGGTCTGGACCACGGCGACGCCGGCCGCGGTGGGCGGAACGGCGACCACGCCGGCTGGCTCGTCGACGATGGTGGCCTGCCAGGTCCGCGCCGCGCCGGCGGGCGGCGGATACGGGATGGGACCGAGCAACACCCCGAGCTCGCCGCGCGGGACGAAGTGAGCGTCGCCAGCCCGCGCCGCGAGCGGCGCGACCGCCAGCCCCGGGGCGCGCGGCGCCTGGCCGCTGAACCGGCGCAGGCGATCTTCATCGGCGGCTGCCGAGACCTCCTTGCCGCCACCGCGCGCATCCTCGACCGCCGACACCACCACGCCGGCCATCGGCCGGCCGTCGGGCCCCAGCACCCGGCCTTCGACGATCGCCCCCGGCACCAGCTCGACCTGGGGCGTGCCGCGGCCAGCGGCGAAATCGACCGATCCAACCGTGATCCAGCCCGGTGCCCAGGCGTCGGCCGACCACCGACCGTCGGGGACGCCCTCGACGCGGAAGATGCCGTCGCGGTCGGTGCGCGCGAAGCGCGGCGCCTCGTCGACCGCCTCGCCGTCGGCGTCGGGCAACGCGGTCAGCACCACCGCGGCGGCGACGCCGCCGCCGGTCTGACGATCGACGACCTTGCCGACCACGATCGCGCCCTGTTCGAGCGGCAGCTCGACCGCCGCGAACGGACCGCGACCCAGGCGCGGCACGCGACGGGCGCGGGCGACCAGATCGCCGTGCCATGCCCAGGCGCGGTACGAGCCCTCGGGCAGCTCGGGGAAGGCGAAGCGGCCACCGTCGTCCGTGCTGGTGGTCCGGGTTCCGGACAGCGTATCCCCGTCGATGGTCACCGCCGCGCCGGCGATCGGCAGGCCGCGATCGACGACGGTACCGACGATGGACACCCGGCGTGCGACCACCAGGCGGAGCTCGTCCGACGGCACCGGCACGAACCGGACCTCGGCGGTGAAGACCTCGTTGCCCTCGAGCGTGAGGTGGTGACGCCCGGGCGCCAGGCCTTCGAGCGTGAAGCGACCGTCGGTTGCGGTCACGGCGACCACCACGATCGCGGTCGTGGTACCGGCGTCAGACGTGGCGGCCGCCGCGAGCGAACGATCACCGGGGCCGAGCTCGAGCGCGGCGGTGACGGCGACCCCGCCGACCGGCGCGCCGGCGCCGTCGACCACGATGCCGGCCAGCTGCTCGGTACCCGCGCCGCGGATCGGGGTGACGGTGGGTCGCTGGTCGCGGGGCAACAGCGGTCCGGGCGGTGCGGCGTCGCGGCTGGTGGTGGTGACCCGGGCGCGGGCGCGGAGCCGCGGCCCCACCACGACGGCCGCCGCGCCGACGGCGATCAGCAGCGCGACGAGCAGCATCAGTCGGACCACCGGGCGGCGGCGCGGCGAGGCCGAGCCCGAGCCCGACTCCGAGCCCGAGCCCGACTCCGATGCCGAGCCCGACTCCGATACCGATTCCGATGCCGGCTCCGATGCCGATTCCGGGGCCGGCTCCGATGCCGGTAGGTCCGGCGCCGGTTCGGGATCCGGATCGTTTTCCATTGCGGCAGCAATCCTTCCACAACCATCGTGCGCCGCAACCCTGCGTGGGCACTCACTCCCCAGTGCGGGGAGCGCAGCCACCAGAGGAGGCGATCACGAACCCGCAGGTGTGGTGAGCGCGTGCGCGGCCTTACAGCGACCCACCGTGTGGTCCTTCGCTTGCACTTGCACCGGACGCCGGATCGCCTGGGAAAACCATCATGCGCCTTCCAACCTTGCTCCCCTTCTTCCTCGCACTTGGGTTCGCTGCGCCGGCCTGTACCGACGCCGAGCCGGAGGTCAACGAATACATCCATGCCATGACCGGTGCCGCATGCGTGCCGGACGCGACGACGTACATGGATCTCCGCCTGCGGACGCGGACCACGACGCTCGACTGTGTCGGCGAGACTACCGATATCGATCACCCCGACTACTGCTGTCGTTTCCCGCAACCGGGCTGCGATGCCCAGGGCTGCTGCGACTCCGACATCGTGGAGCCGATCGGTCCCGACATCGATTGAAAGGGGACGTTCCCGTCCCCTTTGTCGGGGTGCAGGCCCCCGCCATTCACCCCACCACACGTCGCGTCGCGCGTCTGAAAGGGGACGTTCCGGTCCCCCAACCCGCATCGCCTTCGCGGTACGCTCGCCGGTGATGGGGCTCTCGTTGTTCGAGAATTCGCGGGAGATCAACACCAACTCGGCCGTGATGATGGTCGAGGACGTGCTCATCGCGCTCGGCCACTTCGTCAACGACTGCCGGGTCGAGGATCCGCAGGCGACCCGCGCCTGGCGGGTGAGCAAGGGCTCGGCCCAGGTCTCGATCCAGATCATCGCGCGCGCCGATCATCCGCACCTGCGCGTCACCTCGGCGGTGATGCGGTTGACGGCCGGCGGCGATCCGGCGGCGCGGGCGGATCTGCACGCCGACCTGCTGTCGCGCAATGGCGAGCTGTGTGGGCTCGCGTTCGCAGCGCGCGGCGATCAGGTGTTGCTGGTCGCCGAGCGCTCCACGCTCGACCTCGACCGCAGCGAGGTCCTCGACCTCATCCGGCGGGTCTCGGACCACGCCGATGCCGTCGACAACGCGCTGGTCGCCTCGTACGGTGGCACCCTCGGCGGGACGCCGTAGTCAGGGCCCGCGCGCGGGCCCTGAGGGACCGGGAATGGACAACTCGTCCGTCCTCGCGGCCGATCCATCCCCGCTAGCTTCGTTGCTCGTCGGTCACTTACCGAGGGTAAACTCCACTCCTCGCGCCTCGCC
>CANKMW010000020.1 GCA_947483555.1 Myxococcales bacterium
GCAATCGCCACCAACCGCCTCCACCACGCCGCTGCTGTCCTGTCCTGCTCCCGACGACGTTTCCGCGGATGCGCCGCGAACCATGTGGGCTCCGCCCGCGACGGCTACCCACCTGGGTAAGCCCGCCGGGGCCACCCCCCTTCCCCCCCTTCCCTCGCCCATCCTCACGCGCCGTCGCGGGCCGGCTCCGACTGGTCCCAGCCACCGACCGAGCCCACCGCCGAGCGTTTCCACGCCACTTCAGTCGGTCTTCACCCGGTCAACCCGATTCGTGCCCGGGCTACTGAGGCTGGGCGGCTGGATCTGCCCACCGCGGTCGGCAGATCGCGGGTGATCCAGCCAGCAGAGGCCAGCATGAGGTGACCGCAACCGGCCGCCACCGTGCGATCGTCCGGCCATGCGGCTGTCCCGGCTCTCCGCCTTCCTCGTCCCGCTGTTCGCCTCCCCCGCCCTCGCCGCGCCCGGCGAGGTCACCGCTCCCCCGCTGCCCGTCGCGATCCAGGCGGCGCCGGTCATGGGCGGCAGCGCGGTCCCCGAGGGCCGCTGGCGCGACGCCACCGCGGTGCTGTTCGATGGTCAGCAGGGATGCACCGGGGTGCTGATCGCGCCGACGGTGGTGATGACCGCGGCCCACTGCATCGACAGCTCGCTCGACGCGGTCCTGATCGGCACCAACAGCCTGGCGCGGCCGAGCGCCGGCGAGACCATCACCGTCAGCCGCCGCCTCACGTTCCCGGGTGGCGCGTACGACGTCGCCATCGTGATCCTGTCGCAGCCGTCGACGATCGAGCCGCGGCTGCTGGCCACCGGCTGGGTCCAGAGCGACATCGTCAACGGGGCGCGGGTGGCGTTCGTCGGTTATGGCGCGGTCGACCGCGACGCCAACGACTACATCGACGCCATGCAGGAGGCGGAGAGCACGGTGACCGACGCCGGCTGCACCGCCCATCAGGGCTGCGATCCAGCCACGCGCCCCAACGGCGAGATCGGCGCCGGCGGCGCCGGCATCGACACCTGTCCCGGCGACTCGGGCGGCCCGATGTACCTGCTCACCGAGTACGGCGCATTCCTCAACGGCATCACCTCGCGCGGCTACGACAACAACCAGTTCCAGTGCTCGGAGGGCGGCATCTACACCCGCCCCGACAAGGCCAACATCGTGGCCTGGGTCGAGCAGCAGGCCGGCGTGGTGCTGCCCGACGGTCGCGGCCCCAAGGCCGACAAGCTGTTCGTGCAGCCGGGCGGCGAACGCTCGATCGCCGTCGACGCCAACGATCCGCGCACCGGGCGCACGTACACCTGGGAGATCGTGACGCCCCCGGCGCACGGCACCGCCACCATCGCCGCCGACGGCACGCTGACGGTGGTCGCCGCCGCCGATTACCTGGGCCCCGACGCGGTGGTGGTGCGAGCCATCGACGCCACCGATCCGACCCGCTCCGCGAAGGGGCGCATCGAGGTCGAGGTCGTCGACGACCTGCCCGACGACGACGGCGGTGGCTGCTGCCAGGCGGGCGGCGCCCGCGGCCACGCCGCGTCGACGTTGCTGGTGCTCGGCGCGCTGCTGCGGCGGCGGCGGCGGCGTACAATCGCCGCATGAACTGGCTGCGCTGCAGCGCGTGCAAGCGCGAGATCGGGTTGGGCGCGGCCCACTGGGTGTGCAGCGTCTCGACCTGCAATCGCACCAACACCAACTACAAGTTCTGCAGCGTCGCCTGCTGGGACAGCCACGTGGCGACGTTGCGACACCGCGACTCGTGGGCGGTCGAAGCCCGGGCGCCGTCGCGCGAGCAGTGGGCGCGCGAGCAGGCCGGTGACGCGCCGCCGCCCACGCCACGGCCGGTGCCGGCGCCGATGATCGCGCCGCGACCGGCGATGACCGAGGCCCCGCGGCGCATGGTCGCCGCCCCGGCGGCACCCGCCGCCGCCCCGGCGAGCAGCCAGCTCACGCTCGCGGCCGCCGATCGCGACATGATGATCGTGATCTCGAAGCTGAAGAAGTACATCAAGGATCGATCGGGGATGAACTGCTCCGACTCGGTCGCCGACGTGCTGTCGGACCACGTGCGCGCGATCTGCGACGACTCGATCCGTGCCGCCGCGACCGACGAGCGCAAGACCGTGCTCGACCGCGACGTGCCGAAGCCGCGGCCGCGCTGACCCTCAGCGCCGGGAGCCGAGCCCGAGCCCGAGCCCGAGCCCGAGCCCGAGCCCGAGCCCGACCGTGGCCGGGGCGACGACGACCTGCTAGCGTCACGCGCATGCGAACGAGATCTCGTCTGGCGGTGGTCGTGCTCGGCCTGGTCACGGCGTGCGTGTCGAGCGGGCGCGTCAAGGGGCTCGAGCAGCGCCTGGTCGAGCTCGAGGACCGCGAGGTCCAGCGTCAGCTCGAGGTCAACGGCACGCTGTTGCGCATCGACGCCCAGCTCGCGGCGCTGGCCGCCAACGTCGGACGCCTCGGCGACCTCGGGGTCGAGGCGGTGGTGGAGAAGCTGGCCGAGCTCCAGGGCCAGGTCGAGCGGCTCGCCGCTGCCCGCCCGACCCCGCCCGCCCGCCGGGCGGTGCCAGATCCGAAGCAGGTCTATGCCGTGACCGTGGTCGGGGCCCCGACCCAGGGTAGCCTCGACGCGCTGGTCACCGTGGTGCGCGCCGGCGAGTACGCCTGCCCGTTCTGCGAGAAGACCCGTGACACCATGGACCAGCTGCTTGCCGACTACGGCGGCAACCTGCGCGTGGTTCACAAGGACTTCATCGTGCACCCGACCACGGCGACCGCCGCCGCCCACGCCGCCTGCGCCGCGCACCGGCAAGGTCGGTTCTGGGAGATGGACGCGCTGCTGTGGGACAAGGCGTTCAAGACCCGTCAGTTCGAGCCCGCGCACCTGGAGACGCTGGCGACCGAGGCCGGGCTGGAGCTCGACCGCTTCCGCGCCGACGTCGCCGGCGCATGTCCGACCGCGATCCACGACGAGATGGCTGAGCTGAGCGCGATCGGCGTCGGCGCGACGCCGGCCTTCTTCGTCAACGGCCGCTTCCTGTCCGGGGCCCAGCCGGTGACGGTGTTCAAGACCCTCATCGACGAGGAGCTGGCGCTGGCGCAGGCCCGGGTCAAGAAGGGGACCAAGCGGAAGCGCTACTACGAGGAGTGGGTGGTGCAGAAAGGGCTGACCAGGCTCGCGCCGGCGCTGCCCCCGCCCCCCTGATGCCGTCCGGTCACTCCGACGGCTGGTTCCAGGCCAGCCGGAGCGGACGCGCAGCCGGCTGCTCGGCGAGCCAGCCGGCCGCCATGCGTTGCAGCTGGGCATCGTCGCGCCGGCCGCTGAAGTACACGACCTCGCCGTGCTCGATGAGCGACACCGGCGTGATGATGAAGTGAGCGTCGTGATCGCGCTCGGCGACCCCGCCGGCCCAGTACACCAGCTCCGAGCAGTAGAAGCGGTCCTTGCGGTCGGCGACGCCGAACATGCCGCGCAGATCGAAGCCGGTGCCGACCGTGGAGCGAGCCCGGACCACCGACGCGCGCTTGGCGGCGGCGCTACCGGGGGGGCGCACGACGATGACGTAGCGGTTGCGGCCGACCAGCTGCTCGAGGGAGATCTCGCGGACCTCCGGGGTGATGGCCTCGATCACCGTACCAGTCTTGCCGTCGTACATGGCGGCGTGGCTGATCTCCTCGCCACTGGTGAGCACGACGATCGCGTCGCCCACCGAGGCGTAGCTGCGGACGAGCAGCCAGTCGCCGTCCTGCGCGACCCGCTGGATCTCCTTGGTCCACAGCGTCGTCAGCGCCTGATCGATCGCTTGATCCTTGGGGCGATGCACGAGGACCGAGTGGCTGCAGGCCATGGTGGCGACGGCGGCGGTGACGACGAGCGCGGCGAGGAGGTTCGAGGAGCGAAGCATGATCTCCCCTTTTTCCAGTTTCGTGCCACGTGCAATACCCTGCAATCACACGCGCCAATGTCAAAGGTTCGACAACCGACCACCACCCCGTGACGACGACTCGCGGACTTGGCCGCGACCCTGGTAGTGTTCCCGCCGCCGTGTTTCGCCAGCTCGCTCTGACCGTCGTCCTCGTCGCCGCAGGTAGCTGTTCCGGGACCAGGGATCCCAAGGTGGCGGCGACGCCGCCGGCTGGATCGCTGGCCGCTCCGGCAACCGCACCCGCGACCGCACCCGCACCCGCACCCGCACCCGCGACCGCACCCGCGACTGCGGCTGCACCCGCACCCACTGCGGTCGACGCCGCGGGTGATGACTTCGCCGCGCAGGTGAAGCTGCTGTACCGGATCGGCGCCTGCGGCACCGATACGCCGCTCGCCGACGAGCTGCCGAAGAAGGCGATCGAGCGCCATTGCGCGGCCATGAAGCGTCGCTACGCCAGCTACAAGCGGGCGTGGGCAGACCGGGCCAGCACGTTCATCGCGGCGCTGCGCCCCAGCGACCTGCCGCCGGTGGCGATCTACCCGTTCGGTGGCGGCGACCTGAGCTCGGCGCTGGTCGTGTTCCCCGACGCCACCGAGATCACCACCCTCTCGCTCGAGGCAGCCGGCGACATCCGCGGCCTGGCGGCGGTCGAACGGCGAGCGCTCGGCGAGGACCTGGCGGTGATCGGCCACGACATCGGCCGCCTGTACCAGGCCGCGCACTCGACCACGAAGTCCCTGATGACCGCATCGCACTCGCAGGTCCCGGGCACGATCATGTTCGCGCTGGCCGCGCTGACCGTCCACGGCCACGAGCCGCTGTCGTTGCGTTACTTCGACCTCGAGCCCGACGGTTCGTTGCGCTACCTCACCAGCGCCGAGCTCGACGAGCGAGTGCGGATCGCGCTGGCCGCCGCCGAGACCGGCGGCGCCCGGCGGGCGCGGCAGAAGGTCGGCAAGGGCACCGTGTACCGGGTCTGGAAGCTGCAAGAGTCGGTGTTCGCCAACGTCGAGATCACGTACCGACCGGTCGCGGCGCCGACCGCCGCGCCCCGCATCTACCGCCACATCGTCGCCAACCTCGACGACGAACACGTCGGCGCCGACCGTCGAGCCCTCGCCCACCTCGAGCGCAAGGGCAAGGTCGCGGTCATGACCAAGGCGGCCAGCTTCCTGCTCTGGTACGACGACTTCTCGCTGGTCCGCACCTACCTCACCGACCATCTGGCCTGGATGATCTCCGACGCGTCGGGGATCCCGCCCGCCCACGCCGCCCAGGCCGGCCTCGAGCAGATCACCTACGGCACCTTCGTCGGGGCGTACTTCATCAAGGACCCCAACGACGTCCGCGGTGACATGGTCAAGCTGTGGGCGAAGAACCAGGAGCGCCCGCTGCCGTTTCGCTTCGGCTACCCCGATGCCGAGGATCACAACCACCTGATGATCACGCGCCGGCCCGGGACCTGACCGTGCGCCGGCACCTCGCGCGACCCGGATCATGAGGACCTACGAATACGCCGGCCAGCCCTTCACGGAGCCGCGCTCGCATCCCTGGACCGACACCGCGGGCCGCCCCGAGTGTCGGTACTACGATCTGACGGCGGCGCCCGCGCACATCAGGACCGCGCTCGAGGACTTCCAGCCCTGGAGTCACCACCCCGCGATCGAGGATTTCTACGTGCTGCTCGAGCGGCTCAACCGACCGCGCTCGACCCTCGAATCGAATGATTGCGCGTTCACCGGCCCGCACCTCGACGACGACGCGACCGGCAAGGCCTTCCAGTGCTCGGGGCGCGTCATGGTGCTGTTCCGGGCGCTCGAACGGAACACGACACCGGGGCAGATCGAGCAGCTCAGCAACCGGCTCCACATCGGGCTGACCGAGCTCGATCGCGACTTCCAGTGGGGAGTCGTCGGCACCACCCTGGTGCCCGTCCGTTACCTCGCGCTGCCCGATCGCGGCGACCAGCAACTCGGCTCGCAGCTGATGATCTCGTTCTGGGCCTGGGGCGACACGGAAGCCGATACCATGCTGAACCTGCGGCGGTTGTTCAAGAACCTGTCCCAGGTGCTGCCTGCGGCGACCTGACACCGACCATCGCAACCTCGCGCCAGCCCGGGTCATAATGAGCCCGTGAACCGCGCCCGTGCCGCCGTCGCGACCGCCCTCGCCGCGGCGCTCGCCGGCGCGGTCGCGGTTTCGGTGGCGGACGACGCCGGCGTGGATGGCGGTGGCCCCGCAGCCCGGACGCCGCTCGAGCTGGCGGTCGCCGCCGGCCAGACCTGGCGCCTCGAGACGGCCAACGGACCGGTGTACGTCTGGGCGCCGGCCGGGTACCACGCCGACGGCGCCGCCACCGTGATCTATGCCCACGGCTACTACACCGACGTCGACAAGGCGTGGGTCAACCACCGTCTGGCGCAGCAGTTCGCGCTGTCGGGGATCAACGCGCTGTTCATCGCGCCCGAGGTGCCGTCGGGTTCGCGGCAGCGCGTGCACTGGCCGTCGCTGGCCGACCTGTTGATCGAGGTCCAGCGCGCCACCGGCGTGGCGCGACCGATGGGTGCGACCGTCGCGATCGGGCACAGCGGTGCGTACCGGGTCATGCTGGCGTGGATGGACTATCCGGCGCTCGACATCATCGTCGCCATGGACGCGATGTACGGCGAGGTCGAGACCTGGAGCGACTGGCTGGCCGGATCGCCGGCGCGGCGCCTGATCAACATCGGCGACGACACCGTGCGGTGGACGGAGGAGCTGGCCCGCGAGCTCGCCGGCGAGGTGGTGACCCTCGATCGATTCCCCGACGACGGCGTCGTACCAGCCGCGGTGCGCACCGCCCGCGTGCTCTACGTGCGCTCGCAGTTCGGCCACATGCCGATGGTCACCGAAGGCATCGCGCTGCCGTTCGTGCTGCGCCTGCTGCCCGCCGAGATCCTCCCCGACGCACCGTGGCGGGAGCCGCTGGGCCTCCCGCCCACCCTCGACGCCGGGCCGCCTGATACGGTCTCCCAACCATGATCCGCGACGCCGCTCGCGCCGCCATCGTCGGCGTGCTCGCCCTCGGCTTCTATGCGATCGCCGACCTGCGACGCGACGTGATCGCCGCGGTGGTGGGCAATGACGCGGCACCCGCCGCGGCGCCGCGGCTCCCGGCCGCCACCGGCGCCGGGCTGACGCCGACCGCCCACCTGCGGGTCGTGCTCGTCGACGGCGCCGGCGCCGACACCGCCCACACGATGCCGGCGTGGAACGCGCTGTGCGCGCGCGGCCTCGATCTCACCCTCGACGTCGGCTTTCCGACCGTCTCGCTGCCGGTGCAGCTCGCGCTGTGGGGCGGCCGCAGCCAGCAACAGACCGGGGTGTTGTTCCACTCCGGCAAGGTGGTGACCCCCGCGCTGGGCGGCAGCGGCATCCCGGCCCAGGTGCCGGGCTCGATCGCGATCGCCGAGAGTCATCCGTACATCGCGCACTCGCTCGGCTTCGCCGACACCCGACCGCCGCTGGGCAAGAAGCTGCCCGACGGCTGGGCGACCCGCTGGATCGACGACGCCCGCGCGGCCGTCGCCAGCCCGGCACGGCTGGCGTTCGTCCACGTGCTACGCGTCGACACCGCCGGCCACAAGTTCGGCAAGCGCTCGGGATCGTGGCGCAGCGCGGCGGCGACCGCCGACGTCATCCTCGGCCAGCTGATCGCCGCCGGCCCGCCCGGCGCCCGCTGGATCGTGCTCGCCGATCACGACCATATCGACGGTGGCGGCCACGGCGGTGAACAGCGTGCGATCCGCATCGTGCGCACCTGTATCGCCGGTCCCGACGTCCGCACCGGCCGCGGCGGACCGATCCACATCACCGATCTGTCGCGGGCCATCGCCGACTCGCTCGGCGTCACGCTGCCCACTGACTCGCCGGGTCGCCCGCTCGAGGCCGCGATCGCGGCGCCGGTCGACGACGCCGATGTCCTGCCCACGCTGCCGGGTGGTCGCGTCGCGCTGGCGTGGGCGCTGGTGGTGCTGGCCGTCGCCGCGACGCTGTGGGCGGTGTGGTGTTACCCCGGGTGGCGCAAGCTGCTGGTCGCGCCGTGGTGGTGGCCGGTGGCGATGCTGTCGCTGTGCGCGTTCGCCGAGGCGCCCACGCTGTCGACGCCCATGATCTACAAGCCGCGCGGCCTCGACATGGCCCAGGCCTTCGCGCCCGGGCTCGCCGTGCTGGCGGTCAGCCTCACCATCACGCTCCGCTCGGGCTGGACGCGCGCGCTGGTGACCCAGCTCGCGGTCCCGGCGATGGGGACGCTCGCGGTGCTGATCGTGTGCGGTGGCACGTCGTTGATCTGGGGTGACGCGCCGTGCCCCGTGGTGCCGTTCTGGACCGCCTGGCTGGCGGCGCTGTTGCTCATGGCGAGCGCGGCGGCAGCGGTCGCTGCGCTCGTGCTTCTCGCCACCGCCGTCCTTTCTGCGTCCGGTCCATCGGCACCTCCGGAAACTCACCATACCGAGCCCGCAGCGCCCTGACGTCGTCGGGGCGGGCGGCGGCGAGATCGGTGCGCTCGGTCGGATCGGCGGCGACATCGTAGAGCTCGGTCAGATCGTCCTTGGGACGGACCAGCAACTTGAGCGGCCATACCAGCACCGCCCATTGATCTTGCTCGTTCATGACCAGGGCCCGATCGAGGTCGACCAGCGCCGCCGGCGCGCCGAGCACCTGGGGGACCAGATCGACACCATCGAGCGGCACCATGGCGGTCCCGGCGCCGAGCAGCGCCAGGACGGTGGGCGCCAGATCGACCAGCGAGACCGGCGTGGGGTCGACGCGCGCGGCGACCCCCGGCACCCGCACGGCGATCGGCACGTGGGTCAGCGCCTGGTAGACGACCAGCCCGTGGTTGTCGGGCAGGCGAACGTCCTCGCCCAGGCTCTCGCCGTGGTCGCTGAACAGGATCACGATCGTCTTGTCGGTCAGGCCGCGGCGCTCGAGGTCGGCGAGCAGGCGTCCGACCTCGCCGTCGACGAGCTTGAGCAACGCGCGGTAGCGGTGGCCGACGGTCCCGCGACCGCCATCGTCGATCGCCGCCAGCGCCGCCGCCGACACCTCGAGCTGGCGATGCTCGTGGACGTCGAAGTAATGCGCCCACAGCGCGAAGCGGTTGCCGCCGACCCGATCCAGGAACGCCCGCGCGTGGTCGGTGGTGACGGCCGCGGTGACGCGATCGCCGACGTCACGTCGTCCGCCGTCGGTGACGACGCGGTCGAACGAGGCCAGCCCGCGGGTCAGCAGCGTCTCGCCGGCGTAGCGCAGCACCTCGCGCGGCAGGATGGCGTGGGTGAGGAGACCGCCGGCGGCCAGCGCCTCCGGCAGCGTGGCGTCGATGGTCTGGAACGGGTTCCAGCGCCCGGTCACGAAGCTGGTCAGCGAGACGTCGGTGCCGGCGGCCGGCGCGAACCCGTGTTCGAACCACACCGAGCTGTCGAGCAGCGCGCTCAGGTGCGGGAACGCCGCCCGCGCGGCGGGGTCACGGGGCAGCTGGTCGGCGCGCAGGGCGTCGACCGAGATGACCACCAGGTTCATGGCCCGGGTGCGAGCAAGCGTGGCCGCGATCTCGGGCCGCCGCCGCCATTCATCGAGCGAACGGGCGGCGGCCGCGTCCACGACCACGGCGCGGACCACCGCGTCGGCACCGTCACAGTCCTCGTCCTTGCCGTTGCCGGGCACATCGCGCGCACCAGCGTGGCGGGCCGCATCGCCCTCGTCGCAGTCGCCGCCACCGAGCAACGCCGAATGGCCATCGCGATCGAGATCGAGGACGGCGCGCGCGGCCCGCACCAGGTGACGGGCGTCGTCGGCGCGGGTGGCGACCAGGCGGCGATCGGCGGGCGCGTCGAGACCGAACACCGCGGCGGCGCACGCGGCGGCGACCACGGCCGCGCCGGTGAGGGCGCGCACCCGGCCCGCCACCGGGGGTGCGCCCAGCCCGAGCCCGAGCGCGATCGCGATGAGCAGGATGGTCGCCAGCGTGAGCGTCACGTGGAGGTCGGGATACCCGGAGCGGAACAAGATCCGATTGGCGACGTCGAGCGCGGCGCCGGCGACCGCGAGCCCCACGGCCAGCGGGATCCGCGCCGCCGGCCCCGCCCGCAGCACCACCCCGCCGGCGAAGGTCGCCGCGGCGACGCCGAGCCAGCCCGCGACCGGCACCACGATCGGCGCCAGCGACGCCGCCGGCAAGGTCGCAGCGAACGAACCCTGGAACAGGCTCGTGCCGAGCGGGATCCAAAGCGCCATGGATGGCGCCGCGATCACGAGCGCTGCGGCACCACGCCCGAGGCCGAACCGGCCCGCCAGCCGGTACGTCACCACGACCGAAAGCCCGACCAGCCCGCCGGCACCGACGAACACGCCGAGCAGCGCCGCGACGAGCGGCGGCCGACCCAGCGCGCCGAGCAGCGCCAGCTCGACGAGCGCGAGCAGGACCCCGGCGGTAGCGCCGGCAGCGATCGGATCCGCCAACCAGATCCGCAACGCCCTCATCGGACTAGCCAACGCGACGACACAGGACGAAGTAGTGATCGAGCGGGCGCTCGCCCTTGAAGGCGGCACCGATCGACACGTGCGCGGACACCCGGCGCATGAAGTCGCGCGTGCCGCCGTAGACGAAGCGTTGCAGCCGCCAGTCGTTGGGCACCACCCGCGGCCAGCCAGCGGCGACCGGGCCGTCGGGGACCTGGAAGTAGTCGACGACGACCGGGCCGCGCGCCACCCAGTGCGGCCGCCCATCGGTGGGCACGGCGACGAAGAACCCGGGGCCGACCACCCGTCGCGTCGGGCCTTCGTTGTAGCCGAACAGCCGTGGCCCGTGGCCGTTCACCCGCGGGCGGCAGAACCGCTTCTGGAACCGCCGCAACATCGGCGGCACCGGCAGCGTGTTGACACCCTCGTGGATCACCTCTTCGCGCTCGCCGGCATCGCCGACGAAATGGGCGAGGTCGATCGGCCGCGCGTGCGCCGCCTTCTCGTACAGCATGCGCTGGCGTTGCCGCGACAGCGCGCCGACCTCGCGCGAGCGCCGGTCACCATCCAGACCATCGAGGTACGCCCCGATCTCGCCCACGCCGCTGCGGTCGTCGTCGATCAACCGAGTCAGGTCAGCCATGCCGGCGACCGTAGCTGATCCGGGGGCAGATCCGTACCGGTACCGGTACCGGTACCGGTACCGGTCGATCCGATACCGATACCGATACCGATACCGATACCGACTCCGATACCGACTCCGATACCGATACCGATACCGATACCGACTCCGATACCGACTCCGATACCGACTCCGATACCGACTCCGAGCCCGAGTCGGAATCGGAGTCCGTGTCGGAATCGGAGTCCGTGTCGGAATCGGAGTCCGTGTCGGAATCGGAGTCCGTGTCGGAGTCGGAGTCGGAGTCGGAGTCGATATCGGAGTCGGAGTCGGAGTCGGTATCGGTATCGGTATCCGATCGACGGGTACCGGTACCGGTACCGGTACCGGTACCGGTATCGGTATCGGTATCCGATCGACGGGTACCGGTACCGGTACCGGTACCGGTACCGATCTCCCCTCAGCGGTTGGGTGGGTACTTCTGCAGCTTCCGCTGCAGCGAGCGGCGGTGGATGCCAAGCCGGCGCGCCGCCTCGCTGATGTTGCCGCCGCAGTCGGACAGCACGCGGTTGATGTGCTCCCACTCGGCGCGGGCCAGGCTGGGCGCGCGATAGTCGGTGTCGGGCGGATCGAGCGGCGGGGCCTGGCCACGCGCGAAGGCGGCCAGGATCTCGTCGGCGTCGGCGGGCTTCTGGAGATAGTACGTCGCCCCCAGGCGCACCGCGTCGATGGCGGTGGCGATGCTGCCGTAGCCGGTGAGCACGACGATCTTGGTCTGCGGATCGATCTCGAGCAGCGCCTTGACCAGCTCGAGCCCGCTGCGGCCCGGCATCTTGAGATCGAGCACGGCCAGCTCGGGCGACTCGCCGCGGGCGTGGGCCAGCGCGCTGTCGAAATCGTGAGCGGTGGCGACCTCGTAGCCCCGCTCGACGAACGCCCTGGCCATACGGGTGCGGAAGACCTCGTCGTCATCGACGAGCAGGAGTGACGGCCGGGTGGTGTCCGACATGGGCCCGTTAGATAGCAGAACCCGGGGTCGCCGTTGCGCGAGATCCGCCGCGGCCGCGCTCGCGGCGGCGGGCGCGGGCCTCGACATCGACCGGCACGGTGATGGTGACCCGGGTGCCCTGGCCCTCACGCGAGTCGAACGCCATCGCGCCCCCCAGGCTCTCGACCACGGCGCGGGCCAGAAACAGGCCCAGCCCCATGCCACGCCCAGGCTGCTTGGTGGTGAAGAACGGCTCGCCGATGCGGGCCAGCAGCTCCTCCGACATGCCGCGACCTCGATCGACGACGTCGATGGCGAGCACGTCGGCGCGCAGCACCGCCGTCAGGGTCACCTCGGCGTCGGGTGGCGACGCGTCCTGAGCGTTGGTGATCAGCGATCGCAGGGCCTGGCTCACCGCGCGCGCCGGCAGGTGGACCTCGGCGCCGGCGACCTCGGGAGCGAGCCGGCGCACGACCAGCGGCTCGCCGCGGGCGCCGGTCAGCGCCTCGTCGAGCAGCGCCGCCACCGTGACCAGCGACAGGCTCTCGCCGGCCGCACCGGCACCGCCCGCCATCTGATCGAGGATCGCGCGACAGCGTCCGACCTGCTCGCGAATCAGGCGCGCGTCGTCGACCAGCGCCGGGTTGCCGCCGGCCAGGTGTCGCTCCAGCTCCTTGGCCACCAGGGCCACGGTGCCCAGAGGTGTGGCCAGCTCGTGGGCGGCGCCGGCCGCCATCGTCGCCAGCGACGCCAGCCGCTCCTGGCGCGCGCCCAGGTTGCGGGCGTCGGCCAGCTCCTGCTCGCGGGTCGCCAGCGCCGCGGTGACGCGGAGCAGGAAGTGGACGATGAACGCCGACGCCACCCCGAGCGCCAGCCACATGCCAACCATGCGCGTCCGATCGGAGATCGGCAGCGGCTGGTGGTCGACGAGCAGCAGCCCGAAGCCAGCAAACGACAGCACCACCAGCGTCCACGTCCAGGCAGCGTGGAGGATCACGGTCGCCAGCGCGATCTGCACCAGGTACAGGAACCCGAACGGGTTGAGCGGGCCGCCGGTCAGGTAGAGCAGCCCGGTGAGCAGCGCCACATCGAGCGCCATGGTCACCGCCTGGCGGCGCTCGCTGATCGCGCCGCCGCGACGCAGGTGGAGCTCGAGCGCCAGGTTCGAGACCAGCCCGATGATGACCAGCGCCACCAGCGGCCCGATCGGCAGACCGTCGCCGATCGCGACCCGGGCGACCAGGACCGTACCGGCTTCACCCGCCACTTGGGCCCAGCGCAGCTTGATCAACCACAGCGCGTTGACCGCGGTGCGATCGGGGATGGCATCGAATCGTGGCGAGACCGCCATCACGCGCACTCTACCCGGTCCCGGACAGCTGGGCGCGGCGTGTTACGGTCCATGGATGCGTCGAGCGACCTTGTCGGGGCTCCTGGTGGTCGCCTGGTCGGCCGGCGTGGCTCCCGGCGCCGGCGCCGACGCGCCGAGCTGGTTCACCGCCGACGTCGTCCGCACCGACGGCCGCTGGACCGCCGATGGCTCACGCATCGTCACCGCCGTCACGCTGCGCACCAGCGATGGTCGCGACCTGGTCGTCAGCCAGGTCGGCGGCCATGCCGCTGGCTACACGATGGTGGTCTGGCACGGTGAGCCGTTGCTGGAGCCCGGCATGCGGGCGCGCGTCGCCGCCCACCGCGGTGCCACGGCGTGGATCGTGGATGACGTGATCGCCCTCGACGGCGGCGTGGCGACGCCGTCGGTCCGCACCGTGACGCGCAAGAGCGGCACGCCGCTGTACTGGGCCAAGAGCTGCGCCCAGATCGTCCATGCACAAGAGGGCACCACCGGCGTGGCTGGCGAGACCGAGCACGCCGTGATCGCTGATGCGCTGGCGACCTGGAACACCGCCACCGCCGCCTGCAGCTTTCTCGATCTGGTCGACCGCGGCGCCCAGGATCGCGAGGTTGGCCGCGACTTCGTCAACGTGATCAAGTTCCGCGACGATCGCTGGTGCCGCCCGGCGGTCGACGACGATCCCGAACGCTGCTTCAACGCCCAGGCCGCCGGGGTCACGACGGTCACCTTCGTGGATGATCCCGACGACCAGCGCGATGGCGAAATCGTCGACGCCGACATCGAGCTCAACAACGTGAACTTCCGGATCACCGTCGACGGCCAGGGCAGCGGCGGCGCGCCCTGCGCGGCCGACCTCGCCAACACCCTCGTGCACGAGCTCGGCCACCTGCTCGGCCTCGAGCACAGCTGCCGCAACAGCGGAGATCCCGAGCGCGTCGATCACGCCGGCGCCGCGGTGCCGCTGTGCGCCAACACCACGGACGCGATCATCACCGAGGCGACCATGTACCCGTTCCAGCAATGCGGGGAGACCAAGAAGGCCAGCGTCGAGGCCGACGACGTGCAGGCGATCTGTGCCTCCCACCCGCTCACCGACGATCCGGGCGCCTGCGAGGCACCTGACGAGCTCGGCGGCGGCTGCTGCGGTGCCGCGACCGGTGGCAGCGGCCCGCTGGCCCAGGGGCTGGGGCTAGGGCTCGCCGTGGTGGTCGGGCTCAGTGCGCGTCGTCGTCGGCCAGCTCCTCGACGGTCGCCAGCACGTCCTTGACGTCGAGCAGCCGGAGCTTGTCGTCCCACGGCACGCACACGCCGGCGTCCTTGCGGAACAAGACCTTCGCGCCGTGGGGCACCCCGGAGACGTTCTCCGCCAGATCGTCGGAGCTCGGCCGGTCGCGCGCGACCTCGATGATCTCCCCGAACATGGCCTCGTCGTGGGCCTCCTTGGCACCCGGCGGCAGGTAGAGCCCGGCATCGGTGCGTTCCTGGTCGCGGATGAGGCGCACCAGCACCCGCATCCCGAGCGGCATGATGAGCCGGTGATGCTTTCGTGGCCGCTCGAGCGCTTCCGACACGGTCAGGCAGGTTAGCAGAGGCCGACCGTCACAGCGCGCGCTCGAACACCTGAGCGCCGTGCGTCTCGCTGCAGCGGACCCGGATCACGCCGCCGCTGCGGAGCTCGCCGGCGTAGCGGGCGACGATCTCGCCGAGCCGGACCTCGGCGCAGAACGCCGACCGCACGTGGAGCAGGTCGCCCTCGACATCGATGGTGGCGTAGAGGCGCTCGCCGGCCAGCTCGCTCTCGAGCGCATCGGCCGCGTACGCCGGATCGGTGCGCGTCGGGTTGGTCGGTGTCGCCCCCGGGTCGGTGGCCACCGGCTCCACGCTCGCCGACCCGACCCGCGGCCCGGTCTCGACCGGTGCCGCCAGGGGCGCTGCCGATCTCGACTTGCCGCGGCACTGGGTCGCCCACACCGCGAGCCCGGCACCGAGCACCAGCACGATGACGCCGAACACCCGACCGCCGCTGCCAGCGGCGGCGATCACCTCGATCCGCTCGCTGGTGGTACCGCCGGCCATCGACGCGCGCTTGACTCGCGCCGCCGCGCCAGGCATCGCGACGTGGCACTTCGGGCACTTGGTGTACCCGATCAGCACGTTGACCCCGCACGAGGGGCAGGGCTGGGAGGTGCCCTCCGTCATCCGGTCGATCATACGCGAACCGCGGGCGGCTCTCCACAAACCGGCGACCGCAGCTCAGGGTACGAGCTTGTAGCCGTACCCGTACACCGTGAGGATGTGGCGGGGATTCTTCTGGTCTTCCTCGAGCTTGCGGCGCAGCTTGACGATGAAATTGTCCACCGTCCGGTTCGAAGGCGAACCCTGCACACCCCAGACCTTCTCGAGCAGCTCGTCACGCGACACGGCGTCATCGGCCCGTTCGCGCAGGAGCTTCAGCACCTCGAGCTCGTAGAAAGTGAGCCGCTTGCTCTGCCGACCCTTGTTGAGGGTGTGCTTGCGCGCGTTGACGGTCCAGGTCCCGATCGCGAAGACTTCATCGGTCGCGGCCAGCCGCGCCTGGCGCCGGAAGATGGCGTTGATGCGGGCGATCAACTCGGCGACCGAGAACGGCTTGGTCACGTAGTCGTCGGCGCCGGAGTCGAGGCCGCGCACCTTGTCGGCCTCCTGCGCCTTGGCGGTCAGGATGATGATCGGCACCACCGGGTCGCGCTCGCGCAGCGCCTCGCAGACCCGGTAGCCGTTGTCGTCGGGCAGCATCAGGTCGAGCAGGATGAGATCCGGCTCCCACGCCGCCGCCGCCTCCAGCCCGTCGCCGCCGGTGCCCCGCGACTGGACCTCGAAGCCCTCGAACGTGAGCGCGTCGGTCAGCCCGCGCACGATATCGGGCTCGTCCTCGACGACGAGGATCTTGCGGGCGCTCTCGGTCACGACGCGGTCATATCACGAGTGAGTTCCGCCGGCAGCCAGAGGGTGAACGTCGCGCCGTGAGCGGGCGCGCTCTCGACCGAGACGCCGCCGCGGTGCGCCGCGGCGATGCGCTCGACCAGTGCCAGCCCGATCCCGGAGCCGCGGATCGGCTTGAGCCGCACCGCGCGGGCCCGATAGAACCGTTCGAAGATCCGCTCGTGCTCGTCGGCCTCGATGCCGGGGCCGAAGTCGCGCACCGTCACCATGATGCGCCCGCCCGCGGCTCGCGCCCCGACCTCGATGCGCTGGCCCTCGGACGCGTACTTGATCGCATTGTCGATCAGGTTGAGCACCGCCAGGGTCAACGCGTTGTTGTCGACGCGGGCGGGCGGCAACTCGGCGGCCACGTCGACGCTGCAGGTCATGCCCGCCGCGGTCAGACGATGACCCGAAAGCTCGACGGCGCGGGTCACGATCTCGCCGACATCGCCGGACGCGAACTCGTAGATGTCGACCCCACGCTCGATCTTGGCGAAGTCGAGGACGTTGTCGATGAGCCGCGCCAGCCGGACGCTCTCGCGCCAGATGACCTCGGCGTACTCGGTGGCCTGGGCCGCCGTCTTGACCCGTCCGGCGGCGAGCATCTCGCCGAACATGCTGATGATGGACAGCGGCGTCTTGAGCTCGTGGGAGACGTTCGAGATGAAGTCGCTCTTGAGCTCGTTGGCCTTGCGCTCGCGCCGCATCGCGTAGAGCAGGATGGCGAGGCCCGAGGTGATGACCGCGAGCGCGAGGCCGATGAGCACGAAGTCGATCACGGTTCGCCGGCCCCGCGCGGCCTGGGTACCGCTGTCTCGCTGCACCACTCGCAGCCGCCACTGACTGACCGTCTCCGTGAAGGGCAGCTCGACCACGGCGGCGCCGCGCTCCCGGAACGGCACCCCGAACACGAGCTCACCCGACTCGTCGACCACCTGGTACAGGCGCGGCGAGCGCACCCCGAAGAACTGCGGAAACACGTTGCCGACCAGGTGGAGCAGGTCGGCCTCGACGACGACGAAGTAGGGACGCCCGTGGTTCGATCGCCGCGAGTAGGAGAACAGATAGGGTCGGCCGCCGAGCGTGAGGTGTTCGTGGCCGCGCGTGCCGTCGGCGAGCAGCAACAGGTCGAGCGCCGGGACCACCTCGGACTCGAAGAAGGTCAGGAACGAGAGGCCCTCGTCCCCCGGTCGGGTCGAGACATAACCGCTTGGAAGCACGTGTAGATCCGGTCCCAGGACGAAGACCGAGACCACCGGGGCGCGGAGCACGCGGACGTCGGCGGCGAGATCGGGGAGTCGATCCGGATCGATGGTCGTGAACAGCTTCTCGTCCGCCTCGAGCAAGGGCGTCTCGATGCCGATGACCTTCTCCTCGGCCAGCTCGCGCATCGTGTCCTGGATGATCGCGCGTTCACGCGACGCGGCCTCGGCCGTGTAGCTGTAGCCGTAGTAGGCCAGTGCTCCGGCTGACGCCAACACCGCGAAAATCAATGCGTTTACGACCAGAAGCCGCCGCATGCGCCTGGCCCTCATACCACGCAAAATCGCGATCCCGCCGTGCTTCTTGTAAGTAGGTATGGTTGCTTAGCAATGCCTGGCCATGTTAGGACGCTGACCTGAACGTGAGCCCCGTTGCCGGATTGGGGTCCGGAGCGGAGTGTTATTAGTCACCTATCGGTCCTCCGGTCATCCAGGTAGTCGGTCAGGAGCCACTCAGGTCCACCAATGGATTCCATCTTCGACGAAGACGTGGACGAGGTCGGGGGCGAGATCGAGGCGTATTGCCCGTCCCCGCGGTGCAAAGCCGATACCACGCACACGATCATCAGCATGTACGAGGACGAGGTGCGTCGCGTGCAGTGCGTGGTCTGTGGCGAGGTGCATGCGTACCGCAAACCGCGCGGAGACGGTCCGGAGGAGGGTGGCCCCGAGGCCGCGCCGCCAAAGCGGTCCACCTCCACGCGCGCGACGTGGAAGGACGCCATGGGCCGGGCGACCGAGGCTGACCTCGCCAACTGCCGGCCCTATTCGATCCGCGATACGTACGAGATCGGCGACGTCGTCGCCCATCCCAAGTTCGATATCGGCTTCGTGATCGAGCTCCTGCCCGACAACAAGGTCGCGATGGCATATCGCGACGAACCGGAGCCCCGCATCCTGGTTCACAACCGCGGCGATCTGGCCACGCAGATGCCGGGCATCAGCGAGATCCCTCCGCCCCGCGACGCCAAGAAGAAGAAGCGACCCAAGAAGAAGGAAGACGGCGGCCCGACGGTGTCGGTGCGCAACGAGTCCGACGTCTCGAACGCGCTGGACAAGGCGCGCACCGCGGCGGCCGCAAAGACCGAAGAAGGCCAGCGCGTCGTGACGTCGCGCCTCGCCGAAGAAAAGAAGAAGGCCAAGGGCAAGGCGGTCGCCGCGCCCCGAGTCAAGGACGTGAAGAAGGGCAAGCCCGTCCCGCCCATCGCTGCCAAGGCCAAGGCGTCGCCCATCGCCGCCAAGGCCAAGCCGGCCCCGGCCAAGAAGCCCGCCGCCGGCTCCGCCGGCGCCACCAAGCCCAAGCCGGCCGCCAAGAAGCCCGCGCCGGCCGCCAAGAAGCCCGCCGCCAAGAAGCCCGCGCCGGCCGCCAAGAAGCCCGCCGCCAAGAAGCCCGCGCCGGCCGCCAAGAAGCCCGCCGCCAAGAAGCCGGCCAAGAAGCCCAAGAAGAAGTGACCGCCTGAGCTAGGCGGTGCGCGGCAGCAGCACCGTGAACTCGGTGAACTGATCTTCCTCGGACTCGACGGTGATCAGCCCGCCGTGCAGCTCGACCAGACCCCGGGCGATGAACAGCCCGAGCCCGGCCGAGTCGGGTCCGGACGACGTATGGTGTTTCGCCGGTTGCACGTCGGTGAACGGCTCGAAGATGCGATGGCGATGGGCGGCCGGAATCCCGATGCCGTTGTCGCGCACCCGCAGGCGGGCCCAGTCGCCGGCGTAGGTGATCGCCGGCGCGTCGTCGACCGCGACCCGGATCTCGCCGCCGTCTGGCGTGTAGCGGATCGCGTTCGAGACCAGGTTGACGATGATCTGGTGGACCTTGTCGGCGTCGCCCGAGATCGCCGCGATCGGCACGATGGTGGCGATGATCTCCTGCCGCTTGGCCTGGGCCAGCGGGGTGAGCTCGGTGATGGCGTCGTCGGCGACCACGCCGAGCTCGACCGGCTCGCGGGCGAGGCGCACCCGACCGGCTTCGATCCGCGAGAAGTCGAGCATCTCGTCGACCAGCCGCTTGAGCCGGTGGGCGTTGCGCCTGATCGAGGCGACCGGCCGTTCCATCGGTTCGGCCAGCTCGCCGAAACGGGCCTCGACCAGCAGATCGAGGTACCCGACGATGCTGACCAGCGGCGTCCGCAGCTCGTGGGCGACGATCGAGATGAACTCGGCCTTCATCTTGCTCTGACGTTCCAGCTCGGCGTTCTTGCGCAGCAGCTGCGCCTCGGACTCGGCCAGCGCGCGCGTTCGCAGCAGGACGCCCTGATCGAGGTTCGCGGTCACCGCCTCGAGCTCGGCCCGCTTGTCGGCCAGCTCTCGGGTCCGCTCCTCGATCTGCTGCTCCATGCGCGCCGCGACCTCGAACAGCTCGGCCTGGGTCGGCACCGTCACGCGTCGCTCCGAGCGCGCGATCAGCACCTCGATCGTGCGGCGCGCGGCGCGCAGCTCGAGCTCGAGCCGGGCCACCGGATCGGCGACCGCGGCCAGGCCGCCGGCGTCCGGCGAGGTGCGGCGCCGGCGACCGCGACCACCGCGTTCGCCATCAGCCATCGCGGCCTCCCAGCGCCAGCGCGGCGAGCGTGTGGTTGACCAGCAACGGCCCGGCCTGTTCGCCGAAGCTGTGGAAGCCGCACATCGGCAGCATGGCGTAGACGTCGTCGAGGGCCCCGGTGGCGCCGCGACTGACCGCTTCGAGGTGACGACCGAGGCACGAGAACGCGAGCACCGCGTCGAGCGCGCCGAGCCGAGCATGGGCGCCGGCCAGCGCGGCGCGCGTCTGCGCGACCAGGTCGCCCGGACGCATGATGCGCAACACCGCGCCTTCGTCGACGGCGGCGGCGAGCCGGAGCTCGTCGCCGGCGACGCCCGACACCGAGCGCACGTAGGGCCGACCGCCGACGTAGACCGCGAACGGAAATCGGGCCGCGAGGGCGTTGTCGAGCGGGCCGTTGGCGCCGGCGGCGCGGATCACCTCGGCGTAGCGGCGGGCCGCCGGCTGACCATCGAGCTCGAGGACCAGCCGCCGCGACGGATCGGCGCTGGTGACCACCACCCGCAGCGGGGTCGGGATCATGTGCTCCGACGTGATGACCTCGAACGAACCCGACGGCGCGACCACGACCGCCAGGCCGGCGTCACGGTGAGCCACGCCGTCGTGGAACAGCGCCGCGGTCGACCGGGCCCCCGGTGCCACGGCCGCCCGTCCCGCCAGCGCCAGGCTTCGCGGCATGTCACACGAATCCGACGCCGCGCCACCGACGAAGCCGATGCGGGGCGCGGTCGCGGCGGTACCCAGGCAGAAGCCCTCGGCCATCGGCGATCGGCCATCGACCAGCGTGATCGCGACATGACGCGCCGGATCGAGCTGATCGGCCGCCAGCCCGAGCTCCGCGGCGGCCGCGACCACCGCGGCGCGACCGGCCTGGATCGGTCCGCGCGACAGCTCCGGCGCCAGCCCGACGCCGAAGCGAACCCTGACCCCGTCGATCAGCAACGCCACCGCGGTCCCGGTTGCCACCGGCCCGGCGATCTCGCCGATCGAGGTGCAGCCGACGACCCGGGCCACCGCCATCCGCTCGGCCAGCTCGTTCGCCACCGCATCGGGATCGAGGTCACTCGAGACGAACGCGATCACCAGCGCGCCCGCCGATGGCGACAGCGCGGTCGCGAGATCGTCGGCGACCTGACGTGGAGCTCGCGCCGGAACACACGCGCGGCGCACCGCGCGGCCCCCCTCGCCGGTCGCGTTGGCTGTCCGGGCCACGGCTGACGACTATACGCCGAAAAGTTGCCCCCGGACGCAGACCGTCGCTTGCATAAGGGCATGGAGAAGCTCTGCAACGTGTGCGGCAAGTCGTTCCGACCCGCGTTCGTCTACCAGGTGGCCGTCACCGGAAACGGTCAGCGCAGCTACTACTGCGCCCTCGAGTGTCGCCAGAGCGGCCTCGGGGTCGAAGGCTTCCGCGCTCGCCGCGCTCGCCGCGTCGCGGTGCTCAACCAGAAGGGGGGGACCGGCAAGACCACGACCTCGGTCAACCTGGCCGCCGGTGTCGCCGAGCGCGGCCTCAAGGTGCTGCTGGTCGACACCGACGCCCAGGGCAACGTCGGTGTCTCGCTGGGCGTGGCGGGGGAAAAGTCGCTCTACCACGTGCTCGTCGACGGCGCCGATCCCACCGAGGTCGCGGTGCCGGTGCGCAACCACCTCGACGTCATCACCAGCGATGCCACCCTGGCCGCCGCCGAGATCTGGCTGGCGCGCATGGAGCCGGCGCCCCGCTCGCGGGTGATGACCAAGCGCCTGAACCTGATGCAGGTGTCGCGGCGCTACGACCTGGTCGTCATCGACTGCGGCCCGTCGCTCAACCTGCTCAATCAGAACGCGCTGTCGTACGCCGACGAGGTCATCATCCCGGTGACCTGTGACTACCTGGCGCTGGTCGGCGTCAAGCAGGTGCTGCGCACGATCAAGGACGTCGAGCGCCACCTCGGCCACGCCGTCCGCGTATCCGCGGTGCTGCCCACGTTCTACGACGGACGGACCCGCCTGGCGCGCGAGGTCCTGGAGACCCTGCAGGGCCACTTCAAACAGAAATGCCTCGAGCCGATCCGCATGAACACCCGCCTCGCCGAAGCCCCCAGCCACCGCAAGAGCATCTTCGAGTACGCGCCGCAATCCCACGGCGCGGCTGACTACAACCGGGTCGTCGACTGGCTCCTCGCCACCACCGCCACCCAGCACCAGGCCGCCGGCAGCGACGCGCCGGCCGCCGCCTGATGCGCCAAGGAGCACCCATGAAGGACGACAAGCTGCTCCAGCACGATCCGCTCTCCGAGACGGATCTCATCCTGCGCGACGACTTCTATGGCCGCGGCCCGGCGACCGAGCCGACCAAGAAGGGCAAGCAGGTCCGGCCGACCCACTACAAGGTCATCTGCATCTCGATCTACACCCGCGACCTCGAGGACCTCGAGGCCAAGGTGCACGAGCTCAAGCGGCGGGGATGGACCAAGGCGAACAAGTCGCACCTGATCCGACTCGCGCTGTCGCAGCTCGATCTCGACAAGCTGCCGACGCCGCGGCAGTAGCGGGCTGGCCAGCTCCGGGCCGGCGGGGACGCCGGGTCAGACCGGCGAGGTCAGGATCAGCTTGGCGGCGTGATCGCGGATGAGCTTGACCACCAGGTCGTTGATGGTGTCGCCACGATCGACGCCCTCGAGGTAGTGCGAGGCCAGGCTCATGTACTCCTTGTACAGCGGCTCGAACTCGGCGAAGCCGAGCTTCTGGATGAGGTGGCCCTGGTGCTTGGTGAACTCACCCGGCGCCAGCGGCCCGACGCTGGCGTCGAAGCGGCGCATGTAACCCTCGTACTCGGCGGCAACATCTTCCGGCATCGACGGGTCGAGCCTAACACGTGCGGCCCGCTAGAACGCTCGACCGAGGCCGACCGTGACCACGTGCGAGAGATCGGTGCGCTTCGAGATCGTCGCGCCGGTGACGCGAGCCGACGCGCCGGTCCAGCGCGTCGACGCGTAGCCGAGGCGGTAACCGGCGCCGAGCTTCCAGGCGCCCTTCCAGTCGTACATGCCGACCAGCTCGGCGGTCCCCGCCTTGGCCTTGTCGAGCGTGCCGTCCTCGATGCCGGCCGTCTGCTTGCGGGTTCCCGGATACACGGCGTCGAGCGCGACCTCGGCGCCGATCTTCTTGGCCAGGCGCGGGATCCGGAGCGCGACGCCGGCCGTCGGCCCCTTGAAGGTCTCGGCGGGCAGCTTGGCGAGGTTGTTCAAGTTGGAGACCGAGAAGGCGCCGTAGTGGTAGCCGAGGCGCGCCCACGCCGTCATGCCGTTGCGCTTGTGGAAGTCGTAACCGCCGAGGAGTCGGGCGTCGAGGTCGTGGGTCTTGAAGCCGATGTCCTCGGCCATCATCCCCGACGTGTAGCGGATGCCGGGCGTCGCGACGCAGCCGAGGTACTCGAGCCCGGCACCGAGGAAGTAGTCCTGCTTGTAGGCCATCACGAGCTCGCCACCGACGGCGACGCTGATCGCTGTCGATCCGAAACCGTAGTCGGGTGGCGGGTTGGCACCGGCCACGACCATGGCATTCGACTTGAAGGTGCCGCCCACGGTGGCGAAGCCGAGTCGGGCGCTGGTGGCGATCGTGCGTTGCTTGCGCTTGCGGCCCGGCTCGGCCACGGCGTCGGCGGCGATCCACCCCGCCGCGCCCTCGTCGTCCTCGACGCGGATCCACTTCCCCGACTCGTGCTCGTCGAGCACGATGAGCTCGGCGCCGCGCCGGACGGTGAGGACGGGCTTGGCCTTCCTGGACATGCGCGGGTAGAGCTTGGCCTTGGCGGCCGTGACGGTGACCATGCGGAGCGCGTCAGCATCGCCGTCGTCGCCGCGATCGCCGTCGTCGCCGTCATCGCCGTCGTCGCCGTCGCCGTCGTCGTCGTCGCCGCGATCGCCGCCATCGCCGTCGTCGTCCTGGTCGGCGCGCGACCCACGGCCCGTCTCGTCGCCGTCGCCGTCGTCGTCGTCGCGACCATCGCCGCTGCCTTCGACGGCGTCGGCGCCGACGCGATCGTCGGGCGCGCCGCCCGACCATCCGCGGCGTGTCGATCGACCATCGACGAACGGGCGCCGCCGCGTGTTGCGGGGCACGTCGCGAGCCTCGAGCGAGACCACGCTCGACTGCGTCACCCAGCCGGTGCGTCCGTTGACGCGAACCTTGAGCCAGCGCCCCTGCCTGGCCACCACACCGAGCGTCTTGCCGGCCGCGACCTTGGCGACCACACCCGATTGCTCGCCGGTTCGCTTGTAGACCTTGGTGGACTTGGTCGTCCGCACCCGATCGGCGGTCGCCGTACCGGTGGCCAGCGCGAACGTGATCAGGATCCAGGCGGCGGCGACGCCGGCGAACCGGACCCACGACCGGGTCCTCGGGAATCGCGTCATGGGTTGATTCTCCTACAACCCGCGTGCCGAAGCCGCACCGAACGCCAGTCCGCGTAGTTGCGCGTGGCGCTCGGCTCCAAGTCGCTGAAATCCCGGGCCGCCGTGGTTCCGAGGCCCGGGCACGTGGGAACTCGGGCCCCGGGGCGCCACGTGGGATCAGCGTGCACAGGGGAGGTCGCGGTCCTGAGCGCCGTACTACGATGCGGGCCCGACGCCCTTCCGGAGCGCCCTTCTCATGCCTCCTCAAACCAAGAAACACTTCGGCGGTTCGCACATCGCCCTCACCATCGACACCAATGGCTACGCTCAGACGTCGTTCCTGAAGGCCGCCGAGGGCGGGATGATCAAGGCCGCGACCACCGAGGAGCCGGCGGCCGGGTTCAACCTCCGCGGGCGTCATGCCAGCACGCGCGAGGTCGATCCTCTGTCTCTCGAGTTCGGCATGGCGGGCTCGAAGTGGGCGCTGGCGATCGTCCATGCCATCATCAACAATCGCATCCACGACAAGGTCAACGGAGAGGTCATCCACGCCGACACCAACTTCGTGGCCCAGTACTCGTACGAGTTCACCGATGCGCTGATCACCGAGATCGGGTTTCCGAAGCTCGACGCCAAGGCCAAGGAGATCGCTCACCTGAAGCTCAAGCTGCAGCCCGAGTCGATCGACTTCGCCATCGGCCAAGGAGAGAAGCTCGTACCGGGCTCGGCCTTGAAGCAAAAGGGCTGGTTGTGCTCCGCGTTCAAGCTCACGATCGGCGACGACGTGATGGCGTCCTCGATCGAGCCCCTGACGGTCAAGATCGGCGCCAAGGCGTACCAGACCGGTGGCTTCATGCTTCCGCAGTACACGCCCACCGGCAAGCTCGACATGCCCAAGTTCTCGTTCACGGTCCCGATGGGGTACGCCGACGCGATGCTGGCCTGGTTCCGCGCCGCCATCACCACGCACCAGGGGCTCACCGACGGATCTCCTGTCGGGGGGGGGCAATTCGAGAAGGACGCCATCATCGAGTTCCTCGATCCGACGCGCAAGAAGACGCTGTACACGATCAATCTCCTGGGCATCGGCCCCGAGACCTGCTCGGTCGTCAAGGGCGACGACTCGTCGACGCGTGCCATGAAGTTCGACTGCTACGTCACCAACATCAAGGTCGAGGCGACCGGCGAAGGGTTCATCTGAGCAGCGCCACGTAGAGGTCGTAGAGCACGTGCGCCCACACCGCGTGGGCCAGCGAACGAAACCAGAAGATCAGCGCCAGGGCGGCGCCGGCCAGGGCGCGAAACGCGAACGCGCGCTGGTCCCACGGCTCGCCCGCCCAGTGGTGGGCGGCCGCGAACAGCAGCGCCGAGCCGGCGAAGGCGACCAGCCACGCCAGCCGTGGCGGCACCGCGGCGCGGCGCAGGAGCGCGGCGCCGCCCGCGAACCCACCGAGCCTGAACAGCAGCTCCTCGTGGATGCCGGCGCCGAGCGCGGCGACCGCGTCGCCACCGGCTCCCAGGCCGAGCGCGCGGGTCAGCACCAGATCGATCACGGCGGCGAGCGTGAGGCCGTAGATCGCCGCTTCCATCACCACCGGCGCGGCGACCTCGAGCGACAGCGCGGTGCGGCGGCCGCTGCGGCCGAGCCAGATCAGGAAGCCGGCGGCCAGCGCGGCGTAGACCAGCAGGTAGGTCGTGCGCTGGTGTCCGCAGCCATGCCACAACGCCCGGCTCGGCACGTCGACGGCGTTGATCGTGCCGGCGAGCAGGGCGCCGACGCCGTAGGCGAGCACCAGCGGGAACACCAGCGCCAGGCTGGCGCCGAGATCGCCGTGTCCGGACCAGCGGACGCGCGGCGCGATGTTCGGGCGGCCGCTCACCGTCGTCTCGGTCCCCGCCGGCGCGGGACCCGGCGCGGCGGCAGGCGCTTGATGGCGCGCTGGTAGGCGCCGGGCGTCATGTCCGGCGGCCGGACGGTCGCGACCACGGCGTCGTCCCAGCGCAGCACGGCGGCGGCGACCCGGTGCACCGCGTCGTCGTCGACGACCAGCGCGGCCGGCAGCGGCGCGCCGGCGAGCTCGGCGCGGGAGATGGCGTCGGCGCGCCGCAGCGGATCGCCGGCCGCCACCAGCGCGGCGCGTGCGACCACGAGCTCGGCGGCGGTGGGCCCATCGCCGGCCAGCGCCCGGACCTCCGCCGCGGCGGCCGCCACGGCCGCGTCCAGCGGCGGTGGCCCTTCGAGCTCGAGCGCGACGTAGCCGCCGCTGGGCCCATCGACGACGGCGACCCGGAGTGAACGGGCGCCGGCGGCGGCGACCGCGCGCCGCAGGCGGCCGCCGGGAGCGGACAGGATCGCGACCAGTCCGTCGAGGTACGGACGGTCGGACGCCGTGGCGGCGAGGCCGGGCAGCCCGATCACGACGGCCGCCGTCCCCGCTGGCCCGTCGACGAAGATCTGGCGGGCTTCCGGCAGCGGTGCGAGTGGCGCCACGGCGCGGGCGAACGTCGCCGGCGGCGCCACCGGCGATGACGGTGCGGCCGCCGGCACTGCGGCGGCGAAACCGGCCCGCACGGCGTCGATCATATCGTCGGGATCGAGGTCGCCGATCACGACCACCACCGCCGCGCCGGGCGGATAGCGCTCGCGCCGCCATCGCTCGAGGTGCCCGGGCGTGAGCGCGGCGAGCTCGCCGGGCGCGGCCAGCGGATCGCGGCCGAGCGGATCGGTGTCCCACCGAGCCTCGAGATAGGCGAGGAAGGCGGTCCGCGATGGGCTGCCGGCGACGCCGTGCGCCAGCTCGACCAGCCGGGCCCGCTCGCGCGTGACGATGGCGGCGTCGAGCGTCGCCGCGGTCGCGCACGACACGACCAGCGCCAGCCCGTCGCGCCACGAAGCCCGTGGCCAGCGCGAGCGCAGCCCGAAGCTCCACCGCCCGGCGACCCCGGCCAGCTCGCCGCCGAGAGCCGAGGTCTCGGCGGCAGCGTCGAGCGCATCGCAGGTCTGCGGCGCCACGGCCGCCAGCAGCGCCACCACGCCGCGCTCGGCGGGCCCCTCGTCGGCAAAGCCCCCCGTCCACGCCACCCGGATCGCGACCCCGGTCGCGCCCGGCGCGCGCACGGCGACGACCCGCGTGCCACCGGCCAGCGTCGCGCGCTTCGACGTCGCCGCGCGCGGCCGGACCCGGCGCGGCGACGGCCCGGCGCGGCGAGCCGCCGGCGGCGGACCGATCAAGCGGGCCTGCCCGACGAGGTGGCGGGACACGGCGGCCGCGACCGTGTCGCGCGTGACCGCGGCGACCGCCCGGCGCAGGACGGCCGCCCAGCGCGGATCGCCGTGGAGGTGCTGCCCGGCCGCCAGCTCGCTGGCCAGGCCGTCGACCCCGGCGAGGGGGACGCGGACCGCGGCCCGCGCCCAGGCCAGCGCGGCGCCGTCGATCGTGCCCGCGGCTTCGAGCCCGGCCGCCAGCGCGGCGGTGTCCGGAGGCGCACCGCGACCGGTGGCGATCCATGCCGCCCGGTCGCGCAGCGCGACGACCTCGGCCCATTCCATGCCCGGCCACGGCGGCGAGCGACGCGCCGCGGTCGCCACCAGCGCCAGCGCCGCGAGGTCCGACGTGCTGGCGCTGGTGAGGTTGGCAGCGATCGCCCACCAGCCGTGGAGCCTGACCTCGGGTTGCGATCGGGCACCGCGCAGCGCCGCCCGGTCGCGCCGCGGATGGGCGGAATCTCCGCCTGGCCGCCGCCACCGCGCCGCGATCGCGCGCCCGACCTCGGCCGCGTCGCCGCCGGTCACGGCGACGGTCGTCCGGCGCGGATCGTAGCTCGCGCGCCACCACGCCTCGACCTCGGCGGCGCCGGCGCGCGCGGCGACCGGCTGCGCGCCCCAGGCCAGCGCGGCCAGACGCGCCCGCGGCGACCAGCCGTCGACCTCGACCGCGACCCGCGCCGCCTCGGCGTCGACCAGCGCCGGCGGGGCGACCGTGGCACCGGCGGCCGCGGCGACCGCCTCGATCGCCGGCAGCAGCGCGCCGGGACCGGCCACGGCGCGAAACACCGTGGCGTCCGGGGTCACCCAGCCGTCCAGCCCGCCACCACCATGGCCCCGCAGCGCGTCGGCGGCCGACTCGCTGGCCGCCAGCGCGACGTGCTCGGCGAGATGGGCGAGACCGTGCTGCCCGACGGCCTCGTCGCCGCTGCCGCCGCCGATCCACGCCTCGACGGTGACCGGGCCTGGCGCCGGCGCGACCAGGACGATCACGCCGTGCGCAGTGCGCTCGCGATGAATGATCGACATGGACGGTACGGTCGCGCTCGCCGCCGCGATGGCGAGCATCGCCGTGCGCGGGGCACGCCCATCACGATAGGCAGATCGACGGAGGCGGGGCACGTTTCGGGCAACACCGCGAACGCGGCGGCCCTGCAGTGTACTCAAGACCTGAGGCGAGTTCTGCCATGGCCCGGTGCGGTCGGCTGAGGTCGGTCCATCACAGTGCCGGCACGGAGCTGCGGGTTATCATGCCGCCATGAAGCGCCGCGTTCCCGCCCTGTTCGCATGCCTCTCCATCGCCCTCGTTGCGTGCGGAAGCGATGATCCGGTGGCCGCCGCCGGCACCTACACGATCGCGCTCACCAACCGCGAGAACGGCTGCAACAACGCGAACTGGACCGTCGGGGCGATGACCAGCGGCGTCGGCGTGACGATCACGCAGAACGGCGGCGCCGCCAGCGCCGAGGTCCAGGGTGCTGCCCGGCTGACGCTGGACGTGGTCCTCGGCAACCACATCTTCACTGGCGAGGTCCATGGCAACCACCTCGACCTGCTGATCACCGGTACGAACTCGTTCTCGATGGGCACCTGTGACTACACCATCGACGCCCAGATCGATGCCACCCTCGACGGCGATGTCCTGTCGGGCAACATCTTCTACCGCGCCCGCACCGACGGCGCGGCCGACTGCGGCGCCCTGACCGGGTGCGCGTCGCGCCAGGAGCTGCTCGGCAACCGCCCACCGTCCTAAGCGCGAGCCCGGGCGGCAACTCGACCGATCAACAGCGCAGTTGCGCGGTCTCAGCACGTATACTCTCGGTCCGTGGCCCGCCTACCGGCCAGCATCCCGACTCTGCCCACCGCGCGCCTGCGCCTGCGACCGTTCGTGGCGGCCGACGCCGTCGCGGTCACCGCGCTCGCCGGTGACGCCGCAGTGTCGCGCTACCTCCTGCACGTTCCGCATCCCTACCCGGCCGGGCTGGCCGAGGAGTGGATCGCCACCCACCGCGACGCCTGGACCCAGGGTCAAGGTGCGAGCTGGGCGGTCACGCTCGCCGATGGCGGCCTGATCGGCACGACCAGCTTGCGCTGGGTGCGCCGCCACGATCACGCCGAGCTCGGCTACTGGCTGGGCAGCGCCCACTGGGGACACGGGTTCGCCGTCGAGGCCGCGGCCCGAACCATCGACTTCGCGTTCAGCACCCTCGGCTGCGCGCGCGTGTTCGCCCAGCACCTCGGTGGCAACGACCGCTCGGCGCGAGTGCTGGCTCGGCTCGGCATGGCGGCGGAGGGCGTGCGCCGCGCTCACATCAAGAAGGCCGGCGCGTACCACGACACCTACCAGTTCGGCGTGCTCCGCGACGAGTTCATGGCGCAGCGCCAGGCCCACGCCGCCGGCGCGTGACCGCGGATCGGGCTCGGGCTCGGGCTCGGGCTCGGGAGCAGGCCGATACAGAACGCGGCTTCGCCGCGGCCTGCTAGCGATCGCCGTCCTGCTCGCCGTCGCGATCGTCGCAGCCGGCCATCGACATCCGCATCGGCCAGCCGCCGCTCTCGGCGCGAACCTGGTGCGCCTTGTCGACCCCGATCTTGGCAGCGATCAGGTGTTCCGCCTCGTCACCGAGCGCCGCGAAGGCGCGGAAGTAGCGCTCGAACGGCGACCGCCGCGACAGATCCGCAGGTGGCGCCAGCAGCCCAGCGCGCTCGTGCGAGATCCGCTTCTGGAGTGCCTGCGGTTCGCCCGGCGTGGCCTTGTCCTGCAGCTCCTCGCCCATCGCGTGGGCGGACAGCTGATCGGCGCCCTGCGCGTCGCCGGTGGCCTCGACGTACCAGCCGCGGACGCGCTGTTTCCAGCTCCGGGCCAGCTCGACGAACACCTCGTTGGTCGCCGCCAGCTCGGGGTCGGTCAGTCCGGCCGCCTGCGCGGTCTCCGGATCGACCTGCATCGGCTCGCCGCGCATGACCGGTGGCACGTCGAACTTCACGCCACACTGCTTGGCCAGCGCGAGCAATTCGTCCTTGCTCGGGTTCATCCAGTCTTCGTCGGGCCCCGAGCCGTCGGGGTGCTTGCGGACCTTGGCGCCGCCGGTCGCCATCGCGCTCTCGAGGTCCTTGAGCCGCGTGCTCAGCGTCGCGATCTGCTCCCGCTGGGCTCGGTCGCGGACCAGCAGCTCCTCGCGGGTGATGGCCAGCGACGGTGCCGGTGCCATCGCGACGGCGATCGAGGGCCCCGCCACGCCGGGCGACGGCGACGGCGCGGTGCCGTCGAGCGTGACCCGCTCGCCGGCCTTGACCTCGGCCTGGCCGCTCGGGTTGGCGACCAGCACCTTGCCCTCGTAGACGGTGACCACCGCGACGGTGGCGATGGCGGCGCCCGCGGCGGCGCCGAGAACACTGGAACGGAATGGCTTCATGGGCATGACCTCCACTCGAAAACACGTGCCGGTGACCCGCACCACGCCAGCCGGCGTGGTGACCGTGAACGGCGCCTGCGCGCCGCGATCGACGCGATAAAAGACATCGCCTGCGTCCTGACGTACCGCGAGCGCTGCACCGTCACGGCGCCAGCCGAGCGCCGCCCCGGGCTCGACCACGGCCACGCCGCGATCGCCGAGCGCGATGGTCTCGCGCGCCGCGAACGGCCGCGCCGCGAACGCGTCCGGCCGCGGCCCGCTGGTCGGCCAGGCGACGATCGCCAGGCCAGCAGCAGCGGCGGTGGTGGCGGCCACCATGGCGATCGCCAGCCAGCGGCCACGGCCACGCCGCGCGACCGGCGCCATGGCGGCGGCGGCGGCGACGACGCGATCGGCGAACCCAGCCGGCGGACCGGGTGGGTGCCAGCGGTCGAGCGCAGCGTCCAGCGCATCGCCAGCCGGGCGGGGAATGTCGTCGTCAGGCGTCATGGTGGACCTCCGCGAGTGCGGCGCGGAGTGCGGCGCGGGCCCGCGCCAGCCGCGACTTGACCGTTCCGAGATCGATCTCGAGCGCCCGCGAGATCTCGACATACTCGAGTCCGTGCAGCTCGCGCAGCACGAACGCCGCTCGGTAATCCGGGGCCAGCTCGGCGAGCGCGCGGTCGATCGCCACCGCGACCTGCCGGCGCGTGAGCGCGGCGTCGCCACGATCGCGATCGGATCGCCCGGCCACGATGTCGACCAGCGCCAGCGGCGACGGCGGACGCCGGCGCAGCTCGTCGATCGCGCGGCGCGAGGCGATGGTCAGGATCCAGGTCGATAGCCGCGCCGGCCCGAGCGCGGAGAACCCGGCCAGCTGGCGGAACACGGCCAGGAAGGTGTCCTGGGCCAGGTCCTCGACCTGAGCGCGGCGATCGCCGCCGAGCATGCGACCGAGCAACCCGAACACCGCCACCTGGTAGTGCTCGACCAGGGCCCGCCAGGCCAGCGGTTCGCCGCGTTGCGCGCGGGCCAGCGTCACGTCGTCGAGCTCGCCGGTCGGTACGGCGAGCTCGACCGGACCTGGTGCGCGAGGAGCCACGGCCACGTTCACGACCCCTTACTCGAACCAGCCATTGAAAGGTTCCCCAAAAAAGGCGCGACCCTTGCTGGAGGACAGCCTGGCGTGCGACTCGATCTTTCGTTCCGCGAGGTTAGCTCCATGGTGCCTGTCCTGAGCCCGGTCGAGGGGTTGCGATTCGCAACGCGTCTCCGCCCCATTCTGCCCCTGACGCTGCCCCTGACCGTCGCGCTGGCGGCCTGCGCGGCTCCCGCGCCCGCCGGCGGCGATGATGCGCCCGATGCCGGAGCCGTCGACATCGACGCCGCGATCGACACGCCCAGCGGGTGCGCCCCGGGCGCGCCCGGGGTGGCCTGCATCCTGGCCTTGCACGACCAGGTCCGCGTCGGCTGCGACCCGGCGCGGCTCGCCGAGCTCACCGCCGAGCTCACCGCGCGGCGGGGGACGTTCCCGTTGTGGGAGGCGGGCACCGCGCTGTTCGTCGCCGACGCCGAGGTCGCGGTCGCCGGCGACTGGAACGGATGGGTGACGACGACGACCCGCACGACGCCCCTGTGCGGCGGCCCGCTCCACACCGCCAGCGCGCCGGTGCCCAGCGGCCATCATCCGTACAAGGTGGTCGCGGGCAGCTCGTGGGCGCTCGATCCGTGGAGCTGGACGTTCGCGTACGACGACTTCGCGGGCAACGATCTGGGCCGCAACTCGGTGCTGAACACCTACGACTCGGGCCGCGGCCACCTGGTCGCGCTTCCCGATCCGGTGTGCTCGACCGCGCTCGGCAACTGCCGCGGCATGGCTGCCTACCTGCCACCCAGCTATCACGCGCCCAGCAACGCCCTGCGCCGCTACCCGGTCGTGTTCATGCACGACGGCCAGAACGTCTTCGACGATCACGACTGCTGCTTCGGTCACACCGGGTGGGAGGTCAACGTCGCGCTCGACGCCGAGATCGCCGCCGGCCGCGTCGATGACGCCGTGGTGGTCGCCGTCGACCACGGCGGGGCCGACCGCAACCCCGAGTACGGCTGGGCCGAGGCCGCGGGGGGCCGCCAGGAGACCTTCATGGCGTTCCAGCTCGGCACGGTTCAGCCGCGCGCGGCCACGCTGTGGCGGCTCGATCCGGCGCGCACGTACATCGCCGGCTCCTCGCTCGGCGGGCTCATCTCGATGCGGCTCGCGCTCGAGCACCCGGACGTCTACGCCGGCGCGGCGTCGCTGTCGGGCGCGTTCTGGCCCGGGCAGGACACCAGCACGGCGCTGCGCGATCGACTACCGACGATCGGCAAGGTGCCGGTGACGCTGTACCTCGATCACGGCGGCAGCGCCCAGAGCGGTGGCGACGGCTACGCCGACTCGATCGAGATCCGCGACCAGCTGGTCGGCCTCGGCTGGTCGCGCAGCGACTCGCCAGCCTGCACGCGCGGCACCGATGCGGTCTGCTACCACCACGAGCCCGGCGCGACTCACGACGAGCTGGCATGGCGTGATCGCTCGTGGCGCTTCCTGCGCTTTCTGCTCGGCCGCTGAGCCACGGCGCGCGGGTACGTGGGTGTCGTCGGCCCCGCCTGGGGGGCGCGGTCCCGCCTGGCGTGGCCACAAGTCATTGGATCCACTGGCCGCCGCGAGGCACGTTGGTTGCTTCCGTAGCAGGCCATGAAGCCTGCCGCCCTGCCCCTCGCGCTCCTGCTCTCCGCATGCGTGGTCGGAACCGAGGGCGGACCGAGCGATGACGACGACGTGCCACCGCCGACCGGGATCGCGGGCAGCATCACCGGCGATCAAACCTGGACCGGCGCCCAGACCATCGTCGCCAACGCGACCATCGAGGCCGGCGCCACCGTCACGGTGAGCGCCGGCGCCGCGATCGAGGCCAGAGACGGTGTCACGCTGCGCGTCAAGGGCACGCTGCGGGTCGAGGGCACCGCCGCCGCCAAGGTGACCTTCCTGCCCACGGCGGACGCCATGACCTGGGCCGGGATCGTCGCCGACGCCGGGGGAGTGGTCGTGCTGACTCACGTCGAGGGCACCGACGTCGCGACCTTGATCTACTGCCACACCGGCGCCACCTGCGACCTCGACCACGTGGTCTTCGACGACCTCGGCAAGGCCATCGTCGTCGAAGGCACGGCGACCCTCACCAAGTCGCGCATCAGCAAGGTCCAGAACGGCGGCGTCACCGTCTCCAACGGCACGCTGACCATCACCGACACGTACCTGCTGACGTCGTCGGGCGACGTGATCATCCAGAACGGCGGCTCGTTGACGATCGATCACTCCGAGGTCGGCGAGGCCCAGGGCAGCTACGAGCACTGCGATCTTCACATCGGTTCGGGCACGCTCCGCATCACGCGCTCGACCATCCGTTCCGGCGTCTTCGGCATGATGCTGGGCGGGACCAGCGGCGCGGTGATGCAGTACAACAACTGGGTCGAGAACGACGCCGGCAACGACATCTCCGAGGTCGGCGTCAACACCAGCGTCGACCTGCGCTTCAACTACTGGGATCAGGGCGCGCCCGCCCTCGGCACCGCCTACAACACCACCAGCCCGGCGACCGCGCGCATCACCGACGCGGGTCCGCGGGCCGACTGAACCGCTAGAAGCGCGCGGTGAGCGCGCACGTGGGCAACGGGAACGGCGCCATCACGCCGACGTCGAACGACACGCGCGGGCGCGCGACGCGCAGGCCGAGGAAGCCACCCACGACGAGCTCGCCGGCCGGGTTGCCCACCAGCACGTCGACGAGCATGCGGGTTCGCCGGCCCACGCTCAGCGAGGCGCCGCCCAGCACGCCGCGCCCGGCACCGCCGGCCACGTCGGCGACGTAGTGGACGTGGCCGCTCCAGCGCGTCACGCAGCGCGGGTCGCTGCAGGCGCTGCCGACCACGCCGACCTCCCCGATCACGCGCCGCGGCTCGTACACTGCAGCGTCGAACGGATCCTCCTTCATGTACGCCGGGCGGCGGTACGCGCTCAGGGTGACGGCGAGACCGGCGCGCCGAGCCCGCACCACCTGCAGCTTCGCGAACGCCGCGGTGAGATGCCCGGGGTGGTCGCTCTCGTCGAAGATCAGGATCGCAGCGCCGCCGCCGGCGCCGACTTCCAGCCGGTCGGTGACGCCGAAGGCGAACGAGCCCGCGATGGCCGGGTACAGCGGGACCCGCAACGTGATCGATGCGTCGCCGGCCGGAGTGGTCACCGGCGTGGGGCCGGCGTAGGTTCGGCCCGCGGCAGCGTCGCCTTCGGCGCTCGAGGCCAGGTCGGTGCGGGCGTCGTCGGCATCGGCTCGACCGAGAAGAACCACGCACCAGCTGGCAATGGTCAGGGCCACCAGCGAGGACAGGCGACTCATCCAGTCACACCGGTGCAAGGCGCGGGCCGTCAGGTTGGACGCGGATGCCGTGGCCGATCAGGGCGATGCAGGCCCCCGACATGATCATTGCCACAGGGGACAGGGCCGCCATGCCCAAGATCAGACACACGCGGTCGAGCGTGCGTCGTCGACGCCGGGCCACGGCCGTGACCCGTCAGTAAGGCGGCGGCGGTGGCGCGGCGGCCGGGATGATCTCTTCGAGGATCGACGGATCCTCGGCGGTCGCCGGCGTCAACAGATAGACGCCGACCAGATGCTCGCCGGCCCGGAACGCGGCCCAGGTGCGCGTGCGCTCGGGAATCTGCTGGCGGGCAAAGATGCGATCGCGCGCGTCTTGCGACAGCGGCGTCGTCGCCGCGCGCTTCTCGACGAGATGGTTCCAGCGTTCGGCGGCCCGCGCCGCGTCGACCCAGCGCTCGAAGCGCTGCAGCCGAGCCAGCCGCCCGCCTTGGTAGGTGGCGATCACCCAGGCCTGGCCGTAGCCGGCGCCCGGGTGGTCGCACTGCGGGTAGACCTCGTGATCGCGGGCCGGCTCGACCTGGGCGCAGAAGTCGTAGCGGCGAAGTGCGTGGGCGGTCTCGTCACGCGAGAGGCCGAGCGAGACATCGAGCGGGCCCTCGGCGCGTTGCGCCGCACAGCCGGTCATGGCGAGCACGGTGACGACGGTCGCGATCCACAATCCCTCGTTCGTCCTCATGTCGGTTGATACCTTATCAACCCCTTCCGCTGTGGTATAGGCGCGCCATGCGCATGCGGAGCGTGAACTCGGCGGTCCTGTGCTGTGTCGTGATGCTGGCCACGACGCTGGCGGCGTGCGGTGACGGCATCGGGCCACCGCGAACGTCGCCGCCGGCCACCATCGTCCCCGACGGCCGCTATGCCGTCGACACCGTCCCCTACTGGCACCTCATCGGCAACGCCGTCACGCCCGGCCAGGACACGATCAGCATCGCCGTCACCGCGCCGGCCGACGCCGAGGTGGTCGACGTCTGGGTCAGCGGCGGCGCTGGCCAGCGCCTCGTCGCCGACCCGGCGACGGGGCGGTTCACCGGCGACCTCGAGATCGGCGCGCTCGCCGCTGGTGAACACGAGATCCTGATCGCCGCCAATGGCGCGAATGCAGCGGTGGCGCGGGTCCTGTTCAGTCGAACTCACCCGCTCTATTTCCTGCTTTCAACGGACTGGGACTATTCCGAGCCGGGCCAGGTGTCGCTCGACTATCACGATCAGATTCGCAGCGGGCACCCCGACGTGAAGTTCACCCACTTCATCGGGCCCTACACGTTCACGGATCCCAACCTGGCCGAGGCCCGCAAGGCCGAGCTGGCGGCGTGGGCGATCGCACGCCGCGATCAGTACGGCGACGAGATCGGCCTCCACATCCATCCCTACTGCCACTTCGTCGTCAGCGCCGGGCTGACCTGCAACACGATCGACTCGACCGTGTACCAGACCGACGCCAGCGGCTACACCATCCGCGTCGAGGCCTACGGCCAGGCCGGCTTCGAGACCCTGCTCGGCCACGCCGATGACCTCTTCACCGCTCGCGGCCTCGGCAAGCCGGTCACCTTCCGCGCCGGCGGCTGGACGGCGTCCGTCGACACGCTCAAGGCCCTGGCCGCCAAGGGCTACGTGGCCGACACCAGCGCCAACAACTGGGCGCGTATGGAGGAGTGGCGCGGGATGGGCTCCCTGTACACGTGGAACATGACCAACTGGGCATCGATCGGCGACACCAGCCAGCCATATTACCCGAACACCACGGACAAGCTGTCTGGCGCCGCGCCCAACGTGCCAATCCTCGAGGTCCCCGACAACGCGATCATGGTCGACTACGTCACCCGCGCCGAGATGGTGGCGATCTTCGCCCAGAACTGGCCGGGGCCGGGGCTGAGCGAACCGCGCACGTTCATGATGGGGTTCCATCCCTCGCCCAGCATGAGCGTCGAGGAGTACCGGCGCATCGACGGGATCCTGGACCACGCCGACCTGTACCTGGCCTCGCTGCACGCCGGCCCGGTGGTCTACGCGCGCCTCCAGGACATGCCGGCGGTGTGGCCGCGGCCCTAGCCTTGCCGCCCGCCGCGCTGCGAAGTCTGCTGAGCACGAGTGATCACCAGAGGTGATCGCTTTTTGCGTCGGCGCCATTGGCGATCTCCGCTGCTTCACGCGTACGATGCGCGTTCGCAGAAGGTAGGAAATCGAAATGACCGAGATCGAGCAGCGCATCAATGACCTGGTCAGCAACTTCATCAACGATGTAACCAAGCTGGCGCGCCAGGCCGCGCACGAGACGCTGGCGCACGCGCTGGCCGGCATCGGCGGCGCGGTGGTCAGCGACGTCAGCATCGCCGGTGGCCGCCGCGGCCGCCCTCGCGGCAGCGTGGTCCTGTCGCGGCGGACCAAGGGCGCCAAGCGCGCGCCGGGCGAGATCGTGAAGCTGAAGGACGCGGTCCACGCCCACATCAAGGAACACCCGGGCGAGCGGATCGAGCAGATCAACGGCCACATGGGTACCCGCACGACCGATCTGTCGCTGCCCCTCAAGAAGCTGATCGCCGACGGCGAGGTCCGCACCGAAGGCGACCGCCGCGCGACCCGCTACTTCCCCGGCGACGGCCAGCCCAAGGGTGGCGCCCGCAAGCGCCGCAAGAAGAAGGACTGAGGAGCGGGTCGGGCATGGGCCGCCGCTGGTACATTCCGGCCCGTGCCCACCGCCGACACCATCCCACGCCGTCTCCTCGAACAGGCTCGCCGCCGTCCTGCCAGTCCGGCGTACTTCGCCAAGCGGGCCGGCGTCTGGCGGCCGACCACGTGGCGACAGTACGGTGACGAGGTTCGCACCGCCGCTCGCGCCCTGATCGGCCTCGGCTTTCCGCGCGGTGGCAAGGTCGCGATCCTCGGCTTCAACCGCCCGGAATGGGTGATCTTCGATCACGCGGCGATGATGGCGGGTGGGGTGCCGGCCGGGATCTACACCACCTGCTCGCCCGAGGAGGTGCAGTACATCGTCCACCACTGCGAGGCTCACACCATGCTGGTGGAGGATGTCGCCCAGTGGAAGAAGGTCGCGGCGCAACGCGCCAGCCTGCCCCTGTTGCGCCACGTGGTGACGATGAAGGGCTGTCCGGCGATCGACGACCCGCTGGTCCTGTCGTGGGAGGCGTTCATCGCCAAGGCCACCGCGGTCTCCGATCAGGCGGTCGACGACCGCCTCGACCACCTCGAGCAGGACGAGCTGGCCACGCTCATCTACACCTCGGGCACCACCGGTCCCCCCAAGGGCGTGATGCTGTCGCATCGCAACCTGGCCTGGACGGCGCAGACGATGATCGATCTGGGCGGCGGGCGCGCCGGTGACAGCTCGCTGTCGTACCTGCCGCTGTCGCACATCGCCGAGCAGATGAACACGATCCTGCTGCCGGCGAGTGCGGGCGCCACCGTGTACTTCGCCGAGTCGATCGAGAAGGTGCCCGACAACCTGCGCGAGGTGCAGCCGACGGTGGTGTTCGGGGTGCCGCGGATCTGGGAGAAGTTCCACGCTGGCGTCGCCGCCAAGCTGGCCCAGGCCGCCGGCGCCAAGAAGCACCTGGTCACCTGGGCCCGCGACGTGTGCACGCAGGTGGTGGCGGCCCGCAACCGCGGCCGCGAACCGGGCGGCCTGCTGGCGCTGCAGTACCAGCTCGCCAACAAGCTGGTCATCTCGAAGCTCAAGCCGGCGCTGGGTCTGGGCCGGGCCCGCATGTGCGTGAGCGGCGCGGCGCCGATCGCCAAGGACGTGATCGAGTTCTTCGCCAGCCTCGACATCGTGCTGCACGAGGTCTATGGCCAGTCCGAGGACACCGGCCCGACGTCGTTCAACCTTCCCGGCGCGACGCGCTTCGGCACCGTCGGGCAGGCGCTGCCCGGCGTCGAGGTCAAGATCGCCGCTGACGGCGAGATCCTGGTCAAGGGCCCCAACGTGTTCATCGGCTACTTCAAGGAGCCCGCGGCAACCACGGAGTCGCTGATCGACGGCTGGTTGTGCTCCGGCGACCTCGGCGAGCTCGACGGCGATGGGTTCCTGACCATCACCGGGCGCAAGAAGGAGATCATCATCACCGCCGGCGGCAAGAACGTCTCGCCCAAGAACATCGAAGCCGCGATCAAGGAGTCGCCGCTGGTGAGCGAGGCGGTGGTGATCGGCGACCGTCGCAAGTTCCTGTCGGCGTTGATCACGCTCGACGATGCGGCGGCCACCGCCTTTCTCGGCGACCGCGCCGCCGCGGCGCCGCTGCACGAACACGCCGATCTGAACGCCGCGGTCCAGCACCAGATCGACGCCGTGAACGTCAAGCTGGCGCGCGTCGAGCAGGTCAAGAAGTTCACCATCCTGCCGCGTCAGCTCGGCATCGAGACCGGCGAGCTGACGCCGACGCTCAAGGTCAAGCGCAAGGCGGTGAACAAGAGCTTCGCGCGCGAGATCGAGGCGATGTACGCCGAATAGCCCCGTCGCTCGCTAGCCGGCCACCCGCTCGACGAACCATTGCATGCCGAGCACGAACACGCCGCACGCCACCGCCTTCACGAGGTAGGTGCCGATCCGCTGGTGGCGATGCGCGACCAGGACCAGCGGCGCGACGACCAGCACCACCACGACCTGGCCCAGCTCGACGCCGAGGTTGTAGCCGAACAGCGCCGTCGCCATGCCGCGGGTCGACAGCTCGAGATCGTTGAGGGCGTTCGCAAAGCCGAAGCCGTGGATCAGCCCGAAGCCGGTCGCGATCTTCCAGCGCTGCCGCCTGAAGGCGCCGGTGAACGCCTCGACGGCGACCAGCGCGATCGACAGCGCGATCAGCGGCTCGATCACCGACGACGGCGGGCGCACGATGCCGAGCGCGGCGATCGCCAGCGTGATCGAGTGGCCGAGCGTGAACCCGCTGGCGATCCCGACCAGCTGCAGCAGCCGACCACCGCCGAGCATCAGGCCGATCAAGAACAGGATGTGGTCGATGCCGTCGGGCAGCTGGAGGCCGCCGTCTCGATCGTGCCACTGGTCGGGAGCCACCCCGATGTGCTCGATCCCCGACCACACGAAGTCGGTGAAGGCGACGCCGGCGGCCGCGGTGCCGGCGGCGAGGGCGAACGACGTGGTGCGGGCGTCGACCAGCGTCAGCCGCTCGGAGTCGCCGACCGCCTCCTTGACCAGCAGCTCGAACGTCGACGAGATGCGGCGTTCGTGGACGAACGGGAAGCTCCACCGGCGCTCGCCGGGTCCGGGGCAGGTCGCCGAGCTCGAGACCTTGACCGTGCGCGCGTCGAGCACGGCCGACGCCGGCCCCCAGCGACACGGCCCATCGCCGGTGGTGATCGGCGCGCTCGCGTACGAAGCCTCGGCCAGCGCGGTCGCCCGGGCGGCCACGGTCGCGGCGTCGAGCTGCTGCTCGCCGAGGAGCGACGCCGCGGCCCGGGCGTCGAGATCGAGGCTGACGGCGACGGTCGCGCCGGCCTGCTCGATCCGGAGGTAACCGAGGTCGAGCGGGTGCGCGCTCGCGAGCCGCGCGCTGGCGAGCACGGCCAGCACCACCAGCCCGGCACCGCCGCGCGCCATCATCGGCCCATCCCGAGCTGGCGCCAGCCTGACCCACCCGGATCGAGCGCCTCCGCCTCGCGCGCGTAGAGCGCCGCCCGCGGCCCGGTCTCGACCCGCGCGGCCAGCTCGTACAGCCGCGCATCGCGCGCGCCGGTCGCGAGGGCGGCGCGGACATGGGTCATCGCCTCGTCGCGGGCACCCAGGCGGGCCAGCGCGCGCGCGAGCTGAAACCTGGTCTCGGCGCTCGGCCGCCGACCCAGCTCCTCGCGCGCCAGGGGTACCGCCGCGGCGAGATCCGCCGCCGTGCCGCGATCGACGAGGAGCTCGACCAGGTCGAGCTGGTGACCGTAGCCGTGGTCCTCGAGCTCCGCGCGCACGATGGTCTCGACCAGCGTGCGCGAGCGGTCCGCGCCGACCGGGTCGCCGGACAGCTCCTGCGCGCGCCCGAGGTCCATCAGGTAGCGGACCTGGCGCGACGCCGCGAACGCCTGCTCGAACAGGCCCCGGGCCTCCTTCCACCGACCGTGGCGCAGCGCCAGCTCGGCGCGCTGGGCGAGCGCGAGCGGGTACGCCGGCACGATCCGCAACGCCTCGTCGAACAGCAGCGCCGCACCCGCGAGCTCGCCGCGGCGGAGCAGAAACCGACCCCACAGGGTCCGGATCCGCGCCGCCTCGTACGGATCGCCATGGGTCTCGACCGTGGCGGCGCGCGCGAAGTCGAACGCCGCCTCGGCATCGCGGCCCTGGGCCTGCATCACCAGCGCCCGCATCAGGTAGGTCGAGCTACCCGGCGAGCGCGCGACCGCGGACTCGGCGGCCCCGATCGCCTCGCCGAGCTCGCCGAGGGCGAGGTGCGCGCTGGCCAGCACGATGTACGTCCCGGCGCTGCCCTTGCGGGTCAGGTGCTGGCGCCCGATCGTGATCGCCGCCCGGAAGTCGTGCCGCGCGCTGGCCAGCTTGGCCAGCGTCAGCGCGGCACCGTTGGGGAACGGCAGCAGCGCGAGCGAGCGACGGGCCATGGCTTCGCTGGCCTGATAGTCCTCGACGTCGCCGTCGAGCTGACCGCGACGGAAGTACAGCTCGGCCAGGTCGGTGAGGTCGAACGGCGTTGCCGCTGGCGCGTTCACCCGGACCTCGAGGTCGCGGATCGTCGTGGCGAGCTCGGAGTCCGGCGCGGGAGCATTCGAGAACCGATGGCGGACCACCGCCAGGTCGGGGGCCAGCACGGAGCAGGCCGGCGCCGGCGCGGCATGCCCGTGGGCCTGCTCCGGACCGCCACGACAGCCGAGCGCGAACGCCACGATTCCGCTCGTCGAGATCACCGGGAGCCATCGCATCGGTCACATCTACGTCTCGACCGCGGTCTCGGATCAGTGTCGGTGATCGATTCGACTCCAGAGCGCGTTCGATCCAGTCGCCCGAACGGCTCGTACCGGCCCCGGACAGAGCAGACGCGACATCCCGTCCGCGCTCTACAACGCTCTGGAGGAGGAACACGATGAAAAATCAGAGACTAATGGCTGTGGTTTCGACGCTCGCCCTGGCGGCGGTGATCGGGACCACCTATCGCGGCGGCTTCGCGTCGGATCATGACGACGGCGACACCGACCTCAAATCGCGCGCGCTCAACCTGACCGACCACTACGCGTTCAAGTCGGGCAACGACCTCGCGCTGATCATGTACGTCAACGCCCGCTCGCTGCCGGGCAAGCAGTACTACCTCAGCACCAACGCGCGCTACGAGCTCCATGTCAGCAAGGCAACGAGCCGGACCGCGGTTCCGACTGCGGCCGAGGACTACGTGTTCCGCATCGAAGCCGGCGCACCGACCGCCGCCGGCGTCCAGCCGCTGACGCTGACCGTGCTCGCCAACGGGGTCATCGTCGGCACCCACAGCGGCATGACGACCAGCTACGCAGCCTCGAAGGCCAACACGGTGACCACCAACACCGGCACGGTCGGCAGCTTCAACGTCAGGTACTTCGTCGGCCAGCGCGCCGATTCGTTCTACTTCGACGTGGTGCGGTTCTTCCAGGTCCGCTCGTTCCTGGCCGGGCGCTTCTTCGGCGGCACCGGCGGCAACGGGGATCCAACCGCGTCGCTGGCCCCCAACTGCCGCGGTGATGCGCTGCTGGCGCTGGGCGCCGAGGCCAACCCGGACGCCGACGTCGTCAACCTGTGGAACCCACCCAGCTGCGCCCCCGACTTCACCAAGAACCTCAACGTCACCGCGTTCGCGTTGAACGTGCCGATCGCCTCCCTGGGCGGCGGCACCGTGTTCGACACCTGGTCCACGATCTCGGTGCGCGAGTAAAGGCAGGATGACCATGAACCCTATCCATCACTCCTGGCGCGGCGCGCTCGCGTTGCTGGTCCTGATCTCCGCATGCGGCGACGAGGAGAACGTCGATCCCGACGACGCGCGGCCGATCGATGCTGACGTGACCGACCCTCCGCCGGCGGTCGACACCTGGCGTCAGGTCGAGCATCTGGCGCGGCCCGGCATCGCCGAGGCGCTCCTGATCAACAACGACTTCCTGGCCGGCTACAACGGGACAGCGCCGGCCTTCGCCGGGGTCCCGGCCGGCACGCTGACCATGGTCGTCGGCGAGGCCAAGACCGTGCTCAAGGCGATCTACCTCGGCGTCTGCCTGATCAACGGCAACGTCCCGGGGCTGACCGCCGCCACCGGCTTGAAGCCAGCCGGCATGCAGTGCGTCGAGATCGGGGCAGCGATGTTCTCCGACGGCGCCGCGACCACGCTGAAGGCGCCGGTGGCGACCGCGGCCCAGGCCTATGCCGACGCCGTGTTCGATCAGTTCGAGCCCGACGTGATGCGCATCGACACCGCGGTCGCGAGCGGCTACCTGACGCTGTGCGGCGCGGCCGATACCAAGCCGCTGCTGTGCGGTGGTCGCCAGCTCACCGACGACTCGATCGACATCACCTACGATTATCTGCTCGCCGGTGCGGCGAGCCACCTGGCGACCTTGCCGGCCCAGTTCAACGCGCTGGTCAGCGATGGCGTCCAGTACGACTCGGGGGCGGCTGGCACCCAGAACTCGGGCAACGTGACCCCACCGGATCCGACCAACCGGAACCAGTTCCATCCGGCGGTGGCGGCGACGTTCCCGTACTCGGCCGCGCCGCACTGACCCACGCACCGTCGGTCCGCCCCGCCCACCAGCGAGCCCATCCCGGGCTCATCCGGCGCCTTCGCACCGGGCCTGGTCGGCGGGGCTTCCTGGTTCCGGAAGCCGGCTCAGGGCCCCACCGTGTGGCCATCAGGGTATCCTCCGCTCGCGGCCGGTCCGGGGAGGATCCGCCGTCCCGTCATGGACCCACCTGCCGTGCGACGTCGTCGCCTGGGAACCCGCTGTCGTGGCGGATGTCGGATCGTTGCTATGCGATCGCGCTGTTGCTGACCGCCATAACGTTGGTGATCGGTGGCGCCCAGGCCGCGGGCGGCTGGCCGTTCCTGCCGCCGGAGAGCGAAGCCGCCGATCTGGTCGGCTTCAACGTCGCCGCGTGCCTGTCGTGGGCGGCGCTGGCCGCGGTGGCGCGGGCCGGCCGCAGCTACGACGCCGCCGCGATCCCGCTCGCCATCGCCACCGTCGTGCTGTACGCGGTCACGCTCGCCGCGTTCACGCTGTTCACCGGGCCGTTCGGCGCGCCGGGCTGGGTCGGGTTCCTCGGCGGCGCGGTGATCGGGTATGTCCTGTTCCCACGCTGGGTGTCGCTGAGCGGCCTGTTCCTCTATGTCGCGCTGGTGGTCGGTGGTGCGGTGATGATGGCCGGCGGTCGCTTCGACGGCACGCTGCTGGGACCGGCGGCGCGGGTGGTCCAGCTCGACGAAGCGGCGATCGTGCGCGGCGCGGTGTCGTCGCTGCTGATGAGCGGGCTCACCTTCACGATCATCATGTGGATCATCGACCGCTGGCGCGACCGCGAGGCCCGCTTCGAGCGCCTGGCCACCACGGACCCGCTGACCGGGGTCGCCAACCGACGCCTGCTGTTCGACCAGTCGAAGCGCGAGCTGGCCCGCACCCGCCGCTACGGCACGCCGACGTCCTTGATCATCGTCGACCTCGATCACTTCAAGGGCATCAACGACCAGTACGGACACCTGGTCGGCGACCTGGCCCTGACCCACGCCGCCACCGTGCTCGGCGACGCCATCCGCGACGCCGACATGATCGCCCGCTACGGTGGCGAGGAGTTCGGCATCCTCCTGCCGATGACCGATCTCGACGGTGCCTTCGAGGTCGCCGAGCGCTGCCGATCGCGGCTCGCCGATCGGCCGTTCGTCGCCGATTGCGGCTCGGTTTCGATCACCGCCAGCCTGGGCGTCGCGTCGACGTCCAAGGACGGCAACGTCGACGAGCTGCTCCGCCGCGCCGACGACGCGCTGCTGCGCGCCAAGTCGCTCGGCCGCAATCGCATCGAGAGAGGCTAGGCCCTGGCGTGACTATTCCAGTGCGCGAGTGTCAGTCAGCCGGTCTTGTGAAGCTCGGCCGCGTGGCCCTCGACCTGTCGTGATTTGACGGTCGACGCGGCCCGCTGGGAGAGATCGTAACGGCAGGATCCCCGGCGCCGCGACTATCCGGCCGACCGGGCCGCTGGGTCAGAACTCAACGCTCAAGCGGCCATCAACGCTCGGGCACGAACGTCGATCAGTCCGCGCTCCCGTGTCTATCTCCGTCGCTGCGAACCGCGGTGGTGGTGCGAGCACGGAGGCGTGGTGGGGCCGCCCGCCCGAGCGCGGCCCACGTGGGACGGCGCGACGTCCGCAGCTCCACGGGAGGGCAGCCCGAGTGGATCGATCCGCGAGCTCCGCGGTGGCAGCGCTTGGCGTGGTCATCCCAAGCGAGGACCCGGCGCGCAGGACCACGTGGGTCGTCGCGATGGGCAGGCCCCACCGCGCCGGCCGCCGCACGGCACGCCGGGACGGGAGCATCACCAGATCCCGCTCCGCGCCGACGACGCGCTACCGCGCGCCAAGGTCGATCACTTCTTCAGCGGGTTGGTCGAGCGCGCGTTCTTGAGCGCCCGGTTGACCCGCTTGTTGCACTGGTCCTCGGTCTCGGTGCCGTCCTTCACGAACACCAGCGGCTGGGCCAGCGCGGTGTCGTACTCGTCCTGGGTCAGGCGACCGCGCTTGACCATCAAGCCCAGGATGCGGGCGATCTTGGTGTCCGTCCACCGGGTCAGCGTGCCGTTGCAGTACTGGCGATAGCGCGCCTTGGGCGACGGCAGGATCGACGAGAAGAACGCCGCCTCCTTGGCCGTGAGATCGCGCGGCGGCTTGCCGAAGTAGTGGTGCGCGGCCGGGCCGATCCCGTACAGGCCGGGTCCGTACTCGATGGCGTTGACGTAGATCTCGAAGATGCGGTCCTTCTCCAGCACCTGTTCGATCGAGTAGGTCAGGAACAGCTCCTGGAGCTTCCGCGACAGCGTCTTCTCGCGATAGAGCATCACGTTCTTGACGGTCTGCATCGTGATCGACGACGCGCCGTACTTGAAGAAGCCGGCGTCGAGGTTCTTGATGAGCGCGGTGCGGAACTCGCGCGGGATGAAGCCGCGGTGCTGGTAGAACGCCGAGTCCTCGGTGGTCATCAGGGAGTTGAGCAGGTTGGGCGACACCTCGGTCAGCGGCACGAAGTCGGGGTTCTCGGGGCCGATCACGAACGCCAGCCACCGCTCGCGCTCGACCTCGACGTAGTGCTCGAACGACCCCTTCAGGCGCTCCATCTCCTCGGGGGTCTTCAGGATGCGGCAGGCGCGGATCGCGACCGATCCCCCGAGCTGGGTCGCCGTCAGGTCGGCGAGATCGATCACCACGTGGAGGTCGGTCGAGAACGTGCCGCGCAGCTTGTAGCCCTGCATGTAGGGCGTCATCTCGGGTGGAAAGGCGTCGAGCGCGCGCTGGCAGTCGATCGGGGGAACCACGAAGCGCGCGGTCATCGCCGCCCGCGCCCGATCGCCGCCGGTGGGCATGACGCCGCCCGGCAACGCCAGCGTGCCGGTGAGGCGGAACGGCAGCTCCCGCGACACGAAGTCGCCGCGGGTCAGCGCCAGCGTCCGGGTCCGTCGATCGACCGAGCCGGCGACGTCGCCGGAGATGTCGAGATCGGGCACCGGCCGCTCGGCGAGCATCGGGTGGCCGACCGTCAGGTCGTGAAGGTGAAAGCCACCGACGAAGGTGCTCACGTCACCGGCGAAGCTCAGGGTCAGCGCGGCGTCGACCGTGGTGCGCTGGTAGTCGACCAGCGAGCTGCGCTCGAGGATCGGCCGCAACCGGTCGAGGCTGAAGCGGTCGGCGCGGACCGAGATCTCGCCGGTCGCCGCTGCCGGATCGACCCATCCACCCGCGGTCCACAGCGTGCCGGCGACGCCGCCATAACCACCCTCGAGCTCGACCGCCAGCCGGCCGGTCGTGACGGCGGTCGCGCCGGGCCCGGCGACCGCCCGGATGGCGCCGGTGACGCCGGTCAGCGCCAGCCCCTTCCAGGGCGTCAACTCGCCGCCGACGATCTCGACGCGCCGGCCGTCACCGTCGTCGGTGACGGTGATGCGCGCCGCGGCGACGACCCGGACCGGAGCGGCGGGTGCATCAGGGGTACCAGGTGACGGCGGCACGTCGAGCAGGTCGCCGGGATGGCCGTCGAGGAGTCCGTCGCCAACCGCGGCGTCGAGATCGGTCTTCACGGCGCCGAACCCGGTCCGCAGCCACTGGCCCAGCTCGGCATCGAGGCCGACGTTGTCGATCGTCATCACCGAGCGGCCAGCCGCGAAGCTGGCGGCCAGCTCGGCGGCGCCACCGCGGAGGTCGTGCTCGTCGTCGATGACGTCGAGCCTCACACCACGCACGGTCGCGAGCTTCGGCCGCAGGCTGGACAGCCCGCCGCTGCGGCGGCCCCCGCCCCCACCGTCGCGGTCGCCGAACCGGGCCCGCAGATCGTCGACGTTGCTGACGCCGTCGGCGCCTCGCCGCAGCGACAGCGCGCCGCCAGCCACGTCGACGCGCTCGATCCGCGCGCTGGCCACGAGCGATCGCCAGGTGTCGAACCTCACCTCGACCCGATCGAGTCGCACCAGCGGTTCATCGCGGTCTCCTGGACCCCGCACCGTGACGTCGTGAAGCACGGCACGTCCCAGCGACACGTCGATGTCGCCGATGGCGACCTTGCGGCCCAGCCGGGCCTCGAGCCGCGGCACCACCCGCGTTCGCACGTACCAGGCGCCGGCCCGCGGATAGACCACCCCGAGCCCGAGCGCGACCAGCCCCGCGGCCCCGACGACGATTGCCGCCGCCACGATGATCCGCCTGCGGACCCTGGCGTGCATCGTCTTCACCTTTGTTCGCCTCATACCACAACTGGTTCGGACGCCCGGCCGAGCGATGTTCTTCCGGTCCTGATCGGTCCTACCCCGTCCTACCTCACGCCGATCACCGTTATCCGGGCGAATCGGTTCAGGGCTTGCAGCTGAGCGCGACCAGCTGGCCGGTTCCGCCACGCAGCGAACGCCCGACCACCAGAAAATCGCCGGCGTCGACCGCGACCTTGCTGTCGAGCACGCGCTTGCCGTCGCTGTCGTCGAGGGTGATGCCGAGCGCGACGCGGGCCTTCTTGGGGCCCCGCGCGGTCACCTCGCGCAGGATCAAGCCGGCCTTGCCGTGGACCAGCGTCAACGTGCTCCCCTTCATCAGCTCCAGCGTCACCGTGTGCGCGCCGAGCCGCTTGAAGGTGTTCCACGACGAGAACGGCGGCTTCTTCAGCTTCTTCTCGAGCGGGCGCAAGGCGGGGTCGACCGCCGGGGCGTCGCTGGTGGAGGCCTCGATCTCGAGCACCGTGCAGGCCACCGGGGCGTCGGCACGCGCGTCCGTCGGGTCGAAGAACCCGAGCAGGACAGCGCCCGCGATCAGCGCCCCAGCGGATCGACGTACCGACGTCAGTCTCGATCGTTTCATATCCCCTCCAGAACGTCGTCCGGGGTCACCCAGATCACGGCGGTGTCACTGCCCCCATCCTCGCCCTCGATCGTGAACACCGTACCGGTCCCGCCCGACACCTCGAGCGATTCGACCTCGGGCGGGGTCGCCACCAGCACGATCGGATCGCGGGGTTCTGGCCCCGCGCTGCTGCCGGTCACCGGCACCTCCACGGTGCGGATCTCGACCTGCGGCTCGGCGCGCAACACGAACGCGAGGGCCGCCACGGCGCCGGCGGAAAGCGCTCCGGTGAGCAGGTGCCCGCGATGGACGTCGACCCACTGCATGAGCCGGACCCACATCCCACTCGACTCCACCGCCGCCGGCGCGGCGCGGACCGCCTCGTCGACACTGGCGGTCGGAGCGTCGAGGCGGCGCTCGACCAGCCCCCACAGGGCACCGAGCCGATCCTCGGCATCATCGGCGGCCAGCTCGAGGTGACCACGCACCAGCTCCCCGACCTGGCGAAGGCCGGCGATCTTGGCCGCCCCGGCAGCGCCGGCGGCGCGCTCGACCGAGCTCGCCTCGGCAGCGTCGAGCTCGCCGTCGGCCAGCATCATCAGATCGGGGTCGGTTACCTTGGACACGGGTTTCCTGGGAAGGTTAGGTGCGGGTCGCAGCACTATGACGAGGGATCCTCGGCCTCTGATTCAATGTCGCGGCGATCTTCCGCCGGGCCAGCCGCTTCCAGGCCGGCCGGTCGATCGTAGAGATCTGCCAGGCGCTTCTGCATGTTGCGCCGAGCATGGAAGAGCCGGGACATGATGGTCCCCTTGCTGCATTCCATCGCCTGGGCCATTTCCTCGTAGGAAAGGCCCTCCAGCTCGCGCATGACCAGCACCGCCCGGTGATTGGCGGACAGCTCGTCGAGGGCGACCGCAACCCGGTCCCGGATCTCCTTGTCCATCAGCGCGCGGCCAGGATTTCCCCCCACAATCCGCGGTATTAGCGACTCTTCGCCGAGTGCCCCTTCATCAAGGTTGCCGTCCGCAAAGTCGACCACCTTGTGGCGCCGGTTCTTGCGCAGGTGGTCGATCGCAAGGTTCATCACGATCCGGTAGAGCCAGGTATAGAAGCTCGCCTGGCCCTCGAACTTGTCGAGGTGCCGGTGGGCCTTGATGAAGGCATCCTGGACCACGTCGAGCGCATCGTCGGGGTTGCGAACCACCCCGAACGCCAGTGAATAGGCGCGACGGCTGTAGCGTTCGAACAGCGAGCGAAACGCGGCTCGGTCGCCCTGCTGCGCCAGGGCCACCAGCTTGCGATCGTCCCCCACGTCCCGGGCGGGACGGGTGATCGCCTGCTGGGCCGGCTTGGTCACGGTCGCGGTTATACCGCACGGGGTAGGAGCCGTCGCCAGATCCCTCTCTCATGTGTGCATGGGCGCGGTAGACTCCTCGGATCGGACGAGCACCCTCGTCCGGGGTGCCGTGTCGTTGCCGCTAGCCTCCATTCGAACCTTCCTGGCCGCCGTGCGCGCGCGCTTGCGCCGCAACGCCGCCGCGGCCGCGGTGATCGCGGCGATGGCGAGCGTTGCCGCGCTGGCGCTGGCACTGCCGCTCGCCGCGTGGGCGGTGTCGCCGACCCGCGCGACGGCGCTGGCGATGATCGCGACCGCCGGGATGATCGTCGCGCTGGGTTCGATCGCCGTCGTGGTGCTCGGTCTTGTGGTGCCGGCGCGGCGCTGGAAGAGCGACGCGGCCGTCGCGCGGTGGGTCGGGGTTCGCGAAAAACCGCTGGCGTCGGATCTGCTGTCGACCGTCGAGCTCAACGCGGCTCCGCCGGGGCCGAGCGCGGCGTCGCCGGCGCTGATCGCCGCGCTCACCGACGTGACCAGCGCGCGCGTCGGGCGCATCGACGTCAGGGCGCTGATCGATCGCCGCTGGGTGCGGCGCGGCGGGATGATCCTGGGCGGGCTGGCGCTGGCCCACGGCGCGGCGCTGGCGTTCGCGGGCGGCGCGATCGCCGGCGGCTGGCACCAGCTCTTCGAACCGCCGGCGCGGCCGTTCGGCGGCGCCGCTCAGTCACCGGTACCGCTGGCCGGCGATCTCGGGATCGTGCTCACGCCACCGGCGTACAGCCGGCGCACACCGTTGCACCTGCCGTCGACCGCCGGCGACTTCCGGGCCCTGGCCGGGACCCTGGCCCGGTTCTCGACCCGGCCACTCGACGCGGTCGGCACGCTGTCGATCGTGCTCGAGCGTGACGGCGCGGAGCCCGAGCTGGTCGAGCTGTCGGCGACCGGCGACGGCGAGGTGGCCGGCGAGATCACCATCACCACCGCGGCACGCTATCGCTTCCAGAGCGAGCGACCGGGCGGACAGCGAACCATCGAGGCGGTCGCCCACGTCATCGAGCTCGAGCCCGACCAGGCGCCCGCGGTCGAGCTCTACGCGCCGGGCGACGATCTCGACGTCACCGACATGAAGCGCGTGGAGCTCGCGTATGTCGTCGAGGATGATTTCGGCGTCGGCAAGGTCGAGCTGGTGTGGGACGTGAACGGTCGCCTCGAGCGCAAGGCGCTGGCCAACCTGCCGAACGCGCCCGGCCGCGCGCAGGGCAAGGTGGTGTGGGATCTCGCCGAGGTCGCGCTGCCACCCGGCGCGCTGGTCACGTACCACCTCGAGGCCCTCGACAACGACACCGTCGACGGCCCCAACGTCGGCCGCTCGCGCGACCTGCGCCTGCGCGTGTTCTCGCCGCGCGAACGCCACGAGCAACACCTGGCCCGGCAGGCCGAGCTGGCCGAGAAGGTGCTGGGAGCCCTGGGCCAGCGGCTGACGACCGTCGATCCCGGCGCCCCGCCACGCGACGAGCTGCACCGCCAGCTCGCCGACATCACCGTCGAGCTCGGCACCCTGGCTGCCGCCTACCAGGCCGACACGCTCGCCGACGACGGGCTGCGCGAAGCCCTCGAGGCGATGCGCGGCCGCATCGACAAGCTGGTCGCGCTCGAAGCCCGTCAGCTCGATCGCGAGGAGGCCGCGCTGGCCGCCGCGACCAAGCGCGGCGCCGCCCCACCACGGCTGGCGCCCGCGCGCTGGACCGCCGTCGACAAGCAGGCGGTCGCCGAGCTCGAGGATGATGCGCTGTCGCTCGCCGACTGGCTCGAGCGCGAGCAGATGGAGGGCATGCTCGACGTCGCCGACGAGATCGACGCCCACCAGAGGCGACTCGCCGAGCTGCTCGCCGAGTACGCCCGCACCGGCGACGACAAGCTCAAGGCCGAGATCCTGCGTCAGATCCGCGCCATCGAGCAGCGGCTGGCCGAGCTGGCCGGCAAGCGCCGCCACGTCGCCGAGGATGTGCTCGATCAGTTCGTGCACGCCCAGGCGCTGCAGGACCAGCGCAACGAGGGCTGCCTCGATGAGGTCCGCCGCCTGGTCGACAAGGGCAACGCGGTCGCCGCCCAGGCCGCGCTCGAGCGTTGCCGCCACGGGCTCGACGACGCGGCCGCCGCGATGGAGACGGCGTTGCGGGGGCTGCGCGGTGATCGTTTCGCCGACGGCGAGAAGAAGCTCGACGAGCTGCTCGACGAGCTGGCCGACGTCACCCGCGAGGAGGCCGACATCGCGGCCGAAGCCGACCGGGTCTTCGAACGTTATGCGGAACGCGCCGACGATCTCATGCACGACCTGGCCCGCGGCGCGCAACGTCGCCTCGGCGCCACCGTCGATCGGCTGCAAGAAAAGCTCGACCGGGTCCCCGACGGCGGCCTGACGCCGTTCGCGCGCGAGGAGCTGGAGATCGTCGACAAGCGCCTGACCGACCTCGAGCGGATGCTCACCGACGGCGACATCGCCGAGGCGCTGGGCATGGCCCGCCAGGCCCGCCAGTCGCTCGAGACCGTGGCCGGAGAGCTCGACGCCGCGCTCGCCGACGACCCGCGCTCGCCGTGGGCGCCGGCGACCTCCGATGCGCTCGACGCCGTCGAGTCCGCGCACCCGCTCGCCGACAAGCTGGTCGACGAGCTCGAGGCGATGACGCCCTCGCCCGACCAGATCCTGGGCGCCGACGACAAGCGCCGCATGGACGCGCTGCGCCGCCGCCAGGGCATGAACCGCGATCGCGCCCGTCGCCTCGGCGAGCGGGCCAAGACGGTGCCCGGGCTGCCCGGCGATGCCGGTGCCTCGATCGCGCGCCGGCTTGGCGAAGCCGGGACCCCGATGGACAACGCCGAGCAGCGCATGGCCAAGCGCGATCCGTCGGGCGCCCGCGACGAGGCGCGGGCGGCCGCCGAGGCGCTCGAGCGCGCCCGGCAGGAGGCCCAGAAGGCGGCCCGCCAGGCGCAGTCCCAAGGCGACGCCGCCACCGGAGACGAGCCGGTGCGCATTCCGGGCGCCGACGAGTACCGGGCCCCCGAGCGATTCCGCGAGGACCTGCTCGAGGCGATGAAGCGACGGGCGCCCAGCGGTTACGACGAGCAAGTGCGGCGCTATTACGAGGAGCTGATTCGATGAGGCGCCGGCTCCCATGCTCGGTCATCGCGCTGGCGACCCTGGTGATGGTGACGCCGTCCGCCGACGCGCGGCGCGATCGCTCGCTGAGCGGTGACGCGCTCAAGGCGGCGCGGATGATGAGCTCGGCGCGGGTCGGCGACGCCCGGCCGCTGATCGCCGACCTGGTCCGCAAGGCGCCCGACGCCCCCGAGGTCAAGTGGCTCGAAGCCGAGCTCGCGTTCCTCGATGGCGACTACGCCGGCGCGGTCGCCAAGCTGTCCGGGGTCCCCGATGACACCCTCGCCGGCCTCGCCGGTCAGACCCGACAGCTGGCCACCCGGACCCGTGATGTCACCAGCGGCTTCGCCCACCAGGACTCGCCCAAGGGCCGGTTCACGATCTACTACGCCCCCGGCCCCGACGAGGTCATCGTCGAGCTCGCCGGCGAGGTGCTCGACGCCGCGTGGGAGACCATCGGCGACGACCTCGGCTGGCGGCCGGCCGGCAAGGTCCGGGTCGAGATCGTGTCGGCGCCCGCCGATCTGGCCCAGGTGTCGACGCTGACCGAGGAGGAGATCGAGACCACCGGCACGATCGCGCTCTCCAAGTACGAGAAGCTGATGGTGGTCACGCCGCGCGCGACGCTGACCGGCTACCCGTGGATGGACACGCTCGCCCACGAGTACACCCACCACGTCATCGCCCACGCCTCGCACGACACCGTCCCGGTGTGGCTGCACGAAGGCCTGGCCCGCTTCGAACAGACCCGCTGGCGGGCCGCCCCATCGAGCGCGCTGCCGGCCACCGATCAACAACTGCTGGCCAGTGCGCTGACGCGGCGGCGGCTGATCGATCTCGACGCCATGCACCCGTCGATGGCCAAGCTACCCAGCCAGGAGGCCGCGGCGCTGGCCTACACCGAGGTGTTCACGCTGGTGGCCTGGCTCCACGGCAAGGTCGGCTATGGCGGGCTGCGCCAGGCGCTGGCGTTGCAGCAGGACGGCAAGAGCGCCCGCCGCGCGCTCGGCGAGGTGATGGGCACCAGCTGGAGCAAGGTCGAGAAGGACTGGAAGGCGCACCTGCGCACGCTCGATCTGTCGGCCGGCAAGGCGAGCGCCGGCCACGGCCGGCGGGTCCGGTTCGACAAGGGCGGCGGCAGCGACGAGAACGTCGGCATCGACGAGGTCGGCAACACGCGCGCCCGCCGGTTCGCGAGGCTCGGCGGCATGCTGCGGGCGCGCGGCATGACCGCGGCCGCCGCCCTCGAGTACGAGAAGGCGCTGGCCGCCAGCGGCAACGTCGATCCGTACGTCGCCGGCAAGCTGGCCCGCACCTACGTCGAGCTCGGCCAGCACGACAAGGCCATCGCCCTGGCCCGACCGCTGGTCGCGCTCGACGAGCACGACGCGGTGCCGGCGGTCACGCTCGGCGTGGCGCTGGCCGCTGGTGGTGACCACGCCGGGGCCCGAGCTGCGTTCGAGCAGGCCCTCCGGGTCTCGCCGTTCGACCCGGCGGTACGATGTGGCCTCGCCGACGCCTACGACCACCTCGGCGCCGCCGCCACCGCCCGCCGCGAGCGCGCCGCGTGCGAACGTCTGCGCAACTAGCTTCCTCGTCATCTGACTCATCTCCGGCCGTGCTCGAAGGACCATGAAACCCTACCGCGCCACCTCCGACCTCGACACCGCACCGACCACGCTGGTCGCCGCGCCCCCCGCCTCGGCGGCCGAGGCCGACCCCGGCCAGGACTCGTCGTACCCCGACGGGCTACCCGTCCCACCGACGCTGTCCGAGGACGAACAGCGGGCGCAAGATCTGCGAGCGGTCGCCGAGATCGCGCAGGCCCATGATCAGATCCTGGGCGAGATCGACAAGCGCATCGTCGGCCAGCGCAAGGTCGTGGAGCATCTGCTCACGGCGCTGTTCTCGCGCGGGCACTGCCTGTTCGTCGGCGTCCCCGGCCTGGCCAAGACGTTGCTCATCTCGACCCTCGCCGAGACGTTGAACCTCACGTTCCAGCGCATCCAGTTCACCCCCGACCTCATGCCCGCCGACATCACCGGCACCGAGGTGCTGGAAGAAGATCACGCCACCGGCCGGCGCAGCTTTCGCTTCCTGCGCGGGCCGGTGTTCGCCAACCTGGTGCTGGCCGACGAGATCAACCGCACCCCGCCCAAGACCCAGGCCGCGCTGCTGCAGTCGATGCAGGAGTACCGGGTCACCGCCGGCGGTCGCACCCACGAACTGCCGCTGCCGTTCCTGGTCTTCGCGACCCAGAATCCCATCGAGCAAGAGGGCACGTATCCACTGCCCGAGGCGCAACTGGATCGCTTCATGTTCCAGATCGACGTCGACTATCCGAGCGCGAGCGAGGAGGAGGAGATCGTGCGCATGTCGACCTCGGGCTACGCCGCCCGCCTCGACCGTGTGCTGTCGCCCGAGCGGGTGATCGAGCTGCAGGAGCTGGTGCGCCGGGTGCCGGCCGCCGATCACGTCGTGCGATACGCCGTCGCCCTGGCCCGCGCCACCCGGCCACAGGAAGCCACCGCGCCGCCGTTCGTGCGTGAATATCTCCAGTGGGGAGCCGGACCGCGGGCGTCGCAGTTCCTCATCATCGCCGGCAAGGCGCGCGCCATCCTCGACGGCCGCTTCGCGGTCTCGATCGACGACGTCGCGGCGCTGGCGCGGCCGACGCTGCAGCACCGCCTGATCCTCAACTACCGCGCCGAAGCCGAGGGCGTCCGCGCCGGCGACCTCGTCGATCGCCTGCTCGGCGTCGTCACGCCGTAGCCCGCTGATGCCTCGCCTCGATCCGGTCGCGCTCGCCCGCCTCGGCAGTCTGCCGCTCAAGGCGCGGGTGATCGTCGAGGGCGCGCTGTCGGGGCTGCACCGCGCGCGCCTGCACGGCTCGTCGGTGGAGTTTGCCGAACACAAGGAGTACTCGCCCGGTGACGAGCTCCGCCACGTCGACTGGCGCGCCTACGCCAAGCTCGACCGTTACTACGTCAAGCAATACGAGCAGGAGTCGCAGCTCACGGTCTTCGTGGTCCTCGACGGCTCGGGATCGATGCGCTTCGCCGGCGCCGGCATCTCCAAGCTCGAGTACGCCGGCCTGTGCCTGGCCGCGCTGGCCTACCTGGTGGTCCAGCAGCAGGACAAGATCGGATTGCTGGTCTTCGGCGGCCCCGGCGGTGACATCCTGGTGCCGGCGCGGGCGCGGACGTCCCACCTCACCGATGTCCTCGGCGTGATCGATGGCGCGATCGCCGGCGACAGCGGCGACGATGGCTCGCCGGCGGCGGCGCTCGATCGGGTCGGCGAGCTGGCGCGGCGCAAGCGCGCCCTGGTGGTGCTGGCGTCCGACCTGTTCGACCCCGACGACCGCACGGTGGCGGCGCTGCGCCGCCTGCGCGCTCAGCGCCACGATGTCGCCGTCCTCCACATCCTGGCCCCCGAAGAGCGCAGCTTCCCGTACGAAGGCCTGACGCTGTTCGAGGCGCTCGAGAGCGACCACCGGCTGCTCGCCAACCCGGCCGCGATCCGCAAGGATTACCTCGACCGGATGGACGGCTTCCTGCGTCGGGTCAGCGACGAGCTCACCGCCGCCGGCGTCGAGTACCACCTGTGCCCCACCGATCGCGCGGTCGAGGACACCCTGCTCGAGTTGCTGGCGACCCGCCAGCGCCTGCAGCTATCGGGGGCGCGGCGATGAGCTTCCTGGCCCCGCTGCTACTCCTCGGGCTGGCCGGATTGCTGGTGCCGATCGCCATCCACCTCATCGGTCGGCGGCGCGCCAAGGTGGTGCGCTTCGCGGCGCTCGAGTTCCTGATCGCCACCCGGCGGCGCACGGCGCGCCGGTTCCAGCTCCGCGAACGTCTGCTCCTGCTGGTGCGCGTCCTCCTGTGCGTGGCGCTCCCGCTGGCGGTGGCCAAGCCCTTCACGTCGTGCGCGAGCCGAGGGCCGCTGGTCGCCCGCGGCCCGCAGGCCGCCGTGCTGATCGTGGACGACTCGTTCACGGCTGGCTATCGGCTCGATGGACGCACGCTGCTCGGTCGCGCCGTCGACGAGGCGGCGCGGCTGCTCACCCAGCTCGGGCCCGAGGCCGAGGTCGCCGTGGTGCGCGCGTCCGAGGGCGCGGTCCACCCGACCGAGCTGTCGCGCGAGCACCTCCGGCTCCGCGACCAGCTCGCCGACCTGTCGCCGACCGCGCGCCCCGCCGACCTCGACCGCGCCCTGGCCCGCGCCGCGCAGCTGCTGTCGGGCTCGAATCATGCCCGCCGCACGATCTATCTGCTGTCCCCGCTGACCACCGCAGCCCTGCGCGGCGCCGACCCGCCGTGGGGCGCCGACGGTCCGACGCTCGAGGTCCTCGACATCCGAAATGGCGCCGCCCTGCCCAACCTCGCCGTCGTCGGGCTGCGCGTCGAGCCCGATCCAGGGGCTGGCAGTCGCGGCATCGCGGCGGTGGCCGAGATCGCCAACCACTCGCTGTTGCCGGCGGCCGGCGTCACCGTGAACCTGAAGGTCGCCGGCCAGATCATCGCGCGCGGCCAGGTCGATCTCGCGCCCGGCGAGACCAAGCACAAGCGCTTCCTCGCCACCCTGCCACCCGGCCGCCGCTCCGCCGAGGTCGCCGTCGAGCTACCAACCGACGCGTTGCCCGCCGACGATCGCCGACACGCCATGGCCCAGCTGCGCGACGAAGTCCGCGTGCTGCTGGTCGATGGCGACCCGCATGCCGCCCGCCACGACGACGAGCTGTTCTACGTCGAAGCCGCCCTGCGCCCTGGCGACCGCGCCGAGGCCGGCACCGTGGTCACCAAGATCACGCCCGACGAGCTCGACGACGCCGAGCTCGAACAGCACGACGTGGTGGTGCTGGCCAACGTCGCCGCGCTGCCCGCCGACCCGGTCGCCCGCCTCGCCGCCTGGGTCACGGCGGGCGGCGGCCTGCTGGTGGCGCCCGGCGATCGCGTCGATCCGGCCGCCTACGAGCGCACGATGCTGCCGCTGTTGCCGCAGAGCCTGCGCGATCCGATCGACACCGCGTGGGGCGCGGCGCCCGATGAGCGGGCCGCCCGCGCGCTCCACCTGACCAAGTGGGAAGCCGACCATCCGATCTTCGCGCCGTTCGCGCGTGACGCACCCGGCCTTTCCGACGCTCGCTTCACGAAGATCGTCCTGCTCGGCCCGACCACCGACACCGACGACCGCAAGGTGCTGGCCCGCTTCACCAACGGCGCCGCCGCGCTGGTCGAGGCACGCAAGGGCGACGGCCGGCTGCTGCTCTACGCGTCGACGCTCGACCGCGACTGGAACGATCTCCCGATCCACCCCGGCTACCTGCCGCTGATCCAGGAGTCGGTGCGGCACCTCGCTCGCCGCCGCGTCGAGGGCGCCGCCGCCGCGATGCTGGTCGGCCAGGGCACCAGCCTGCCGACGCTCGATCTGCGCAAGCTCGAGGTCCGCGGTCCCGAGCACACCGGCGCGGTCTTCGAGGGCGCGCGCATCGAGGGTCGGCGCGCGGTGCGCTTCACCGGCACCGATGCGCCCGGCATCTACCGAGTGATCGGCACCGACCGGACCGGGGCGACCCGCGACCGTGACGAGCTGGAGTTCGCCGTCAACCTCGATCCCCGCGGTAGCGACCTCAGCCCGGCGCCCGCCAACCTGATCCCCGGCGCCGGCGCCGGGGTCGAGACCCGGTCGCGCCCCAGCGAGCGTCGGGTCGAGCTGTGGCACGCGCTGGCGGCGGCGCTGCTGGTGCTGTTGCTCGTGGAGTCGGTGCTGATCCAGCGGGCGCGGTAACCGAGGCCGCAGCCGCAGCCGCAGCCGCAGCCGCCACCGAAACCGAAACCGAAACCGAAACCGAAACCGAAACCGAAACCGAAACCGAAACCGAAACCGAAACCGAAACCGAAACCGAAACCGAAACCGAAACCGAGGCCGGACCTACCCGCGGCCCGCGACCCGATCCGCCAGCAGCCGATGCTCGAGCGCGCCCACGACCTCGAGCCCGTGCGGCGGCACCGCACGTCGCCGCGCGACGTGGGCGGCCTTCATCGCCCGCACCCGCGCCGCCGACTCGCCGAGCCGCGCCCGCACGGCGCTGTCGCGTTCGCCAGCCCGGATCAGCGCCACCCGCGCCTCGACCTGATGGCCCTCGTCGCGGCACAGGAGCAGCGCGTCGCAGCCGGCGCGGATCGCGCGCACCGCGGCGTCGGCGATGCCGTAGTGGGCGGCGATCGCCCTCATGTCGAGATCGTCGGACACGATCACGCCGTGGTAGCCCAGCTGCTTGCGCAACAGCTCGTCGATCACGGCCGGCGACAACGTGGCGGGCACCGTCGCGTCGAGGGCGGCAAACACCACGTGGGCGGTCATGATCATGGGTAGCTTGGCCACCGCCGCCCGCCGGAACGGCAACAGCTCGACCGACTCGAGCCGCGCCCAACCGTGGTCGAGGCGCGGCAGCTCGAGGTGGCTGTCGGTGGCGGTGTCGCCGTGGCCCGGGAAGTGCTTGCCACAGGCCAGCATGCCGCCGCGGGCCAGGCCGTCGGCGAGCGCCAGCGCCCGCCGCGCCACGGTCTCGGCGTCGCGACCGAACGCGCGGTCGCCGATGATCGGATTGTGGTCGTTGGTGTGGACGTCGAGCACCGGCGCGAAGTCGATGTCGAAGCCGAGCGCCGCCAGCTCGCGGCCCAGCGCCAGCCCGACCGCCGCCGCCAGCGCCTCGTCGTCCGGCGCCGGGTGCCCGTCGAGGCACAACATCGGCGGCCACTGGGTCGCCGGCGCGCGCACCCGCTGCACCACCCCGCCCTCCTGGTCGACGGCGATCAGCAGCGGGGCGCCGGCCGGAGCCGCCGTGTGCAGCGCGCGGTTCAACTCGACCACGGCGGCAACGTCGACGACCTCCTGGGGCACCGGCCCGTGCACGACCTGGGTCACCAGGTTGCGCTTGAACACCACCACGGCGCCGACCTCGGCGGCCGCGATCTGGGCCCGCAGCTGCGCTGGCGCTGCCGTGCCATGGAAGCCGACCCAGAGCACCTGTCCGACGTCATCGAGAAGCGTGTGCGCCACGCTCGCAGTCTAACCCCAGAGCTCATCTGGGTTGATCCCGGATCGCGACGGGATCGTGGTCGAGGACGAGGCGCGTGCGAGGAGCGGAGGGGAGCGTGCTGAGGCACGTGACCCGAGCACCGGAGCGCGCAACGAAGTCATTCGACCACGAGGCCAAGCGAGGCGGGTCAAGACAGGTGAGCTCCGGGGTTAGCGCGCGCTCACCGCGATCGCACCGTCACTGGCACGTCACCGAGCCGCCGGCACCGTTGCACTGGTCGAGGCGGCTCAACTCGAAGAAGTGCGGCCCGACCCCGGTGGCCACCATCACCAGTCGATCCTCGGCGTCGGGCAGCGCACCCAGGATCCGCAATCGCGACCCGCATCCGATCGCGGTGAGACCGGTGCCACCCTGCGGATTGACCAGGGTGACGTTCCATTCCCCCTGCAGCATGCCGCCGACCAGGGCGTAGTTGCAGCCGCCGGTGCCGACGTCCTGCGGCAACGGGATCTCGGCCGGCAACGGCGTGCACGGCGTGCTGCCGAGCGGCATCGGGAACCCGACCGTGCAGGCCTGGGCCTGGGGGCCGAGGCACTGGATCGGATCGGTCGCCATGGCGCAGGTCGCCAGGCAGTACTCCATGGGCAGCGCGGTCGCCGGCGCCGTGTTGTCGTGGATACAGGCGCCGAATCCGGCATTGACCGCTCCCGGCGTGTCATTGCAGGTCCGGGCGCCGACCACGCAGCGCATCTCACCGGCCGGGCCCTCGACGAGGAAGCACGGCGACATGGTCGGGAACAGCATGTTGTTGCAGTCGAAGTCGATGCCATCGCAGCGTTCGGCGCGGCCCGGGTATTCGAACCGCGAGTCGTCGCCGCCGCAGTCACCGCCGACGCCGAGCCGGCACTGCGGCGCGCTGTCGTCGATGTGATCGGCGTCGGTGGTGCAAGCCGGGAAGCTGTCGCCGTCCTGATCTCCGGCGGCGCGCAGGATCTCGTCGCACTCGCCATCGCAGTTATTGTCCCAGCCATCGCACGAGTCGTCGACCGCACCGGCGTTGACGGTGTTCGGTGCCGGCGCCCCGTTGCGCGCGACCTCCAGGCAATCGGGCACGGACTGGTCGCAGCCATCGATGGTCCGGTGCACCCCGACCACCTCGTCGACGCCCGGCTTCCGACAGTTGAGGTAGCTGTCGCCATCGGGATCGAAGCCGTCACCATCGTCGCAGCCGTTCTTGCAGTCGTTGTCGATGCCGTCGCACAGCTCGATCGCGCCCGGGTGGATCTGATTCGAAGCCACCTCGTCGCCGAAGACGTTGTCGGGACCCGGCGAACCCGGCGCCAGATCGACGCAGTCGGGCATCGCCGTGCCGCAGACCGCGAAGCCGTCGCCGTCGAGATCGTCGCGACCATCGTTGTCGTCGCAGCAGTTCTGGTCGATGCCATCGGCGCACAGCTCGGTCTGGCCGGGGTGGATGCCCGGGTTGCGGTCGTCGCAATCGAGGACGCAGTCGACCTGAGCGTCGGGATCCTGCTTGTACGCGTCGCAGTCGCCATCCTCGCGCGGTGCGATCGCGTCGCGCTTGATGCGGGTGCCGAGGTCGTCCCACCACGCGCACCCGGTCGGCGTGACGCCATGGCGAGCGTCGGCGAACGTCAGCAGCGGGAAGTCGTAGACGCGCACCTCGCCGTCGCCGAAATGCGACGGCGCGCTCGAATGGCCGAACACCACCGGCTTGGCGTCGGCCTCGTTCTTGTAGCCCGCGACCGCGAACATCATCTCGGTGTCGAGCTCGAGCCCGCCGCCGGGCCGGACCAGGTAGCGGTAGGTCGTGGCGGCCATCTCGCCATCGAGCGTGACCACGGCTTCGCTCTCGTCGAGCTCGGCCGCCACCCACCACGCCGGATCGACCAGATCGGCGTCGTGGCCAACGCCGGCGAAGATCTCGAGACGCTTGACCTCTGACGACACCCCGGGCGCCTTGTGGATCTCCAGGACGATCGCGGTGTCCGACCCGCACCCGACCCCGACCGCGGCGACCGGGACGGCGCCGAGCATGAGCGCGAACGCACGAGCGAGAGGTCGGCGCGGGGCGCGCCGGGAACATTGGACGGCTTGCATGAGTCCCCCGTAACGAAGCTAAGGTGAAGGGCGAGGAGGGGCTCGCCATCCACCATTGTAACCGCATCGCGCCCTGCCCACGCAGGAGATCCCGCGCCTACACGCGCCCACCTCGTGGTCGTGCGCACGTCACGCTAGAAGGTGACGTGCCCGTCGTCCTCATCGATAATCCGGCGGGCGGGAAGCATGAAGCGTAGGTCGGAAACCGAGCACAGCACGGATCGGAGCATCGACGTCAAGACGCCGACCGAGACGACCCCGGAGCGGCTGGCGACACCGCCTCGACTGCCGCGCACCCCGAGCACACCGAGCAGACCGCGCCCACCACGCGCGCCGGACGTAAAGCCGCCCCGGCTTCCGGCCGGGCCGCCGGCGCGACCCGGTCGGCGCGGCGAAGCCCCGAGCGACATCATCGTCACCTCGCGCATCGAGCGCATCAACGTCGAGCACACGCCGGCGCCGCTGCCACCTTCGCCGGCCGCCGACGACGCCGATCGCTGGTTCGAGCAGGTTCCGACCAACCCGGGGGCGCCGAACAACGCGCCCGACCGCCGCAATGCCACCGGGCGCACGCCGCTCGTCGATGCGACCCACCCGCAGCCGCATCGTGGCGCCCCGGCATGGATGTTTCCGCTCTTGCTCGCCCTGACCGCGCTGACCGTCGGCATGGTGATCGGTGCGCTGGTGTTCGGCCGCGGCAGCGCGCCGGCGGCCTGCCCGGCGTGCGACGCCGGTCCGCCACGGCCGCCGATCACGCGCTGAATCACGCCTGGGCCACGAGCGGATCACGGCGACGTCACGTCGGTGGTCTGTCGCGGTCACGCCCGCTCCGCGCACGGTGGGGGCATGTCGAAGCGAACCGATTCCACGCTCCAGGTCGCCGTCCTGCTTTGCCTCTCGACGGCGCTGACCAGCCCGGCGGGAGCCGAGTCCACCCCCCTGACCGTCGACCTCGACGACGAGGCCGAGACGACCCGACCCGAAGCCACGGCGATCCGCCCGCGCCGCCAGCTCGAACCGCAACGACAGCGCCGGCACCGCCGGATGGCCCTCGAGCTCGCCGGCGTGTTCGCGGTCGGCAATCGCTGGTACTGGCGCGACAACGGCAAGCCGAACGAGGTCGACTGGCAGCTGTCGCACGACCTCGACGCGGTGCGCACCAAGCTCGGCGACGACGACGGCTGGCGATTCGACGGCAACTCGTTCGACATCAACGCCCTCGGCCATCCTGGCTTCGGCATGCTGACCCACGTCCTCGCCCGCCACAACGGCTACACCCTCGGCGAGACGTTCCTGCTCTCGACGCTCGCGTCCGGCACCTGGGAGGTGTTCCTCGAGCTCGCCGAGTACGGCAGCCTCAACGACATGCTGTCGACCTCGACCGCCGGGGTCCCGCTCGGCGAGGCGGCCTACCAGATCGCGAACCACCTGCGCGAGACGACGTACGACGTCCGCGCCGGGGTCGGAACCGAGAACGGCGCCGCCTTCGGCGTGGTCAGCGCCAGCGCCGAGCTCGACCGCGTCCCCACCGTTGGTGCGGGCACGGTCCACACCGGTCGCAAGGTGCGCATGAGCGTCGCGGTGGCGAGCGACGACGACGGCGTGCGATCGGTCGCCGGTCACGCCAGGTCCAACCTCGTCGGTCACTACCGGAACCGACGCGACAGCTCGCTGTTCGTCGGCCTCAGCACCGAGTTCACGTATCGCAACCACAGCCAGCGTGACGAGCGGGTGTGGGATCTGCTGTCGCGGGTCGCCGCCGGTCCGACGGTCGACGTCGAGCTGCGCCGCGGCGAGGTCACCGTCGCCATCGGCGCCGACCTCTACCTCGACTTCGCGATGGTGAAGTCGCAGGCGTTCGAGTCCTGGCGCGCGGCGCATCCGGCGGCGACCGTGCGCAACGTGATGCAGGACAAGCAGCGTCCGTACTACTACGCCGTGGGCGGTTCGATCGATCCGCGTGTCGAGGTCGCCTACCGCCGCGTCGACCTCGGCGCCGCGGTGACGGCGAGCGCGTTCGGCTCGCTCGACGGCCACGATCGCGACCAGGAGATGATGACCGCCGACGCCGGCATGACCGATCACGATGCGCGCGCCCAGGCCTGGATCGGGTACCGGTGCGGCGACACCGCGCTGGTACTCGACGGCGCGGTGACCCGACGCGGCGGCTCGATGGGCGACGCGCATGCCACCACCGACGGCCGCAGCGCGATGGTCAGCGTCGGCTACCGGCGCTGACGCTGACGCGACCGACCGACCGCGAACCGGGTGGGTCGGCGCGCCGGCTCAGGGCCACGGCGTCGACTCGCCGACCAGCTCCAGCCGCGCCGCCGAGCTCATCGCGCTGTACACGGCGATGGTCCGATGCTCGACGTAGCGGTAGGCCATCACCACCTCGTGGCGGCCGTCGGCGTCGACGTCGAGCACCCCGAGCAGGTCGAGCTCGAGCTTGTGCTTGCCGTCCATGACCACCCCGGGCGCCGCGGGTGCGACCAACCCGTGGAGCGCGAACGATGGCGGGCATGGCGGCGCCACCATGGCCGCCGCGCTGACCTCCTCGGCGGGCGCGCGGACGGCGTCGACGAAGCTGGCGAGCGGGAACATCTCGGCCGCGCCGTCGCCATCGATGTCGATGGCGAGCACGTCACCGCCCTTGCATCCGCCGCCGATCGCGATCTCGGGCGGCTCGGCGACCGCGAACGCCCCGCCCGGTCTGCCAAGCGCCGCCACCGCGAGCCCGCAGCCGCGCTGCACCTCGTTGCACCGAGCGTCGGCGGTGACGTCGCCGCCGGCGATCGCCGCCGGCCGCGTGCACGGCGGTGCACCTGCGAACGAACCGATCGCGACCTCGTTGCCGCCGACCTCGGCGGTGCCGATCGCCGAGAACATGCCGGCCCGCCGACCATCGACGGCCAGCACGGCGAACTGCGCCGCGGTCCCGCGCGCCAGCGCCGACGTCAGGTCGTCTCGGTCGCTGGTCCACGACACGTCGCGCACCGCGAGCGGCGCCAGGCCGGGGCGCCCGCCGGCACCGGCCGGACACATCTCTCCAACCAGCGCGCCGCGGCCCGCGTTGGCCGGCGCCTGGCGCCGGATCACGCGCGGCGGAGTCGGTTCCTCGCCAGGCGCTTCGGGACGGACCGCCGGGCCGCAGCTGGCGACCCCGAGACCGATCGCGACTCCCAACCAGGCAACGCTACGCCGCACCTCAGGGTCCAATGCCATCGCATGGAACGTACCGCAGCCATCGCCAGCCGCGAGTTTTTCGACCAGGCGCTCTTGTTTGCGCCGGAAACGCTCGCCTATAGTCCGCCGACCTTACTCCGCTGATTCCTTCATGATTTCGTACAAGCTCGTTCGTCGATTCCATCCGTCCGCGGCGTCCCTGACGTCCCTGGCGTCCCTGGCCCTGGGCGTCTTCGGCATCGCGTCGCTCGCCGCCTCCAGCGCCGCTGCACAGCCAAGCCCGCTCCCCACCGGCGGTCCACCGACCGGCGAGGACGAGCCCAAGCCGGAGGGCATCGCCGAGGCGGCGCCCAAGGCCGCTGGCCTGCTCGCCACCACCCCGACCCTGCCGCCGCCGCGCGACCGCCGCAAGAAGTTCGAGGTGGTGACCATCGACGGCTACCTGCGGACCCGTGGCGACTGGCTCAAGAACCTCCACCTCGGCTTCGATGACGATGCCGCCGTCGGCGGCGCGCCCCATCCCCGACCGCTCGGCTGCTCCAGTCCCGCCGGCGTGCCGTGCGACGACACGCTCAAGTCGAGCAACTTGCGCCTCCGCCTCGAGCCGTCGATCCAGCTCTCGGAGACGATCGCGGTCCACACCCAGATCGATCTGTTCGACAACGTGGTGCTGGGAACCAGCGAACCCGATCCGTCGTCGGGCTCGGGCTTGATGCTGCGCCGCGCCTGGGCCGAGGTCTCGACCGGCCTCGGGCTCCTCAAGTTCGGGCGCATGCCCGATCACTTCGGCCTCGGCATCGCGTCCAACTCGGGGCGGCGCGCCAACACCGACTACGCCGCCTGGGAGACGCTGTGGCAGCCGTCGACGCTCGCCAACGTGGGCGGCACCAACCCGGTGGGCTACGACCTCGACAGCGACGACGGCGACACCCTCGACCGGCTGTCGTTCTCCGCCATCGTGCCCGGCACGCCGTTGCGCGCCATCGCCGCCATCGACTGGCCGGCCGCGAACGTGACCAGCGCCGACGAGGGCATCGTGGCCCGGCAGCCGTGGGATCTCGACGACAACGACGACGAGAAGGGCTGGATGCTGGGCGTCGCGCGGTTCGACGCCCCGGCCGACTTCGACGACCTCGTCACGCGCGGCAAGCTGGCCCTCAACTACGGCGCCCGCGTCGTACGCCGGACCCAGGACTTCGACTACGCCGAGCCGACCACGCCGGGGGCCACCGCCGATTCGTACATCCTCCGCAACCACAAGGAGTACCAGCCCAACATCTGGTTCAAGCTCGGCTGGGGCAAGCTCCTGATCGAGGCCGAGGCCGCGGCACGGGTTGGCTCGGTCCAGAACCTGGCTGACCTCGGCTTCGATGCTCCGGTCGATATCCTGGCCTGGGGCGGCGTGGCGCGTGCCTCGACGCGCGCGCTCGACGGCAAGCTCGGCGTCGGCCTCGAGGTCGGTGCCGCCACCGGTGACGAGGCCGACGGCAGCCCACAGGGTGCGACCCACCTGCGCGATCAGGCCCTGTTGCCCACCGACAAGACCTTCAACCGCTTCGTCTTCGATCCCAACTACAAGATCGACCTCATCCTGTTCCGCGAGCTGATCGGCTCGGTGTCCAACGCGGTCTACTTCCGGCCGTGGATGAGCTACGAGCTCACCAGGTCGATCTCGTTCCGGGCCCAGAACGTCACCGCCGCGGCGCTGCGGCCGCTGGCGACGCCGGGCAACAGCACGATGTGGGGCCTCGAGCTCGACACCGACCTCGGCTACACCAGCAATGGCTTCCACGCCGGGATCGCGTACGGCATGTTCCTCCCGCTCGCCGCGATGAACCACCCCGAGGACAGCTCCGGGAACGGCGGCGACGGCTTCAACTACGGCACCAACGCCGGCGACGCCGGCAACGCGCACACCATCCAGGCCCGTTTCGCCGTCGAGTTCTGAGCGCGGATCCGTCGCCGGCGCAGGCCGGCGTCAGAGCGCGGCCAGGGCCGCCGACAAGCGATCGACGCCGACCAGCTCGAGGCCGGCGTCGCCCTCCAGGCGGGCGCGGTTCTGCGCCGGCAGGATGCAGCGGGTGAAGCCGAGCTTGCGCGCCTCGGCCAGGCGTTGCTCGGCCATCGGCACCGCCCGGACCTCGCCGGCCAGCCCGACCTCGCCGAACACCACGGTCTTGGCATCGACGGCACGGCCGAAATTCGACGACGCCAGCGCGCACGCGATGCCCAGATCGATCGCCGGCTCGGCCAGCCGCAGCCCACCGGCGACGTTCACGAACACGTCGAGGCCGAGCACATCGTGGCCGGCGCGCTGGGCCAGCACCGCGAGCAGCAGCGCGACGCGGTTGGCGTCGACGCCCGCCACCGTACGGCGCGCGAAGCCGGCGGCGGCCGGCGCGACCAGCGCCTGCACCTCGACCAGCAGCGGTCGGTTGCCGTCGGCGGACGCCACCACCACCGAGCCGGGCGCGCCGGCCGGGCGCTCGGCGAGCAGGTGAGCCGACGGCTCGGGCACCTCGATCATCCCGCCACCGCGCATCTCGAACACGCCGATCTCCTGGGTCGAGCCGAAGCGGTTCTTGTGGGCCCGCACCACGCGGTACGGGCTGCCGCCATCACCCTCGACCTGGAGCACGACGTCGACCAGGTGCTCGAGCGTCTTGGGGCCGGCGATGGAGCCATCCTTGGTGACGTGACCGACCAGGATGGTGGGGACGCCCTGGGTCTTGGCGTACCGCATCAGGCGCGCCGCGCATTCACGCACCTGGCCGACGGCGCCCGGGATGGAGTCGAGCTCGTTGGTGTGGACGGTCTGGATCGAATCGACCGCCAGCACCGCCGGCCGCGCCGACCGCGCATGGGCCACGATCACGTCGACGTCGGTCTCGGCGACCAGCCGCAAGGTCGGCAGGGCAGCGCCGATGCGTCGCGCCCGCATCGCGGTCTGGGCGACCGACTCCTCGCCGCTCGCGTAGAGCACCGTCTCGCCGCGCCCGGCGATCCCGGCGAGCAGCTGCAGCAGCAGGGTCGACTTGCCGATGCCCGGATCGCCACCGAGCAGGATCAGCGAGCCGGGGACCAGCCCGCCGCCAAGCACGCGGTCGAGCTCGACCAGGCCGGTCGGCATGCGCGTGGTCGCGTCATCGGCGGGCACGTCGGTGGCGGCGATCGGCGGCGCGCCGTCCGCGACCAGCGCCGCCGACGCGCGGCCCGGCGCCGGAGCGCCGGCCTGGATCTCCTCGACCAGGGTGCCGAACTCGTTGCACGCCGGACAGCGGCCGAGCCAGCGCGTCTCGACGTGCCCACAACCCTGGCAGCGGTGCACCGTGCGCGGGCCGCGGGCCTTGCTCTTGATCGCACTCACGGGAGATCTGTCGTACGCCGTCTGTCTGACAGGGCCGACCGGGACCCTCGCCGCCACGGCGACCGATGGTGCAGCCTCGTCTGGGTGCGGCGGCCGATCGCGGTCAGGGTCGGACTGCACTTGTGCCTTCGCGCCGTAGGCGATAGCAATGTTGCTCCTTCGAGAAACGAGGCACCCACATGACGAGCTCGAACCCCCGACAGCTGGCGATCACCGCCGCGCTATCCTGGACCGACAAGCCCACCGACGGAACCACGCCCGAGCGCGTGGACGCGTTGTTCGGCATCGACGTCTTCGGTGCGCAGCAGATGCGCGAGCGGCTGCCGAAGGAGATCTTCAAGGTGGTCAAGCGCGCGCTCGAGACCGGCGAGCGGCTCAGCCGCGACGTGGCCGATGCCGTGGCGGTGGCGATGAAGAACTGGGCCGTCGAGCAAGGCGCGACCCACTACACGCACTGGTTTCAACCGCTGACCGGCTCGACCGCCGAGAAGCACGACGCGTTCATCGTCCCCGACGGGCACGGCGGTATCATCTTCGCGCTGTCCGGATCCGAGCTGATCCAGGGCGAGCCCGACGCGTCGAGCTTCCCGTCGGGAGGTCTGCGCGCGACCTTCGAGGCCCGCGGCTACACCGCGTGGGACGTGCACAGTCCGGCGTTCCTGCAGCGTGGGAAGAACCACGTGACGCTGGTCATCCCGACGGCCTTCGTGTCGTGGAAAGGCGAGGCGCTCGACCAGAAGACGCCGCTGCTCCGTTCGATGGATGCCCTGTCGACGCAGGCGATGCGGATCCTCAAGCTGTTTGGTAGCGCCGACGGCGTCCACCGGGTCTACACCACCCTCGGCTGCGAGCAGGAGTACTTCCTCGTCGACCGCCACCTCTACTTCGCGCGCCCCGATCTGGTCACGTGCGAGCGCACGCTGTTCGGCGCCAAGCCGCCGAAAGGCCAGCAGCTCGAAGATCACTACTTCGGCACCATCCCGCCCCGCGTCCTCGCATTCATGGCCGAGTGCGAGCGCGAGCTCTATCGCGTCGGCGTGCCGGTCAAGACCCGCCACAACGAGGTCGCGCCTGGCCAGTTCGAGTTCGCGCCGCTGTTCGAGACCGCCAACCTCGCCTGCGACCATCAGATGTTGCTCATGGAGACGCTGCGTCGGGTCGCGCCGCGCTACGGCCTCCAGGCCATCCTCCACGAGAAGCCGTTCGCCGGCGTCAACGGCTCGGGTAAGCACAACAACTGGTCGATGGCGACCGACACCGGAACCAACCTGCTCGATCCGCGCGACGAGACGCACGCGAACATCCAGTTCCTGACCTTCCTGTGTGCGGTCATCCGCGCCGTCGACCTGCACAGCGATCTGCTTCGCGCCGCGGTGGCGTCGGCCGCCAACGACCACCGGCTCGGCGCCAACGAAGCACCACCCGCGATCATGTCGATCTTCCTCGGCGACATGCTCACCGATCTCATCGACCAGCTCGAGAAGGGGCTTCCCGATCGGACCATCAGGGGCGGTGCGCTCGATCTCGGCACCCGTTCGCTGCCCCAGTTGCCGCGCGACGCCGGTGACCGCAACCGCACCTCGCCGTTTGCCTTCACCGGCAACAAGTTCGAGTTCCGTGCGGTTGGTTCGTCGCAATCGGTCGCCTGGCCGTGCACGATCCTGAACACGATCGCCGCCGAGTCACTCGACTACGTCGCGACCGAGCTCGAGCAGGCCGTGGGTCCGAATCCGCGGCCCGAGAAGCTGCTCGAGGTCGTCCCGGGGCTGTTGCAGAAGATCATCGCCAAGCACAAGCGGGTCATCTTCAATGGCGACAACTACACCAGCGAGTGGCACGCCGAGGCCGAGCGACGCGGGCTCCTCAACCTGAAGGACTGCACGGCGGCCATCCCGGCGCTCGGCGGTGACAAGAACGTGGAGCTGTTCGAGAAGTACAAGGTCCTCAACAAGACCGAGCTCGACAGCCGCGTCCATATCTTCATGGAGAAGTACGCGAAGGAGATGCTCATCGAGTCCGAGGCGATGGTGTTGATGGGCCGACAGTTGATCGGGCCCGCCGTCCTCGAACACCAGACCCTGCTCGCCAACTGCGTCACCGCATCTCAGAACGCCGGCGCCGAAGTGAAGAGCATCAAGGCCTCGCTCGATTCGTTTGCGAAGCTCGCCTCGCGCTTCGACGCCGCCCTCGAGGCCCTCGACGAGGCCGACAGCCACCATGTCGAGGACCCGTTCGAGCAGGGCCGGTACATGAAGTCGAAGGTGGTCCCCCTCATGAACGAGCTGCGCCGGCTTGGCGACGAGCTCGAGACCCGCATCGCGTCGACCCTGTGGCCGTTGCCCTCCTATCGAGAGCTCCTGTTCTTCAAGTAGCGATGGCCGGGGGCTGGTGCCCCGCCCATGGCCGGGTCGGGCGGGCTCAGCGCGCGTTGTAGGCGACCACCGACGGATGCGCGGCGTAGGCGTCACCGAGGGCGGCGAGCTTCGGATAAGGCGCGAGCGTCTCGGCGGACAGGCCGTCCAGGTTGCCGGAACGGTACTGCCTGACCGACTCGCCGAGCACGAGATCGGCGATCGTGAGCGTCGTGCCGGTGAGGAACGGCCCGGAGCCCGCGCCGATCAGACCCTCGACGTATCGGCACGCGAGGGCGAGCGGCCCGGCGGCGAGGGCCCGCCGCATGTCGAGCTTCTTGTCGAGGTCACGCTCGAAGAAGCTGGGGGCGATGGCGTGCGAGACCGTGTCGTTGAACGTCTCGAGCGCGCTGTCCACGACGATCGCCGCGAACGGATCCGTCGGGTAGAGGTCGGTCTGCCCGAGACGCGCCACGTACCTGAGGATCGCGCCGGTCTGGACGATCGGACGGCCGTCCACCGCGAGGACGGGCACGCTGCCGAGGGGGAAGGCGCCCTGCTCGCGTAGCGCGGCGAACTCCGGGAACTTGATCCGCCGATCCTCGAATGGGAGCTTGGCGATGAAGAGGGCGATCCGGATCGGCTCGGCTCGGCCGGGCGAATCGAAGTAGGTGAGCTGCAACGTTGGCAAGAGAACCTCCTGCCGGCAGGCTACGCCGCGATCCTCCACTCGCAACGGACTCCGGGCAGAAAAGCATCGGTGTCGGGTTCTGATCGAGACCCTGATGGCCATCTCCGACGCGCTGGTCGACCACTTCCGCGGGCGGAGCATCGACGGCCCGGACGATGCCGAGACCACGTCCGGCGGGTCCCGCCGCGTGCGATGCTCGAGGCGATGAGAGCGATGAGCGCGAAGCGCGCGATGAGAGCGAACGTCGGACTCGCCTGGCTCGTTGTCGCCACCGCGTGCGCCTCGACGACGACCGACCCGGGGCCTGCGAGCCCGCCGATCGCTGGCGACGGCCGCGGATCGGCGCCAACCGCCACCAGTGGCGACGCCACCGCGGTGATGATGACCGTCGAGATCGACGGCGGCGTCGATGTCGACGCCGCGCCGGTCGCGATGGGCGCGCCGGCCGATCTTGCCGCGTTGCCCGAGCTCGGCGCCGCCGGCCCGCGCGGCTCGCTGATCGTCCACGCCGCCGACGCTCACGCCAGTCACCTCCGGCGCGCGCTCGCACGCGCCGCGCGCATCGACGTGATCGAGCGAAGCCTCCCGCAGGTGCGGATCACGGGTCGGTTCGGACCGGGCACCGAGTCACACCTGGGCAACGTGCTGGCCCGTGGCGTGGCCGGCCTGTCGGCGCAGCGGGTCGGTCGCGCCGGCAAGGCCGTGACGGTCGATCTGGACTTCACCAGCGCCAGCCCGACCGATCTGTTCCGGCTGGCCGCCGACATCCTGGGCACCAGCATCGTCATCGGGGCAGCGGAGGTGCCGGATCTCGACGTCCAGGCCCGGAGACTGCGCGCCGATCACCTGGTCGAGGTCATGGCCGAGCGCCTGGGGTGGCTGCGCGAGCGCCACGGCAACCTGACCTGGCTCCGCTCCGCCGACGGCGTGGCGCTCGATCGCGCGCTACTGGCTTACAAGCGCGGAGCCAGGATCACCATCGACGTCAACGGCGCGCGGGCCAGCGAGGTCTACGCGTTGCTCGCCCGGTTCGGCACGGTCGCCGGTGGAGCATCGTGCGACGGGGGCGCGGCCATGACGTTTCGGGTCCGTGATGTGCAAGTCGGCGCCGTGCTGGCCATCGCGGCGGCGCTCTCGGGCCAGGCGCCGGCGCCGGGCGTTGCCTGCGCCCCCATCGAGTCCGTCGCGTCGTTCCGCGACCTCGAGCTGCGTGCCACCGCCGCGATGGGGACGCGGCGGGTCGCCGTGTTCCGGGGCACCGGTGGGCTGCTCGTCACCGCTCGCGGCGAGCCGCTCGGCGAGGGCACGGTCACCGAGGTCGGAGCAGGCTTCGTGACCGTGGCGGAGACGGTGGCGGGTGGTGAGCCTCGCGAGACCAGCATCGTGCTCCATCGAGCCGAGGTCGTCGCCGATGGGGCCCCGTGGGCGGCGGCGCCGGGGCCGGTGTCAGCGTCGCTGGACGCCGACCGGCGAGTCGCCGAGCTCGAGCGGGTGGTGCGCGACGGTCGCCTGGCCGCGACCGTTGTCGACGGCGCCAGTTCACAGGCGCTGTTCGAGCTGCCGCAGGATGGCTGGTACCTGGTCGACGGACACACCCTGCGCGGCCTGCCGCCGGAGACGTTCGCGATCGAGCCCGGCAAGGTGGTGTATCGGTTTGCGTCGTTCGATCCGTTGTCGCCGCCACGCACCGGCGAAGCCGTGCTCAGACCGTCGCGATGAGGCGCGGTTCGCCAGTGGCCATCAATCCACGGTGACCGTGGACGGCGCGGTCTGCGCATGATGGGGGACCTGGCGACCGCCTGACTGAGGTCAGTTACCCTTCTTCTTGGGCGTCTTCTTGGGCGGCGCCTTCGGCGCCGTCGCCGGCGTGCCGCCCAGGGCCTGGATCTCGCCCTCGACGTTCTTCTGCGCCGCGGCGTCCTTGCCCTGGTTGAGCTCGAGGTAGGCGTTGAACGCCTCGATCGCCTTGTCGTCGTCGTGGTTGAGCTTGTACATGTAGCTGAGGTCGTACCAGGCGTCGGCGTGGTCGGCGGCGAGCGCCACGGTCTTCTCGTAGGCCTCGATCGCCTTCTCGATCTCCTCCTGGCGGCGATACACCACCGCCAGGTTGAAGTGGTACTCGGCCAGGTTGGGCGTCAGCTCGATCGCCTTGGTGAACGCCGCCGCCGCCTCGTCGAGCTTCTTGGCGCCGCGCAGCGCGACGCCGAGGTTGTTGTGATAGGAGGACTCGCCCGGTGCCAGCTTGACCGCCCACTGCAGCTGCTTGATCGCGCCCTCGTTGTCACCCTTCTTGCGCTTGATGACGCCGATGTTGCTGCGGGTCTCGGCGACCTTGGGGTCGAGCCGACACGCCTTCTCGAGCGCGACCAGGGCCTCGTCGACGCGATCGAGCCGGTAGTACGACATGCCGAGGTTCGCCCACACCACGGCGTCCTTGGCCATCAGCTTCGACGCCTGCTCGTAGGCGTCGACCGCCTTCACGTAGTCCTTGCGCTTCTTGTACAGGTGGCCGAGCGACGCCCACGCCATGGCGTGGCGGGCGTCGGCGGCGACCGACTTCTCGAAGGCGGCGACCGCCTCGTCCTCCTTGCCCTGGTTCTTGAACGCCAGCCCCTGCTTGTAGTGGGCGGCGGATTCACCGTCGGCCCAGGCGGGAACCGCGGCGGTGGTGGCAGTACCAAGGGCGAGGGCGAGCACAGCGGAGCGAACGGTTCGGCGCACGAGGAACCTCCTTGCGGTGCGGGAAGCCTACCACCAGGTGAGACGCCTCTGCTCCGTGGCGCCGGCGCCACTCGCGGTTACGCCTGCGCGACCGACTCGCCGGGGGCCGGACCGTCGGTGAGCGCATGCGCGGCGCCCGACGCGAGCGCCAGGCCTTCGCCGAGGTCGCCGAGGACGCTCATCGCGTTGCGCGCGTCGGCGGCCTCGCGGGCGGCCGCGGTGGCGTCGAGCTGCGCACAGGCCATGCGGAACTTCTCGAGCGTGGCCACGCAGTGGTGCATCCGGGCGACGATGCGCTCGCGGGCGGCGCCCACCCGCTCGACGTAGCGGCGCTGATCGTGGAGCGCGGCGCGCGCCTCGGTGTACTGCTCGCGGGCGACGGCGTCGCCGCAGGCGGCGATGCGCAGGTCGAGCTCGCCGATGCGGCGGTCGACCTCGGCGCCATCGAGCATCGGCGCCGCCTGCAGCCGCTCGGCGACGCCGAACAGCCGCAGCACGCCATCCTTCACCAGGTCGCGGTTGTCGTCGCCGACCGGCAACTCCGCCGAGCCGAACCAGATCGCCCGACCGCGCTCGACCAGGTCGCGGGCCTCACTGCCCAGCGGGGGGAGCGCCTTGTAGGCGGCCGCGACCGGGTCGGCGACCGCCATCACGTGGCGCGCCGTCAGCGCCAGCGTGGCAGCGAGCCCGACGGCCGCGCCGGCCAACATGCCCGTGACGGGCACCGCGAGGCTGGCCGTCTCCTGGGCCATCATGACGCGCGAACCCGCCCAGGCGGCGAGCAGGCCCGCCACGGCCCCGGCAAGCCCGACGATCGGCGCCCGCTGGCGAGTGCTGCCCAGCGCCAGCCCGAGACCGAGGGCGACGGCGACACCGGCGATGCCGAGCCCGGTCATCACCAGCGCCAGTCCGCCGGCCACCGCGCACAGCCGCAGCCCGAGGCGCAGCGGCGTCCGGCCGGCCCGGAGCCCTGTCGCCGCATCGCGCTCGGCCCACGACAGCCCGAGCAGCGCACCGACCAGGCCGCCGGCCAGATGCGGTGACTCGATGCCCCCCAGCGCCGTGAGCGCCGCCGCCCCCCCGGCGGCTCCCAGCGCGGTGGCGATGAAGGAGCGATGGAAGCCCGGGTGGTCGACGAAGCGCAGCGCCGTGGTCATGGGAGCTACCGACGCGCCAGCATCAACGCGGATCTACGCGGCCCGACGGGCGGAGTCGAAGGGCTCGCTCAGGGTGAACGGGGGCGCGCAAGTCCCCGAAAACACGAACGGCGGATCCTCGAAAGGATCCGCCGCTCAGAACATCACGCCCTTCGTGCAGGAGCGCCTGGAAGGTCTAGAACGTGTACCGCATGCCGAAGCGCACCGAGAGGGGCGCCTGGCGAGCGTTCAGGTTGGCGAAGTTCTTGTTCACGGTCGGGGTCTCGTTGAGCTCGACGGCGAAGATCGGGTCGATGGTCTTCGAGTGCCGGACGTCGTTGGCGTCGCCGTTGATGATCGGGTTGGCGGCGTCACCGGTGTAGGTCTCGTCGGCATCGACCTCGTCCTGCGAGTTGAACAGGTTGAAGATGTCGATGAAGCCCTCGATCGAGTTGGACTTGCCGATCTTCTTGCCGTACGTGGCCTTGATGTCCGCCGTGTACGTGAACGGCGAGCGACCCGCCGAACCACGGGCCTGGAGGAACGCCTCGTCAGCGCCGTACGACCAGCTGGCGGCCAGCGCGTTGTGCGGGATGCCCGACTGACCGCGCACGCTGGCGCCGAGCACCAGCAGACCAGCCGCCTTGAAGTCGAACTGGTAGAAGCCATCGACCTTGAGCAGGTGCGGACGATCGAGCCCCGACGAACCGTAGCGGTTCGCCATCAGGTCGGGGAGATCGTACATCGAGGTCAGGTTGGGGTCGTCCTGGCCGGTCTCGGTGGAGAACAGACCGGGGAAGTTCCCCTTGGCGCGCGAGTAGGTGTACGAGGCCAGCAGCATCGCGTTCTTGGAGAAGCGCTGGTTCGCGGTCACGACGACCGCGTTGTAGCGGCGGATCGGCTTGTCGAACTCATCCACGCGGCTGAGCAGCGTGGCCCGGAACTCGTGCAGGTCGGCGAGCGCGTCGCCCTCGGGCGTGCCCAGCAGGCGCTCGGCATCGGCCTGGGCCTGCAGGTCGGCTGCGACGTCGTCGAAGCTCTCGCCCGGGTTGGTGATCAGGTAGTTGGTGCCGCCGTCGGTCGAGACGTCCTCGATGACCTGAGCCAGGTCGCGATAGACGTAGTTGATGCCCATCTTGAAGTCGGCCATCAGCTCGTACTCGGCGCCGAGGATGAGCTCGTCGAGGTACTGACCGTCGAGCCCAGGCGAGATGTACGTGGTCGGGCCGCCGAACTGGGTGCGCGCCTTGGTGGCGACCGTGCAGGCGTCGAGCGTGGTCTGGTCGAAGGCGTTGAGGGCGCCTGGGCAGCTCGCCGCCACGGCGCCAGCGGGGCGGGTGGTGACGCGGTTGAAGTTGATGATCTCGCCACCGAACGCGCGGACGTTGATGTCCATCGGCACGGTCTCGTAGAAGCGACCCCAGTGGGTGAACAGCTTGGCGCGACCCTCCTGGGTCGGGTCGAAGATGAGGCCGATGCGGGGCGCGATCTGGTTCTTCAGCTCGAACGCGACATCGGGGATGACCTCGCCCTCGACCGAGAGCGTGCCCTTGACCTCATCGGCGGCGTATCCGGTCTGCTGCTCCCAGCGCAGGCCGGCGTTGACCGTCAGGTTGGGGCGGATCTGCCAGGAGTCCTGGAGGTAGGCGCCGAGGTTACGGTTGGCGGTGTTGGCGATCAGGCCCCGCTCGTCGGCGTGGCGGCACAGCGCCAGGCCGTTCACGCACGGCGCGTCGGCCATGGCCACGTCGGCCGGGTTCTCCGGATCGAGCGTCGGGTCGACGACCACGAAGCTGCGGAGGTCCCAGGCGCCGGGCTGGTCCGGCAAGGCGCGCGAACGGCGGGCCTGGGTCCACTGGCCGCTGCCGGTGTAGTAGCGGGCCGCGTCGTACTTGGTCAGCTCGGAGTCGAGACCCAGCTTGAACGTGTGGTGCCCGGCCAGCGCCACGCGCTGGGTCAAGGACGCGTTGATCGACGTGCGGGCATTGTCGAGCGTGTCGAGCGCGCCGACGCCGTTGGTGCTGTACGGCGCCGTGAATGGTAGCGGGCAGTTCACGAACGTCGGGTTCGCGTCGTTCATGGTGCCGTCTTCGCAACCCGCGAAGGCACCCGCGCCCTGGCTGTTCTCGAAGCCGGCCAGATCACTCAGGTTGCGATTCCACCCGAAGCGAATGTTCTTCTGGCTGAGGGAACCGTCGAAGTACGGCGTCTCGTGGTTGTAGTTGTAGTGGTACCCAGCGACCACGTCGATCTGGGTCTTGTTGTCGGCGAACTTCGACGACCACTTGGCGGCGGCGTCGTAGGCGCCGTCCGCGAAGGCGTAGAGCTGCGACGCGCGATCGCCGGTGACCCGGTAGAAGGCGCGATCATTCGATCGCGGATTGCCGAAGCCCGAGATCTGGAACTGGTGGTTCTGCGAGATCGCGGCGTTGATCTTGCCGGTGAAGAAGTGGGTCTTGGTCGTGGTCGACATCGGGCTGCGGCCCTGCTCGTCGAACACCTCGAACCCATTACTGTCGATGTCGACCTCGCCGTCACCGTCGGCATCGACGCGGGCGAGGGTGATGCGATCGAGCGTCGACTTGCGGACCGACGGGTTGTACCCGACGTGGAACCAGATCTTGTCCTTCTTGATCGGACCGCCGACCTCGAAGCCGAGGTCGGTCGCGAAGTCGAGGTTGGTCTCGCTGGAGATCGAGACGCCGGCGCGCGCGATCGACTCGACGTCGGCGACCATGCTACCAGGGGTGAAGTACGCGAACACCGAGCCCTTGAGCTCGTTGCTGCCCTGCTTGGTGATGACGTTGATCACGCCACCGGTCGAACGACCGAACTCGGCGTTGTAGCCGCCGGCGATGACCTCGGTCTCCTCGATGAACTCGTTGGGCAGGTTCGACGACTGGAAACCCTTGCCGGTATCCGTCGTGTTGATGCCCTCGATGATGTACGTGTTCTCGAGCGAGGTCGAACCGCCGAACGAGACCCCGTAGGTGTCGGCCGCGGTGCCCGCCGCGGTGCCGAGCACGGCACCGAAGGTGCGTCCGACCGGGATGCGGGTGGTGTACTCGTCGGTGATCGAGACGCCGATCTTGGTCGAGCCCTGATCGACGATGGGGGCGCGGCCCTCGAGCTCGATGATCTCGGAGGTCTGCACCGAGGTATCGATGGGCACGCTGACGAACGCCTGCTTGCCCAGCTCGATGAGGACGTTGGGGCGCGTGAACTGCGCCTCGTTGTAGAACACCGTCATCAGGTAGATGCCGGGCGGCAGGTTGGTGATCGTGAACCCGCCGTTCTCGTCGGTGATCTCGGCCTGCTGCCCCTGGAGGGCCGGACCCGAGACCACGACCGTGGCGCCGATGACCGCTTCCTTGCTGGACTTGTCGACGATGCGGCCGCGGACCGCGCCGGTCGTGCTGCTCTGCGCGAGCGCGACGTTGGTGGTGATATTGATCGAAGCCCCTGCAAGGACCCCGACCGCCAGAGCGAATGAAATGCCGATGCGCTTCATGGTGGTGGCTTCCTTTCAGGGAACGGTGAATCCGACCTCGAAGTCATCTTCGAAGTCGGCGGCGAACGCGCCGGGACCGCCGAACGACGCCGTGGCGTTGATCGTCAGAACGTAGTCGCCGGCAGCCAGCGTGGCGGTGGGGTTGATGGTGATGGTGTCGGCGGCCTGCGAGAACGCGAACGGCACCGCGGTACCAGCGGCGGTGGCGAGGCTGAGCTCGGCCGCGGTGACCGTGGCAGCGTCGAGCGCGCCGTTGAGGATGATCTCGATGTCGGCAGCGGCCATGTGGTCGTCGCCATCCGCGGGTACGGTCTCGACCACGCCGTAGGTGACCGAGAACCGCACCGGCTCGTCGGCGGTGAAGACGATGGTCCCGCCGTTGGCCTCGGTGAGGCTCGCGCCCATGGCGATCTTGGCGGTGAAGGTGCCGGGCAGGAAGTACGGGTCGCCGACGACCAGCAGGGTCTCGTCCACGCCGAAGTCGTTGAAGTCGAAGGCGATGACGTCGATGACCTGGTTGGCGTTGGCGCTGTCGGTGACGACGACGTCGGTGGCCGACACCGAGGCGTCGTCCATCGCGGCGTTGAACGAGTACGCGATCGGATCGTAGCCGCCAAGCACGGCGCGGTCGTCGACATCCTCGGCGTCCTCGGGCGAGACGGAGAGGAGCGCGAGGTCGGCGATCTTGAAGTCGACGTTGTTCTCGGTCGACGGCACGGCGTTGCCGCTCTTGTCGATGACGTTGGCGCCCATCGTCACCGTGCAGCTGGTGCCGGTCGGGAAGGTCAACGACGCCGGATCGGGCTGGAGGAGCAGCGACGGCCCGAGCGGGAACGTGGTCGCGTTGCCGTTGGGCACGTAGTAGCCGTCGTAGTCGACGGCGGTGGCGGTGGTGCCGCAGGTGAAGGTCACGGGCTGCGTGGTCGCCAGCGAGCCGACGCAGGCGCCCTCGTCGTCACAGTCGAGGGTCTCGACCCGATCGGGGTCGAGGAGCTCGTCGAACATGACGCGGATGGCGAAGCCACGCGGATCGATGTCGTTGGCCGTGAAATCGGCGACCTCGTCGGGGCACACGATCTGGCCGCCGAGGATGGCGTCGATCACGAAGGACGGAGTCTTCGGGTCCCGGATGCCGCTCACGTACCGGCAATGGAACGGAAGCTCCTCGGAGGTGATCACCGACTGGCCCATGCCGACCAGAATCTCAGGCGGACCCTCGGGGCGAAGATCGGTCCGGATCGTGGGGTCACCGAAGCAACCTCCGACGACCAGTCCGAGTCCTAGCGCAAGGACTCCTTGCGTTTGGTAGCGCAGCATCACGGAGCCTCCCTCATAAGTGCTAAGTGCCCGCGGACGGGGTTGTTCCCGTCCTCGGTCGCGCCAGTCATCGCGCATCATCGGAGTAAAGGCAAGATCCCGGTCGCACTCTTGTCGCAGGGATCACTGTCGAACGACACTGTAGTTCCGGTCAGTTGAGGAGCTACGCGACACCCTGCGACAGCCATGCGTGCGGCGACAAGGTCCCGAAAACAACCAAGGCGACCCTGACCGGGTCGCCTTGGTGAGTCGTCCACGCCGCACCTGCGGGTGCGGCTCTCCGGATGTCAGGCGTGAGGGCGCTTGCCGTTGCCCGCCGGGGCAACGGGGGCGGGCGCGCGCGGCTTGTCGTCGTGGCCGCTGGCCACGCTCTCCGGCGCCACATCGACGCCGATGCGGCGCACGTTGTGGTGCGCGAGCAGCCGCGCCTCGATCGACGCCATCACGTCGGGATGATCGATGAGGAACTGCTTCGCGTTCTCGCGACCCTGACCGATCCGCTCGCCGCCGAACGAGAACCAGGCGCCGCTCTTCTCGACGACGTTGGCCTCCGACGCGAGATCGACCAGGTCACCTTCCTTCGAGATGCCGTGGCCGTAGAGGATGTCGAACTCGACCTCCTTGAACGGCGGCGCCATCTTGTTCTTGACCACCTTCACCCGGGTGCGGTTGCCGATGACGTCCTCGTCCTTCTTGAGCGCACCGACGCGGCGGATGTCGAGCCGGATCGAGGCGTAGAACTTGAGCGCGTTGCCGCCGGTGGTGGTCTCCGGGCTGCCGAACATGACGCCGATCTTCATGCGGATCTGGTTGATGAAGATGAGGGTGGTGTTCGACTTGGAGATGGCGCCGGTGAGCTTGCGCAGCGCCTGGCTCATGAGCCGGGCCTGCAGGCCGACGTGCATGTCGCCCATCTCGCCCTCGATCTCGGCCTTGGGCGTCAGCGCCGCGACCGAGTCGACCACGATCAGATCGACCGCGTTCGAGCGCACCAGCATGTCGGCGATCTCGAGCGCCTGCTCGCCGAAGTCGGGTTGCGACACCAGCAACTCCTCGGTGCGCACGCCCAGCTTCTTGGCGTAGCCGACGTCGAGCGCGTGCTCGGCGTCGATGAAGGCGCACACGCCGCCGCGCTTCTGCGCCTCGGCCACGGCGTGCAACGTGAGCGTCGTCTTGCCGCTCGACTCCGGGCCATAGATCTCGACGATGCGCCCGCGCGGCAGACCGCCGATGCCGAGCGCGATGTCGAGCCCGAGTGATCCGGTGGGGATGACCTGGACCTCGCGCTCGATGGAGTCCTTGCCCAGGCGCATGATCGATCCCTTGCCGAACTGCTTCTCGATGGCGCCGAGCGCCAGATCGATGGCCTTGTCGCGCGCCGGATCGCGCGGGATGGCAGCCGGCCGGGCGGCCGCGGTGCCGGCGACCGGTCCCGATCCTTGGGCAGCGGAGGCGCTCATGGGCGCAGCGGACGTGGTTGGGGTCGGATCCTTCGTGGCCATCGGTGCTCCCTCTCTATAGGAAGGACGTCATTTCCAGCCGTCATCGCTGCCGGGTGATGCGTCCAGTGGGGCCGGTTGTACGGGTTCGCTCTGACGCTGGAGCGCTGAAATCGGGCCCGAAATGGGCACGTGGCGCACTGGCCGGTAGATGGAACCTTCTGGTTTTGTTACGCTTTCAAACAAGACCACCGAATCGCACCTGGTCTCACTGAACACCTGTTCCGCGAACGGAAGCAGCACGTGGTCGACGTTCGTGGGCTCCCGCAAGCGCGCCAGCGTGACGTGGGGATGGAACGCCCGCCGCTCGGGTGCGAAGCCGAGCGGGACCAGCTCGTGTTCGAGGGCGCGGGCCAGGGTGGCCAGCGCGCCGCCATCCTCGACACCGGCCCACACCACCGTGGCCTTCGCGATGCTGGCGAACGCCCCCAGCCGCTCGGCGCGGAAGCGCAGGCTGGTCATCTTGACGCTCGCCACGGCGCGGCGGATCGCCAGGTCGATCGCAGGCACCGCCTCCCGCCGGGTCCAGCCCAGGTAGCGCAGCGTCACGTGGTACGTGGTCGGCGGCAGCCAGCGCAGCGCCACCTGCTGGGCGGTCGCGCGCCGCGCCAGCGACTCGCACGTGGCGGCCAGCTCGCCGGCCACGGCGGCCGCGACCGGCACACCCACGAACAGCCGAGCGCCGTCGGTCGGCGACGGGATCGTGGCGTCGCGCGGCTCGCGCGGCTCGGGCGGATCGATCGGTTCGCTCACCGGCCACCTCCGATCGCCTTGCGGATCAGATCGAGCGCCCACCACGACGCCAGCACCCGGACCTGATCGCGCGCCCCTGGCCACTGCAGTCGGAACGTTCGCGCGGCGGCATCGCCGGGGCCATCGACGGCGAGCCACACCGTGCCGACCGGCTTGTCGGCGGTGCCGCCGCCCGGACCGGCGATGCCGGTGACGGCGACGCCGAGATCTGCGCCGGTCCGCGCCCGCACGCCGCGCGCCATCTCGATCGCCACCGCCTCGCTCACGGCGCCGTGCGCGGCGAGGGAGTCGAGCGCGACGCCGAGCTGCCGCACCTTCTCGTCGTTGGCGTACACGATCGCGCCACCGACGAAGTAACCCGACGATCCCGGCAGCTCGGTGAGCAGCGCGCCGACCATGCCGCCGGTGCACGACTCGGCCACCGCGACCCGGTGGCCGGCGGCCAGCAGCGCCCGGCCGAGGACCAGCGGCAGCGCGTCCTCGCCGAGGCCATAGATCCACGGGCCCACCCGCGCCCGCAGCTCGGCGTCGAGCGCAGCCAGGCGGGTGGCCGCGGCCGCACCGTCCGGATCGCGGACGACCAGCTTGACCAGCACCTCGGGGAACTTGACCTGATAGTGGATGGTCGCCCCCGGCACGCCGTCGGCGAGACCACGCAGCGCCTCGGACAGCTGGGATTCGGCGCGGCCGAAGATGCGGTAGACGCAGCGCGCGATGTGGGGCGCCGTGCCGTGGCCGCGGCGCAGCTCGTCGACGCGAGCGCCGAGGCCGGCCTCCCAGATGGCGTGGATCTCGCGCGGAAAGCCGGGCAGGCACACCACCGGGACGGCCCCGAACGCGACCTCGAAGCCCGGCGCCAGACCGGCGGGGTTGGGGTGGACACGGGCCCCGGTCGGGATCCGCGTCTGGCGCAGGTTCACCTCCGAGACCACGCGGCCGCGGGACGCCATGAACATCTCGAGCCGGGCCCGGGCGGTCTCGTCGATGGAGATCGGCACGCCGGCGGCCGCCGCGACGACATCGCACGTCAGGTCGTCCTCGGTCGGCCCGAGGCCGCCCGACGCGATCACCAGATCGACGCGCGCGGTTGCCGTCGCCAGCGCGGCGCGCAGGTCGGCCTCGTCGTCGCGGCAGCTGGTCATCCAGCGCACGGTGACGTCGAGATCCCACAGCCGCGCCGCCAGCCACGCAGAGTTGCTGTCGACGATCTCACCGCGGGTGAGCTCGTCGCCGATGGTCAAGATCTCGGCAAACACGGTCGCCACTCTACCAAGCTGCGGCGACCGCTTGCGAATCCGGGCGGTTGAGTTGACGCGGCTTTCGCCGCCAACCTATTCTCTTGTCGTGGGAATCCTGTCCCCCCGTTCGCCGCGCCCATCATGAAGATCCGGTACGCCGCCAAGACTGACGTGGGCATGAAGCGGACCCACAACGAGGACTACTTCTCGCTCATCGAGGACGAGCAGCTGTTCATCGTCGCCGATGGCATGGGTGGCCACGCCTCCGGTGAGGTGGCATCCAAGATGGCGGCCGAGACCATCGGCGAGTTCTACCAGCGGACCCGCGAGGACGAGGAAGTCACCTGGCCGTACAAGATGGACCGCTCGCTGTCCTACGTCGAGAACCGGCTGGTATGCGCGGTCAAGCTGGCCAACCTGCGCATCTTCGAGACCTCGTGCCGGGACATTCGCTACAAGGGCATGGGCACGACGATCGTGAGCTGCCTGGTCGCCGGCGACAAGGCGTACGTTGGCCACGTCGGTGACTCGCGGGTCTACCGGGTCCGCGAGGGCGGCATCACGCAGCTCACCCGTGATCACTCGCTGCTCGAGGACTACAAGGAAGCCAAGCCCGACATGACCGAGGAAGAGGAGCGGAACTTCCCGCACAAGAACGTCATCACGCGCGCCCTCGGCATGCGGGAGACGGTGCAGGTCGATATCCGCGCCCATCAGATCAAGAGCGGCGACGTGTTCCTGCTGTGCTCGGATGGTCTGTCGGGCATGTGCCCCGACGAGCAGATCGGGCAGATCTCGAACAACGCCAAGTCGCTCGAGCGCGCGGTCGCCGAGCTGGTCGACGCTGCCAACCGGGCCGGCGGCACCGACAACGTGACGACGCTGATGCTGCAGTGCGTGTCGGCCTGATCTGCCGGCTCGACCGTTGTGACCGAATGACTCCGGCGCGCTAGGATCTCGCCCATGCCTCGTTACGCCGTCGGCACTGGCTCGTCCCTGGTGGTGAAGGCGCGCTCGAGCGTCCACGACACCAGGACGGTGTGGAGCTCGGTCACCGGCGACGTGACCGCCGACCCGGCGACGCTGGCGGTGACCGGCGCGACCGCGACCTTCACGGTCGACATGACGAAGTTCGACGCCGGCGACTTCCTCAAGAACCGGAAGTTGCGCAAGGACTTCGACATGGACGGCAACCCGCAGGCGACGTTCACGCTGACCGGCTTGCGCGACGTGGTCGGCGACGGCGGCCGCTTTCGCGCCACCGCCGACGGCGTGCTGCGCTGGCGTGGCCGCGACGTGCCGCTGGTCGTCGCCGGCGAGGGCACGCTCGACGGCACCCGGCTGGCAGCGACCGGGCGCTTCGAGCTCGACATCAAGCGGCTCGGGATGGCGGCGCCGCGGTTCCTGATGTTCAAGATGGAGGACGACGTGACGGTCGAGGTGACGCTGGTGGGGACGGTGCGGCCGTGAACACGGCCCGGGGGGCGGCCGGCCTGGTCGCGGGTCTGGTCGCCAGCCTGGCGGGCGGATGTGAGCGCAAGCAGCAGCCGGCCGGGATCGGCCCGTACCACGTGCAGAAGCTGACGCTGGCCAAGGCCCCCGGCCGTTGCGATCCGACCGATCTGCCCGACGGCCGCAAAGGCACCTGGTGTTACGCCCAGCCCAAGATCGGCGTCGCCGGCATGAACGCCGACGTCGATCTGTACTTCGGCAGCACCGATCCGTCGTCCAAGGTGATCGAGATCCAGCTCCAGATCCGGGCCTGCAAGCCAGGTCCGCTGGCGATGTGGCTGAAGACCAACTTCGGCGCCCCGGTCGAGGAGCGGGCGACGAAGACGTTCTGGGAGAACGCCAACGTGTACGTGGTGGGCGAGCTGCCGTCGGAGTCGGGGCGGTGCCTGGTGCGGGTGTTGCCGCGGACGGAGACGGCGGAGTACGAGCGGTTGCGGCAGCCGTAGGCGGCGGGCGGGCGCGGCGGGCGGCGGGAGGCTACCAGGCCCGCGCCGCGGCCCAGTCGGTCGCGAACTGTGCCGTTGCCGGTGCGGCCGCCGTGCCCTCGCGCACGAACACGCCGATCTCGCGGTTGTCGCGCAACGACGTCGACGACATGTTGTGCGACCCGATCAGCGCCACGCCGTCGGCGACCAGCATCTTGGCGTGCACCGTCGGCGTCGCCAGCACGCGGACCGGGACGCCGGCGCCCTTGAGCGTGTCGGCGGTGGTCGCGTTCTCGCTCATGTCGACCGGATCGGCGAGCAAGACCCGCACCGCGACCCCGCGGGTGTGGGCCTGGATGATCGCGCCCCGGACCGCCGAATCCGAGATGTAGAACAGCTCGGCGTCGAGGGTGGTCATCGCCGCCGCGATGAACCCGAGCACCCGGCTGCGGGCGTCGCCGGTCGTGACCACCAGCCGGGTGCAACCGATGGCCACCGCCTGTCCGGCCCAGTCGGCGGCGAAGATCACACCCAGGTCGGCGACATCGTCGGGGTCGCGATCGATCACCGCGTAGTTGCGCTGATCGTCGAAGCCCGAGACCGTGAAGTTACCCGACAGGATGAAGGCGATGCCGGCGTCGAGCACCAGGTACTTGGCGTGGGCGTTGGGGAAGGTGGTGGACGCCAGCCGGACCTCGACCCCGCCGGCTTCGAGGCGCGACCGCGTCGACGCGGCCCCGACCTGAGCGCCGTCGAGGATCACGCGCACCGGCGCACCGCGACGGTCGGCGGCGATCAGGCGATCGGCGATGCGGTCGACGGTGAACGTGTACATGTGGACGTCGATCGACGTCGACGCGGCGTCGATGGCGGCGACCACCCGCTCTTCGAGCGCCTGCGCGCCGCTGCCGGGCCCGACGATGACCTCGGGCGGCTGGGGTCGCGGCGCCGCCGGATCGCACGTCGCGCCATCACCGGCGGCGTCGATCGGCGCGCCGTCGCCGCCGGCGTCGTCACCGCCACACGCCCCGACGCCAGCCGCGAACACCGCGACCGCGGTGAGCGTCGCGCGCACCCAGCTCGTCTGACCGCCGCTGGGGCACGATGATCGGGTCAAGAGCGCTCGTTGGGGCAGCGCTCGTCGAGACCGCGGGCCTTGGGGCACAGCGCGTAAAGCTCGTGGCGGTGGCGGATGACGGCGAAGCCGCCGAGGCGCTGGGCGATCTTCTCCTGCAAGCGCTCGATCTCGTCGTCCTCGAACTCGAGGATGAGGCCGCACTTGGTGCAGATCAGGTGATCGTGGTGTTCGCCGGCGACCTCGAAGCGGGCCTGGCCGTCGCCGAACTGGCGTTCCATGGCCAGCCCGCTCTCCACCAGCAGCTTGAGCGTCCGGTACACCGTGGCGTAGCCAACTCGCTGGTGCCGCTTGCGGACCCGCGCCAGGAGCTCGTCGATCGAGATGTGGTCCTGGGTGCGGAAGAACTGGTCGACGATCGCCTCGCGCTGGGTCGTCGTGTTGAGCCGCTTCTCCGCCAACCACTGCTTCCAGCGCTCCTTGAGCTGCCGCGCATCGCTCGAATGGAACTCGCTCCCCGCTGCGGTCATGGTTTTCATTTTCCCTGTAACCGCCTGAACGTCAACACACAATCCCCACCCGGGCATTATCAGAAGTGATCCCGCCGGCCGTGTCCGTGTATCATGGAGGCCATGGTCAGTGCCGACGAGGAGGGGTTCGACGCCGTGCTGCTGCGTCTGCGTAAGGTGGTGGAGCGCCTCGAGGCCGGGAACCTGAGCCTCGAAGAATCCCTCGGCGCCTACGAGGAGGGCGTCGGGCTGACCCAGCGCGGCCATGTGCTCCTCGATGGCGCCGAGAAGCGGGTCGAGCTGCTCATCGCTGGCGGCTCGCAGTCGGTCCCGCTCGACGAAGCCGCCACCGACGATCCACCGTGACCCTGGTCGCTGTCGTCGACGACGATCGTGAGGTGCGCGAGTACCTGGCGACCGTGCTCCATCGCGCTGGCTACGACGTCGCGCTGGCCGCCAACGGCCTGCGGCTGGTCTCGGCGCTGCAGGTCGACCGGCCGGATCTGATCCTGCTCGACGTCAACATGTCGTGGATCGATGGCTTCGAGCTGTGCCGCGCGCTGAAGAAGAACCCGGAGTGGATGCTGATCCCGGTGGTGTTCGTCTCGGGACGATCGGCGCCCGCCGACATCGAGGCCGGGATGGCGTGCGGCGCGGTCGATTTCTTCTCCAAGCCGATCGATGGACCAGCGCTCATCGCCCGCGTGCAGCAACTGGTACAACCGGGGCCGTGACGAGGCCGACGATCGATCCTGGCGCCGCCCCCGCTGCGGTCCGGGCGTTTCTCGACCGCGTGCGCCCGGCGATCGACCACGAGCTGGCCCGCCGGCTCGCCGACGGCGGCGACGGCGGCGACGGCGGCGACGATCCCGGCCGGCTGCGCGAGGCCATGCGCTACGCCACCCTCGGCCCCGGCAAGCGGCTGCGGCCGGCGCTGGTGGTCGCCGCCGCCGAAGCCTGCGGCGGCGACCTCGCCGGCGCGTTGCCGGCGGCGGCGGCGATCGAGCTGCTCCATGCCTACACGCTGGTCCACGACGATCTGCCGGCCATGGACGACGACGACCAGCGGCGCGGCCAGCCCACCGTGCACGTCGCGTTCGGCGAAGCCATCGCGATCCTCGCCGGCGACGGCCTGCTGACCGCGGCGTTCGGCGCCCTCGCCGATCTCGGCCACGGGTGCGCCACGGCGGTGGCGGTGCTCGCGACCCGTGCCGGCGCCCGCGAGCTGCTCGCCGGTCAGAGCATCGACCTGTCCGCCGGCCGGGGCGCGCGAAGCCTGGCCGCCATCGAGGACCTGCATGCGAAGAAGACCGGCGCGCTGTTCGCCGCCGCATGCGAACTGGGCGCCGCGGCGGCCGGTGCCAGTGCCGACGCTCGCGCCCGGCTCGGTCGCTACGGGCTGGCGCTCGGGGTCGCGTTCCAGCACGCCGACGATCGGGACGACGGCGAACTGGCGGAGCACGCGGTCGCCGCGGCGGCGCGCATCACCGCGCTCGGCGCCGACGCGGCGGCGATCGCGCGCAGCTTCGGTGCGCCGGGACAGCCGCTGGTGGAGCTGGCGACGTGGATCGGCGCGCGAGCTTAGCGGCGATCATCTGCGCCGCCATCGCGGCGTGCGGCGGCGCCACCACCGGGGTGATGTTGCCCGCTGACGCCCGCGTGCTGGCCCGCGGCAGCCTGGCCTACGCCGCGCGCGCCAGCGCGACGGCGATCGTCACCATCGAGCTCGAGGAACGCTTCGCGCTGGTGGTCCGGGATCCGCACAGCGGCCGGGAGCGGACCCGCGTCGACCTGGGACCGGCCGAGCGCGACGTCGTCGCGCTCGCCGTCTCCGGCCGCCTCGCCTGGGTCGGCGGCGACGACCGCCGGGTGCGGACGATCGATCTCGAGCGCGGCGCGGTGGTCGCGACCTGGCCGGCCGCCGCCGACGTCACGGCGCTGCGCTGGCTCAGCGGCGGCTGGCTGGCGATCGGCGACGCCAGTGGGGTCGTGTGTCTGCGCCGGGTCGCCGACGGCGCGCTGGTGCAGTGCGCGGCGCTGACCGCGACGCCGATCGCGACCCTCGAGGGCGGTGGCGGGCTCAGCGTGGCCGCCAGCGACGGACGCACGACCTGGACGGTGCCGGCCCTGGCCGCGACCACGCCGGTGCCGGCGCGGCGCTGGCGTGGCCACCTGGTCAGCGTCGCCGGCCGCGAGGTTCGCGCTGGCCACCGGCTCGTCGCCCGCCTCGGCGAACGGGTCCGATCGGTCGAGGTCGGACCGCGCGGCGAGCTGATCGTCGCAGCCTGGGTGGCAGGCCTCGACGATCCCTCGGTGATTGTCCTGCCGCGGTGATAGGCTCGGTAGGTTGTCCGACTGGGACGTCGACACCAGCATCACGCACACCAGTGATGCGGCCGAGGGCCGCGCCACGATGCGCGATCGCGCGTGCCTGGTGGTGCTGTCCGGCCCCCGGGTCGGCGCGGTGTTTCGGCTCGACCGCGACGTCACGGTGGTCGGTCGCAGCCAGACCGCCGACTTCGCCATCGACGACGACGGCGTGTCGCGCAACCACGTCAAGCTGCGCCGCGAAGGCGACCTCGTGTTTGCCGAGGATCTGGCCAGCCGCAACGGCACCTTCATCAACGGCCAGCGCCTGACCGCGCCGGTCCAGCTCACCGATGGCGACAAGCTCCAGCTCGGCCGCGGCGCGATCCTCAAGTTCACCTTCCACGACGCGCTCGACGACTCCTATCAGCAGCGGATGGTCGAGTCGGCGCTGCGCGATCCGCTGACCCGGCTCTACAACAAGCGCTACTTCGACGATCGCCTCGACGCCGAGCTCCGCTTCGCCAGCCGCCACGGGACGTCGCTGGCGCTGCTGCTGGTCGACGTCGACCACTTCAAGCGCGTCAATGATCAGCGCGGTCACCTGGCCGGCGACACGGTGTTGCGCGAGATCGCCATGGCCCTGGCGCAGGCGGTCCGCAACGAGGACGTCGTCGCCCGCTACGGCGGCGAGGAGCTCGTGGTCCTGTCGCGGGCGATCGGCGACGAGGGCGCGCTCAACCTGGCCGAGCGCCTGCGGCGGGTGGTCGACGCGCTGGCGGTCGTGGTCGATGACGGACCGCCGGTCCGCATCACGATCTCGATCGGCGTCGCGGTCCATCCGACCATCGAGGTGACCACCGCGCCGCAGCTCATCGCGGCCGCCGATCGCGCGCTCTACCAGGCCAAGGACGGCGGCCGCAACCGGGTGGCGGTGGCCGTGGCCCAGGTCGAAGCGACGCGGCCCTGACCCGGCGACCCAACGATGGCTTCGGGGCCCGGCTCCGGTCTGACGCGACTTCGCGTCAGCCGGTGGGACCGGCCACCCGAACCCGGGTCGCCGCCGGTGGTTGTGGCAGGATGCGGTCGGTGTCGCCGCCGCCGTCCTCGAGAGCCATCCACCGGTTGTTGCCGGTGCTCCTCGGCGGGCTGTTGCTCGCCGCCTGGTGGGCCGCGTGGCTGGCCGGCATGTTCCCGACCGGCACCGTGCCGGCGCCCGACGAGGTCGGCCGCGCCTTCGTCGGCGAGGTGCGCTCGGGTCGGCTCGGCGAGGACATCGTGGCCTCGCTGTACCGGGTCGGCTTCGGCTACGTCGGCGCCAGCCTGACCGCGATCCCCCTCGGGCTGGTGCTCGGCCGCTCGGCGGCGGTCCGGGCGACGCTGCTGCCGTGGATCAACTTCTTTCGCACCCTGTCGCCGATCGCGTGGATCCCGTTCGCGATCATCTGGTTCGGGATCGGCGACCCGCCGGCGATCTTCATCATCTTCCTGGCCACGTTCTTCCAGCTCGTGCTGGCCACGGCGGCGGCGGCCGCGGCGGTGCCCAAGGTCTATTACCGGGTCGCCGAGGACCTCGGCCTGCGCGGCGACGAGATCCTGTTCGAGGTCACGCTGCCCGCGATCCTGCCCCAGCTGCTGACCGCACTGCGGGTGGCGATCGGGGTGGCGTGGATGGTGGTGGTCGCGGCCGAGATGATCGCCGTGCGCAGCGGCCTCGGCTTCCTGATCATCGATGCCCGCAACGGGCTGCGCATGGACCTGGTCGTGGTCGGCATGATCACGATCGGCGCCATCGGCGTGGCGCTCGACGTGCTGTTCGCGCGCATGGCGCAGGCGCGCTCGGTGCGGTGGGGAGTCGAGCGATGAGCGCGCCGGTGGCGATCGCGGCATCGCTGCGCGAGGTCGGCTTCGCGTACGGCGCCGTGAAGGTCCTGGCCGGGCTCGACTTCGACGTCCGCAAGGGCGAGCTCCTGGCCTGCGTCGGCCCCTCGGGCTGCGGCAAGAGCACGCTGCTCGCCATCCTCGGCGGCCATCTGGCGCCGACCCAGGGCGAGCTCGAACGCGCCGGCGCCAGCCGGACGATCTATCAGGACGGTGGCCTGTACCCGTGGCTCACGGTCGCCGAGAACGTCGCGCTCGGCGTGCCGCGCGGGACGCCAGCGGCCGAGCGCGCCCGCAAGGTCGAGGACTGGCTCACGACCTCGCGGCTGAGCGAGTTCCGCGGCTACCACCCGCACCAGCTGTCGGGCGGCATGCGCCAGCGCGTCGAGTTGGGCCGGGCGCTGGTCGCCGAGACCGATCTCTTGCTGCTCGACGAGCCGTTCAGCGCGCTCGACTACCAGACCCGGGTGCGGATGCGCCGCGAGCTGGTGACCACGCTGGCGGCGCGACCACGCACCGTCGTGCTGGTCACCCACGACATCGAGGAGGCGGTGCAGCTCGCGGATCGCGTGGTCGTGCTCGGCGCCCGCCCGGCATCGGTGCGCCGGGTGCTCGACCTGCCGCCGGGCCGGCGTCCGCGCGGCCCCGCCGATCCGGGCGTGGCCGCCGCCGAGGAGACGTTGCTCGAGGAGCTCGGCCTGACCTGAGGGTGCACGGAGCCCGAGCCCGAGCCCGAGCCCGAGCCCTGGTCGTGCGGGTGGTATCCTGACCGCCTGTCGCCCTCCGCGCCCACCCGCCATGCCGACGTCCTGACCACGGTGTGGATCATCGTCGGTACGACGATGATGCTGGTCATGTGTCTGTCGTCGACGTTGCGGCTGCCGCCGCTCGGGCTCGCCGTGGTCGGCGCGATCGGGGCCGGGGTCGGCGAGGTGCTGACGCGCGCGGTCCGACCCGGCCTGCGCGTCGCCGAGACGGTGGTCGCCACCGTGATCGCGTTCGTCCTGCTCCCCGGCGTCGCGCGCTGGGGCGCACCGGCGTTCGATCAGGAGGGGCTGGTCACCGTCTGCATCGGCGCACCGCTGGGCTGCGCCGCCGCCTGGGGTACGCGGCGCGGCGAGGCGGGCGGCGGTCCGTACCCCGAGATCGGCGTCGGCATCGCGATGATGGCCGCCGCGGTCGGCCTGGCGGTGGTGGTCATCGGCGTTCTGCACGACCACCTCCCGGCGTGGCAGAGGATCGAGATCGCGTTCGCCGTCAGCGGCGGGGCCGCCGGCCTCAGCCTCGGCGCGCTGGTGCCCGGCGCGCGCTGGTTCCACGCCGTGGGTGGCGCCGCGATCGTGTTCCACGGCCCGCGGCTGCTGCAGATCGGTGTCCTGCACCAGCTCCCGCTCGGCATGGTGAGCCGATGGGCGTTCGTCCTCGGCGTGTCGGCCGCGCTCGCCTGCCTGGTCGGCCGGCACCTGCGCGCGCTGGTGGTCGCGCGGGCTGCCGCCACGACCGGGTTGCCGGTGGCCCGGGTCCACGACGGCGGCGCCGGCGCGGCGTGAAGCGCGGCATGGCGGGCGACGGCGGTCCGTGACACAGTCGCACCGTGCGCGGGTTCTGGCTCCGGGTTGCGGCGGCGACCACCGCGATCCTCGTCGTGCTGGCGGTGCTCCACCACCGGCCGTGGCGGGTGACGCCGGCGTACGCCGGGGCCACGCTCGGGGTCGGCTTCTTGCCGGTGACCTGCCACCTGACCTGCCCGGTCACCGACTTCGCCACCAGGACCACGACCACCTCGACGCGGTTCACGTCGCAGCGTTTCTCCGAGTTCCCGACCGTGGTCGAGGCGCTCAAGGCCCGCGAGCTCGACGCCACGTTCCTGCTGGCGCCGCTGGCGATGGTGCTGCGCGCTCAGGGCGTGCCGGTGAAGATCGTCTACCTCGGCCACCGCGACGGCTCGACCGTGATGGTGGCCAAGCGCTCGACGGCCAGGAGCCTGCGCGATCTTCGCGGCAAGGTGTTCGCGCGACCGAGCAAGTTCAGCAACCAGTACCTGGTGATCACCAAGCTGATGGAGGACGAAGGGATGGCGCCCGGCGACATCACGTTCGTCGACCTGCCGCCGCCCGACATGCCATCGGCGCTGGCCGCCGGCGCCATCGACGCTTACTTCGTCGGCGAGCCCCACGCCGCCAAGGCCGAGCTGGCCGGCACCGGCCGGGTGCTCTACCACGCCAAGGACATCTGGCCGCGCTTCATCTCGTGCGTGCTGGTGGTGCGCGAGGAGCTGATCAAGGAGCGGCCCGAGGTGGTGCGCGACCTGGTGCGCGGCATCGCCGAGTCCGGCGAATGGGCGGAGCGCAACCGGCTGGCGGCGGCCAAGATCGCAGCGCCGTACTATCGCCAGGATCAGAAGCTGCTCGAGTACGTGCTGACCCAGCCCCCCGACCGCGTCAGCTACCGCCAGCTCACCCCGACCCGCGCCGAGCTCGAGGAGATCATGAAGTACGCGATCAAGGCTGGCATCCTGCAGAAGCCGATCGATCTCGCCGCCCTGGTCGACCTGCAGTTCATTCCCGAGCACATCGAGCCGGCGAACATCACGGCGCCGTGACGCAGCCGTGGCCGCCGACCGCCAGCCGCCGACCGCCAGCCACCAACCGGAATTTGCCGCGATCGATCCACGTTGTTAGCCTCACGGCATGCGGTACGTCATCTGGACTCTCGTCGGAATAGCGGTGGTCGCGGCGTGTTCGGGCGACGACTCGCGTCACCATCGAGCGACGACGCCGGAACCGGCGGTCGCAGCTCCGGCGGGCGGCAACGCCGCCGGGCCCGCCGCGCCGGCGCCGCCACCGCAGCCGACGCTGGCCGCGCTCACCGAGGAGATGGGGCGACCGTGGTTCGACAGCGGGGCCGGCAAGGCGGCCGCTGAACGATTCGCGCTCGAGGACTGGGCCGCGGCCGCCGATGGCTTCGCCAGGGTCAAGGCGGCGTTGCCGGCCGGCGAGACCGCGATGCGCGGCCGCGCCGCGCTGCTGGCCGCGCTCGCCCAGACCCACCTCGCGAAGTGGGAGCTGGCGGCGGCCGGTCTGACCGAGGCGCGAGCGGCGCTGCCCGCGCTGGCCGACTGGATCGGATACGAGGAGGCGCGGGCCCGCTACTTCGCGCATCAGGCCGACCGCGCGCTGGTCCTGGCGCGGACCGTGGACCGCGACTCGATCGCGGGGGCCGATGCCGAGTTGCTGGTCGGTGACCTGCTGCGGGCCGCGAACGACCACGCGGCCATCGCCGCCCACTACCGCGACTACCTCACGCGGCGGCCGAGCGGGATCCGCCGCTCGGAGGCGCGCTTCCGCATGGCCGAGGCGGTGCTGACCCAGGGTCCGACCGCGACCGCCGACGAGGCCGTCGCCGCGCTGCGGGCCATCACCGTCGAGGACCCGCTGTCGTCGTGGAGCACGAAGGCGCAGGAGCGGCTCGACGCGCTGGCCAAGACCGGAGTCGCCAGCGCGGCCGCGCCGCTCACCGCCGCCGAGTTGATCGCGCGCGGGATGGTGTACTTCGAGTCGATGCGCAACCCGGAGTCGGAGGCCGACTTCGCCGCGGCGCTGCTGCGCCCCGAGATCACACCGGCCGAGGTGTGCCTCGACACCTACCACCGCGCCCAGAGCCTGTTCAAGGCTCGCGATCGCCGGGCCGCGGCGCCGCGCTTCGACGAAGCCGTCGCCGCGTGCAAGGCGGCCGGCAACATCGATCTGGAGATCCGCGCCAACTACCAGGCCGGGCGCGCCTACGCGTTCCACGGCGATCGCAAGACCGCCGTCGCGCGCTACCAGGCCGCGCAGCTCGTCGACCCCAGCCACAGCTTCACCGACGATGCGTTGCTGCGCGAAGCCGAGGAGTGGGGCGACCTCGGCGAGGGCGCCAAGGTCACCGCGGCGCTCGAGCGCCTGACCCGCGACTTCCCGACCGGCGACATGCGCGCCGAGGCGATGTGGCGGCTGGGCTGGCGTGCCTACCGCGACGGCGCCGACAGCAAGGCGATCGGATACTGGGAGAAGCAGATCGCCGCCGCCCCGGTCGACGACAACTACTGGGCCGAAGGTCAGGCGCAGTACTGGATCGGCCGCGCCCAGGAGCGACGCGGCAAGCGCGACCTGGCGCTGGCCGCGTGGCAGAGCGCCGTCGAGAGCTACCCGGTCTCGTACTACGCCATGCTCGCCCTCAACCGGATCCGCGAGGTCGCGCCCGACCGTTTCGCAGCGCTGAACCAGCAGATCTCGTCGGACCCAGCCGGCTTCGATCCGGCCGCGCCCGCGTTCGCATTCCAGCCCCGCGCCGAGTACGCGACGCCCGGCTTCGGGCGCGCGGTCGAGCTCATTCGCCTCGGTCTCGGTGATGCAGCCGAGGCCGAGCTGCGAGCGCTGGGGCTGGTGCCGCCGGGCGACAAGAAGCGGGTCGCCGACGCCGATCTGGTCGAGAAGCTGTGGGCGATGGCGTGGCTCTACGACCGCGCCGGCCGCCACGCCACCTCGCACTGGCCGACCCGCTGGCACATCCTCGACTACAAGCGCCAGTGGCCGATCGGCGCCAACCGCGCCCGCTGGCAGATCGCGTATCCGCAAGCCTTCCTGGATCTGCTCCGGACCCACGCCGACAAGAACGGCGTCGTGCTCGAGATGCTGCAGGCCATCGTCCGCGAGGAGAGCGCGTTCGATCCCCTGCGCGAGTCGTACGCCAACGCCATCGGCTTGACCCAGATGATCAACTCGACCGCGACCCGGTTCGCCAAGGGCACCGGCATCGCGCCGACCCGCGACAACCTGCGCGACCCGGAGAAGAACGTGACCATCGGGTCGCGCTTCCTCGGCTTCCTGTTCAAGAACTGGCACGGCTTCAAGCACCTGGTGCCGCCGTCGTACAACGCGGGCGAGGGCTTCGTGAAGAAGGCGCTCAGGCTGCGCGGGACCTGGCCGGCCGACGAGTTCATCGAGGCCATCGTCGACGACCAGGCGCGTAACTACTCGAAGCGCGTGCTGGGCACGTTCTTCGCGTACACCTGGATCTACGCCGGCACGGTGCCCGACATGCCGAACACCATCCCAGCCGAGTTGCTCCCGGCTCCCTGACACTCGCGCGGTCCGGCGCGTTGACAGCCTGCGGGGCCCATTGGATGCTTCCGGGAGGACGCCCTCCAAGGTGAAGCTCTACCTGGTCCGACACGCCGACGCGGTGTCCGAGGACGTCGCCGGCAGCGACGACGTCCGCTGGCTATCGGCACGAGGACGCGAGGCGGCTCGCGGCCTGGCTCGATTGCTGCGCGAGCAGCACGTCGAGCTCGACGGCGTGGTGTCGTCGCCGCTGCCGCGCGCGATGCAGACCGCCGAGCTGCTCGCCGCTGGCCTCGACTTCCTCGGCGTCGTCGAGGCGCTGCCGGCGCTGGCGCCCGGCTGCCACCCACGCCGCGCCGCCGAGGAGCTGGCGACCCGTGGCCAGGCCGTCCTGGTGGTCGGCCACGAGCCCACCATGTCGTCGCTGGCCGCCTACCTGATCGGCCGGCCGTCCTTCCCATCGTTCCGCACCGCGCAATGTGCGGCCATCGAGCGCGGCACGCCGACGTTCTCGTCGCGAGCCGACATCATGCAAACCCATGTCCTCTTCGCCGAATAGCCCCGGCTTCGATCCGGCGCGGCGCCCGGAGTGGGCGCGGTTCCTCGGCGAGGACGAGTGGCGCGAGTTCGTGCTGGCCCTGACCGCCGAGCTCGCCCGCCGCCACGTCGCCTATCGCGTCGACGAGGGTGTGCTGTGGGCGCGCTGGGGCAGTGACGAGGACGAGGCGCTCGGCCTGACCAACCTGGCCCAGCTCTGTCGCGCCGCCGGCATCGAGTCGTTCCCGCTCGTCATCTCGTCGCACTTCGACGCCCTGGTCGCCGGGCGCGGCGATCGCGAGCTGGCCGGCCAGCTGGGCGCCAACATCGTGGCGGCGCGGCCTCACCTCAAGTTGAGGTTGTATGCCCGCGACACGTTCACCGGCGGCACCGACCAGTTCGTGCTCCATGACGTCGCCGACGATCTGACCGCGGTGCTGTGCTACGACCTGCCGTCGAACGTGGTGACGGTGGCGGCCGACTCGCTCGGCAAGTGGGGCGTGTCGCGCGACGAGCTGTACTACCAGGCGCTGGCCAACCAGCGCCGCACCGAGCGCGGGCCGATCGAGGACATCGACGTCGGCGGCGCGGTGGTCAAGGCGATGACCGGCGAGAGCTTCTTCATCGCGTCGAACCTCCTGCTGCTGTCCGACTTCGTCCCGCCCGAGGCGCCGTTCGGCGCCCTGGCCGCGGTGCCCAACCGACACACGCTGATCTGGCACGTCATCACCGACCCGAGCGCGCTGCGCGCCATCGACGCCATGGTGGTGATGGCGTCGAACCTGTGCGCCGAAGGCCCGGGCTCGATCTCGCCCAACCTGTTCTGGTGGCGCGAAGGCGCCATCCGCACGCTGCCGACGCGGGAGACGGAAGAGCACTATGAATTCGTGCCCCCCGATGACTTTGTCAACGAGGTGCTGGAGGCGCTGGCGGAGCGGGCGGAGATGAACTGACGCTGGGGGCCGGAGGCGCAGCCGCAACCGCAACCGCAACCGCAGCCGCAGCCGCAGCCGCAGCCGCAGCCGCAGCCGCAGCCGCAGCCGCAGCCGCAGCCGCAACCGCAGCCGCCTACGGTGCGCAATCCGCCCCCGCGCGTCTGCTCCGCGGACCGTGCACCAGCCCGTACAGCAGCCCCAGCAACCGATCCAGCACCTGCCGCGCCTCTCGATCCTCCACGCTCCACCCCCACGCCTCCGCCGCATCGAGCACGGCGCGCACCTCGCTCGCGCTCCCCGCCGCGATCTGGAAGAACCGCCGCACGTCACCGCC
>CANKMW010000021.1 GCA_947483555.1 Myxococcales bacterium
GATCGTGCGCGAGCAGGTCTCGGCGTTCTCGGCCACCGACATCCAGCTCGAGACGCCGAAGGTGAAGCAGCTGATCGCCGAGAAGCTGGCCGCCAAGTTCGGCACCACGCCGATCATGATCGAGAGCGTGGACATCGGTCAGATCCAGTTTCCAGGCGAGGTCGCCGACGCCATCTCGCGCAAGATCGCCAAGAAGCAGGAGCTCGAGCGCCAGCAGTTCGTCCTGGCCAAGGCGACCAAGGAGGCCGCGATCCGGGTCCTCGAGGCGCTGCGGGTCGCCAAGCAGCAGATGATCATCAGCTCGACGCTCGACCCGCTCTACGTGCAGCAGCGCGCGGTGCAGGTCTACAAGGCGATCGGCGCCTCGGCGAACCGCACCATCATCGTCCTGCCGAACATGCCCGAAGGCACCGGCCTGCCCCAGGTCCTGACCGACGGCAAGCGTAAGACCCTCAGCGCCGACGACGAGAAGCTGCTCGCCGACATGGAATCCCGCTACATGCAGGAAGCGCGCAAGTCCGTCCCGGGCGTCGATCCCGCGTCGCCCGCGCCCGCACCCGCCGCGCCCGCACCCGCCGCGCCCGCACCCGCCGCGCTCGCACTCGCCGCGCCGTGATCCGGCATCGATGCCGTCCAGCGATGTGGCTGGAGCTGCCCTGCGAGTCCGGACGCTACTCCGCCAGGTGGAGCACCAGCACCGGCCGGTGACAGACGTGAAGCAGGCGATCGGTCAGCGAGCCGGCGAGGGCTCGGGCGATCCCGACCCGCGCGTGCGACGCGATGCAGACGACGTCGGCGCCCACCCGCTCGGCGGCGGTCGCGATCGCGTGGGCGACGTCGCCGTCGTGGACAACGTGGGCGTGCGCAATCACGTCGGGGCGGCTCGCCGGTGGCAGCGCGAGCATCGCCGCGGCCAGCGCCGCGTCGTCGCCGTGGTCGTCGCCGTTGACGACCTGGATCAGGTGGAGCTCGCCGTGCTCCGGTAGCAGCGCGAAGGCGTACGGGATCGCGCGGCTCGCAAACGCGGAGCCGTCGGTGGCGACCATCGCGATCCGGAAGGCCGGCACCTCGTCGGTCACGTCGCTGGCGCGGAGCGGCACGCACAGCACCGACTGGGCGGCGTCATGCAGGACCACCGCCGCGACCGACGACAGCTTGCGCAGCCGGCCCCGGTGGTGATTGCCGACGACGATGAGATCGGCCCGGTGGTGTTCGGCGGCGTCGGTCAGGTGATCGCCGATCCGGCCGAGGCCCCGCGCCGCGACGATCACCAGCGCACCGTCGCCCGGGAGCGCGGCCAGGCGGTGGGCGATGTCGCGCACGATGAACGTCTCCAGCTCCGCGGACGGCTCCACCATCGAGACCCGCCGCACTCCGTACTGACGCGCCGCCTCGTCGGGGTAGTAGACGTGGACGATCGTCACGTCGACTGCGCCGGCGGCGCGCAGGGCCCTGACCAGGTGGAGGGCCGCGACCGTGTTCGCGGTCTCATCCCAGCCGAGGACGAGGCGCAGCGGCCGCGCCCCGGCGGCCCAGGCCAGGAACGGTTCGGCGTCGCGCACGACCAGGAGCGGCACCGCGGCATGGCGCGCCAGCCAATCGACCGGCGCGCTCGTGCCGACGACCAGGAGCTCGGCCGCCTCGCCGTGCGCAGCGTCGGCCAGTCGCTCGGCGCCGCCGCTGATCTGCACGACGCGCTGGTTGCGCCGACGACCGATCGCGGTGGCGACCGCGAGCGCGGTCGAGGACGGATCGGTGGGATCGAGGCCACAGACGATGGACATGTGTCACGGCTCCTGCCCCGCGCGCCGAGCGCGGGGGCGTTGTAGTCCGGGGTCTCTCACCATGCTCGGGATCATCGGGCCTCCGCGTTGGGAGTGACGGCGACCGCGGCGGCCGCCCGTTCGCGACGGCCGGACACGACCCACGACCAGCTGATCGAGAGGGCGAGGATCGTGGCGATCACACCGAGCGAGACCCAGGTCGGGACCTTGTAGACCTCGGCGATCATCATCTTGACGCCCACGAAGCCCAGGATCACCGCGAGCCCCACCTTGAGGTACGCGAAGCGCTGATACGCGCCGGCCATGAGGAAGTACAGGGAGCGCAGCCCGAGGATCGCGAAGACGTTCGACGTGAAGACGATGAACGGGTCGCGGGTGACGCCGAAGATCGCCGGGATCGAGTCGAGCGCGAACACGACGTCGGAGACCTCGATGAGGAGCAACGACAGGAGGAGGGGCGTGGCCACCCGGCGACCGCCATCGCGGATGAAGAAGCGTTGCCCGTCGAGCCGGGTGGTCGACGGGATCACCCGGCGGAACCAGCGCATCATCCGACTCTCTCCGGGACTCTCGTCGTGGTCGCGCGACAGGAACATCTTGATCCCGGTGACCACCAGCAGGCCGCCGAAGACGTAGATCATCCAGTGGAAGGCCTCGAGCAGCGCGACGCCGCCCAGGATCATCCCGGCCCGCAGGAAGAGGGCGGTGATGATGCCCCAGAACAGGACGCGGTGCTGGTGGATCGCCGGGATCCCGAACGACGCGAAGATGATGACGAAGACGAAGATGTTGTCGACGGACAGGGACTTCTCGATCAGGTAGCCGGTCAGGAACTCGGTCGCGGCCTGGCCGCCGAACTGGCGCCAGATCCACAGGTCGAACAGGAGCGAGGTGGCGATCCAGACCGCGGACCACGTGAGGGCTTCCTTGAAGCGAACCTCGTGCGCCGTGCGGTGGAAGATGCCGAGGTCGATGGCGAGAAAGCCGAGGACCAGGCCGATGAAGCCGACCCAGAGTAGTGGCGATCCGACGGTCTCCATGGGCCCTCAGGCGACGAGGAGCCGGCGCGGTGGACCATCGACCGCGAGCGGACGGACGCCGACAGCCATGGCCCGGCCGCGGCGGTCCCCCCGTCCATGACCGGTCCGTTTCGCAGGGTCGTGACGAGGCTCGTCCGCCGCCATGGTGGTCTCCTCCGGTTCCAGGACGTCGGCTCACGACGCGCAGCACGACCACGGCCGAAGAAGATCCCATGGCGGCGCTGCGCGCTGTGACCCGACGCAGTCACCATGGGGTCACGTGGTAAAGTCGACCATTCGGAAGTTACGCCCGACAACGTTGGAGAATCGTACGCATGTCGGCTGCCCTCGAATGGCTGAACTACCATCATCTCCACTACTTCTGGATGGTCGCTCGGGAAGGCACGATCGCCCGGGCCAGCGAGAAGCTCCGGTTGACCCATCCCACGATCTCGACCCAGATCAAGGTGCTCGAGGGCGCCATGGGGGAGAAGCTGTTCGAGCGCCAGGGCCGGCGGCTCGTGCTCACCGAAGTCGGCCAGGTCGTGTACCGCTATGCGGAGGAGATCTTCTCGCTCGGCCGCGAGATGCTCGATACCGTGAAGGGGCGGCCCACCGGCAAGGCGACGCGCCTCGTCATCGGCGTCGCCGACTCGGTGCCGAAGTTGCTCGTCGGCAAGCTCCTCGAGCCGCTGCGGCGGTCCAGCCAGCCGATCCACGTGGTGTGTCGCGAAGACCGCCCGGAGCGGCTGCTCGTCGAGCTGGCCACTCACATGGTCGACGTGGTCGTGTCAGACGCGCAGGTGCCGACCGGGAGTGGAGTCAAGGCGTGGAGTCACTTGCTGGGCGAGTGCGGGGTCACGTTCTTCGCGGCGGCCGAGCTCGGGATCAGTCGCCGCGGATTCCCCCAGTGCCTGGACGGAGCTCCGGTGGTGTTGCCGACCTGGACCACCGTGTCGCGGCAGGCGCTCGAGGAGTGGTTCGAGCGGTTGAAGATCCGCCCGAAGGTGGTGGCCGAGGTCGAGGACAGCGCCCTGCTCAAGACGCTCGGGCAGGCCGGGTGGGGCGCGTTCCCCACGCCGTCCGCGCTGGCCGGTACGGTGCGAGCCAAGTACGGCGTCGCGGCCATCGGAACGACCGACGACGTGCGCGAACGGTTCTACGCCATCACCATGGAACGACGGATCAAGAACCCTGCGGTCGCGGCGATCCAGGAGGCGGCGCAGCAGCGGCTGTTTGCGTGACGATCGTGCAAGACGCGTGGCGGCGCGGGCAGAACGTCACCGTGCACGGCTGGATCTACTCGCTCGCCGACGGGCTGCTCCACGACCGCGGCCTCGCGGTCGCCGCTCCGGAACCGACCCCGCCCGACTACCGGCGCTTCCACTGAGCGACCCCGGGCCGGCCGCTTCGTCTTCACCGGCCCGACGGCACAGTTCGAGTCACTCGACGCATCGGCGCGAGATTATCGAATGGTCTACGTGTTGCGAGATGGTCATCGTGGCTGGACCAGTGAGCGAGCGAAAGGGCACGACCATCCGGATCTTCACGCCGGCTCTCGGCGGGCGTGGAGCCCGCCGAGGGCTTGACAAGGGCCAGGTGCCTGAGTCGAATCTCGCCGACCCGGAGTAGCGATGGACCTCGTGCTCGACCCCGACGTGCTGATCAGCCTGGCGACACTCACGGCGATGGAGATCGTCCTGGGGATCGACAACGTCGTCTTCATCGCCATCCTCGCCGGCAAGCTGCCCCCCGAGCAACAGGCGAGAGCGCGCCGCCTCGGGCTCGCTCTCGCGCTCGTCCTGCGGCTACTGCTCCTGTTCGCGATCTCCTGGGTGATGGGGCTCACGGCCGGGCTATTCACGGTGCTGGACACGGAGTTCTCGGGCCGCGACCTCATCCTGCTCGGGGGCGGGTTGTTCTTGATCGCCAAGGCGACCCACGAGATCCACGACAAGCTCGAGGTCGGACACGGCAACAGCGCGGCACCCAAGGGCTCGGCGTCATTCGGCCTGATCCTCGCGCAGATCCTCGTCCTCGACGTCGTGTTCTCGCTCGACTCGGTCATCACGGCCGTGGGCATGGCCGGTCACATTGCGGTCATGGTCATCGCCATGATCATCGCGGTCGGCGTGATGTTGGTGTTCGCGGGTCGGATCGGTGACTTCGTCAACCGGCACCCGAGCATGAAGATCCTCGCCTTGAGCTTCCTGGTCCTCATCGGCGTGATGCTCCTGGTCGAGGGGATGGGCGAGCACGTCGGAAAGGGATACATCTACTTCGCGATGACCTTCTCGCTCGTGATCGAGATGCTCAACATGAGGCTGCGCCGGAGGCACGAGCCGGTGACGCTCCACCATCGCCTCGAGGCCGAGGTCGGTTCCGTGACCGCCCAGCCCGGACCGCCGTAGACGCGGGCCCCGGTCAGGACTCGGTGAGGGTGGGCTCGCGCCCGAGACCGCCGGTGTCATCAGACCGCCGGTCGGCGCCGACGCCTACACCCGGGTCGCGGCGACCAGCCGGGTCGCCATGGTGCAGGCGATGGCGCCGTCGTCGCGGCGCCAGCGCGCGCACGCGGCGAGGAAGCGGGCCCGCACCTCGTCGACCTCGGCGGCCACGACGCCGTCGAGCTCGTAGAGGGTCGACATCGTCGACCACACCTCGTCCGGCGATCCGGACAGATCGACTGGCAGCTCCTCGATCGCCAGCGCCGACCAGCCGCGCTCGACGGCGAAGATGGCGCACAGCCCGCGGTCGCTGCGCGCCCGCACCTCGCCGAGCCGCGGCATCGCGGGCCCGGCCGCCGCCGCCGCGCGCGCCGCCGGCAACACCAGCTCGACCGCGCCCGCGTACGCGTCGTCGCCCCGCGGCCCGCCGCCCACCACGGTGACGAAGCGGCCGCTGGGCGCGAGCACACGCTGCACCTCGGCGGCGACCAGATCGGGATCGCGCATGAGCGTGAACGCGAGGTGGGAGACCACGACGTCCGTGGTGGCGTCACCGAGCGGTAGCGACTGCGCGCGAGCGTGCACCAGTCCCACGCCGAGGCGACGCGCCGCGGCGGCGGCCAGCTCGTCCCGGCTGAGGTCGACACCGACCAGCGCCGCTGGCGCGGCGCCGCCCGCGATCAAGACCGCCAGCAGCGCGCCGTCGCCACAGCCGAGATCGACGACCCGCCCGACGCCCGGCCCGACCGCCCGCGCCAGCGCATCGTACGACGAGCCACCGCCGGCGACGCGGCCCCGGCTGAACGCCCGCGCGGTCACGCCCGGATGACGGCGGTGAAAGTCGCGCAGGAACCGCTCCTGCTGGTCGCGAGCGTCGGACACCGGGCGCGATGGTACCTTCGCGCCGTGCTGTCCACGCTGGCCGGGATGCGGTGAGCGAGCGGCGGGTCGGGTGGGGCGGCGCCGCCGCGGTGGCCGGCGCCGCCGCCCTGTGGGGCCTGTGGAGCCTGTTCGTGCGGCCGGCCGCGCTGCCGGCCGCGACCTTCGGCGCGCTGGTGTTCGTGGTCATGGCGGCGACCACGTTGCCGGCGGCGCTGACCGCGACGCCGGCGGTGTGGAGCCGACGCGCGTTGATCCTGCTCGCGGCCAACGGTGCCTTCGACGCCGCCAACGTGCTGACGTACTTCGCGGCGCTGCAGGAGACCACGGTCGCGGTCGCGGTGCTCACCCACTACCTGGCGCCGGTCTTGATCGCCGTGCTGGCACCGGTCGTCGAGCGCGAACGGGTGCCGGGCGCGGTGCCGGCGGCGCTGATCGCATGCGCGGGGCTGACGCTGGTGCTCGAGCCGTGGCGCGGCGAAGTCGACCTGACCGGCGCCGCGCTCGGCACCGCCAGCGCGGTGGCCTATGCGGGCAACGTCTTCGTCGTGCGCCGCCTGGTGCCGCTGCTCGGCGTCGCGCGCGTGATCTCGTATCACGCGTTCCTGGCCGCGGCCCTGATGGCGCCGTTCGCGATCGCGGCCGGCGTGGTCCCCGGCACCCGCGCCCTGGCCTGGGTGGCGAGCGGCGCGGTCGTGCTCGGCGCCGTCGCCGGCGTGATCTACGTCCGCGGCCTGGCGGTGATCGGGGCGAGCCGCGCCGCCATGCTCACCTACGCCGAGCCCGTGGTCGCGGTCGCGGTGGGGGCGATCGCGTGGGCCGAGCCGGTCGGCCAGCTCGCCGTCGGCGGCGTGGTGATGATCGTCGCCAGCGGCGCCTGGGTGGCGCGCCCCCGGCCCTGACGGGTACGATGTCGGCACCATGGCGCTACCGCTGGTCACCATCGCGATGCCGGCCTTCAACGAGGAGCGGTTCATCGAGACCTGCATCCGCTCGGTCCAGGCCCAGGACTACGCCCGCGATCGAATCGAGATCTTGATCGCCGACGGCCGCAGCGAAGACCGGACGCGCGAGATCCTGACCGCGCTGGCGGCCGACGACCCGCGCATCCGCGTGGTCGACAACCCGGAGCGGCTGCAGGCCGCCGGCCTCAACCGCCTCATCCGCGAGGCGCGCGGTGAGATCGTCGTCCGCATGGACGTCCACTGCGAGTACGCGCCGACCTACGTCCGGACCTGCGTCGAGACCCTCGAGCGCACCGGCGCCGACAACGTCGGCGGCGCGCAGCGCGCCAAGGCGAAGCCGGGCCCGGCCGGCGACTTCCAGCGCGCGCTGTGCGCGGCGCTGACCTCGCCGCTCGGGGTCGGCGGCGCCGGCTACCGCGATGCCAGCCGCGAGGGCTTCGTCGACACCGTGTTCCTGGGCGCGTTTCGCAAGCGGGTCTTCGAAGCCATCGGCCTCTACGACCCCAAGGCGATCACCAACGAGGACGCCGAGCTCAACCAGCGCCTGCTCGAGTCCGGCGGCAAGATCTACCTGTCGCGCGACATCGAGGTGCACTACTACCCGCGCGACTCGTTCTCGACGCTCGCGAAGCAGTACTACAAGTACGGTCGTGGCCGGGCGCGCACGCTGCTCAAGCTCGGTCGCTTCCCGACCCTGCGCCCGGCGATCCCGTTCCTGATGGTGGTGGGCGGGGCGACGTTGCTGGTGGTCCCACCGCTGTGGCCGCTGGCGCCGGCGGCGGTCGCGGCCTACGCGCTGGCCACCGGCGTCGAGGCGGTTCGCATCGGGCGCGCGCTCGGTCCCGCCGGCATCGCCACCACCTGGGCCATCCTGCCCACGCTGCACCTCAGCCACGGCGTCGGGTTCGCCGCCGGCCTGCTCCGCTACCTGCGCGAGCCCGACTGGGCCCCGCTGGAACGACTGGAGCCGACGCCACGGGCCCAGCTGCGCGTGGTCTGAACCGCGACCGGGCCGCCGGTCACGGCAAGCTGACGCGATCGCCGTCGACCTTGCAGGCCCCACGGGCGGCAAGCTCGGCGACGCCGTCGGCCATCCGCTTCTTGACCACGTCGCCCTGGCGACTGAAGCCAAGCAGCTTGGCGGTCTCGCGGATCAGGTCGGCGGCCGGCAGGCCGACGTTGCGGTGGAGGACGACCAGCGCCGCGGCGGCGATCTCGAGCAGCGGCAACTCCTCGACGTCGCGGCGGGTCTCGGCTGCTGGACCCGGAACCCGGACCACCGGCCAGCCCACCGCATCCTGGTCGTTACGCCACACCACGTCGGTGTCGCCGTCCCGGGCGATGCGCCCGCGGGCCAGCGCGAGGACCTTGACGCGGTCGGTGACCCGCGCCGTGACCCGACCGATGCCGCAGTAGGCACCGACGCGACGCGCGAGCAAGCCGATCCGGATCGGCGCCTCGACCACCAGCACCGCGTCGATCACGTTGGCGATCTCCGGCTCGCGCGCGGCGTCGAACAGATCGTCCGGCTTGCGCCGCCCAGCCGGCACGCCCGCGACCTGATACGGCGCGACCGCCGGGCCACCCGGACGCGAGGCCTCCGGCGCCGCCACCGGTCTGGTCGCCGGACGCGCGGCCACGCGCTTGCTGCCACCGGCGGTCTTGACCGTGGGCGCGGCATCGACCGCGGCCGGCACCGAAACCGAAACCGAAACCGAAACCGGAGCCGAAACCGAAACCGGAGCCGAAACCGGAGCCGAAACCGAAACCGGAGCCGGAGCCGACGCCGACGCCGACGCCTTCGCGCGGCGCGGCGCGCGCGCCGCCCGCGCCGCCGCGATCGCCGCGATCACCGCGTTGTGCGCCCGCTGCGACTCCTTGTCGGCGTCGTGCCACCAGTCGAGCGACCAGATGCGGTGCAAGCGCCAGCCGAGATTTCCGAGCACCAGGCCGCGCAGCCGGTCGCGATCGCGTGCGGTCGTGGCCCGCGCATACGACGGACCGTCGGTCTCGACCCCCAGCACGTAGCGCCCCGGATCGTCGGGATCCACCACCGCGAGGTCGACCCGATACCCGGCACAACCGACCTGATGGTGGACGGTCCAGCCGCGCGCCACCAGCCCGAGGCCGATGGCGCGACCCAGCGGCGTCAGCGGCTCCCGGACCTCGCGCGCCCCACCCGCCCGTTCGCCGTCGCGAACGTAGCGCAGCAGCTCGCCGAGATGACGGACCCCGAGCGCGGCGACGCCATCGCCATCGGAGCCGGCGTCGATCATCTCGGGCTCCAGCGACGAGAACACCACCAGCTGCTCGCGGGCGCGGGTCACCGCGACGTTGAGCCGGCGCTCGCCACCGGCGCGGTTGAGCGGCCCGAAGTTCATCGTCAGCTTGCCGTCGCGGTCGGGGCCGTAGCCGATCGAGAACAGCACGACGTCGCGCTCGTCACCCTGGATGGTCTCGAGGTTCTTGACCAGCACCGGCTCGCCGACCTGGTCGCCGACCTGGTCGCCGAAATAACGCTCGAGCTCGGGATGGCGGCGGCGCTCGTCGTCGAGCAGATCGAGCACCAGCTCCTGTTGCGGCCGACCGAACGTGACCACGCCGATCGACTTCTTCGCGCGCTCGGGATCGGCGAGCCGCGCCATGATCTCGGCGACCACCGCCTCGGCCTCGACGCGGTTGGTGCGCGTGCCAGCGCGATCGTAGACGCCGTCGACCTTGCGCCACGCCACGCCCAGGTCAGCGGTCTGCGCCGCGGCCGCCGGGAACACGTCCAGCCGACCATCGTAGTAGCGATCATTGGAGAACCCGATCAGATCCTCGTGACGGCTCCGGTAGTGCCAGGACAGGCGCAGCTCGGGCAGCCGGGCGGCCACGCACTCGTCCAGGATGCTCTCGAGCTCCTCGACCTCGTCGGGACCATCGTCACGATCGTGGTCCGCCGGGTCACCGCCACCTCCCGGCTCGAAGAACCGCGTCGGCGGCAGCTGGCGCGAGTCGCCGACCACCACCGCGGCCTTGCCGCGCGCCAGGGCGCCGATCGCATCGCAGGTCGGGATCTGGGACGCCTCGTCGAAGACCACGACGTCGAAGCCGGTGAACGCGGTCGCCGGCGCGTCGGCTGCGGCCGCGCTCGAACCGGGGCCGGGATCGAGGTACTGCGCCACCGACAGTGGGCTCATCAGCAAGCACGGCTTGAGCCGGGTCAGGAGATTGGGGATGTCGCGGAACAGCGCCCGCAGCGGACGGTGGCGGCGCTGCTTCCGGGCCTCGTGCAACAGCACGCCGACCTCGCCGCCATCGGCCACCTCGGTGCTGACCTTGGGCACGCGCTCGCTGAGGCGGGCGATCGCCCGCGCGCGGGCCACCCCGAGCTGGGCCCGATCGAGCTCGGCGAACTCGGCGATGCGGGCCTGATGCGTCGCGCCGTGGAACCCCGACAGCGAGGGCGCCGTCGCCACGCCGGCGTCGGCGATCGCGGCATGCAGCGCCCGCTCCCAGGCCGCCACCACGTGATCGTCGGCGACGGTCTCGTGCTCGATCTGCGTGATCACGACCTCCAGCCCGGCGGCGAGCGCGACCTTGCGCGCGCGCGCGTACGCCGTCCAGTCGCGCAGCGAGCCGGGTGCCGCCGCCCATGCCTCGGTGCGCTCGGCCAGCTCCGCCAGGTGATCGCTACCAGCACCGCCGTCGCCGTCGCCGACCACGACGCCGCAGGTTTCGGACAGCCGCGCCAGCGCCTCGCGCCAGGCGGTCACCGCGCGCTCGACGTCGGCGAACGCGGCCACGCCGCCGCCGCTGGCGCCGCTCTCGGGCCCATCGCTCACCGCGGCGACCAGCGCGCGCCACGCCGCGGGACGATCGCCGGTCACCGCGACCTTGGCGAAGGCCGCGGCCAGCTCGCGCACCCACGCCAGCGCTCGGTCGACCGGTTCCAGGTCACCGTCGTCGTCGGCAGCCGCCGCCAGCGCTCCCAGCCAGCTCCGGGCCGCCGGTCGCGCCGCGTCGAGCAACACGTCGGTCTTCTCGATGATGCGCGCGGCATCGAGCTCGTCAGCGATCGTGGCGTCGTCGGGCAGGCTGACGCCGCTGGCCAGCGCCAGGCGAGCCGCCTGGCGCGGCTTGCGCAGCGCGAACCAGCGAAACAGGAAGAACCGGCCACCCCAGGCCCGGAAGGTCTCGGCGAGCGCCGCCAGATCGAGCTGGTAGATGCGGTCGCTCCAGCGCTCGGTCAGCTTCCGGGCCAGCGCCCGCCGCTGCCGCACCAGCGCCAGCCAGGTGTCGGGCTCCTTCGGCGCCGCCTCCATCGTCGTCGCCACCGCCGCCTTGGGCTTGGTCAGCGCGAGCTTGTCGGCGGAGGGTCTGCCGCTCGCCGCGCCAGCGCCCGCCGAGACCGGTCCCGCCGCCATCACCAGCTCGACGCCCGGACGCGGCGTCGCGGTCACCGTGGCGGCCAGCGCCCCCAGCGCCTCGAGCTCGGCGCGCGTCCGCCCCGCCAGGCCGGGCACGACCCCCGGCAGTCCGGCGACCGCTGCCACCAGCGCCCGGCCCGCCGCCTGCGCGGCCGCCACCGCCGCCGCCACGCGCTCCTGCCCGTCGATGGGCCAGGCCTCGAGCGTGGCGCCGTGCCACGGGTGGGTCGCGACCGGATCGATCTCGACGGCGGCCTGGGCCAGCCGCGCGATCGCCTCGCGGCGCACCGCCACCACCGCGGCGGTCACGCCGGTGACCCCGACGTCGCCGTCGAGACGCCACTCGTCCTGGAGCTCGCCGAGCCGGCCGAGGGCGTCATGCACGGTCACCCCCGATGGCCCTGGCGCGTGCAGCGCGGTCGCCACGCCATCGAGGTCGTCGCGAGCGGCGGCGAGCCGGGCGTCATCGCCGATGACCGGCGCGTTGGGCCGCCAGACGCGCTCCAGCACCCGGGCCAGCTCGGCGATGACCTCGCGTTTCTTGGCCTTGTGCGAGTGCACCTCGAGGCAGAAATCGCCCAGGCCGGCGGCGGTCAGGCGGCGCTGCACGACCTCGAGCGCCGCCATCTTCTCGGCGACGAACAGCACCGACTTGCCGGCCGCCAGGCACTGCGCGATCAGGTTGGTGATGGTCTGCGACTTGCCGGTGCCGGGCGGACCCTGGAGGACGAAGCTGCGACCGCGGGCGGCGGCCAGCACCGCGACCAGTTGACTGGCGTCGCAGTCGAGCGGCGCGAACAGCTCGGCGGGCGAGATCGAATCGAGCTCGGATGGATCCGGAAACCCATCGCCGGACGGAAACGGTGCCGCGCCGCCGGCCGCCAGGTGCGCCACCACCGGCGCTCGCAGCAGCGTCTCGCCCCGCTGCTCGAGGTCGGTCCACATGACGAACTTGGTGAACGAGAGCACGGCGAGCCGGCAGTCGCGGACCACCATCCATCCCGCCACGCCGGCCACCGCCGCCGCCACCGCGTCCAGCGTCGCGGCGACGTCGATCGCGCCATCGTCACCCCGCAGCGGGGGCGCCAGGCTGACGCCGTGCGCGGTGCGCAGCTTCTCGACCAGGGTGTCGTTCCAGCGCCAGTCCTCACCGTCGGCGGCGGCGACCTGGTAGCGGTCACGGGCGGCGGCGCGACGCAGCTCGGCCGGCACCATCACCAGCGGCGCGTGGCGCGCGACGCCCGACGGCGAGGCCTCGCCGGCGGCGGATTCGGACCAGCGCAACGTGCCGAGGGTCAGCCACAGCGTGCGGGCGCCGGCTTCGGACAGCGATTCGCGCGCCGCCCGCGCCATCGCCACCAGGCGACGATCGAGCTCGTCGCCGGCCAGCGGGGCCAGCAGCCGGCGCGGGGCCGCGCCGGTCGGCTCACCGCGGCCCGACTCGATCGGATCGCGCGGCGTCTGCAACGCGAGCGGGACCTGCGCGGTGACCGGCACCAGGTCGAGCGCCCGATCGTCGTCGAGCAGCGCCGCCACCGCCACCGGATCGGCGTCGACGAACGACACCACGGTGCGGCCATCGCGCGCATCGAGCATCCGATTGCGCAGGGTCAGATCGAGCAGCGATCGCTTCCAGCGATCGAGGCGCCGCCCCGCGGCCTCGTCCGTCGTCGTCATCGCCCGCACTGTAGCCCCGCGCGGCCCCACCTGCGGCGGAACCCGCCGCAGCCGATCCCGGGTACCATCGCCCGGTTGCCCGTGCCGCCTTCGCCCGACGATGCCCCGACCCACGCCGGTGGCGTGGTGGTGCGGCACCGCAGCGACGGCTCGCCCGAGCTGCTGGTCATCACCGGCCGCCGCCATCGCGAGCGCTGGGTGCTGCCCAACGGGCACCTCGAGCCGGGTGAGGATCCGGCGGCGGCGGCGATCCGCAGGGTCCGCGAGGAGGCCGGCGTGGTCGCCGCCGTGGTCACCCCGCTCGAAGACGTCGCGCTCGAGATCGACGGCGAGCGCCAGCTGGTGCGCTGGTACCTGATGGAAGCCAGCGATCAGCTCGAGGACCACGAGCTGCGCGAGGTGCGGTGGCTCGAGGCCGCCGCCGCGCTCGAACGCCTGACCTTCGCCGACGCCCGCACCGTCGCCGAGCACGCCCTCGGGGTGCTGGCGGCCACCGCGGATTCGTCGTTGTGAGCCGCGAGCCGGCCGCGGTTCCGCTCGACGCGTTCGCGCTCGACCCGACCGTCGTGCACGCCAACCACGGCTCGTTCGGTGCCTGCCCGCGCGCCGTCCTCGACGCCCAGACCGCCGCTCGCGCCCGGCTCGAGGCCGGCACCATGCGCTGGTTCGTCCTCGAGTACCTGCCGGCGCTCGACGCCGCCCGCGACGCCGCCGCCACGTTCGTCGGCGCCGACCCCGACGGCTTCGTCTTCGTCCCCAACGCCACCCATGGGGTCGCCACCGTGCTCGCCAACCTGCGCCTGAGCGCCGGTGACGAGCTGCTCACCACCGACCACGCCTACCGCGCTTGTCGCAATGCCCTCGACCGCACCGCCGGCGCCGCCGGCGCCCACGTGGTGGTGGCGCCGATCGCCCTGCCGGCCCGCGATCCCGCAGCGCCGATCGCCGCCGTGCTCGAGCGCGTCACGCCACGGACGCGCCTGGTGCTGGTCGATCACGTCACCAGCCCGACCGCGCTGGTGCTCGACGTCGGCGTGCTGGCCCGTGCCCTGCCCGCCCATGCGCCGCTGTGCGTCGATGGTGCCCACGCGCCCGGCATGCTCGACCTCGGGGTCGGCGCGCTGGGCGCCACGTACTACGCCGGCAACTTCCACAAGTGGACCTGTGCGCCCAAGGGTGCCGGCTTCCTGTGGGTCGCGGCCGATCGCCGCGACGGCTTCCGCCCCCTCGTCACCAGCCACGGCTCCACGCTGCCCGATGGGTCCCGGACCCGGTTCCGGCTCGAGCACGACTGGACCGGCACCCACGACCCGACGCCTTACCTGACCGTCCCGGCGGCGATCTCGACGGTCGCCGCGCTCGGCGGTGGCTGGCCGCGGGTAAGGGCCCACAACCGCGCGCTGGCCCGGGTCCTGCGCGACGATCTCGCCGACGCGCTGGGCGCCGGGCCCATCGATCTCACCACCGGCGCGACGGCCGCGTCGATGGCCGCGCTGGCCGTCACGCTGCCGGCCGGCGCCGACCACCTCGCTGTCGAGCGCGCGCTGCTCGAGCGCGGCGTCGAGGTCCCGATCGTGAGCCATCCCGGCTCGCCGTGGCCGCTGGTGCGGGTCTCGGCTCACCTCTACAACCAGCGCGACGACGCCGCTCGTCTCGCCGCCGCCTTGACGGCGCTCGGCGTCCGCGGCATGAGGATCCCATGACGATGGCTCCAGCAGCGGCGGTCGGGCGCACGTTCGTGATCGGCGACATCCACGGCGACCGCGCGCTGCTCGAGCCGCTGCTGGCGGCGCTGCCGTTCATCGCGCCCGACGACACCCTGGTCTTCCTCGGCGACTACGTCGACCGCGGGCCCGACAGCCGCGGCGTGGTCGAGATCCTGCGGCGGCTGCCCGAGAAGACGGTCGGCAAGGTGGTGTTCTTGCGTGGCAACCACGAGGACGCGCTGTTGCGCACCATCGACGACAAGGACGCGTCGTTCGTGATGCCGCCCGGCAACGGCGTCGCGGCCAGCTTCCACTCGTTCGCCGACCTCGCGCCGCCGGTGGCCGGCGGCCTGGTCGCGGCCGAACACTTCGAGCGCTACCTCGATCCGTCGCAGTGGCTACCGCCGCCGGTGGTGAGCTGGATGCGCGACCTGCCGCTGTGGTACCGCGACCACCACGCGGTCTACGTCCACGCCGGCCTCGAGGGCGAGGGCACGGTCTGGAACCCGCCCGAGACCTCGACGGCGAAGTCGTTGCTTTGGCAGCGCGAACCTGATTTTTTCGTCGGCTACGGCGGTCCGCCGCTGGTCTTCGGCCACACCGCGACCAGCGACTTGCCGCCCGAGGACCCGTCCCGCACCACCGCGTGGACCCGCGGTCCGCTGGTCGGCATCGACACCGGCGCCGGCAAGGGCGGCCCGCTGACCTGCCTCGAGCTACCGTCGCGCACCGTCTATCAGGCGTTCCCGGACGGCTCCGTCACGACCACCGCGCTGGCCTGACGGAGCTCGTCGAGCCGCTGGCTAGGCAACTTGGCCAGGCAGGTTGTCGGCGACCGCTCGCCGGCGGCGGCCAACGCCGCGAGGTCGGCGGGCGACGGAGCCGCGGTTCGCTGGCCCGCGCCTTGCTGAGCACCGCCGGCAAGGAGTCCCGTCATGAAGAACAAGATCTACGTTGCCATCCTGCTCGCTGCCTCGGCCCTGGTGCCAGCGTTCGCCACCGCCGGATTGAAGTCGACCCACGAGGTCGCGATCGGCGCCACGCCCGGCGTGTCCGGGCGCACTCGTGCCCAGGGATCGATCATGGGCGCCCGCAACAGCGCCGACAGCGTGCAGTACATCGGGTGTCGCGCCAACCAGGAGATCGGCTACTGCTACGCCAAGGACAAGGCCGGCCGGGCGTTCATGTGCAGCAGCAGCGCGCCCGCGATGCTGACCGCGATCACGGCCGTGAACGCCAGCTCGCACCTCATCATCGATGCCGACGGCCTGGGCATCTGCCGGAACCTCGAGATCACCAACATGTCGCGCTACGTCGCCGACGTCGCGAGCCCGACCGCGATCATCAACCCGCCGGGCTCGAGCCTGCCGTGAAGGCGATGCTCGGCACCGGGGCCCTGTGCCTGGCGATCGGCCTCGGCATCGGCGCGTTCTTCGCCGGCTCGGCGCCGACGACGGCGCTGCCCGCCCAGGTCGCGGCCACGGCGCCGGCGGCGCGTGACGGCCTCGCGCGCGCCGAGCTGGCCGCCATCATCCGCCAGGAGCTGGCCCGCGAGCGGGCCAGCGCGCCGACCACCGGGGCCGGTGCGGTTGCCCACCATCAGGCCGCGGACGACGCCGCCCTCGATCGCGGCGTGCTCGCCCCCGAGCTCGCCGACCAGGCCGAGCGCGCCACCCAGATCGTCGGCGACGCGCTGGCGAGCGGCGCGTGGACCGAGGCCGACAAGGCGGCGCTCACCCAGCAGCTCGAGGGCCTGCCCGGGCCGATCATGGCCGAGATCGCCGGCCAGCTCGCGGCCGCGGTCAACGCGGGCGCGGTGCGCCTCGACCTCGACAGCCTGCCGCTCTGACTCGCGTTTCGCCCTTCCTGGGCGAACCACGAATCAGTCGATCCCAGGGAACGTGCCGTTCCCCTCGTCGGGCGGAGCCCGACGAGCCTCCCCTTCGCCTTCGGCCGGACTCCCGGCCGGCGCGACCGTGTCGCGCGACCCACATCGGAACACCGACCACAACCCGGTACGATCGTCGAGAGGCCGACCGGCATCGCGCCGAAAAGGGCGAACGCCGAGTCTGAGGCGGCGTGAGGCGGCCTGAGGCGGCGTGAGGCGGCCGGGCGGCCGCGGCGAGCTCAGACCTTCTTCTTGCGCTGTTGGAACGAGTACGGGCGGTGCTGCGGCTTCTTGTCGCCGTCCTCGCCGTCCTCGAGCGGCGCGCCGAGCAACTCGTCGGCGCCGTCGCGGAACTTGATGGTGGTGAGCGGGTTCTCGCCGACCAGCACCTGGGTCTGCTTGTCGAGCAGCTCGTCCATGCCCTCGAGCTTGTCGATGTCCTCGAGGATGTCGTCGACCGACGCGTAGCGCTCGGTGCGGCTATCGCGGGTCATGCGATCGAAGATGTCGTCGATGCCGCGCGGCAGCGCCGAGTTGATGGTCGATGGCATCGGCGAGCGACGGCCCGGCAGCTTCCGGGTCAGGAGCTCGTAGAAGATGATGCCGAGCGCGTAGATGTCGGCCTGGGCGCCGGCCGCCAGCGGATCCGAGTACAGCTCGGGCGCCATGTAGGCCACGTTGCCCATGCCGACGTAGATCTGGCGGATCACGGCCTGATCGCGCTCGACGATGCGCGTGAATCCGAAATCGGTGACCTTGACGTTGCCGTAGCCGTCGATGAGCAGCTGCTCGGGCTTGAGGCCGCGGTGATAGACCCGGGTGGCATGGGCGGCGCGCAGCGCATGCAGGGTCTGCAAGAGGTACTTGAAGACCAGATCGACCGGAATCTCCTCGGCGTCGTTGATCAGCCGGCGGGCGCTGCCGTTCGGTGCCAGCTCGCTGACCACGTACGGGTGATCGCGCTCGAGGTTGACGTCGTGGATGGGCAGGATGTTCGGGTGGGCGAGGTTGGCCGCGGCCCGCACCACCTCGGTGAAGCGGCGGACGATCTCGTAGCGCATGTCCTCGGCGAAGAAGCCGAACAGGTCGCGGACCTCCTTGAGCGCGACCTCGCGGGCCAGCGGCACCTGCCGGGCCCGATACACCGTGCCGATGCCACCCGAGCCCAGCGACGCCAGCTTCTCGTAGCGGGAATCGACGATCTCGGCCGACAACGCGATCTCGCCGCCGACCGACATCGACGCCCGACCGCCCGAGGCGTGGACCTTGGAGTCCTTGCGCATGCCGGCGACGCTGCCCGGCATCCCGCCGCCACCGCCGGTCTCGCGCCCGAGCGTCGAGGCGAGCACGCCCGAGTTGGTGCTCAGGCCGACCGCCGCCGGACCGACCATGCCCGCCGAGGTGCGGGTCTGGCGAAGCTTCTTGAAGTGATTCACCGCCCGCTCGGTGAACTCGGTCAGGCCGGCGCCGTTGACGACCTCCTCGCCGTCGGGGGTCACCTCGAGCGAATCACCGTTGCGATCCTGGCGCAGGTATCCCGCCTTCTCGAGGAACGACACGTATTCGGCGAACGGGATCGAGACCGCGCCCTCGCACACGCGACGGATGTCGTCGAAACGGTTCTGGCGCCCGTAGCGCGCCTCCGCCATGACGTTGGCGAGGATGAAGCGGGCCTCTTCGCAGAGGACCTCCTTCGTGACCTTGGCGCGGCCTTCCATCCCCGCGATTGTAGGCGCCCGGTTGGCGCGGGGTCAAACTAGCCGCCCGACGACGTTCGCGGAACCGGCCACGGCGGTGGCCCTTCGGCGACCAATCGCCCGACGAGCGGGCGGTCGGCAGGCAGGATGTCGTGGCCGGGCAGGTCGCGCGGCCAGACCCAGCGCAGGTCGGCGACCTCGACGGCGCGCGCGGCCTGGCCGGGGCGCAGCCGGCAGCCATAGACGATCATGACCAGCTCGAAGGTCGGATAGACGTGGTGGAGCACGTCCCACACCGCCCCGACCTCGACGGCGGCGCCCAGCTCTTCATCCAGCTCGCGCACCAGCGCGGTCGAGGGCGCCTCACCGGGTTCGACCTTGCCGCCGGGGAACTCCCAGAAGCCGCCCAGCGACTGGTCGGCGCGCCGCTGCGTGATCAACACCAGACCGCGATCGTCGACGACGACACCGGCGACGACGAGCTTGCGCGGCAATCCAGAAAAAGCTTCCACGTCGTCGAGAATACGGGGGGGCCGCGGCTTGCGAAAGCGATGTCCGGCCCGTACAGTCCGCGAACTTATGCGACTTTATTCGGCCAAGGTCGACACCATCGCCAGCGAGGTGATCACCAAGCTCACCGCTGACGGCGACCTCGAGGTCAGCAATCACCAGGAGGCGACCCTCGACGTTTCGGCCGTGCTCAAGGAGTACATCCGGCTCGACAAGGAGCTGAGCGAGCGGGCCAAGGACATCCTCGAGATCCGCGGCCTGCCCCACGCCCACCTGGCGCGCACCAAGCGCCAGCTCGCCGAGCAGAAAGACTTCGGTCTCGGCGACGAGGCGGTCACCTGGATCACCAACCAGCTCGTCGAAGCGTTCATGCAGAGCAAGAACGTCGACGAGGTCTTCGCCGACGACGCCGTGCTGCGCAAGAAGCTCAAGGAGATCGTGCGCAAGCACATGGCGGTCGAGGACGAGCTCGACACCGAGGTGCGGGCCCGGATCAAGAACCTCCAGGAGGGCACCTCGGCCTGGGAGGTCGAGTACGCGCGCGTGCTGGATCAGGTCAAGCAGAAGCACGGCATCAAGGAGTGACCTCGGCGGCCCGTTGGTGGGCCGATGGCGGAGCGGCGGGGAGCGGCGGGGCGACCGGGAGCGGCGCCTCGGCTGGCTGCATGCCAGGCGCCATCCGCAGGATGACGAACGGCGCGCCGCGGAGCACACTGGGGCATGGGCGCATTCCGGCGCTGCCTGCGGTGCGACGTGGACGCGGTGAGCCGCTGCGGGCGCTGCGACGCGGCGCTGTGCCGTCGCCACCAGCCGCGCGCCGGCGGCCGCTGTCGCGCCTGCGAGCGCGACTATCACGACGACGCGCTGGCGCGCAATCGCATGAAGGCGGTGCTCGGCCTGCCGCCGGCGGCGGTGACGACCGCCGCGGTCCTGGCGATCATGCTGCCGTTCGCCGCCGGGTTCGGGGCCGCGGTCGCGATCGCCGCCAGCGCCGCGATCGCCGGCAGCGGCATCGCCGGGCTGTTGTTCCGCGCCGTCGATCGCGCCGCGCGCGCCCAGTTCCTGCGCGAGCACGGACGCCCGCTGCCGACCGCCCGCGTGGTGAGGTTGTTGCCGCGCGGCTGAGCTCGACCCTCGCCTGGGCCCGCGCGCGGGCGCTTGGCGACGCAGTTGACAAGCGCGGCCGCGACGGCCGATGGTCGGCGCGATGTGGGTTCCCCGGCGTCTCAAGGTGTGGCAGGTGCTGCTGCTGCTCCCGTTCCTCCTCTGGGTGTCGTGGAGCAGCTACCAGGACTTCACGCAGCTCGAGGAGGAAGGCGGCGTGCTCTACGTCGGGCGCACCACCAAGCTGCTGTACGAGCTGGGCGGCAAGTGGGCGGTCGTGGCGCTGCCGCTGCTGGCCTGCGCCGCCTGGGGCTGGGCGGTGTGGAAGACGCTGCAGCTGTCGAAGCGTGCCGACCAGCTCCGCGAACGTGCCGAGTCGCCGCCCATCGCACCGCCGGCCCGCTGACCCCGCTCGCGGCCGCGCCGCCTCCGGTCGCCGACCCGGCCGGCGATCGCCCGCCGGATCCGTCGGGCCCGAGGCTGCTGCGCTAGAGCATCCGCGTGTCCGTTCGTCGTGTCCGTTCGTCCTTTCCGTTCGTCGTGTCCGTTCGTCGTGAGCGATGCGCGAGCGCAAGCGAGCGCGAGTCGAAGGACGCGCTCCGTCGAGGCTGAGCCCTTCGACTCGGCCGCGGCGGCCTCGCTCAGGGCAATCGGGGTGGCCGAAGCCGAAGCCGAAGCCGAGGCCGAGGCCGAAACCGAAACCGAAACCGAAGCCGAGGCCGAAGCCGAAACCGTGGCCGAATCGTCGGCTACGGTGCGGACGCTCGCGCCATCGCCTCGCACACCTCGGCGACGATCATCTCGGCCAGCCGCGCCAGCTGCACCTCGCCCTCGCCGGCGGTCGCCGCGGCGGGCGCGCCGGTATATGCGCGGTCCATGCCCATCGCCGCGAACGTCGTGACGCCGGCCTGGAGCTGCTCGGACAGGCTGATCGAGATCGCCGGCAGCGCGGCGCGCGCGGCTTCGTCGACCAGCGCCGGCGTCGCGGCCAGCACGATCGCGGTCTCGTAGCGGCCGGCGTGGCAAGCGCCGCTCTTGAACTCGTCGGACAGCGTGCGCGCCCAGCGCCGGGTCAGCGGGCACGCCACCGAGACCCGCCGGTCGCGCCGGTCGCCGGTCGCAGCGGCGCGCACCGCGGCGTCGTGGGCCGGCTCGAGGTGGTTGTTGACCAGGCAGACGTGGACGAAGCCCTGGGCCAGGAGCCCCTCGGCGACCGCGGCCAGGTACGCGGTCAGCACCGCCGCCGGCACGCTGACCGCGCCGGCAAACCCGGCCGCGCACTCGGTGACGCCGTACGGTACCGCCGGCGCGATCAGCGCGCTGACGCCGGCGCCATCGAGCGCCGCCACCGCGCGCGCACACGCGGCGTCGGAGATGATCACGTCGGTGGCGAGCGGCAGGTGCGGACCGTGCGGCTCGGTGGAACCGACCGGCACCAGCGCGACCACCGGCCGCGGCCCGCCGATCAGCGCCGCCAGCGCGGGACTGGAGAGATCACCCAGCCTCACGCTCGCACCAGCGGCTCGTCACCGATCACGGCCAGCTCGCCGGCGGCGTCGCGCGCGGCCAGCAACTTCTTGTCGACCTTGCCGCGGTCGTTGCGCGGCAGCTCGTCGACGAACTCGACCCAGCGCGGATACTTGTGCTTCGACAGCCGGGCCCGGACGTGGTCCTGCAACTCGGCGGCCAGCGCCGACCGCGCGGCGGCGTCGGCGAGCCGCGCCCGTGCCTCGGGGCGCACCACGACGATCGCCTTGGGCTTGGTCAAGCCCTGCTCCTGGGCGCCGATCACCGCGGCGCCGCTGACCGCGGCGTGGGTGCACAGGCACTCCTCGACCTCGAGCGGCGCCACGAACACGCCGCCGACCTTGAGCAGATCATCGGCGCGGCCGCTGAACCACAGGTAGCCGCGCTCGTCGATGCGGAACAGGTCGCCGGTCCGGCACCAGTGGCCGTGGAAGGTGCGCCAGCTCTTGTCGCGATCCTGGAAGTAGCCCTGCGCCACCGAGTCGCCGCGCACCCACAGCACGCCGATCTCGCCGGTCGGCACCGCCGGCGCACCGGCGCTGTCGGCATCCTCGGGGAGGATCGCGAGCTGATACCCCGGCACGGCGCGGCCCAGCGAGCCCGGCACCACGTCGCCGGGACGGTTGGTGCAGTAGATGTGGAACATCTCGGCCGAGCCGATGCCGTCGTAGACCGCGCCCGCGAAGCGAGCCAGGAAGCGCTCGAGCAAGGCCGGCGGCAAGGCCTCACCCGCCGACAGGTGGAAGCGCACGCACGACAGATCCAGCGCCGGCTCGCCGCGAGCGCGGCGCTCGTCGTCGAAGTCGAGCAGCTTGGCCAGCATGGTCGGCACGTTGGTGACGATGGTCGGCCGATAGCGCGCGATCGCCGCCAGCAAGCTCTCCGGCGTCGGCCGCTCGGGGAACAAGCACACCGTGGCGCCGACCGCGAACGGGAACCACAGGTTGGTGCCGGTGGCGTAGCCGAAGAACAGCCGCGGCACGCTGACCGTGATGTCGTCGGCGCGGTAGCCCATGGTCGCCTTGGCGTAGACCTCGGTGTTGAACGCGAAGTCGCGATGACAGTGCATCGCCGCCTTGGGCGTGCCGGTCGAGCCCGACGTGAACAGCCAGATCGCCCAGTCGTCGCGGTGGGTGCGCGGCCGGCCGCGCGCCGACGGGATCCCCGACGCCACCGCGCGATCGAGCGACGCCCACGCCCGCTTGCTGCCGCCGAGCACCGGGCCGGCGGTCACCGTTGCCTCGGGGTCGTCGTCGATGCCGACATCCGGCACCAGCAGGATCTTGACCAGCCGCGTGGTGCGACCGAGCTCCGGGAGGATGGCGTCGGCGACCGCCGGGGTCGTGATCAGCACCCGGGCACCGACGTACTCGATGACGCGCGCCAGATCCGCCGCCGGCGCCACCGGGTTGCCCATGGTGACCACGCCGCCGGCGGTGAGGGTGGCGAAGATCGCCCACGCGAACGGCGGCAGGTCGGGGAGCACGATGAAGACCCGCTCGCCGGGCGCCAGCCCGGCCTCCTGCAGCGAGCGCGCCAGGGCCTGGCTGCGATCCGCGACCTCGGCGTAGGTCCAGCGCCGGTCGCCGAGCCGGATCGCGACGTGGTTCCCGCGGCCCGCGGCGAGGCGATCGTAGAGCCAGTAGTCGGCCAGGTTGAAGTCGTCCGGAAAGCGGACATCGCGCCCGGCCGGAACCGGCGCGATGATCGGCGCGCTGGTCACGACGCGGCCCCGTGGGCGACGGCGCGCCCGATGATCGTGCGCTGGATCTCGCTGGTGCCCTCGTAGATGCGCAGCGGCCGGATGGCGCGATACAGGTGCTCGACCACGGCGCCGTGCATCACGCCGCGGCCGCCGAGCAGTTGCACCGCGCGGTCGATCACGTCCTGCGCCGCCTCGGTCGCGAACAGCTTGGCCATCGACACCTCCACGGTGGTGCGGGGCGCGCCGGCGTCGCGCAGGTAGGCGGCGCGCAGCGCCAGCAAGCGGGCGGCATCGATCTGGACCGCCATGTCGGCCAGGTGGGCCTGGACCAACGGTTGCTCGGCGAGCGGCTTGCCGAACTGGATCCGCGCGCCGACGTGGGCCACCGCCTCGGCCAGCGCGCGCCGCGCCATGCCGACCGCGGCCGCGGCGACCGAGACCCGGAACGTGTCGAGCGTCAACATCGCCAGCTTGAAGCCGGCGCCGCGCTCACCGATCACGGCGTCGGCGCCGACCCGGGCGCCGGCGAGCAGCAGGCGACCGAGTGGATGGGGTGCGATCGGCTGCTGGGCCACCACCGTGACGCCGGTGACGTCGAGCGGCAGCCAGAACGCCGTGATGCCCTGCTTGCCGCGCGCCGGATCGACGGTCGCGAACACGGTGGCGTGGCTGGCGACGCCGAGGTTGGAGATGAAGATCTTCTCGCCGTCGAGGCGCCAGCCGTCGCCGTCGGGCGTGGCGCGGGTGGCGATCGCGGCCACGTCGCTGCCGGCGTCGGGCTCGGTGAGCGCGAACGCCGCCACCAACTCGCCGGCCGCCAGCGCCGGTAGCAGCCCGCGCTGCGCGGCTGTGCCGGCGAGACCGAGCGCGAAGCTGCCCAGGCCCTGCACGGCGAAGATCGAGTCGGCGCGCGCCGACACCCAGCCGAGCAGCTCGCGGGCCAGGCACAACGATCGCGCCGAGGGCGACCCGCTGCTGGGCGCGACCAGCGCGAACAACCCATGCTCGGCCAGCGCGGCGACCGCGGCGCGATCGCGGGCCGGCTCGTCGGCCGCGTCCTCGGCGGTGGCGATCGCGTCCGCCGCGCCGCGCAGCCGCTCGGCGAGCCGGGCGTGCTCGTCGGCGAAGAACCAGCCGAGATCGTCGGTCGACAGCGGGATCGCCTGCGACCTCACGCGCCACCACCGCTCGCAGCCTCGGGCTCGGGCGCGCCGACAAAGCGGGGCGGCCGCTTGGCCTTGAAGGCCGCGTGAGCCTCGGCGAAGTCGCCGTGCTGCATGCACAGCGCCTGGGCCTGGGCCTCGGCCTCGATCGCCTCGCCCACGTTCATGCCGACCTCGCTCTCGAGCATCTGCTTGGTCATCGCGTGCGCGAACGCCGGCCCGGCAGCGAGCCGCGCCGCCCACTCCTGCGCCAGCGCGCGCGCCGCTTCGGCGTCGGGCGCGACGCGATTCACGAACCCGATCGCCAGCGCGCGTTCGGCATCGAAGACGTCGCCGAACAGCAGCAGCTCCGAGGCGTGCGCCAGGCCGACCAGCCGCGGCAGCAGGTACGACGCGCCCATGTCGGCGCCGCACAACCCGACCTTGGGGAAGATGAAGCCGAAGCGAGCCCCGGCGGCGGCGATGCGCAGATCGCACGCCGCCGCGATCACCGCGCCGGCGCCGACCGCGACCCCGTTGACGGCGGCGATCACCGGCCGCCGGCAGCGACGGATGGCGGCGATCAGGCGACCGGTCGCGCGCGTGAACGCGAGCAGCTCCGCGGTGCCCTTGCCGAGCAGGTGGTGGATGATGTCATCCTGGTCGCCGCCCGAGCAGAAGCCGCGGCCGGCGCCCGTGATCACCACCGCGCGGATGGCGTCGTGGCGATCGAGGTCCTCGAACACGACGGCGAGCTCGGCATAGATCTCGAAGGTCAGGGCGTTGAGGCGATCGGGACGATCGAGGGTGATGGTGGCGACCCCGCGATCGAGCGCGAAGCCGAACCAGCGCGGCGCCGGGAGCTCGGACATGACGCGGGTTTATCATCGTTCGCCCCACCACCGACGCGTCGCGTCGGCGGGTTCGCTCGGGACCTACGGGGCCTCGTGTCCCGGTCCGGGGGTCTCTGCCCCAGGGTGGTCGCGGATCGGGTGGGAAGGGCCCGGAATCACGGTGGGTCCGCTCCGTCGACCGGGATCGGGTCGCGGCCCGCCGCTTGCTCTACCGCAAGGCGTGTCGACGCCCCTCCCTGCCCCGACCGCGACCACCTCGACCTTTGCCGACCGATTCTGGGCGCTGGCGCCCGGCGCCGACAACGTCGACGTCCCCGAGCCGCTGCACACCATCGTGATCGTGCGGCACTTTCTCGCCGTGCTCGATCAGCTGCACGCCGGCGCGCGCAAGACCGTACCGGCCCTCGGCGCGATGCTGCGGTCCGCCGAGCTCGACGGTTGTGTCTCCTACGCGTCACCCGAGCAGCTGCGCGGCGAGCCGCTCGACACTCGCTCGGTCGTGTTCTCGCTCGGCGTGGTCCTGTTCGAACGGCTCGCCGGCCGCCATCCGTTCGGTGCCGAGAACAACCGGCCGCGGCAGATCACCCGCATCCAGCGCGGCGAGATGGGCTCCGGCGTCAACAGCTTTCCGACCATCGCCGGCAGCGTGCGTTCGGTGCTGGTGCGGGCGATGAATCCGTTCCCCGAGGAGCGCTGGCCGGATCTGCGCCCGATGCGCGATCTGCTCGGTCAGTTTCTCACCAGCGACGCTCCGGCGCCGCGGCTGCCCGGAACCAGCGCCGACGTCGAGCTCCCGGCGGAGCCGACCCGGGTGGTTCGACGGGCCACCGACTTCGGCCGCGAGTTGATGGACGTGGTCGCCCGCCACGATCAAACCGCGACGCCGCCGCGGCCGCTGCGCCCGGCCTCCTGGTCCGGCGATCTGGAGGGTGCCCGCGCCAAGCGCCCCACGCCGCCGACGTCGTCGCGATCGGGCGTGATGCAGCTGCGACCGCCCGCGCCCCGACGCCTGGTGCCGGCCCTCGCCGACGCGGCCATGCCGGACGCCTCGATCACGCGCATCGACCCCGACCGGATCGACCCGCTGGGCGCGACCCTGCGCGTGACGATGCCGGTGGAACCGGGCGCCAACGACGACGCGGCGCTCGCGGATCCCTGCGAGGCCCTGACCGAGCGACCGACGCCGAGGCCGGCGACGGTCATGACCTCGGTGCGACCACCATCCGATCCGCTCCCGGACCTGCGCGTAGCCTCGCGCTCGAAGACGCTGGTCGTGGCGCTGGCGAGCGCGCTGATCGGAGCCGGCGCGGCGACGGTCGCGGTGATGGCGTTGCGCACCGAGCCGGCGCCGATCGCGGCGACCGAGCCGGTGAAGAAGGCAACGGCCGGGACCGTAACCGGAATGGAAGCCGGGACCGCGACCGAAACCGCGACCGAAACCGCGACCGAAACCGCGACCGAAACCGCGACCGAAACCGCGACCGAAACCGCGACCGAAGCCGCGACCGAAACCGTTGCCGAAACCGTTGCCGAAACCGTTACCGCTACCGGAACCGCAGCCGCAGCCGCAGCCGATCCCGCAGCGCGCCTTCAGGCCGCAATCGCGGGCTGCTTCCTCGGCAGCGCGCACCGCGTGCTCGGCGTCTCGATCGTGGCGCGGGGTGCCGGCGCCAAGGCGTACTTCGGCGCTGGCGACCTGACGCCCGGCGAGCGCGGCTGCATCTCGGCCGCCGTGAAGCCGCTGACCGACATGCCGGTCGAGGCCGGCTACAAGATCCGCGTCGACGCCAGCGGCCTCGCGGTGTCGATCCGGAAGTGACTAGAGCACCGACCGGTTTGAAACCGATCTGTTCGGTTGGAAACCGATCTGTTTTCGCGACGTTCCACGACGGTGGGAATCCGTTCGCCCTGAGCGAGGACGCGCAGCGGCCGAGTCGAAGGGCGCATGTCGACGAAGTCCGTCCTTCGACACGGACCTCGCTTGCGCTCGGTCTGGCTCAGGACGCCCGGTGGGGAGCGCAAGCGATCGGACTCGCTGCGGTTTCAAACCGGTCGGTGTTCTAGCGGCGGCGCGAACGACGGGGCAGCCCGGCCCCCGTCACCGCCGGCGGCGGCGCGGCGACCATGCCCGTGAAGGTCGCGTTGGTCAGCGTCGTGCCACAGCCGTCGCCTACCGGCGTCGAGACGCTGGTCGTCCCATCGATGGTGACGTGCTCGAACTCGAGGTTGGACACCGTCAGCGTGAGCGTCTCGCCGACCGCATCGCCGACCGCCGCCACTACGAGGGTTCCGCCGGTGACCATGTAGTCGTCCTCGTACTCGGTCGCGGTGGCGTTGGTGCCCAGGGTGACGCAGACCCCGCAGGTCTCGTAGTTGAGCTGTTCGCCGGTCAACTGGTAGGTGCCAGGCACCACCGGCGTCGGTGCCGTCTCGGTCCCGAACGGCGTGTAGCCGGTGAAGAAGTCGACGAACAGGACGTCGAACGGCATCGCGGCCTCGAGCGGCGCCTGCATCGCGATGCGGTAGAGCGCCGCGTTGGTCATGCTGGCCGCGAACGTCGCCCCGCCGGTCAACGCGCCCTTGTTGCCGAAGCTGCCGGTCGAGACCGAGCAGGTGACCGGCGCGTCGATGCCGCCGGCCGGGCCGTCGAGGGGCGTGACGCCGCCATCATCGCCACCGCAGGCGGCGAGCGTGGCGATCGGGATCAGGAGGAAGCTAAGCTTGCGCATCGGCGCAACCTACTCGACCTGCAGCCCGGAATTGAAGTCGAAAGCGACATGGCACGTGCTGACACCGCTGCCGACGGCTCGCCGCACCTCGGCGCCGGTCACGGCTCGGTCGGCGGCACCGGCAGGATGGCGTGGGCCTGGATCTCCACCACCGCGCGCGGCTCGACCAGCGCGCTGACCGCGACCAGCGCCATCGCCGGATAATGTTTGCCCATCTCGGCGCGGTAGGCGGCGCCGACCGCCTTGTGGTCGCGGCGGTAGGCATCGATGTCGGTGACGTACACGGTCATCGACGCGATGTGCTCGGGCCCGCCGCCGGCGGCCCGCACCACGGCGATCACGTTGGCGAGCGCCTGGCCGAACTGTCCGGCCAGCTCGGCATGCTCCCAGGTGCCGTCGGGCCGCCAGCCGATCTGGCCGGCGACGAACAGCACGCCGGCCCCGACCATCCCGTTGGCATAGCCGCGCGGCGGCGGCCAGCCGGGGACCAGCACCGCCCGTGGCGGCGTCACTTCAACACCTGCCCGCCGTCGATGACGATGGTCTGGCCGTGGATGCTGCGCGCGCTCTCGCCGCACAGCATCGCCACCGCCGCCGCGACCTCCTCGGGCTCGACCAGCCGCCGCTGCGGGCTCATGCCCTCGAGCGCGGCCCGCGCGGCGCGGGTGTCACGCCCGGTCTTCGCGGCGATGCGCGCGATCGCCTCGTCAGCCATGCGGGTCGCGACCCAGCCCGGGCACACCGCGTTGATGGTCACGCCGGTGCGGCCGAGATCGAGCGCCAGCGCTCGCGTCATCCCGACCGCGGCGTGCTTGGCCGCACAGTAGGCCGCGGTGTACCCGTAACCGGTCAGCCCGGCGTTGGAGGCGATCGTCACGACCCGGCCCCAGCCGTGGGCGGCCATGGCGGGCACCAGGGCCCGGGTCAGGCGGAACGGCGCCGTCGCGTTGAGCTCCATGATGCGGTCCCACATCGCGTCACCGGTCTCGGCCAGCGGCGCGCTCTCGGCGATGCCGGCGTTGTTGACCAGGATATCGACCCGCCCGATCGCCCGCGCCGACTCGATCATGGCGTCGGTGGCGGCGCGATCGGTCAGATCGCAGATCAGCGCGTGACCACCGACCGCGGCGGCGGTGCTCTCGACGTCGGCGCGGGTGCGGCCGCTGACGATCACGCGGGCGCCGTCGCGGGCCAGGCGCAGCGCGATCGCGAGGCCGATGCCCCGCCCACCGCCGGTGATCAGCGCCAGCTTGCCGGTGAGCCGCTCGGAGGCGGTTTCGATGGGCTCCATGGGTCATGGAGATACCGCGTCCGGTGCACGCGCGGCAACCCGCCCGCGCGTCGCCGCGGGGTGTGACCCGGACGTCCGAGACGTCTCGGACAGTCGGGCCCCTCGTCGCGGTCGGCGCCGCGGCCGAACGCGGCCGTGCGCCCGCCAGGCTGCGGCACGGCCATTGCTCGAGTCACGGTGATGTCTCGAACGCTCGTCGTCACCGTCATCGCCACCAGCCACATCTTGCTTGCTCTTGCCGCCTGCGGCGACATGAACACGCCTGCCGCCGACGGCGGCTGGAGCGATGGCGCGACGCCGGTCGATCCGGCCGACGCACCGATCGGCGACGACGCCGGTGCCAGCGATGACGGCGGCGCCGCGTGCACGCTCGGCCAGCTGTCCGCCACCGCGGTGGCGATGGCGGACCCGAGCATCCTGCTGGTCGCCGACGGGGCGGCGATCGATCGCCACGACGGATCGACGCGCCAGCTCGCCTGGGCGCGGCTCACGCGCGGCTTCGTGCGGTCGATGGTCACCGCGCCCGACGGCATGGTCTACATCTCGAGCGACCACGGCGTGTACCGCGCCGACACCCGCGACACCTCGCCCACCGTCGAGACCGTCGCCGAGTTCACGGCGCCCGGGTACGAGCCGGCCTACGCGCTCGCGGTCGCACCCGACGGCACGGTGTTCCACGCCGACCAGCGGCCGTCGGGTCTGGTCGTGGTCGCCATCCCGCCCGGCGGGCTGCGCCACGACGTGACCACGGCGCCGCTGCCCGGCGTCCCCGGCGGCCTCGTCGTCGACGCCAGCGGCGATCTGTTGATGCTGACCTTGTTCGGCCACGCCCTGTGGCGCATCGACCTCGATGACGGCCGCCGCGAACAAGCGCGTCGCGAACTCTACCAGGTGACCGGCGCCAGCGGCCTCAACTACGGTCTCGCGCTCGACGACGCCGGCCGCGCCCTGGTCTCGACCTCGAGCACCCGGCGCGTGATCCGGGTGTCGGCGAGCTTCGACAGCGAGGAGGTCCTGGCCGCGTTGCCCGACGTCATCGTCCCGACCAACATGGCGTTCGGCCGCGGCTGCTGGGGCGAAACCAGCCTCTACGTCGCCGGCTTTCCCGTGACGCGGATCGAGGCCGGCAGCCACGGCGTGCCGTGATCGCGGCCGGCCGGCGCCGACGCGATGAGCAACCCACGTGCGGTGCTCCACTGTTAGGCTGCGCGCATGAGCGAGCTTGCCCGTCTCGACGCCACCGCCCAGGCCGAGCTGGTCCGCACCCGTGCCGTGACCCCGCGCGAGCTGGTCGACGCCGCGATCGCGCGCATCGAGCGCCACGATCCCGAGCTCAACGCGGTGATCGTGCGCCTGTTCGACGACGCCCGCGCCGCGGTCGCCGCGCCGCTGCCCGACGGACCGTTCCGCGGGGTCCCGATCCTGATCAAGGATCTGCTGGCCACCGTGGCCGGCGCGCCCTATGCCGGCGGCCTCCGCGTCCTCAAGGAGGCTGGCTTCCGGGCGCCGCGGGACTCGTATCTGGTGACCCGCCTGCGCGGCGCCGGCTTCGTGATCACGGGCAAGACCAACACCAGCGAGCTCGGCATCGTCCCCACCGTCGAGCCGGTGGCGTGGGGCGCGACGCGCAACCCGTGGCACGCCGGCCACTCGACCGGTGGCTCGAGCGGTGGCTCGGCGGCCGCGGTCGCTGCCGGTCTGGTCCCGATCGCCCACGCCAACGACGGCGGCGGCTCGATCCGCATCCCGGCCTCGTGCTGCGGCCTGGTCGGCCTCAAGCCCAGCCGCGGCCGCGCCTCGCTCGGGCCCGACAGCGGCGACATCATGGGTGGCCTGGTCAACGAGGGCGTGGTGGCGCGCTCGGTGCGCGACGCCGCCGCGCTGCTCGACGTGATCGCCGGCTTCGAACCCGGCGATCCGTACGCCGCCCCGCCGCCGCGGCGTCCGTATGCCGCCGAGGTCGGCGCGCCGGTCGAGCCCCTGCGGGTCGGTTTCTGCACCCGCTACCTGACGCCGAGCGGTCAGATGGCGACGATTCACCCCGAGTGCCTGGCGGCGGTGAACCTCACCGCGAAGCGCCTCGCCGACCTCGGCCACGCGGTCGACGAGGTCGAGCTCGCGGCGCTGCATCGCCCCGAGTACGTGGCCCGCTTCCTCGCCGTGTGGTCGGCCGGCGTGGCCGCCGATCTCGACGGCCTCGAACCAGCGTTGCACCGCAAGGTCAGCGCCGACGACGTCGAGCCTCTGACGTGGGCGCTGGCGCAGATGGGTCGCGCGGTGACCGCGCCGGCGTACCTCTCGGCCTGGAACTGGCTGCAGCGCACCGCGCGCGACATCGGCGCCGGCTGGCAGCGGATGGACGTGTGGCTGACACCGACCATCACCACGCCGCCGCCGCCGCTCGGTCACTACAACGGCGAACGCGGCAACCCGCTCGCCGGCATCTTCAAGGCCGCCGAGATCGTGCCATTCACGGCGCCGTTCAACGTCACCGGCCAGCCAGCGATCTCGTTGCCGGTCCACGTCTCCGCCGACGGCCTGCCGATCGGCGTCCAGCTGGTCGGCGCCTACGGCCGCGAAGATCTGCTGTTGCGGCTCGCCGCCCAGCTCGAGGCCGCGCACCCGTGGGACCACCGCGCGACGCGGGCGTGATCAGCGCCCAGCGTCCAGCCTCCTTCGACTCGGCCATGAACCGGTCACCCTGAGCGAGCCGCGAAGCGGCGAGTCGAAGGGCGCGACCTCGCTCAGGACGGCCGGGGTGGATGTGATCGAGCGTGCCCGAGCCGCTCGATCACCACGCTGGCTGCCACACCGGGCCGCCGCCCTCGGCCCAGGTGGTGGAGGCGGCCGCGATCATGCCGAACAGGCGCAGCGCGTTGTCGTCGCCGGCGGTGAGGGCAAACCTGGCCAGGCGGCCGCCGCGCTGGCGCATCCGCTCGCGGGCGCAGGCGCGGGTGACCCCGACCTCGGCGAGCAGCCCGGCCAGCGGCGCCCGCACCCAGCGGCCGTAGATGCGACCACGCAACGTGCCGACCAGCGCCGCGGCGCCGCCACCGGTCATGAGGCCGAGCCCCGGATCGAGGAAGACGGCGCCGACGCCGAAGCCACCCACGAAGCCACCGATCACCCCGCTGGTCACCAGCAACGACGCTGCGCCGCCGCGCAGCTTGGTGAGCCGCTGATCGAGTTGCTCCGCGATCTCGGTCGGCAGGGTCGCCAGCTCGCGGCGCGCCGGGGCGACGTCCTCGACCAGCAGCATCGTCAGCGCCTCGGCCAGGCCGTGGCAGCGGGCGTAGAGGGTCTCGAGCGACGCCAGGTACCCCATCGGATCGTCGACCAGCTCGCCGCGGGAGGCGGCGCCGATGGCCACCCGCTGCGCGCGGTCCCCGAACGGCGCCACGGCGACCAGGTCGTGGAGGTACGGCGGCAACACCGGCGAGTACACCTGCCGGTACTCGCGCGCGGCGCCGATGTCGAGCTGAGCACGCAGCAGCGCCCGCTTCACCGCCGGCGCATCGGGCCAGCGCTCGACGCGCGCCAGCACCGCGGCGGCATCGTCGGTGCGCCAGGCCAAGGCCGCGATCGCGCGCAGCACCGCCACCGCGATCTCGGGATTCACCGACGCCGCCAGCAGCCGCCCCGGCTCACCGACCACGCGCGCCGCCGCCGCGGGATCACGCTCGGCCAGCGCGATCGCTTCGTCGAACCAGCCGGCCGGCACCAGCTCGGACATGGCCATGCGTAGCATGTTGGTCGCCGCGATGCGCCGGCGGTCCGGAGCCCGGCCGCAGATGGCCCGCACTGGGCCCGGTTCATCTGTTAACAAGGGAGCATGTCGACCCATCCCAGACAGGCCCTGTTCGGTGGCGAGCGCTCGTTCCCGATCATCCCGGCGTGCGAGCACTTCGCGGGCAGCGAGAAGCTGATCACCAAGGCGTTCACGCTGCAGCGCGATCTCGGCCCGATCTTCGACATCACGATGGATTGCGAGGACGGCGCCCCGACCGGCCGCGAACGCGAGCACGCCGAGATGGTCGTCGACCTGCAGCGGTCCGAGACCAACACGCTGCGCATGGCCGGGGTCCGCATCCACGATCCCGAGCACGCGCTGTGGCGCCAGGACGTCGACCTCGTCGTCCGCGGTGCCGGCGATCGCCTGGCCTACGTCACCATCCCCAAGCCGACCCGCGCGGCCCAGGTCGCCGAGGTGATCGCGTACATCCAGGACACCGCTCGTGCCGCCGGGGTGACCCGCGAGATCCCGATCCACGTCCTCATCGAGACCCACGGCGCGCTCCGCGACGTCTTCGAGATCGCCGCCCTGCCCTGGGTGCAGGTGCTCGACTTCGGACTCATGGACTTCGTCAGCGGCCACCATGGCGCCATCCCGTCGACGGCGATGAAGAGCCCGGGCCAGTTCGACCACGCGCTGGTGCGGCGGGCCAAGGCCCGGGTGGCCGCCGCCGCGCTCGGCGCCGGCGTGGTGCCGGCCCACAACGTCACGCTGGATCTCAAGAACGTCGACCAGACCTTCGCCGACGCCCGCCGGGCCCGCGCCGAGCTCGGCTACCTGCGCATGTGGTCGATCTACCCGGCGCAGATCGAACCGATCGTGCGCGCGATGGCGCCCGACTTCACCGAGGTCGAGCGCGCCGGCGCCATCCTGCTGGCCGCCGAGGCGGCGGCGTGGGGCCCCATCCAGCACGACGGCGATCTGCACGATCGCGCCACCTACCGCTACTTCTGGGAGCTGGTGCAGCGGGCCCAGGTCTCGGGACAGCAGCTCCCCGACGCGGTCGCGCGCTGGTTCTGATCAGTCGGCGCCGCGGCCGCGCAGGTGCCAGTCGCTGGTCGGATCGTCCCAGGTCGACGACTCGCCGTCGGAGCGGTCGGCCGCCGCTGCGGCGACCGGACCGGTGCCGCGGGGCCGGGCCCGGGGCGGGTGGGTGCCGCCGGCGAAGATCACCCGCGACGCCGATTCGCCGGGCTGCAGATGGGGCGCGAGGAAGCGCTCGACGCTGGCGACGATCGCCGCCACGTCGTCGGGATCGATCAGCAGGGCGTCGATGCCCATGTGGCCGGATCGAGCCGGCGCGTCCGACGACGCCGACACCCAGATCCGCGGCACCGAGAGCCGGGCGTCGTCGAGCGTCTGCACCGCGCGCGCGGTGTCGTGCCACGACGCCGAGTCGAGGACCACGAGGTGGATTCCACCGGCGTCGAGATGGCGGACCAGGCTGCGCGTGCTGGCCGCGCGCACGACCTCGAAGCCGCGGGCACGGAGCGCGGTCTCGAAGTCGCCGCCGACCCGCACCGTGGGCGAGAACAGCAAGATCGTGGGTGGATCGGTGGCCAATGACCCTCGATCGAACCGTACGCCAGATTACACCCTCAGGTACAGCGGAAACGGTGGGGCGGGGAGGCGACGAACCAGCGCTGCTTGCGGTCACCGCATGTCGTGACCGCGGTGCCAGGTCTCGATCAACAGATCGATGAGCTGCTCCTGCATCACGGCGACGTAGACCAGGGCGACGATCGCAGCGCCGGCCACCAGCGCATGGGCGACCACGACGCCGCGCATCGCACCACCGCGGCGGCGCGCCAGCTCGAGGCCGGTGCCGGACAGCCACGTGATCGCGACCGCGCCGGCGAGGACCAGCTGGACCGCGCGCGCCGCGAGCTGGTTGCCGGTCTCGGCAACCACACCGAGCACCAGCGCGACCGGCGCCAGGTACATCACCTCGAGCGGCGGCGGCCACAGCGCGCCCACCGCCCGCGCCCACGATCCCGCGCGGCGCCGCAGCACCGCCACCGCGGCGAGCGCGGCCCCGGCGAGCACCATGCGGGAGATCAGCGCCCAGCGCGCCCGCGCCCGGCCGCGGGCGACATCGGCGAGCGCATCGGCGACCGCCAACCGCGCCAGGTCATCGGGTGGACGCAGCTCGCGCAGCGCACGCTCGGCGCGATCGTGCTCGCCGGCCGCGGTCCACACCTGGGCCCGCGCCAGCCCGGCCCGGAAGCGCTCGAGATCGTCACCGGCGGCGGCCTCGGCGTGCTGGTACCAGGCGATCGCCCGCCCGCGGGCGCCGATCCGCGCCCACGCATCGCCCAGCCACAACGCGGCGCCGAACCAGCGCGGGTAGCCGCGGCTGCGATCGAGCAGCGCGCCCAGCGCCTCGAGGTGCGGGGTTGGATCTTCGGCGCCCGCCGCGGCGCGCACCAGGCGGTCGTGCTCGGCGGCGGTCGCGTCCCACGCGCCGCCCTCGCCGCCGGTCACGATCAGCTCGGCGAGCCGCGCCGCGGCCCGCCGCGCCAGCCGGCTGTGGGGGAAGGTGTCGAGCAGGCGCCGCCACAGCGCGCGCGCGCCGGCCAGATCGCCTTGCCGCTCGGCGATGCCGGCCGCCTCGGCCAGCGCGTCGTCGGCCCAGCGGCCGGCCGGCGCCGACGTCGCCAGCGCCTCGAGCGCGGCGCGGGCACCGGCCAGGTCGCCGTCGCCGAGGCGCTGCGTGGCGAGCGCGAACGCCGCCTCCTGGGCCGCGTCATCCGCCGGCTGCGCGGCGGCGGCGCCGGCCAGCATCGGCAGCACCGCCAGCACCGTGACCAGCCACATCCGCACGGCGACAGCCTAACATCGCTCGCAGTTCCGGTCGGTTGGCCGGCTGCGACGAATCGGACGCAACCGGCGACTGCTCCTGACGACAACCTGGGCATCATGGACGAGACCTACCCCGCTGGCCCCAGCGCCGTTCCACCCGATCTCACCCGACCGAACGCGGCCTACCGCCGCCGCGCGTATCTCGCCGTCGCCGGGCTCGTGCTCTTCGTGGTGGCGTACCTCGCGCTCGCCAGCTGGTTCGCGTGGACCGCGTTCCGCATGCTGTCGAGCCTGGTGCGCGGGCCCCAGGACTGGATGATCCCGCTGCTCGGCGGCGCCGGCGCGGGGTTCCTCGCCGTCTTCATGCTCAAGGCCATCGTCCCGGCCCGCCGGGCCCAGGACGACCGCGAGCACGAGCTGACCGCCGCCGACCACCCGCGGCTGTTCGCGTTCCTCCATCGCCTCGCCGACGACGCCCGGGCGCCGCGACCACACCGCGTCTTCGTGTCGGTCCGCGTCAACGCCGCGGTGTTCTACGACCTGACCATCGCGAACCTCGTGCTGCCGTCGAAGAAGAACCTCGAGATCGGTCTGGGCCTCATCAACGTGCTCACTCTCGGCGAGCTCAAGGCGGTCCTGGCGCACGAGTTCGGCCACTTCGCGCAGCGCTCGATGGCCGTCGGCCGCTGGGTCTACACCGCGCAGCAGATCGCCGGCCACATCGTGGTCAAGCGCGACGGCCTCGACGAGGCGCTGCAGACCCTGTCGCGCATCGACCTACGAGTGGCCTGGATCGGCTGGATCCTGCGGCTCATCGTGTGGTCGATCCGCTCGCTGGTCGACACCGCGTTCGGCTGGGTGGTGCTCGCACAGCGCGCGCTGTCACGCGAGATGGAGCTGCAGGCCGACCTGGTCGCGGTCTCGCTCACCGGTTCCGACGCGCTGATCCATGCGCTGCACCGACTCGAAGCCGCCGACGACGCCCTCGACCGCGCGCTGGCGTTCAGCGCTGGCGAGCGGGCCGGCGGCCGCACGGTCGCCGACGTGTTCGCGGTGCAGACCCGGATGCTCGAGAAGAAGCGCGCGATCCTCGACGATCCGACCTACGGCCAGGTGCCGCCGCTGCCCGCCGACCCGGCCGCACACCGGGTCTTCGAGGCCCAGCTCGCGCACCCGCCGCGGATGTGGGCGACCCACCCTCCGAGCGAGCTGCGCGAGGCGAACGCCAAACGCGTCTACGTGCCGGCGCCGCTCGACGATCGCCCGGGATGGCTGCTGTTCGACGACCCGCGCGCGCTGCGCGCGCGAGTGACGGCGGGGCTGGCCGATGGCAGCCGTGCCCCGGCGCCCCCCACGCCCCTCGAGGAGACCCTCGGCGCCATCGACCGGGCCTACGCGCATCGATATTTCGATCCGGCGTACCGCGGCATCTATCTGGGCCGCTCGGCCATGCGCGACGCCGCGAGCGTGGACGAGCTCTACGGGGCGCCGCCGCCCGCCGCCGAGCTCACCGCCGCGCTCGACGCGCTCTATCCGGCGTCGCTGGCCGCCGAGCTGGCCCGCGTACGCGAGCTGGCCGCGGAGAAGCGCGCCCTCGAGGCCTTGCGCGCCGGCCTGCTCGAGGCGCCGGGCCGGGTAGTGCGCTTCCGCGGCCAGGATCGCAAGCGCAAGCAGCTACCCGGCCTGGTCGCCGACGTCGAGCGTGAGCTGACGGCCGCGCGCGGGGTGGTTCGCGACCACGATCGCCGGGTCCGCGCCGTCCACCTGGCAGCAGCGCAGTCGCTGTCACCGGCGTGGGGATCGTACCTCCGCGGCCTCGCGGCCCTGGTCCACTACGCTGACCACGCCGACGCTGACCTCGACGACGCCAGCGGATACCTGAACAACGTGATCGCGGTGGTCACCGCCGATGGCCGGGTCAGCGACGCCGAGATCGCCCGCCTGGTAACGGCGGGTCGCGAGCTGCTCCACGCGCTCACCGAGGTCCACGACGCCGCGGCCGAGGTCACGTTCGACGAGCGGATCGCCGCCGCGATCGAGGTCGAGAGCTGGTCGGCCAGCCTGGGTGAGCTCACGCTGGGGTCACCGGTGTCGAGCAACATCGGGCAGTGGTTGCCGGCGGCGCAGACCTGGGTCGACGCCGCGACCGCCCTGCTGACGGCGCTTCGCGACGCCGCACTCGAGGCCCTGCTGCGCGCCGAGGAAGAGGTCGCGCTCGCGGTCAAGGCCGGCACCGCCGCGCCCCCGCCCCCGATGCCGCCGGGGGTGCCGCCGCGCTACAAGCTGCTGCAGCCGGGCGACGAGCGACCGCGGCAGCAGCGCCTGGGCTGGTGGGATCGCTTCCAGGTCGCGGACGGCCTCTTGCCCGCGGCAGCGCGTTTCGCCGTGGCCGGCGCGATCGTCGGCGGTGTGGTGTGGGCCGGCCGCGCGGTCGGCGACGCGACGGTGTTCATCTACAACGGCCTCTCGCGCACGGTGGTGGTCGACATCGGCGAGCGCCACGTCGAGGTCGCCGCTCACGGCCATCGCGAGGTCGAGGTCGACGGCGAGCGCTCCTACACCGTGCGGGCCACGACCCGCGACGGCCGGCTCATCGAGTCGTTCCAGGCCCGCGTCGACGACGATTTCGGACGCTACGTCTACAACGTGGCGCAGACCTCAGCGCTCGTCGAGGTGGTCTACGCCAACGACGCTGGCGACGCCGGCGCGCCACGGGTCACGGCCCGCCGCTGGTTCGAGACCAGCGTCGATCGCATCCATGACCAGCTCCCCGACCAGGTGCAGAGCAAGGGCGACTCGGTCTCGGTGCTGGCCAGCCTGGCTGACGAGCACCCCGCGGTGGCCGTCGGCCAGCTTGCTGGCGACGAGCAGGCGGCGTTGGTCATGTCGCACGCGCGCTGGGAGCCACCGGACGCGGTCGATCTCGCGACCTGGATCAGCCTGGTCCCCGATGACCAGGCCAGGGCGATCGTCGCCGCCCGCCTGATCGAGTTTCCCGACGACGTCATCACACGGCGCGTCGAGCAGGACCTCGGTGGGCCCGAGGTCTGCGCTCGCCACCGCGCTCGCGCCAGCGCACGGCGGTCCGACGCCAGCTGGCAGTACCTCGCCGCCCGCTGCGAACCCGACCCGGCGGCCCAGGACCGCGCGTTGCTCGACGCCGCCGCCCGCCACCCCGACAGCGCGTGGCTCATGTACGCGGTGGCCGTGGTCGACGAGAACCAGGCTCGCTGGCCGGAGGCCGCCGCCGGCTACGATCGGGTCCGCGCCATGCTGCCCGGTCTCCGCGAACCGATCGCGATGCGCCTGACGCGCCTGCGCCGGCTCGCGTCGTCCACCGGACGGGTCGACACGTCCGATCTGGTCGCGCAGGCGCCGCGGCTCCGCTGGTTTGCCCTGCTCGAGGGCTACGACGCGCCCGACGAGGCCAGCGCCGCGGCGTACTGGAAGCTGGGCCGTGGCGAGGTCGTGGCGGCCGCGGATGCCGCCAGGGACAGCGTCGCGCTGCTGCTCCAGGCCGCGGCGTCGGACGGCGCTCCGAGCGAGCTCGTCGCGCGCGCGCTCGCCGTGCCGGCGGCGACGCTGGATCCATGGAGCGCGCTATTGGCCTACGCCCTCGCGGCGCGGACCGGCAACGATCCGGCGCCCTACCTCGAGCGCATGACCGGGCTCGGCGACGACGAGCGGCTGGTGAAGGCGTTCCTGGCCGCGCTCCGCGGCACGGGCGATCCCGCGGCCGCCAGCGCGGCGCTCGACGGCGCGGGCCTCGAGTCGCGCGCTCACGCCTACGCCGCCGCCGCCGTGCTGCTTGGCGACGCCTGCCCGCTGGCCTGGCGCACGCTGGCGCTGCGCGCCCTGTTCGTCGGCGAGCGCCCCTACCTCAAGGCTTCGTGATCGTCAGGCTATCGATCGGCGCGCCGGTCTGATCGAAGGCGTCGAGCACCAGCATCGTGTTGCGGATCCGCACCGTGACCGCGGAGTGGGTCGAGAGCGAGAGCGCCGTCCACGGGCCGCTGCCGCTGGCGTAGAGGCTGGCGCCGGCGCCGCCGGAGACGACGTAGATCGTGCCGTCGGCCGGTGTGAGCTGCGGCGTCAGTCCCCGCATGGGGTGGGTGCGCTCGTAGTCGTGATCGTGCCCGGTGAGCACCAGATCGACGCGATGCTGATCGTAGAGCGGTGCCCACTCGGCCTGCAGGGTCGCATCGGAGCCGTGGTTCGAGGCCGAGTACATGCAGTAGTGGTGATTGACCAGCTTCCAGCGGCTGCCATCGCTGGCGGCGAGATCGGCGCGCAGAAATTCCTTGATCGAGCCGCTCAGATCGCCGAGCTGCGGCGGCGTGGTGTCGAGCACCGTGAGGTGGGCGTGGCCGTAGTCGAACGAGTAGTTGGCCTCGTCGCCCGGCATCGCGTACTGCGAGTAGTAGTTGACGGCGTGGAGCTCGTGGTTGCCGTGCGACGACACCATCGGGACCCGGGCCAGGAGCGGCTCGCCGGCGGTGAAGAACTCGTCCCACTCGTCCTGGAACGGCCCGATGGTGACCGCGTCGCCGGAGAAGACGATCAGATCGGGCGTCCGCAGCTGGAGCTGCGCCACCAGCTGGCCCCACACCTCGTAGCCATCGCGACTGTCGCCGACCGTCGCGATGATGACCTCGGCGTCGGGAGTCACGGCGAGGTCGGGCGCGGTGCGGAATCCGTACCGCGGCGACGGGTGCGCCGGGCCAGAGACGATCTGGTAGTCGTAGTCGGTGCCGCCGGTGAGCCCGCACAGGTGGGCCTCGTGAATGCGGACCACACCGCCGAGGCCGCCGAAGCCGCTCTGATAGACGAAGGTCAGGGCGTCGACCTGCTGGTCGAGCCCGCCGACGCCGTAGCGCACCGCGCCGGCGCGGGTGTCGTCGTCGAGCGTCCGCCAGGTGACCACGATCGAGGTCCGCGGATCGCCGGTCAGGCCGAGGTGGACCTGGCGCACGGTCGGGTCGATGCCGACGAAGTCGTCGGCCACCATCGGGGCCGACGCGCCGTCGCGCGTGGTCACCGTGTAGCCACAGCCGGGCGGCTCGATGCTGCCGCCGGCCAGCGGTGGTGGCGGCTCGAGCCCGTCGGGGTTGCCGACCACGCAGCTCGCCAGCAGCGCGGCGGCGACGATGGCGACGGCGCCGTGCCTCACGGCAACCTCGACCGGTACTGGGCCTGGACCAGGACCGTGTCGTTGGCGTAGCGCGCGTCGCCCAGCTCGGCGGTCAGGAACTCGATCTCGACCACGTGCGAGGCCTGCAGCTGGAGCTTGAGCTCGTGCGCGACCTGATACCAGGTGGCGACGGCGGTGTACGAGCGCAGCGATTGATCGGGATCGCCGGCGGCGAGGATCGGCATCGTGTCGTTGCGGTCGATCTCCTCGAAGCGCGCGCCCAGCTCGAGCCGGCGGGCGGCGCCGGTCACCGGCACCAGCATCGCGACCTGGGCCGCGAACCCGTTGGCGCGGAAGGCGCGGGCGCCGGCCATCGAGAAGTCGTGGTCGACCTGCAGGTACTCGATGGCGCCCGAGACCCCGCGCATCGCGAAGCCAAGATCGGCGCCCATCGTCACGGCGGTCTCGACGCCGGCGGCGCCGGCGGTCCGGTTGCGCGCCACCGACACCCCGACCACGACGAAGTCGCCACCGTGCGCCGATTCGGCGACCGCCACGTCGCGGCCGAGGGGGCGGACCTCGACGCGCCCGGCGTAGAGGTAACGCTGATCGAGGTTCTGGAATCGATTGCGGCCTTCGCCATCGAAGACGCCGGCGGCCAGCGCCACCATCGGCAGGTGCGGCACGGTGAGGCGACCGAGCGCACCGAGCTGCCAGCCCGGCGCCAGCTCGGCCAGCGCCGCCTTGTCGACGAACGACAGGTCGGCGTCCGACAGCAACGCCTGGCGCGACACCGGCGCCTTGAGCTGTCCGGCGTCGATCTGCCACCGGCCGCCACCGACCAGGCACGAGCCGGCGCTGGCGTAGGCGTCGAGGAGCTCGACCTCGGGAGCCAGCCCGACCTCGATGGTCACCCCGGCGTCGAGCCGATCGACCGAGCGCTGCGCGGCGACCGCCAGCCGGGCGTGGCGCAGCCGAAACCCGTCCTCGTCGAACGGCACGGTGGGGGCATCCTGGCGCAGCCGCAGCTGCGGCTGCAGGAAGCCGGCGAACGAGACCGCCGACGGTGCCGGCGACGGATCAGCGCCAGCTCCGGCCGGGACGAGGAGCAAGCCAAGGACGAGCGCGCGCACCTGACCTAGACTCGTACGGTCCGGTCGCCGGCGCAACGGTGATCCCGATCGCAACCGGGTCAGATCAGAACGCGGCGCCGAGCTGGAGCGTGGCGGTGATGGTGTCGTTGACGTCGACCAGCGCGCCGCCGAGGCCGGCTGGCCGCAGGCCGCGGGCGTTGATCACCGACAGCTGGCCCTGCCCGCGCCAGCGCTTCCAGCGTCCGGCGGCGACCCCGGCGATCACCTCGGTGACGTCGTCGCGCTTGCGCTGCCAGCTCGGGTTGAGGAACGCCCCGAGCACGAACGGCTCGATGTAGGGCTTGTTCTTCTTGGCGCCGCCGAACCGCCAGCCGCCGGCGAGCTGAGCGGCGACGAAGCCGGTGGCGTCCTCGCCGAGCGCGAGGGCACCGAGGTGGCTCTCACCGACCACCAGATCGGCCCACAGCCGCAGGCCGAACCCGGCGTCGTCGAGATCGGCCTCGGCGTCGACGCCCCCGGCCCAGTAGCGGCGCGCGGTGCTGCCGTCGATGACCTCGCGGTTGGAGCCGAACACACCCAGCCGGATGCCGGGACACGCGTCGAGCTCGCCGCGCACGGTCGCCGCCACGCCGGCGCCATCGGCGAGCGCGCGCGCCGGATCATCGCCGGCGGTGGTGGTCGACTGCGACAGCGCCGCGATGACCCGCGGCCCGCGCCCGGCGGCGGCCCAGGTCGCCTGCACGCCGTCGCGACGCCCGGTGAGCGCGACCCCGTCGGCGAGCACGTCGGCCACCGCGCCGCGATCGATGGTCGGCAGCGTCCAGGCCGAGGCCTGCTCGAGCGCCGAGATCGGCAGCTTGAAGCGGCCGGCGCGCACCGTCACCCCGCCGCCGGCGGCCAGCTCGACGAAGGCGTCCTTGACGTCGACCGAGCCGGCGGCATCGACCGAGACCTTGACCCGCGTCTTCTCCTTCCAGGTGTAGTTGACCGCGACCCGCGCGCTGTCGAGGCTCAGCTCGCCGAACCACGGCTCGCCCTCGATCGAGCTCGCCGCGCCGCGCGCGAACACGCGACCCGCGACCGACAGCGGCTGCTTGCCCTTGGGGCCCTCTTCTTCCTCGGCGTGGGCGGTCCCGGCTCCGGCCGCGACCAGCGCGGCGACCACGAACGATGATGTTGTTCGCATCTACTCTTGTCCGTGGGGACGGGCTTGTTTGATGTAGAGCGCCGGCGCCTGCCCCGGCTCGCCCTCGAACTTGAACTCGATGTCCATGGCGTACCAGGCGCCCGGCGTGGCGCCGTACGCGACCCGGAAGAAGTCGTGGATGCGGTCGAGCGCGTCGGCGAGCGCGAACAGCTGCGTGGTCGTGAGCACGTTGGTGCCGGGCGCGACCAGGTTGGAACGCTTCAGGTACACGACCGGCTGGCCCTGCTGCTCCCAGAACACCAGGATCTGGTCGGTGGTCACGCCGGCCGGCGGCAAGACCACCGACTCCCCGCCGAGCTGGACGTTGATGTAGAGCGCGGGGTTGAGGCCGGTGGTGTCGTAGGGGTTGTTGGTGAGGGCGACGCCGTTGGCCTCCTCGTCGGGAAAGGCACGGTGCGAGAGCAGCGCCATGCCGACCGCGAGGTGATCGATGCCGCGGTAGCTGCGCTCCTCGAACGCCTTGAAGTTCCACACGCTGGCCCACACGCCGCGGATCGCGTCCTCGATCGGGTCGTCGACATCGCCGGGTAGCCCGCTCAGCGACGTGTACAGACCGGCGCCGGTGAAGCCGTCGAGGTCCTCGGCGTTGGTGCTGGAGCGAAACCGCATGCGGGTCGCCGGGTAGTCGAGGTTCAGCTTGGCGGTGAGCAATTGCACGAACCCGGCGTCGAGCGCCGCCACCGCCATGTCGGCGCGCAACTGGGCGAGCTGTCGATCACGGACCGCCGGATCGTTCTGGAACGCCGCCTCGGCCGTCATCGCCGTGACCCGGGCATCGAATCCGTGCTGCTCCATGAACTGGCGGTAGTAGAAGACCGGGACCGCGAACCCCTTGGGCATGGGGACGCCCTCGACCATGGTCAGCGCGCCGAAGTGCGCCGCCTTGCCGCCGTAGGCGCGGGTGGTCGCCTTGACCGCGTCCTTGAGCGTGGTGCTGGCGTCGACCACCACCAGATCGACGTCGTCGCGCAGGTCGATGGCGGTCAGGTCGAGGCCCGGCACCTGGATCGCCGTCGGCCGGTGCGCCTCCCACCACGCGTCGGCCTCGGCCTGCGTGACCTCGACCAGCTCGTACTCGAACAGGTCGACCTTCAATCGCACCCAGGCGCCCTCGAGGGCGCGCAACTCGGCGGCCTCGAAGGCCCCGCGCAGCGCCATGTTGGGGGTGCCGCGATTCTTCGACAGCACGTTGACGTGCGACAGCGGGGTCTGGAACCCGGCGGTGATGATGCCCATCGCCACCGAGATGTCGTTGGGCACGTTGTCGAGCACGACGATGTCGCGAAAGCTCAGGTACCTGGCGCCTGACGACAGCTCGTCGGCGGTGAAGAAGCGGAGCTGGCCGTAGCTCTCGGCGACGTTCAGCGGCTGGTAGGTGATGCCTTCGTACAGCTCCTCGGTCGTGATCACCTTCACCGACGCCGGCAGCTCCGCGGCGACCGCGGCCACGGCCTCCGAGGTGGGATGAAAGTAGAGCTCGCCGGCGACGAACGAGTGGCTGGCGATCGCCGCGTAGGCGGTCGCGACCATCTCGGCGTCGGCGGTGTCGTAGGGCGAGATCTCGTAGACCCACTTGTCGGGCTGCTCGTAGTGGGTGAGCGCACCGAGGAGGAAGCGCCGGCTCGGCGAGAAGTACTCGCTGGTGTTGAACTCGGCCAGCATCGCCACCACCGGCAGGCCACTGCCGGACAGATGCGTCGACACGAACTGGTAGTGGGTCTCGTAGGTGACGCTGTTCTGGAAGTAGAGCGCGTCGCCATCGACCCGGTCGACGACCGTCTTCACCGACCGCGCGCCGGGGATGGTGGCGTCGAGCGGCCGCGAGGCCAGCGCCTCGAAGTCTGCGGCGCAGCCCAGCGTCGGCGACGACGCGGCGTCGGCAGCCAGTCCGAGACACACCGCGCCGTCCGCAGCGCAGGAAGCGACCATGGCGATGCCGACCGCGGCGACGGCGGCGAGCGAGACGCGCCCCAGGTGGATGGGCTGATTCATGGCAGCGTGTAGGCGGTCAGCGTCTCGAGCTGCTCGCCCTCCTCCTTGATCTTGCCGACGCCGAGCGCGAACCAGTACCGCTTGTCGGCCTGGCCCGAGGTCACCTTGCGGACCTTGAGACACGTGAAGGTCCCCGCCGCCACGGTCACGACCTCGTCGATCGCCTCGACCGTCCACACCTCGTCCTTCGACCGGGTCTGGTCGGCCATCAGCGGCGCGACCTCGACCTCGGTGTAGGCGGTCGTCCACGACGCGCCGACCGTCAGGTGGGCCGCGGTCTCATCGACGCGCAGCTTGCTCGGCACGTAGAACTGGTCGGTGAGCAGCGTGCCGGCGACGTCGAAGGCCTGTTCGCGGTGGCGCACGACCGACGTGCAGCGATCCTCCTGCCAGCTCACCACGTCGCCGACCCCGCCGCTCTTGCCGGTCCGGATCCGATATCCGGTGAAGCCGGTCTTGCGTTCGCCGACGTCCTCGAGCGCCTCGATGGTGCTGGTCTTGACCACCACCGGCATGCCCATGTCGCTGGTGTCGTAGGTCCAGCTGGCGCCGATCGCGAGCGGTAGGTAGCGCTGCGCCGCCGGGGTCTCGCACTCGACCAGACCGCTGTCGAGATCGGTGGGCGCGTCGTCGCCACAGGCCGCGAGCGCGGCCCCGAGGACCAGGCCAAGGACGATCCTCAGGTCACGCGGCGTCACGCGTGGACTCCTCGCCGGCACGGCCGCCGTGGTGGAACACGGTGATCTCGGCGGCATCGCGCAGCATGTCGATGCGATGGACCTGGACCCGGACCACGTCGAGCCCGGTGCGCTCGCCGAGATCCGCGAACAAGGACGCCTGGTGCTCGGGGCGCAGCAGCTTGAGGTTGTCGTAGAGAATCGGCGTGGCCCCGTAACGACGCGCGGACTTCGGCAGCTCGAGGAGCGCGGTGGCGCCGATGATGGCGCTGTTGACCATCAGCAGCTCGGCGGTCGAGACCTTCTTGTTGGCGACGCCATTGATGATGCCGATGCCGATCATGATGAAGAGATAGGTCAGGTCGCGCATCCGGATCTCCTCGGTCCGGTAGCGCAGGATGCCGAACACCGCGAACAGGCCGAGCGCGAAGCCGAGCTCCATCGGCACCTTGCGCAGCAGCACGCACATCGAGAAGGTGATGAGGTTGAAGATGTAGTAGGTGAAGACGAACTCGCGGTTGCGGTACAGCCGGTAGTAGACCAGCAGGACCGCGATCGAGACGAAGCCGACGTCGACGCCCATCCGCGTGACCAGGCGCAAGAAGTCGCCGGGGTCGACGAACTGATCGGTGCCGAAGAAATCATCCTGATTCATGACGTCATCCTGGTCAGACTCCGTAGCTCGGGCAACAACCGGTTGCGGCGCAACTCGGGACGGATCAGCGCGGTCGCCATCGTGTACTTGCTCATCGACTGTTCCCGCAGCGCGGCCCGCGACAGCGCGCGCATCACCGGCGTCCGGACGCAGAACGGCGATTGCTTGACCTCGACGACCACCAGATCGCCACCGCTCCAGCGCGCGCCATCGACGGTCTCGGCGTCGAGCCCGAGGTCGACGGTCACGCGCTCGGCGGTGTGGAGCCCGACCAGGCTCAGGCGCCGGAAGCCGATCCGCATCACCGGGTGCAAGTCGTCGACCGGCAGCTGGCCGGCGCCGGACAGCACGGCGCCCAGGAACCGTTGTTCGGCGGCCCCCAGCACCTCGGCGAGGAACGGGATCGCCAGCCGCCGCTTGTCGGTCACCGTCTCGTTCTGCTTGGTCTTGACCTCGAGGTAGCTGAGCAAGCGGTCGGGATAGTGGCGGACGCGGATCTTGTGGCGCAGGCGGCGACCGCGACGGTGGTCGTGGTAGCAGCGCAGGTCGCCGGTGTCGAAGTAGAGGCTGCGGTAGGTCGCCACGGTCCCCGACGGCACCGACAGCGCGGCGTAGTCGCCGGCCAGGCCGGCGATGACCTCGAGCGCGGCGGCCCGCGTGCAGACGAACTTGGTGTCGACCCGGCGCAAGAGCTCGCAGCCATCACGCAGCTCGGCCGACGCCACCGTGAACCGCCCTGCCGCCTCGATCAACGCCGCCATCTCCAGCTCCGCCATCTCCAACCCCGCCGTCCCCAACGGGACGAGATCGCTGGCCAGACTGGCAACAGGGGCAACGGCGGGTGAGGTCATCGGGCGCAGCGGGTGTCAGTGCCGGTTACGTTCTGGTCTCATCTTGGTGGCGTTTTCGTAAGAGAATCTTAAGCCCGACCGCCGATGCTTGGACAGGCAATAGAGCCCTCGAACGCTGGAGTGACTCGCATGACGATCTGTTCCCGAATCCTCGCGCTCTCCCTCTCGATGCCTGCCCTGGTCGCCTGCGGCGGCGGCGACGACGGCGGCGGTGGCGACGGTGATGGCGGTGGCTCCGGCACCGACGCGGCGACCGCCATCGACGCCTCGCCACTCGACGCCGCCGAGGTCCGCTTCAGCTTCTTCGTCACCAGCCTGGCCACCATGCGGTCGCAATCAGGAAGCCAGGACGGCTTCGGCGGTAACCTCGGTGGCCTCACCGGCGCCGACACCATCTGCCAGACCGCGGCGGCGGCGGTCGGTGGTGGCGGCAAGACCTGGCGCGCGTTCCTGTCGACCTACAACAATGGCGCCCCGGTCCACGCCATCGAGCGCATCGGCGCCGGGCCCTGGTACGACAAGAACCAGCGCCTGATCGCCTCCAACGTCGCCGGCCTGATCGCCGGCAACCGCCCGGCCGGCGACGCCGCCACGGTCAGCGACCTGCCCGACGAGAACGGCGCCCCGCTGACCACGTTCGGCGACACCCACGACATCCTGACCGCGTCGACGGCGCAGGGCCGGTTCGAGGGCACCAGCGGCGTCAACTCGTGCAACGACTGGACCGATGCCACGGCGGGCACCGCCAACGCGGTCCGCCTCGGCCACTCGTGGCCGGCGCAGAGCGGCATGCACTGGATCCGCGCTCACCAGACCCGCGGCTGCTCGCCCGGCGTCAACACGGTGCAGAATGGACCTGGCACCGGCACCAGCGTCGGCGCCGGCGGTGGCTGGGGCGGCATCTACTGCTTCGCGTTGACGCCATGAGCCGTCCTTCGACTCGCTTCGCTCGCTCAGGACAAACGGGGGTGAGCCGTCCTTCGACTCGCTTCGCTCGCTCAGGACAAACGGGGGTGAGCCGTCCTTCGACTCGCTTCGCTCGCTCAGGACGAACGGGGTTGGTCGCGTTCGGCGCGCTGACTGGCGCGGCATGCGGTGGCGATGACGGCGGCGGCGACGGCGGCATCGATGTCTCGAGCCTGACCTACGCACCGTGCGCGGCGGCCGCGCACGTCGGCGGCTTCGACATCATCCTCGGTGATGGCTTCACCTCCGTGCAGGGCCAGATCTACGACGCGGTCACGCCGAGCCGCGTGCCCGACACGCTGGCCCAGAGCGGCTCGTGCGCGTGGGTCAAGGCGCCGATGCTGGTCTGCAACCCGACCTGCGCCACCAGCCAGACCTGCGGCCCCGGTGGCACCTGCATCGCCGCACCGGTGGCGCAGGATGTCGGCACCGTGACGGTGGCCGGCATGCTCGCCGACGTCTCGATGGCGCCCCGTCCGCCCGCCTACTACTACAACTTCACCGGCACCCTGCCCAACCCCGGCTTCGCGGCGGCCACCGGGATGCGGCTCGACGCACCCGGGCTGAGCCTGCTCGGCTGGGGCATCGAGCCGCTGGTCGTCGCCAGCACGACGATCGCCGTGCAGGCCGGGGCCGCGCTGCCGTTGACCTGGACCGCCCCGACCCAGACCGGCCCGGCCCGGGTCGAGATCTTGCTCAACGTCAACGGCCATGGCCTGGTCGGCAGCCACGTCGACTGCGTCGCCGACGACACCGGCAGCTTCACGATCCCCGAGCCGATGGTGACCAGCTTGCTCGGCGACGGACTGTCGGGGTTCCCGACCTTGACCCTGCGCCGCACCACCACCGACTCCGCCGAGTCCGCCGGCGGCTGCGTCGAGCTCGATGTCGAGAGCGCCATCACGCTCGACGTCATCATCCCCGGCCTGGTGTCGTGCGATGGTGACGAGGACTGCACGTCGCCCCAGACCTGCCAGAATGACCTGACCTGCGGATGACCCCGAGTGCCCGATCGCATCTTGCTCATCGAGGACGATCAAGAGCTGGGCGCCCAGATCGTCGACAACCTGCGCAAGGCCGGCTTCGATCCGACCTGGTGGCGAGCCGGCCGCCACATCGAGCCGCAGCAGCTGCCCGGCCTCGCGCTGGTCATCCTCGACCTGATGCTGCCGACCACCTACGGCATGGACATCCTCAAGGAGCTGCGGGCCAGCGGCGCCGAGGTCCCGGTGCTGGTGCTGTCGGCGCGCAACGACACCGCCGACAAGGTCCGCGCGCTCAAGCTCGGCGCCGACGACTACATGACCAAGCCGTTCTGGCCCGAGGAGCTGATCGAGCGGGTCCGGGCCCGCATGCGACGGCCGACGCTGCAACGGGGTGATGCGCTCGAGGTCGGTAAGTTGCGCCTCGACCTGGCCACCCGGGGCACGCACGTCGACGGCGCGGTGGTCGAGCTCACGCGCGTCGAGTTCGACCTGCTGTCCGCGCTCGCCCGCCGGCCCGGCGTGGCGGTGACCCGGGGCTGGCTGGTCGAGCACGTGCTCGATCCGGATCGCGAGGGCAACGAGCGCACGCTCGACGTCCACGTGTCACGGCTGCGCAAGAAGCTGGGCGTCGCGGTCAAGGTCGAGACGGTGTGGGGCATCGGCTACCGACTGGGGACCGAGGCGGCGTGAGGCTGCGCGCGCGCCTGGTGATCGCCACCGTCGGCGTCACCGTGCCGATGGTGGTGCTGCTCATGTGGCTCGACGGCCGCGCCCGCCACCGCGCCGCCGCCTACGCGCTGTCGGAGGGCACGCTGCGCCGATTGCAGAACCCCGACGAGCGCGCCCGCTGCGAAGCGGCGCCCGCGACCTGGGGCCGGCCGCGCCGACCGTTCGCCGCCGCTGGCTCGACCGCTGGCGACGGCCCCGGTCCCGACGGCACCGTCCGCGACCGGCGACCGGGCGGCCACCGGCCGCCGATGCCGTTTCCGATCGGCGCGCCGCCAGTGAACTACGCCTACGACGAGCAGCTGATCTCCGTCAACCCGGCCGCGCCCCGGCTCGCGATGGCCGACGACGTGCGCACGCTCGAGGTCGGCGCCGTCCACGTGGTGCCGCGGGCCTGGTACGGCGACGACGTCGACGTCGTGGTCCGCACCCCGTGGGGCAGCGGCCCGTGTGCGTTCGTGCTGACCCACGGCACCACCACGCCCGGCTTCATCGGCGCGCTCTTGCCGGCCAGCCCGATCTGGCTCTTGCCGCTGGCCGCGGTGCTGATCGCGATCCTGATCGCGGTCGGCCCGGTGGTGGCACGGATCCGCCGTCTGACCGTGGCCGTGAACCGCTCGGCGGCCCACGGCTTCGCCGACGCGATCCCGGCCGAGGGCACGGACGAGGTCGCCGAGCTGGCCCGCGCCTTCGACGCCGCCGGCCGCGAGGTGCGCGCCCAGCTCGCGACCAAGGACCAGCGCGAGCAGACCCTGCGCGACTTTCTCGCCAACACCACCCACGACGTCATGATCCCGCTCACCGTCCTGCAGTCCCACCTGGCGACCTTGCGCGAAGCCCACGCCGCCGGCGCCGCGCCCGATCCGCTGGTCCTCACCGCCGCGATGGCCGAGGCCCACTACATCGGCGCCCTGCTCCACAACCTCGCCGTCGCCGCCAAGCTCGACGCCGGCGAGCCCGGCATGCTCAAGAGTCCGGTCGATCTCAACGCGCTGGTGGCCCGGGTGGTCAGTCGCCACGCCCCGATCGCGCGCCAGCGCGCGATCGCGCTCGAGCACGCCGTGCCCGAGCACCCGCTCACCGCCCAGGCCGACGTCACCATGCTCGAGCAGGCGGTCAGCAACGTGGTCTACAACGCCATCCGCCACAACCGCACCGGTGGCCATGTCGCGCTCATCCTCGAACCGCAGGCCGACGAACGCTTCCGCGTCCGCGTGATCGACGACGGTCCCGGGATCCCGCCGCAGCAGCTCGAACGGGTGGCGCAGCGCGGCCAGCGCGGCGATGCCGCCCGCAGCCGGGCGCCCGACGGTCAGGGTCTGGGCCTCGACATCGCGCACCGGGTCGCGCGCTTGCACGGCCATCAGCTCACGTTCGCGGCCTCGGAGTTCGGTGGACTGCAGGTCGATCTCGAGGGCCCGACCGCGAGCGAGACCGACCCCGGCCCCGACGCCGATCGCGATCCCGACCCGGTGCCAGCCGGGAACCCGAGCCCACCCAGCTAGCCGCCGAGCTGTCGCCTCCTCACCGGTGGTAGGCTGCCGCCCATGCGCTACGAGCTGGCCAAGGTGCGCGAGCTGCGGGGAATGGGTCTGCAGTCCGACGATCCCGCCCGGGTCCGCGACCGGATCCTGGAATGCCTCACGACGCTCGGGGTCGACGTCGCGGGGGCTGCCGCCGCCAGCCCCGACGGCCCGCCCCGGACCGCGGTCTTCTGGGCCAGCGACGCCGACTTCGCGGTTCACGTCTTCTCGGTTCCGGACCACGCCATCACGCCCGCGCAGCGCGCGGCCCTCGCGGCCACGCCGTTCTGCTTCGCCGACGCCGGCGACTGCAGCGAGGTGGGCTGGTTCGGCGCGCTCCGCCTCATCGCGGCCATCGGCCACGGCGAGAACGGCGACGAGCTCTACACCATCGGGGTGGCGGACAACGAGCTCGCCGACTACGACGGTGCGCCGACCCGCGAGGAGCTGGAGGCGACCTGGCTGGCCTGGGATCCGCACCACGCCGTCACGCTGACCGACAAGGAAGACCTGTCGTGGCTCGCGGCGCGGTTCAGCGCGCTCCACGTGTTCCAGCGCGCGATGTGAGCTCCTGGCGAGCTGCTGGAGCTGCTCAGGATCTGCTCACGGTGCGAGCGTGGCCGCGATGGTCGCGATGCCGAGGAACATCGGATGCGGCTCCCCCACGAGGAGCCCTTCCCGAACGCCCTCGAGCGCCACGAAGCCGAGCCCGGCGTAGAACCCAACCGCCTTGACCTTCGCGTCGGTCACCACGCCCACACACCCGAGACGATCGCGCTGCTCGAGCGCGAGGCCGAGCACGTGGCGAAGGAGAGCCTTGCCGATGCCGAGACCTTGCGCCCGCGTGTCGACGCCGAGACGGGCGAGCCGCAGCACGGGCAGAGGGTAGCTGGGAAGGCGCTTGCGCTGGCGCGCGCCCGGGATGCTGGCTCGCTCGAGCGCGGACGCTGCCACGGTGGCAAAGCCGGCGATGCGGCCTTCGACGACCGCGACATACGTGACTGCCAGGTGCAGCTTGAACTGGTTCTGGCCCGCGTAGTGCTCGAAGAACCGATCGAGGTCGGCCTCACCGCACGAAAAACCGCCGCGGTCATCGTCGCGGGCGAGCGGGCGGATCTCAACGGCCTTGGCCACGCATCAACTCGCGTAGCGCCTGGGTCGGAGCTGGCGGGCTGTCGAGCAGCTTGACGACGCGATCGAAGACCCTGTCGTCCAGCACCAGACGGGTCGGGATGAGGGCGTCGTCCGGCAGCTCCCTGCGGGCCTCCATGAAATAGAGCAGGGCCTGCTCGACGACGAAGTTCTTCTTGAGCCCGTGGCTTTCGGTGAAGCGGTCGAGCTTCTCCTTGGTGGCTACCGAGACCGTGGCCGAAATCTGCGATTGGTCGCTCATCGTCGTCTCCCGAGCTTACATGCGTTTCCCATGGCTGACCATGGAAAACCATGCCTGGGCGCAAATGGCCCCATGGCGCCGCCCCGGTCGATTCCGTCCGGTTTCGGTCGACGGACGCCGCGGCGTGCTTCTCGTGGCGGAATGCTCGATGGCGCGTACCTCCTGGCGGGGCTGGTGCTCCTCTACTTCGGTGCCGAATTCCTGGTCGCCGGCGCGGCGGGCCTGGCGCGGTCGTACCGCATCCGTCCGCTGATCGTCGGCCTGACCGTGGTCGCGTGCGGGACCTCGGCGCCCGAGCTGGTGGTGGGCGTGAGCGCCTCAGCGCTGTAGCTCCACGGATCACGGTCGCGGCGCCGCGGCCGTGGCAGTCCGGGTCGGTGGGACATGCACCGATCAGGGGCAGGCGGCGCTGACGCGGTCGGTGCCTTCGAGACGCCAGCTCACGCAGTTGTTCTCGATGGTGACCCGGACCGTGTTGGCGCCGCGGCGCGTCGCCCGGATGTGGCCGCTCCTGACGGTCAAGGGCTGACCGGCCGACGCCCGACAGACGCTGGCCGCCGAGCCATGGCACCATCACGGGGTGCGCTCGTGCCTGGTCCTGACGATGATGTGCGGCGGCTGCCTGGCCACGCCGGGGCCCGCGGCGTCGATCGACGCCAGCGCCCTTGGTGACGACGGCGGTGACGACGACGGCGGTGACGTCGATGCCGCGGCCGACGCCAACCCGGACGGTCCACCCAGCGCGGCGCGCTGCCGCCCGGGCGGACTGCCGACGCCGCAGCCGTGGCCACCGGCGGGCGTCGACGTCCGCCACGTCCGGATCGCCGATATCGACGGCGACGACGTCGACGACCTCGTCATCTCGGTCGCCGGGCAGGTACCGATGTCGACCCGGCCGGCGAAGGTCTTCGTGCTCTACGGCCCGGTGTCGTCGTCGGCGCCGATGTACCACGTCACGGTCGACGTCGACGCCGCGGCCGAGCTGCAGCCCTACGCCATGTCCCTCGACGACGCCGACGGCGACGGCTGCGCCGACCTCACGGTGGCGGGCCCGCCGACCTCCATCAACACGCTCCCGTTCGTTGCCACCTGGGCCCACGACCACAGCGCGCAGGCCTGGACCGGGGTCCCGGACCGCGCCCAGCTGTCGTTCGTCCCCGACTCGGGACCGGTGATGATCGTGTGGGCCGATCTCACCGTGAACGCCGCGCTCGACCTCGCGGTCGCCGACCTCAACGGCGTCGACTTCTTCATCGGTTCGACGCCGACCAACCTCGGTGGCCGCATCAGCGCGCCGGCCCCGGCGTCGTGCATCTGGGGCTACATCAATGCCCTGGCCACCCAGCCGCGGCCAGGCGGACGGAACCGCCTGATCGCCTTCGCGCACTACCAGGCCAACACCATCGAGTTCGATGACGTCGGCACGGTGACGACGACCGACAACTGCACCGCCAGCGGCGCACCGATCACGCGCGGCAGCGCCGTGGTCGATCTCGACTCGGTCGCGCCGCTCGATCTGATCAGTGGCGGCGGCGGCTTCTTCGGCGCCCACATCCTGGCCGGCAGCGCCGCGCCGGTGTCGCCGACCACCGGCGCGCCCGAGTGCGCCAACCGGGGCGGCATCGAGGGCTTCGCGGTCGCCGACATGGGTGGCACCGCCGCGCTCGACGCGGTCACCATCGATCAGGACGATCAGGCCCCGGTCGGCTCGTACGCCTGTCTGGTCAGCGGCTTCACGGTGACCTCGACCGCGGTGACCCGCAACGCTCAGAGCGAGCTGTGGCTGGGCACCGGCCGGGCGACCACGGTGGCGATCGGCGACGTCAACGGCGCCGTGCGAGGCTGGATCGTCGACCTCGACGGCACGCTCCACTGCGTCCAGCGCAACGCGGGCGCCAACACGCTCGAGCCGTGCTGAGCCGCGCCGCGCGATCACCTCCCGTGGCGCTCGATCAGATGCCGTCCAGCTCGCGGCGCAGGGCCTCGATGACCTCGGCGTAGCTGGTGCTCTTGACCACCTCGGCGAGCTCGGCGGTGTAGCGGGTCACCAGATCCTGGCGGCCGCGGGCGATGGCGTCCTTGCGCGCGTGCGACAGGGTCACGAACGCGCGCTCGGCGTTGACGAAGTACTCGACCACCGCGATCACCGCCCGCGCCGCCGACGCCATCACCGAGCGCGACTCGTCGATGAACAGGAAGCGACGGCCTTCGCTGTTGATGACCGCGACCTCGACCTTGCCCAGCGCATCGAGGCCGGCCTTGCGACGCTTGGACTCGATCGCCGCCGACACCGAGAAGCCGGCCAGCTGCAGCGACTTGAGCGACTGGTACTCGCGGGCGTAGCGCCCGATCAACGCGCCCCACAGCGCGTCGAGCGGCCCGACGCCCTCGCCCTCGATGGTCAACGGCGCGCCGCGCTCGGTGACCTCGACCGACACCCGGGCGGCCAGCTCGGGCACCTCCTCGGTCGCGAGCTTGGCCAGGCGCAGTTCGATGTAACCGTCGCCGAGGATGCGGCGGATGAGCTCCTGGGTCTCGGGGGCGATGATGGTCACGTGACAAGGATAGCGCACCCCGACCAGCGCCGCCGCCCCGGCACCACACGCGGCACCACGCGCCGCCGGTTGTTGTGATCAGGCTGACATTGCATAGTGCGATGCGTGACCAACGGATCGCTCCGAGTCCTGGAAGATCATGTCGCTGCGCTCCGGGAGTGCCGAGCCTGCCCACAGATGATCGGGCCGGTGGTCAGCGGTCGCCCGGTGCTGTCGCCGGTCATGCTCATCGGTCAGGCGCCGGGCACCCACGAGGGTCCGGCCGGCAGACCGTTCGCGTGGACCGCCGGCAAGACCATGTTCAAGTGGTTCGCGGAGCTGGGCCTCGACGAGGAGGGGGTCCGCAGTCGGATCTACATGGCTGCCGTGTGCCGCTGCTTCCCGGGCAAGGGCGCCAAGGGCGGCGATCGGGTCCCGGCGCCCGACGAGATCGCGCGCTGCCGCACCCACCTCGCCGCCGAGGTCGCGCAGTTGCGGCCCCGGCTGGTGGTTCCGGTCGGCAAGCTGGCCATCGCGCAGGTCTTGCCGGATGCGGCCCAGCTCGTCGACGTGGTCGGCCGCAGCCACGCGGCGACGTTTCACGGCGTCGCCACCGAGGTCGTGCCGCTGCCGCACCCGTCGGGTGCCTCGACGTGGCACCGCACCGAGCCCGGCAAGACGTTGCTGGCCGCCGCGCTGGCGACGCTCGGCCGCCACGAGGCGTGGCGCAGCCTGGTGCCGCCGCGGGTCCGGTCATGACGCCGGTCGCCACGTTGCTCGCCGAGCTGGTCGGGTTTCCGACCCAGCAGCCGTCCGCGGATCGCAGCGGCGGTGACGAGCTGGCGCTGTGCCGCCACCTCGCGCCGCTGCTGGCCGCCCGTGGCGCTGACGAGGTCGTCGTCGTCGAGGCCGGCCGCGGCAGCGATGACGGCGGTCAGGGTGGCTACGTGTTCGCGCGCTGGGGGCAACCGCGGCTGGTGATCAACGCCCACGTCGACACCGTGCCGGCCAACCGTGGCTGGTCGCGCGACCCGTGGACCGCCGTCACTGTCGACGACCGCCTCTACGGCCTGGGCGCCTGCGACACCAAGGGCGCGATCGCGGCCGCCATCACCGCGCTCGATCGCGGACCGCCGCGCGACGTCGCGCTGCTGTTCTCCGGTGACGAGGAGCGCGGCACGGCGTCGATCCGCCACTTCCTGGCCTCGCCGCGACGGGCCGGACTCGAGCGCGCCATCGTCTGCGAGCCGACCGCGCGCCAGGCCGGCGTGCGCCATCGCGGCGTGCTCGCGTACCGCGCCACCACCCGCGGCGAGGGCGGCCACTCGTCGCGCGCCGATCGCATGGCTCGACCGGTGGCGACCCTGGCTCGGCTCGCGGTCGCCCTCGACGACCTGGGTCGCGCTCGCGCCACCGATGGTCCGGTCGAGATGCCGGGCCTGTGCATGAACGTCGCCGCCCTCGATGGCGGCCTGGCCTTCAACGTGGTGCCGACCTCGGCCAGCCTGACCTGGTCGTTGCGGCCGTGGCCCGGCTTCGACCGCGCCGCCTGGGACGCCGAGCTGGCCGCGATGGTCGACGCCGTCGAGCTCCGCGCCGGGGCGCCGATCACCGTCGAGCAGGTCACCGATCACGCGCCGTTCGGCGTCGACGACGCCAGGCTCGCCGCGCTGGTCGACGGCCACGCCCGGGCCCGGGTCGGACTCGACTTCTGGACCGAGGCCGCGCTCTACCAGGCCGCCGGCATCGCCGCGATCGTCATCGGCCCGGGCGACATCGCCCAGGCCCACGCCGCCGACGAGTACGTCACGCTCGCCGACCTCGACTGGGCCGTCGAGCTGTTCACCCACGTCTACGCCCGGAGCCACGGCGGTGAGTGAGAGCGGCGGCGATCTGGTGCTCCGCTTCCTGTCGAGCATCGGCCGCCCGGCCGAGGCCCAGCAGTACCTCGACCTGTTTCGCTCCGAGCACCCCGAGCGCTTCGCGATCGTCCACGTCGCCGACGCCGTGGTCCGCGACGCCGCCGACGCGCTCGCGGTCGAGCTGCGCTACCTGGTCGAGCTCGGCCTCGAGCCGGTGCTGGCGCTCGGGGCCATCGAGCCGCGCAACGCCGAGCGCGCCGCGCTGCGCCTGGCCGAGGCGCTCGGCCCGGTGGTGTCGCGGCGCTGTCCGGCCACCGCCGACGAGGTGACCCGGGCCTGTCGCGCCGACGCCATCCCGCTGTGCACCTTCGATCGCGAGGACGGCGGCGCCGACGGCCGCTTCGACGCCCTCGCCGACCTGGCCGGTGCGCTCGGCACCCGCAAGCTAGTCTTCGTCACCCGGCGCAGCGGCTTGCAGCCCGCCGGTGGCCGCGTGGTCTCGATGATCGACCTCACCACCGAGCGCGACGCCTGGCTGGCGCCCGGTGCCTTGCCCAGCGAGCCGCAGAAGCTGCTGCGCCAGATCGACCGCGTGCTCGACCGCGTGCCGCACCGCCTGACGGTCAGCGTGACCTCGCCGCTCGATCTGCTGCGCGAGCTGTTCACCGTCAAGGGCGCCGGCACGCTGGTCCGCAAGGGCTCGCTGATCACGCGCCACCTCGGCTGGGACGGCATCGATCGCGGTCGGCTGCGCGCGCTGGTCGAGGAGTCGTTCGGCCGCCCGCTGGTGCCGGGATACGACGCCCGCCCGGTGCTCGCCGTCTACGTCGCCGACGAGTACCGCGGCGCCGCCATCGTGTCGCCGGCGCCGCTGGCGCCGTACCTGTCCAAGTTCGCGGTCGGCACGGTGTCGCGCGGCGAGGGCGTGGGCCGCGATCTGTGGCGGGCGATGGAGGCCCAGTTCCCGCGCCTGTTCTGGCGCAGCCGCGCCGACAACCCGATCACGTCGTGGTACCGCGAGCAGTGCGACGGCATGGCCCGCATCCTGGTCGCCGGCGAGCCGTGGTGGGTGCTGTGGCGCGGCCTGGCCCCGCTCGAGATCCCGCTGGCGATCGAGCACTGCCTGGCGCTGCCGCCCGATTTCGGCTGACCCGAACCCGAGCCCGAGCCCGAGCCCGAGCCCGAGCCCGAATCTGCCCGAAACGACCGACGGCGCCCTCGCGGGGCGCCGTCGTGGACGTCGTTGCAGGCTTCAGCTCACTGCGGGATGCGCGGCGTGCCGCAGGTGCCGGCCGTCTTGTAGCCCATGGTGAGGTCGTAGAGCTGCTGCAGGGTCACGAAGGCAGCGTCGTTCAGGTTGGTGTTGAACGACGGGTGCTCCTGGTGCGGCACCTGACGCAGGCCGACGCGCTGGAAGTTGACGAAGTTGGGCACCATCTTCGGGTTCGCGAGGTCGGAGATGTCGGCCGAGAAGTACGCCATCATGTAGTACTTGTTGGTCGTCAGCGTCTCGTACATGCCGGTGTTGTCGTCGTTGGCCTTGAAGCCGTAGGCGCCCGAGGTGTGGCACTGCTCGCAGTTGCCCTGGTTCGAGCCCTTGTTGGCCCACGCGGGACCGAAGTTCAGCGTGGTGAAGTCGGTCAGCTTCAGGCATCCCGACCACTCGCTGATGATGCGAGCCGTCGCCTGCGCCGGGCTCTCGGAGACGGTGCCGCCGTCGGTACCGCCGGTGTTGGTGGCGCGCTCGGTCACTTCCTGGGCGAACCAGGCCGTGATCTTGGCCTGCTCGTCGGTGGTGTAGGTCCGCCCGTTGTGCGGCCCGGGGACCAACCGGGCGTACATCGCGGCGCCGGGCCCGGTGAAGTTACCGACCACCGAGTCGAACCCGGTGGCCGTGATGTACGACGTGCCGACCGCGGCGGCGACGAACGGCGTCGACGACGAGCTGGTCGTCAGGTGGCAACCCGCGCCGCACTTCGCCGACAGGATCGGGAACACGTCGCGCTCGAACATCCCGCGCGCCAGGGCCGGCGTCGTGGTGCCGGCATCCGTGCCCGGCACGTCGTCGTCACCGTCGTCGGCCACCGGCGTCAGGTCGCCGACGCAGCCACCCGCGAGCAAGGCCGCAGTCAGGAGGTAACGGATGGACATGGTCTTGGTCTCCGTGGGGGTGAGTTGAAGCGGGGGAGGTGTCGCGGGTGGTGAGGGCGGGGTTCACTGCGCCTTGCGGCGGCGGATGAAGGCGAGCGCGAGGCCGAGGCCGAAGAGCAGGCCACCACCGTTACCAGCACCGGTCGAGCAACCACCCGACGCGAAGCCGTCGGACGGGGTGAGCGGATCCGGCTCCTCGGGCGCCGGGTCATCCGGTGCCTCGTCGCCGGGGACGTTGTCGTTGTAGCCACCCTGCGGGTCGGGCGCGTCGGCCGAGAACGCGATGGGGAACAGGCTCAGGTACAGCGAAGGCTTGATGGCCGAGCTCTCGTGCATCGGCGCCTTGCCGGTCAGCGCGTAGGCGGTGAGGAACTGGACCTGGTTGCCGTTGACGCCGTAGAACGGGTTCTTGACGATGTCGGCGCCGGCGAAGTTACGACCCTGGTTACCGGGGTTGTTACCGAGGTAGTTCGAGTACATGTGGCGGTCGTACGAGGCCGCCGCGTTGTGCTGGCCGAGGTTGAGGATGGTCTTGGTGGCGGGGTCGTAGCCGATGGTGCGGATGTCGGCATCCTGCTGCAGGCCGCCGGTCTGACTGCCCTGGAGCTGGGTGAAGCCGGGGATCAGCGTGTCGCCCTTGCCGAACACCGACTCGGTCATGCTGATGTGCGTGCCGTCGAGGCCGAGCAGCATGGGGCTGGTGCCCATGTTGATGGTGGTCATCGGCATCGTGTACGTGTAGCCCTCGCGGGTCGCGTTGATGACGCCGAGGTTGAAGATGTCCGAGCGGCCGCCCTTCTTGTCGTTGTTGTTGGCGCCGCGGTTACCGGTGAACTGCACCAGGATCTCGGCGCCCGGAGCCAGGGTGCCGTCGGCCTGCTTCGCGAGCAGGCGGCCGTGCTGCATGCGCATCGAGTAGTACTCGCGCTCCTCGCCGTTGACCTCGAGGGTCTGGCGGTGCGAGAGGCGCTCCTTCCAGAGCAGGCGGTTGTTGGCCTCGGGGCCGGTCTGACCGCCGGTGTTGAGGTCGACCGCGGCCATCCACACGCCCTCGCGCTGCGGCTGGGTGTTGCCCTCGGTCCAGGTGCAGACCGCGAACGACTTGTCGGCACCGCCGACGGTGCAGCGACCGCGCGAGCGCTCCTCGCGGGTGGCCAGCGAGAGGTCGAACAGGCGGGTGATGGTGCATGCGGAGGCGATGGCGCCGCCGGTGCAGTTGATCTCGGTGGCGCGGAACCAGCCGTCATCACGGCCGTTGCCGTTGCAGCCGTCCCAGTTCGCGTAGCGCGTGATCCCGCCGGCATCGAAGTACGGGGTGCCGCCCTGGCCCGCGCCCGACTGGTGCATCGAGCAGTCGTCGTTGTTCTTGGCCATGACCTGGATCTGCTTCTGGGTCTGGCCCTGGGCGTTCTTCAAGACCGGGACGACCGTGCCGTCCCAGTTGAACACCTTCATGTAGCGGCGGGTGTCGTTGGTCCCGTTCGGCTGGTAGTTGAACTCGACGGCGAACTGCTGACCGCCGTTGACCAGCATCACCTCGGGCTTGTTGCAGTTGCGGTACTCGTTGCCGTCGTTGTCGGTGATGAACTTCGAGTACGACGCATCGGCGGGCTTGCGCACGGCGACCGAACCGTCGGCCTCCTGGAAGGTCTCGAGGATGGTCAGCGCGCACTGCATGCGCTCGACCGGCTGGGCCTCCATCGCCGTGCCCTCGTTGAGGGGACCGGTCCACATGGCCACCACCGCGGCGCGGGTCCCGGCGGCGTTGAACTTGACCGCGGCCTGCTCGTTGGTGAACTCCTCGTCCGTCTTGCGAAGGCGCTTGATGCCGTCTTCGTAGGTACGCGTCGGAGCCAGGTCCTGCGTGCTCGACGCCAGGATGACCTCGAACGCACGCGCGGCCCCAAGGTCGCGGGACTGCTGGGCGGCGGCAGACCCGGGCAGTAGCGCGGCTGCCAGGGCTCCCGCGAGGATGGTGGTGTTCAGCTTCTTCATCTGGGTGGCCCTCATGGTTGGGTTGTTACCTGTCTGTCATCTGTGCAGAGTTCGTACCGTTCTCTGCCGCCACCTAACCCATCTGAATCACTGCCCCGGGATCGCGTCGAGCTGGGGGGAGGGCTCCCAGGCGGAGAGTCTCCATCCCCGGTTCCGCAGACCTGACTAGAGCTCCTCCGGGTCGGGAGTGGGGACGTCGCCCATGGCCACCGGCTTCGAACGGAGGATCAGGCTCTGGGCCTTCAGCTTCTGGTCGCCCAGCTCCAGGTGCCCCTTGGCCTGCGGGCTGGCCTGGAACCACATCGCCTCGAGCTCGGCGCGGCTCAGCTTCTCCTGCCACTTCTCCTGTCGGACCACCCAGCCCTCGACCACGGTGTCGACGTTGACGCCCCGCGAGCGCAGGTAGTCGAACAGCTTCCATTGCGGCTCGCCCGCGGCGCTGGTCTGTTGTGGTGCGGGCAGATCCTGGCGTTTGACGTACGCGGCCAGCCGGTCGTCGACATAGACCCGGACCCCGCCACGCAACGGGGTGCCGAAGTACGGCACGCCCTCCTGGACCTCGCCATCCAGGACCAGGCCGACGTTGCGCTCGAGCACCGGCGCCGGCTTGTCGATGTAGATCATCACCGACGAGACCTTGTCGGGGGTCTTGCCGTTGCCGAACTCGTCGGGAACCACCGGGATGGCCTTGCCCGACACCATGCCGCCGAAGCGAAACATGAAGCCCGCGGCGGCCTTCGAGCGCAGGTCCTTGCCGGTGGCGACGATGGTCTCGCTGAACTTGGGCCCGTAGACGTGGATCTCCTTGACCCGCGCGAGATCGAAGCCGAGCGCCTCGATCAGCTCGGTGAAGCGATAGCGGCGTTCCTTGGCCCACCGCCAGCCGGTGTCGCTGGTGCCGTAGCGCTTGGGCGCCGACGCCTTGACCTCGAGCCACACCGGCTTGAGGGCGAGCGGCAGCTCGGCCCACGACAGCAGGCCGACGAACTTGCCGTCGACATAGATGCCGGTGTCGCGCCAGCGATCGGCCCCGGCCTTGAACTCGGCGGGGACGTACTCGTCCTTGTCGAAGTCGTCGCCGCGCAGCGCGCTGTCGGGGGCGCCGGCGTCACCGGCGACGCCGGCCTTCGGGGCCCCCGTCGAGTCCTTGTTGCCGCAGCCGGCGCCGGGGGTTGCGAGGATCGCTGCGATGAGCAAAGACGAGAGGCGAACGCGCACGTGGACCATCCCCATGTTCTGATGCACATCGTATGCGCACACAGATGTGTGCAGCAACGCGCCCTTACGAGGTCGCCGTTCGCGCTCCCCGCGCCACCCCGCGACTCCGGTCCCCAGGGCGGGTGCCGACACCCCACGTTGCGAGGGCCGCGCGTCGCTCGTCGTGTGCTGGTACACTGTGATCCAGAGGGCTTGGCCGTGGCACGAGCGTTGCTCGTCATGGCCATCGCCGGGAGGCACCTCATGCGAATGCCATCATTGATCTTCGCTTGTCGCTCGATTCTGGTCTCGGGCTCGCTCGCCTCGCTGCTGGTCGCATGCGATCCGGGCTCGGTCGACGGGCAAACCACCGACGAGCTCCTGTGCTCGGCCGAGCTGACGTTCGCCGGCAGCTTCGCGGTCGGCACGCCGAAGCCGCTCGAGATCAGCGGCTGCTGGCCGATCGGCACCTGGACGTTCACGGCCGCCGTCGGTGTCCATGACTGCGCCGCGGCGCCCACGCCGCTGCCGCAGTACCAGATCCGCGTCGACCGCGATCTGACCAGCGAGGACCCCGACTTCTCGTGGCTCTACACCTACGTCACCGATCCCGCGGCGCCCTCGTCGGTCAGCGTGACCTCGGGCGGCGGCGGCCTGTGCGAAGGCATCGTGCTGGTCTTTTCCGCCGACGGCAAGACGGTGTGGAACATGCACCCGGCGCTGCAGGCCGACAACTCGCTCAACGGGACCGGCGACTACGAGATCCACACCGTCAGCCAGATCCCCTCATCGTCGCCATGAAGTGGCTCGCGGTCGCCGCTGCGGTGGTGGTCGCCGCGCTGCTCGGGCTGTGGTACCAGGCCCGCTCGCCGGGAACCTCCGCGGCGGCGGCGAACCCGCCGGAGCCGGCGGCGGTCGTGGTGCGCCACCCGGACCGCGGGGCGCCGCCTGGGGCCGCCCCGGCCGACGACGATGCGCCGCTGCCGGCCAACGTGCGGCCGGCCGGCACGCTGGCGCCCGAGGACGACCCGGGGCCGATCAAGAAGTACAGCGAGCCGTTCTGGGAGCGCGTCGACGAGACCTACTCGCGGCGGCTGCTCGAGTTCGCGTCCGACTGCTACCACGGCGGCAAGGAGCGCAAGCAGAAGCTCAAGCTCGCGTTCCGCTTCGACATCGCCGCCGGCAAGGTCTCGGTGCGCGACGTGCGGGTCGTCGAGAGCACGCTCGGCGATCCGGCGCTCGAGGCGTGCATGACCAAGGCGGTCGCCGCGGCGGCGTTCGACGACCCCGACATGCCGGACTGGTCGTCGTCGGCCGACGAGGAGGAGACGCTGCTGATCCGCATCTCCACGCTCAAGCGCTTCGGTCCCCAGACCGACTGACCGGCAATCGCTGCCTGCGCATCATCGTGGTAAGGCTTGTCCGCCATGTCGAGTGAACCCGCCCGCGGCAGGGACTTCCTGCGCACCATCGTCGACGAGGATCGGGCCGCCGGCCGCCACCCGCACGTGGCGACCCGGTTCCCGCCCGAACCCAACGGCTACCTGCACATCGGCCACGCCAAGGCGATCTGCGTCGACTTCGGGATCGCCCAGGAATACGGCGGCACCTGCAACCTGCGCTACGACGACACCAACCCGACCAAGGAAGAGGTCGAGTACGTGGAGTCGATCGAGCGCGACGTGCGCTGGCTCGGCTTCGAGCCGTCGGCGGTGCTCTACGCCTCCGACTACTTCGAGGACATGTACCGCCTCGGCGTTCGGCTGATCGAGAAGCAGCTCGCGTACGTCGACGATCACGACGACGAGCAGATCAAGGCCCACCGCGGCAGCCTGACCGAGCCGGGGCGGCCGAGCCCGGGGCGCGATCGCACGGTGGCCGAGAACCTCGAGCGCTTCGCGGCCATGCGCGCCGGGGCGCTGCCCGATGGCGCCTGCGTGCTGCGCGCCCGCCTCGACCTCGCCGCCGCCAACATGAAGATGCGCGATCCGTTGCTGTACCGGATCCGCCACGCCCACCATCACCGCACCGGCGACGCGTGGTGCATCTACCCGATGTACGACTACGCCCATCCGCTGTCCGATGCCTTCGAGGGCATCAGCCACTCGCTCTGCACCCTCGAGTTCGAGAACAACCGCGAGCTGTACGACTGGGTGATCGCGGCCACCGAGGTGACGCCGCTGCCCCACCTGGTGGCCGGGCGACCGGTGGGCGGTCCGCCGCGGCAGTTCGAGTTCGCGCGCCTGGCGCTCGACTACACGATGATGTCGAAGCGCAAGCTGCTGCGCCTGGTCGAGGACCGCCTGGTCGACGGCTGGGACGACCCGCGCATGCCGACCCTGGCCGGCATGCGGCGGCGCGGCTTCACGCCCGAGGGCATCCGCGCCTTCTGCGAGCTGATCGGCGTCGCCAAGCACAACTCGACCGTCGACGTCGGCAAGCTCGAGTACGCGGTGCGCGACGACCTCAACCGGCGGGCGCCGCGCGTGCTGGGCGTGCTGCGGCCGCTCAAGGTCACGCTCGACGTCGATCCGGGCGCCGACGGCGGGCTCGACATCGACGCCCCGCTGTTCCCCGACGACGTCGACCCGGGGCGCGAGCGCGGGGTCCGCACCCTGCCCTTCGATAAGCAGCTCTATATCGACCGCGACGACTTCGCGATGGAGCCGCCGCCGAAGTTCACCCGGCTGGCGCCCGGCCGGGTGGTCCGCCTGCGTTACGCCGGCTGCATCCGCTGCGACGACGTGGTCCGCGACGCCGACGGCACCGTCACCGAGCTGCGCTGCACGCTCCTGCCCGGCACCATGGGTGGCAAGAACCCCGAGCTCGCCGCCGGCGACAAGGTGTGGGGCGTCATCCACTGGGTGTCGGCGACCCGTGGCGTGGCGTGCGAGGTCCGGCTCTACGACCGGCTGTTCGACGTGCCCAGGCCCGACGCCGCCGAGGACGTGCGGACGGTGATCAACCCGCGCTCGCTCGAGGTCGTGCGCGGCGCCGTGGTCGAGCCGCACGTCGCCGTGCTGCCGGCCGGGGCCCGCTTCCAGCTCGAGCGGGTCGGCTACTTCGTCGCCGACGGCGTCGACTCGAAGCCGGGCGCGCTGGTGCTCAACCGCGTGATCACGCTGCGCGATACCTGGGACAAGGCGAATACCGTTCGCCCTGAGCGAGGGCCGCAGGCCCGAGTCGAAGGGCGGGGCGCAACCCGCCCGGCCAGGAAGTCGGCGCCCGAGCAGCGCGCCATCGCCCGCGAGCGCGACCCGGTGCTGGCCGAGCGCTTCGCGCGCTGGCCCGAGCTGGGCCTGTCCACCGACGACGCCGATCTCCTGACCGGCGACCGCGACCTGAGCGACCTGTTCGACGCCGCGCTGGCGATGGCGCCGACGCGGGCCAAGGCCCTGGCGCGCTGGACCGTCAACGAGCTGCCGCGCGAGCTCGGCGACGCGGCGCCCACCGACACCGCGATGACGGCCGCCGCCTTCGCAGCCCTGGTGGCGCTGGTCGAGGACGGCGCGATCACGGCCGCGGCCGGCAAGGAGCTGCTCGCCGAGCTGGTCCTGCACGGCGGCGATCCGGCGGCGCTCGTCGATGCTCGCGGCTTGCGCCAGGTCTCGAGCGCCGAGGCCCTCGAGCCGGTGGTGGCCGAGGTGATGGCGAAGCACGCCGACAAGGTCGCCCAGTACCGCGCCGGCAAGACCGGCCTGCTCGGCTTCCTGGTCGGCCAGGTCATGAAGGCGTCGGGCGGCAAGGCCAACCCGGCGACCGTCAACGAGCTGGTGCAGAAGGCGCTGGGAGGCTGATGGCGGAGCCCGCCGGACCGAGCGCGAGGAGCTTCCCCGGCGGTCCGCGCCTGCGGGTCGGGTTCCTCATCGCCGTCGCGGTCGGCGTCTTCTTCCTGCCCCGCTGGTGGATGGTCGCCGCCGCCGGCGTCGTCATGGCCGGCGCCTGGATGTCGCTCGGCCTCGGTGGCGCGCGCCTGAAGCGACAGCTCCGCAAGCTGGCGCCGGTCTGTCTCCTGTTCGTGCTCGGGTATGCGCTGTTCTCCGCCGATCCGCGTCACGACGTCTGGTGGGTGGTCAACCTGGGCATCGGACACCTCGAGCTCAACGAGTACGGCGCCACGCTCGGCGTGGCGATGGCGTTGCGGATCATGACGGTCGTGCTGGCGTCGCACGTGGCGCGTGCCGGTGACCCGCGGGCGCTGGCGCGCGGCTTCCGCAGCATCGGGATGCCGCGGCTGGCGGCGCTGGCGATCGACGCCACCCTGGCGCTGCTCGAGGGCGGACGCGGGCGCGGCGGCGGCGGCGGTGGCGGCGGCGGTGGTGGCGGTGGTGGCGGCGGCGGCGGCGGTGGCGGTGGCGGTGGCGGCCGCCGCGGCAACCCGGATCCGGCCGTCCTGAGCGAGGCGCGAAGCGCCGAGTCGAAGGACGTGGGGCCGCCCCCACGCGAGACCTTCCGCAGTCACCTCCGGCGCCTGGCCCGCGGCGATGTCGGCGGCCTCGTCGACACCTTCGACCGCCACCTGCGCCGCGTCGAGCGCCACCTCGCCGAGGCCGATCCGGATCTCCCGGCCGCCGCGATCCGCGACGCGGCGGCGATCGCGGCCGTGTCGCTGACGATGCTCGGCATCAAGGCGCTCAAGGTCCTGCCCGGCATCCCGTTCCTGCCCGGCTACAAGGGCGTCATCCTCATCCCGCTCTACCTGGTCGCCGCGCGGGTGACCCGGACCCGCGCCGGGGCCACCCTCACCGGCCTGACCATGGGGACGGTCGCCTTCCTGCTCGGCGATGGCCGCTACGGTGTCTTCGAGATCGCCAAGCACGTGGCGCCCGGCATCATCGTCGACCTCCTGTACGGCGTGGTCCGCCGGGTCGCGGCTCCCGGCCGGGGCCGCACCTTCCGCATCGTGATCTGGTCGGCGCTCGGCCTGGTGGCCGCGGTCGGGCGCTTCGCGACCATCACCCTGATCGCCCTCGCGGTGCAGCCGCCGGCACTTGTCTTCGCCGTCCTGCTCCCCGGCCTCATGGTCCACGCTATCTTCGGCGTCCTGTCGGGCGTCGTCACCGCACCGCTCCTCGCCGCGTTCGATCGCACCTCGGACGGCCGCCACGACCAGCCTGACCACTCTGCACCTGCACCGGAGTCCCCATGACCAAGCTCGTCGGCGGCGATGGCCGCACCCACATCACGTCGCCGCTCATGCGCGAGTCGCTGCAGGACCGGCGCGTCGTCGCCACCACCGACAGCGACCGCGACGTCCACATCTTCCCCGACGCGGCGCTGATCGGCATCGGCGGCCAGAGCATCTTCGACCGCGGCAAGGACGCGATCTTGCCCCTGGTCGAGGAGATCGCCGCGATCAAGGAGCGCGACGGCAAGAAGATGGTGCTGGCGGTCGGCGGCGGCACCCGCGTGCGTCACACGCTGTCGGTGGCGCTCGACCTCGGCCTGCCGGTCGGCGGCATCGCCCAGCTCATCGGGGCGATGGAGGAGCTCAACGCCATCCTGCTCAACACGTTGCTCGCCAAGCACGGCTCGATGCCGATGCAGCGCGATCACTTCTGGGATCTGCCGCTGTACTTCGCGTCGGGCATCTTGCCGATCGCCATCTCGATCCCGCCGTATCACTTCTGGGAGCCACCGCCCGAGGAGGGCGTGCTGCCCCAGCACGGCTCCGACTTCGGCCTGTTCCAGCTCGCCGAGGTGCTGTCGATGGGTCAGCTCATCTTCGTGAAGGACCAGGACGGCCTCTACGACCGCGACCCGGCGCACCACCCCGACGCCCGCCACATCCCGCGCATCACGCTCGAGGCCCTGCTGGCCGCGCCGCCGCCGACCAACATCCTCGACGAGGCGCTGTTCCGGGCCTGGGCCACGGCCAAGAACGTGCGCCGGATCCAGATCGTCAACGGCCTCAAGCCCGGGATGCTGACCCGGGCGTTGCACGGCGAGGACGTCGGCACCGTGATCATCAAGGAGACCCCGTGAACGAGCGCAAGGTCATCGAGTCGGCGCTGTCCGGCGCCACCCTCACCGGCCACGACGCTGGCGACGTGAACTACCAGCCCATCGCGATCATGCCGGACGTGAAGGTGGTCAAGATCGGCGGCCAGAGCGTGATGGACCGCGGCCGCGTGGCGCTGTTCCCGATTCTCGACGAGATCGTCGCGGCGCGAAAGGAAGGCATCCAGGTCGTGGTGCTGGTCGGCGGCGGCACCCGTGCCCGCCATATCTACAGCATCGCCAGCGAGCTCGAGATGCCGGTCGGGGTGATGGCGACCCTCGGCAAGTACATCCCGATGCAGAACGCGCGCATGGTGCAGATGCTGCTCGCCAAGCACGGTGGCATCTACATGCTGCCCGACGACTTCGAGAAGCTGCCGCTGTACCTCCAGCTCGGCTGCGTCCCGGTGATGAGCGGTATGCCGCCGTTCGGGTACTGGGAGAAGCGCGAGAAGGGCAGCCGCATCCCGCCCCACCGCACCGACGCCGGCGTGTTCCTGTCGGCCGAGTTCCTGGGCGCGCGGCGCGCCATCTTCATCAAGGACGAGGACGGCCTCTACACCGACGATCCGAAGAAGAACCCGGCGGCGACCCACATCCCGCGGATCTCGGTCGCCGATCTGGTCGCCCGCGACCTACCCGACCTGGTCGTCGAGCGGGTGGTCATCGAGTACCTGCCGCGCGCCCGGGCCTGCAAGGAGCTGCAGATCGTCAACGGCACCAAGCCCGGCCAGGTCCTCGCCGCCCTCCGCGGCGACGACGTCGGCACGATCATCCACGCCTGACCGCGACCCCGCCCGTCCTGAGCCAGTCCCCCGACCCCGCTCGTCCTGAGCCAGTCCCCCGACCCCGCCCGTCCTGAGCCAGTCCCCCGACCCCGCCCGTCCTGAGCCAGTCCCCCGACCCCGCTCGTCCTGAGCGAGCGAAGCGAGTCGAAGGACGCAATCCCTCACATCTGGTTGCCGCCGGCCTGGCTCTTGACGTCCTTGGCCGGCGGCGGCTTGTCACCCGCGCCGCTGCCGTCCTTCTTGCCCTCGCCGTCGCCGTCCCCGGAGTGGTTGCCGCCGTGGTCGCCCTTGCCACCGCCCACGCCACCGCCACCGCCCGACGCCTCGCCGGCCTTGATGTTCGCCGCCGCCCACTCGGCGGTCTTGGCGATCCGCGTCTCGACGTCCTTCTTGAGCGCGTCGAGCGTGAGCGCTCCGCTGGGCTCGATCACCACCTTGCTGCCGCCCTCGACGTCGGTGGCCGAGATCTTGGCTTCCTTCGACGTCACCACCGGGCACATCCCGCCGGCGGCGCCGCCGGTGCCATCGCCGGTGTGCTTGACCTCGGCGTCCGGAGCGCCCTGGACCTCGACGAGGTGGGCGACCCGCTTGCGGATGGTCTCGGTCGCGGCGGCGTCCTTGGCCGTGATCGTCAGCGCCAGCTTGCCGGCGCTGTCCTTGTCGTCGACGATCGCGGTGACCGCACCCACGACCGCGCTCGGACAGTTGCCGGCGCGGTTCGCCATCGCGGTGTCGGCCGCGGAGCCGGTGCCCGCCGCGGAGCCGGTGCCCGCCGCGGAGCCGGTGCCCGCCGCCGAACCGGTGCCCGCCGCGGAGCCGGTCCCCGCCGCCGAACCGGTGCCGACCGCGGTGCCGGTGCCGGTGCCGACCTTGGCGTCGTCGGTTACCTTCTTCTTGCACGCGGTGAGCGACAGCGTCGCTGCGACGAGGACGAGTCCGATGGTGAGCCTGCGCATGGTGCCTCCGCGCGCATGATAGCGTGGCGGCGTGTCGCGCGCCTGGACCCGGGCCGTCATGTGCGCTGCGCTGGCCCTCACCGGCGCGGCGGCCCGCGCCACGGCCGACGACCATGGCGTCCCCCTGCCCCGCGGCAGCCGCGCCGCCGACGGCCGCCACGTCTCCGGCCTCGGCTTCCGCGCCACGATCGATCACTACGCCCGGCTGTGGCGCAAGAACGGGATCGCGGTCACCGCCACCGGCCCGTACCGCGTGCGCGCCGTCGACGTCATGCGCTTCGTCCGCACCGACCGGGCCGGCGACTGGCTCGCGGTCCACGTCTGGCGGGCCGGCGGGGTCACCTGGATCACCGTCATTCCGCGCCCCGCCACGCCGGCGCCTCCTCTTGACGACGCGCGGTCGACCGAGTAGAGATTCACCGTCACCCGGCCCGCCGGGGACGTGACAATCGGGGATCGTCTAATGGCAGGACGCCAGCCTCTGGAGCTGGCTATCTAGGTTCGAATCCTAGTCCCCGAACCACCGCGGCCCACCTGGGCCAGCCTCCCGCCGAGGCCTTGACGACCCGCCCTCCATCTGGCACAAGACAGCCTCCGCGGCCCCATAGTCTAGCGGTTAGGACGTCGCCCTCTCACGGCGAAAACAAGGGTTCAAGTCCCTTTGGGGTCACTCTCTAAAGTGCACATTGGCACCCCGTCACCCTCGACGAGCTGCCGCAGGCTTACCGCTCCCTCGATTTCCCAGACCTGGCGGTTGTCAGCGCGGGCCGGGTAGAAGCGGATCCCTTCCGGGAACAAGCGGAGGAAAAGCTGCCTCAGATCGGCGCGGTCCATGAGCGCCGTCCGGACGTCGCCCAGGCGCTCCGGCGCGGACTCCGACGCCGAGGGCTGACCCGCTCGGTCGCGCGGCCGCAGCGTCACGTGGCCCGATGCGGCTGGAGGCCGACGCTCTGGCGCCACTCGATGGCCTCGGGGACCTCGTCGAAGGACAGCAGGTCGCCCTTGAGTTCGACCAGGGCGTCGCGCACCTCGGCGGGCGTGACGAAGAAGAACTCGCGCCGCAGGTTGACCAGGTTGACGCGCCGGTCGGCGAACCGGCGATGAAGCGCCGTCTCGAGGGCAACGGCGTCTTCGCTGAAGATCAGCGCGTGGACGTCGTACCGGAACGGAACCGCGGCGCCGCTCAGCTCGTAGATCCGCTCGTCCGGATTGAGCCGCCGCGTCAGGCCGATCTTGGCGACGCCTGCGCCGAACGCGCCGATGTTCGAGATCACGTAGACGTAGCCGGCCCGGTAGTTCGCGGCGCGCGCGATTACGCCATCGAGGGCTCGCTGGATCTCGGCGACCTTCGCCTCGGCGTCGCGGACGGCGGCCGTGTCGCCCCGCATGATCAGCGCCCGCAGCGCGGCCTCGTAGTGCGCCTTCTCCTTCTCCAGCCGCGCCTGTTCGGCTTCGAACTCGCGCTGGGCCGCCTCCTCCTCGCGCTGTTGCGCACGCAACTCGCGCTCGCGTTCCTTTTCCTCGGCCTTGCGCGCCAGGAAGTCGGCCGTGAGCTCGAGCTCGCGAACGCGCAGCCCATGGTACGGGGCCGTAACCTCGATGTGCATGCGCTGGCCTAGTTTCAAGATCGCCGCTCGCAGGCCATCGAGCCGCTTGATCGCTGGGTCGAGCGCGTACGGCCGCAGCCCGCGAACCAGGTTGTCGGCCTCGGCGTTGTAGGCGCGCAGCATCAGCTTGCAGTTGTCGGCGACCATGCGGGCGCCGTCCTTGTCCGACCCGTTGATGACCCACCGCTTGGCACCGGTCACGGCACCGCCGGCCTTGACCAGCGCGGCCATCTCCGCCTCCAGCGCTTCGAGCGCCGCCTTGAACTGCACCGCCGAATCGAGTGGGTGCCGGTACTGGTACAGCCCGGCCTCTTGCAGCACCATGACCTCGCGGGTCTCGACGATCTCGGCGCGCAGGTGCTCGACCTCCGCGGTCAGCCGGGCCACTTCCGCCCGCAGCTGCACCGCCGCCGCCGCATCGCTGGCCGCGCCGGTCGAGATCGTCGGAACCGCGCTGGCACCCGGCGCGACCGCGACCGGGCGTGGGCCGGTGCCCACGGAGGCGAGGGCCCTCGGCACGGCCGGCCGGGCCGCGGGGCCGGGCGCCGCCGCGCGGGTCGGCCCTTCCGAGTACTTGGTGTGCGCGGTCCACGTGCTGCCATCCCACCAGCGTAGGCGTCGGCCGTCTTCGGGATCTGGGTACCAGCCAGCCGCGACGCTCATCCGCTGGTCGCCCACTGCTCATCGAGGTCCATCGCGGCCACCGGCTCGAACCCGCTCATCTTCTTGAAGCGCATCCGGTGGGGAAAGTTCCGCATCGCATCCGACGGGTCGATGTGATTCAGGTTGATCTGCCCGAGGGATTCTTGCGTGAACTGCGCCGCCAAGAACGTGACGGGTTCATCGTGCCCGGTGCTCGAGTTCGGCTGGATGGCACCGACGTTGACGACGACTCGCCCGACCGGCACTACCGCCAGCGCCTCTCTCGCGACCCGGAGCGCCGCTGAGCAGACGTGGTCCTGGTACAGCGCCCAGTACCGGCCCTTGGCCATTTCCTTCGTCGACAGCTTACCCTTCGCGGTGACCGACACTTCCTCGCTCGGCACCACATCCGGATCGTCGATCCGACACGCGAAGGCCAGCTCGTGCGCACGCGCGCCGACGATCTCGACGCGGTTCTGGAACGCGCCCAGCTCGACGAACGCGCCGGCCGCGTTCAGCGCCTCGCCGTACGCCCGAAAGTCGCCGGCGACGATCCGCGCCCCGATCGCGCGCAACCGCTCCCAGGTCGCGTACTCGCTCCGGTACTCCGACATCGCCTGCTGGTAGTAGCCGTCGTCCGCCCGCCGGGCGTTCGCGACGATCTGCTCGAGCTCGGCCCGACGCCGCTTCGCCCCGCCGAGCCACCGCTCGAAGACTCCCGGCGCGTAAGTGTCGCGCATGACGCCCGCCGCCAGCTCCTGCGTCCCCGCGCGCACCGGCTCGAGCGGCGCCGCTGCCTGCGCCGCCGCTCGCCAGTCCCACGGCTCCGAACACTCCTTGTGCAGGGACACCAGGAGCTCCACGTACTGCTCGTACTGGTTCGCCTCATCTGCCGCCTGCTGCTGCTCAAGCTGGCGAGCGTGGGCCTTCTGCGCACGCAACATCGCCCGGTAGTTCTGCATCGCCGCGCGCTCGCGGTGTCGCGCCTGCCGGATGCTCGCTTTCTCAGCGCGCTCCATGGCCCGAACGAACTGTCGCCAGCTCACGCCTGACTCCCGGGCATCCTCGTCCGCAACGACTGCCACCACGTCATCGCGCCGACAATAGCCCCGACGCGCCGGCTTCGGCTAGCAAGGTGGGCGGGGCCACGGTCGACGCACGCGCTAGGCGACCTGGCCCGCCGCGGTGAGGTGCAGGCGGCGGTGTGCGAACGGCGGGCGCGCGCCTTGTCGTGCGAGGCGTTCGAGGCCGGCAGCGTGCCCCATGGGCGACCGCGCCGTGGCGGCGAGTAGCGCCCCGCCCCGTCGTCGTCGTCGTCGCCTCGATCAGGCGCAGGATGCGCCGGGCCGCGCGGGCGCAGATCCCTTCCACGTCGTCGTCGGTGGGCGCCGGCAGCGGCACGAACCGCGCGCCGCTGCTCCCGTCGGCGACGAACACGCCGTCGGGCACGAGCGTGGAAGTGGACGCTGAGGTTGAGCACGGATCCGAACCGCTGGATCGCGGCCGCACGCAGCGCCGCGCCTCGCGCGAGGACCGCACCGCGCGGACAGCTGGGCCGCAGTCGAGCGCCCGGCGCACGCCGCGCGGAACGCGCCGGTGGCTAGCTCCTCGAACATCGGTGAGCGCGTTGTTGATGGGGCGTCGGGCAGCTTGCCGTTCAGGTAATTTCGATGGGTTGGCCGACGCGGATCACCGGACAAGGGTGATAGCCCGGTCGGACCCGAGCCCGTATCATCCGAAATTCCACGGGCCGGGCGTCTCCTCCAAGAAAACACGCAGCCGCTGGTCTCCTCCACCGACAACGCGGTCATGAGAATGAAGGACCAAACCAACAGCGGTGACCAGACGCCACTCGAGCCGGCCGCGCGCGACGATCACCGCGCTCCAGGCAAGGTCACCGCGACCGGCGGCCTGGGCGGGCCGGTCCAGCGATCTGCGGCCCCCGATGGCGGCGGAATGGCTTCCCCACCGCGGGGCATGTCGGATTTCGTTCCGATCTCGTGCGACGTCAGCTTTCTCGACAGCATCGTCAGTCCTCCACATGCCGCGCCGTCTTCGAGCGACAATGGCGCCGCCGTGCAACGCAGGGACTCGGGCGGCGGCGCCGAGTCCGACGTGCATTCCCTCGCTGATGCCGGGACGAGCGGGGCAGCCGGCCGGCTCCCCTTCATGGATCAGATCCAGGCGTCCTTCGGCGCCCACGACGTTTCTGGGATCCGTGCCCACAACGACGGCAACGCGGCGGATGCCGCGCGGTCCATGGGCGCGACGGCCTTCGCGACCGGTGATCACGTCGCGTTCGCAGGCGCCCCGGACCTGCACACCGCAGCGCACGAGGCCGCGCACGTCGTGCAACAGCGCAGCGGTGTGCAGCTCTATGGTGGCGTTGGCGAGGTCGGTGACCGCTACGAGCAGCACGCGGACGCCGTGGCCGAGGTGGTGGTGCGCGGCGAATCCGCCGAAAGCCTCCTCAGCGACGTCGCGGGAACCGGTCCGGGACCGTCGAAGGCCATCCAGCGGTTCGCTGCGCACGAGCACCGCGATCTCGGCAACGCCGGCTCCGGTGGCGCATCCGTGGAGCTGGCACCTGGGTACTCGGTTCCCTTCGGCGACGTCGTAGCTCTCGCGGGCGACCACTTCGAATCCATGACGCAGCTGCGCAACTTCGCCGCGAACGACAAGGGCGGGAAGGAGAGCCGCGCGGAGATCGAGTACGCACGCGCGTGGCAACTCAACCACCCCAACCCCATGGCGTTCTTCGACACAGAAGCCGTCGATGCCCAGCAGAAGCGCTACTACAAGCTCGCCGGGCGAAACCAATCACACTTCCTGGCCCCCAACGAGCGCGACCGTGGCGCCACCCCTGCCGAGATGTCGGGGGTCGGCAATGACAGGGCGCAGATCGCCGCCGCGCGCTACGTCGGTTCGCTCCCGAAGAACGCACCCGCCGCGTACCGCCTCTATCACATCCAGGCCATCTTCGAGGCCGTCGATGCCGCCAAGGCGATGCAGGGCGGCAAGAGCGACGGAAAGGGGCCAACCCTCTCCACTGCGCTCGCCACCGAGGCTTTCGCCTGCCATTTTCTTACCGATTCGTTCTCCGGCGGACACGTTCGCACGGCGCGTCAGGACCTGAAGAGCCACTGGGATCCCAAGGTCCCGATGTTCTCCTACAACCTTATCGGGCTCATGTCGGATCTCATCGCCGAAGATCTCGACCGTCGCCCAATCGGCGCCGGCGGGACACACTTCCTCGCTGGCCAGGCTCGCAATACCATCACCTCCAAACTCGCCGCGAAGGGCACGTTCACAATTGGGGACCTGATTGCCGGTGCGCTTCATGACCATGACAACGCCTTTGGCGTGCATGTGAAGGCTGGTGGTGTCGACGCCCACCTCGTGGGTGACGGCAAGCTCGACCAGGGCACCGTTGCTGGGGCTCAGACATTCTCACTCGCAAGTCGCGCCGTCGCCAACGCCGTCGGCGAGCTTCAGCACGCCTTCTCCCTCGGGATGGGCAACCTGGGGGCCGTCGAGATCATCGAGCTCTTCCTCAAGCAGCATCACGACCGGTTCGCCGCCGAGACGCTCGTGCCGGACCCAACCACCATCGACGAATCGAAGAGTCCCGAGGCCAAATGGCGAGTCGGCTCCATCGAGACTCTGCTCACGGACGATGTCTTCGTCCACGGAGTCAAGCTCTTCCTCAATGCGCAGCGAGCAGAACTGGTCGGGATCGCGGAATCGATCGGCAAGGAGTTCCTGGGTGGCGCAAAGGAGGCCGCGATCAAGGATGCAGTGGTCAAGGAGATCGACCAGGATCCAATCGGCGTGCTCCGGCGCGTGGTCAATTGGACTCCAGGCTCCGGGCTAGCGCACTCCTGGCACGCCAAGGATGACCAGAGCGACTACGTGGACGAGGCGGCGAAGCACGGAATGATGGGGACCCTCACGATCGAGCAGCGTATCTCGATGATGAAGACGCTGACCGCAGACTTGATGCACCCAAGCGCCCGGGACCCAACATCCCAGCCAGGAACGCCCAAGGTCTCCGAGGCTCGCCCCTCTGAAACCATCATGTCCATCCTGGACACCACATCGCCGCAGGACGTGGCCACCGTGTTCGACGCGGTCGGGTACGACGAAATCCTGCACGGCCTCACCGCGCTTCACCGGATCGTGTTCAAGACGAAGTACCCGAGACCTGCACATGCGAGCCGCTAGCGGACTTGCCGCCATCGTCGCCATTTCGTGCGGCGATGTTTCGAGGTCCAGCATGCAGATCGTCGCACCACCGGAGTTGGAGTCCGTGCGCGTCCTCGAGCGCTCCGAGACCGTGGCGGTGGTCAGCTCGGCCACCGCCGTCGACACTGTCCGGCTGCTCGCACCGAAGACATACGCACTTCTTGCGGAGGCACCGGGGACCCCCGTGTGGCCTGGCCGTGCCACCTGGCAAGAGACCGTGCTTCGACAGGCACCCTGGCAGCTCTCGTCACTGACACTGGTCACGGCCGACGGTGGCTCCTCGCTATCGGTGCCTCCTCCGGGCCCTGCAGGATGGCAACTGACCTTCCTCGAGTGCGGCAAGGATCTGTGTTCGTTCACGTGGGAGGACACTGCATCCGCGCAGCACGTCGACGTTGTGCGCATGAAGCCGCTCGAGCGCCTTGCCGGATATTCACGGGAAGTCCGCGCGCGGCGCGGCGTCGTGCATCCGAGCCGCGCGGTCGTGTATCACGCCGACTTGGGCCTCCGTCTCGTGGCCGAGGATCAGGACACCGGGGCCATACTCTGGAAGGCGCCTCTCAGCCCGCCGGACTCGCCCGCCTTCGACATCGGGTCGCTGCAGGTCATCGTCACCGGGAACGGCCGGTACGTGCTCGCGATCTACGGTGGGTACGATCGATTCGGGTTCCTGTCCCCGCGGCTGGAAGTCTTCGACGCGGCGAGCGGAAAACCCGTGGACGTTGACGCGAAGCGTTTTACGACTCTGGCCGACGACACCTCCGTGTCCTTCGAGAGCGTTCCGGGCTCGGACAACCTGGTCATCGTCGGCAAGCGCGTCTTGAGCGGCGGCGAGTCGCCGACCGCTGGCCTCCACGGCATCGTCGAGGTCGAGATCCCGTCGCTGACTGGAGTGAGCAGCTACCGTCCGGCCGCTGGAGACTCGTGGAGGATCCACGCTCCTCGCCAGGTGATTCCCCTCGCTTCCGGGCGCGTCCTGTTCGCTGCGACACGGTAGACGAATGATGTTCCCATCCTTCGCGAACCTGCCGCCCCGAACGCTGCCAGCTCCTCCCAGGCCGGTTTCTCCAACACCCCCGACAGAACCATGACCACCTGGCTACGTGTCGCCGTCATCAGCATTGCGGCGTTGCACTCTCTGTCCTCCGTGGCGCTGGCGCAACCCGATGCAGCCCAGGCTGAACACTTCTTCAAGGAGGGCAAGCGCCTGATGGACGAGGGCAACATCGCCGAGGCGTGCACGGCGTTCGAGACAAGCTACGGCAAGGACCCGGCGATCTCGACCCTGATGAACCTCGGCAACTGCCGCGAGAAGAACCATCAGTACGCGAGCGCCTGGGGGCATTTCGTCAACTCCGCGCGCCTGTCACGCGGCGATCAGTCCGCGACCGCGCTGAAGCGCGTCGCACAGGAACGCGCCGCCGCTTTGGAACCGATGCTTTCGTACCTGGTCATCAACGTCCCGGCCGACGCGAAGGTGGAGGGGCTCTCGATCATGCTGAACGGGAAGGTGGTCGCGGAGTCCGAGTGGAACTGGCGGTTCCCCGTCGACGGGGGGGAGTACCGGATCGAGGGCAAGGCGCCCGGGCACGAACCATGGGAAACGACGGTCAAGGTCGCTGCGGCGAAGGACACGCAGGCGGCGACGGTGCCCCGGTTTCATCCGTCGCCCGCCGACTCCCTCACGTCGACCGTCACCGTGGAGCAGGGCGAGGCGTGGCACGCGGATCGTCTCGGATGGGCGCTGCTGGGCGGCGGTGCCGTCGCGGCCATCGGCGGCGGCGGCTTCATGCTGAGCGGCGCATCCCTCTACGACCAGGCGGCCGATGAGGACAGACAGGACGTGCGATCCGACCTCGAGGACAAGGCCGGGCGGCGCGTGCTCATCGGCGCCGTCACCGGCGGCGTGGGTGTCGTGATACTCACGGTCGGGATCGTCAGGCTGGCACGGACCCCTGAGCGCCGGATCGACGGCCAGGCCGTCCAGGTCAGTGTGGGACCATCGTGGTTTTCCATCAGCGGGAGGTTCTGATCGTGCGCCTCGTCTTCACGTTGCTTGCGCTGACCACGCTCTGCGGTTGCCCGAGCGGAAATCCCGTCGAGTGCCGCGACCAGACGAGCTGTGACCTCGGCGGCGGCGGTGTCTGCATCGCCGCGTCGACCGGGAACCAGTGGTGCGCCTATCCCGACTCGAACTGCCCCGGCGGCCTGCGCTTCTCGGACTACCAGATCGGTGACGGGCTGTCCGGACAGTGCGTCGAGCCGACCGACGTCGTCGACGCGGGCCAGGACGACGGGGGCATCGATGGACTACCCGGCGTCGATGGTCCTGATGCCGCCAACCCGGTGGGGTGGGCGCTGGACATCCGTGGCCAGTACACCGAGTACGTCACCGACGTCGCGACTGATCCCAGCGGCAACATCTACATCACCGGCGCGTTCGCCGGCACCACGACGTTCGGGACCATGAGCGTGACCTCCACCGGCAATCCGACCACCGGGATCTCCGACGTGTTCGTGGTCAAGGTCTCGCCGTTCGGGACGGTCGAATGGGCGAAGCGTATCGGCAGCACGCTCTACGACGAGGGCCTACGAGTCGTCGCGGACGCTGGCGGTGTGACCGTCGGCGGAACGTTTCAGGGTACGGTCTTCTTCGGCACCGGCATCGGCACCGACCGGACGAGCGCAGGTTCGAGGGACGCCTTCATCCTCCGGCTCAACACGCTAGGTCAGTTCGTGTGGGTCGCCCCCGGCGGCGGGACGGGAGCCGACACCCTGGCTGGCCTTGCGGTCGACGGTTCCGGCAACACGTATGCAACGGGATCGTTCCGGACGTCCGCGGCGTTCGGCGGGCCGTCGCTGACCTCGCTGGGGACAGACGACATCTGGGTCGCGAAGTACAACCCGACCGGCGTCCACCAGTGGTCGAAGAGCATCGGCAGCGCCACCAGCGAGAGCGCCGGGGGCGTCGCGGTGGTCGAGGGCGATGTCGTCGTCGGTGGGGCATTCGCCGATCAGATCGACCTGGGGGGCGCATCGCCTTTCATGGCGGATGGCGGGACCGATCTTTTCGTCGTCCGCCTCATGAGCTCGAACGGTTCGCACGTCTGGTCGCAGCGCCAGGGCGGCACCAGTGCCGACCAGCTTCGCAGGCTGGTACCGTCGACGAACGGAGTGATCGCAATCGGCTGTCACCAGGGCACGGCGTCCTTCGGCGGGGCCTCGTTCACGAGCGCCGGCGCCGACGATGCCTTCGTCTGGAAGATGAGCGCGTCGGGCGCTCATGTGTGGTCGATCGCCTTCGGGGGTGGCGATACGGACTGCGCAACCGCCGCGCTGGAGACCGCCGGACAGGACGTCATCGTCGGCGGCGACTATCGCGGGGGCGGCGTGTCGATCGGCGGCACCGTGCTCCCGATGCTCGGGAACATCGACTCGTTCATCGCCAAGCTCGGGCTCGATGGCGCGCCGCTGAGCGCGACGGGCCATGGCGGCACGTATCCCGACTCTGTTGCTGGCATCGCCCTCTCGGACGGAGACGTCGTCGTTGGCGGCACGTACTATGGCACCGTCTCGTACTTCGGACGGATGCTCACGAGCATGGGCGACGTAGGAGAGAACGATGCCCTGCTCGTCCGCGAGTAGTCGAACGTGGCGGCGCGCGGCGCCGCTGCTCTGCGTCTTCCTTGCAGCGGTCGCGTGCAAGAAGGCGAAGCCGCGGAAGCACGCGGACACGCCACCGACCTCGGTATGGGCGCGCACGACGACGGACGATCGCGTGCTCCAGTGGCGATCCCGCTGCGGCACGGAAGCGAAGGCGCAGCGCATCGGCCCGAACATCAACCTCGCCTTCAAAAGTGGTGACGGCATCTCCCAGCTCGGATGCACGTTGGAGTACCGCGAGAGCAACCGCGACCTGCTGAGCGTGGCCATCATCGTGACCTCGGCCGACCCCAAGGCCACGGTCTACGGGCAGTGGGCGAAGCTGGAGGCCGAGACGCGCGCGCTGGTCGACGAGCTGTTGACCGCTCCTGCCCGCTCCAGGCTTTGGGCGGCGCTGGGAGCGAAGGCGGCCGGGAACTTCAGCCTCGGCGATGGGTTCACCGCGCAGGTCATCCAGGGAAACGGCGACGGCATCCTGACGGTGGTCCTCAACGTTCACGTCGGTAGTCGCCCGTGAGCTATCTCGATGAGAGACGTAGGATCGGCTCCGTCCGCTTGCTATGCTCGCCGTCCATGCGGCCGTTCGTGACCCTGGCGCTCTCCGCAGCCGTTGTCGCATGTGGAGGCGGGGACGACCCTGGTGACGGCGACGGTGGTGGAACGGGAATCGATGCGGACGGCATCGACGGGCTCCAGGACGCTCGCATGACGACCGACGCGGGAACGATGGCGCCGGGCTCGGTCCGTTTCTATGGCCTGGGGAAAAACGGCATCGACCGCGCCGACGTAGCGATCGATCCGCAGGTGCCGGCCGACGTGGGTTCCGGCAGCTTCACGATCGAGCTGTGGATCCGCCGCGATCCGCTCGCGGCGCTCGTGCAGGGTCCATGCAGCACGGCCGGCGCAGGTTGGATCGCCGGCAACGTGATCCTCGATCGCGATGTGCGCGGCGCCCCGATGCATGGCGAGTTCGGCCTGTCGCTCGTCGGCGGCAAGCTCGCCTTCGGCATCGCGCGCGGCGCCCAGTCCGTCGGCATCTGTGGCACCGCCACCGTCGCCAGCGGCTGGAACCACGTCGTGATCACACGCGATGGCTCCTCGGGCAGCATCGTGCTTTATCTCAGAGGCGAGGTTGACGGCATGGCGACGGGGCCGGTTGGTGACGTGAGCTTCGCCGACGGGACCCAGGGCGACGCGAAGGATCCGTTCCTCGTCATCGGTGCCGAGAAGTTCGATCTCGGGGGCCAGCACCCAGCGTTTTCAGGGTGGGTCGATGAACTGCGGCTCTCGACGACCGTGCGATACACCGCCGCGTTCACGTCGCCAATTGTGCCGTTTACCCTCGACGCGGACACCGCCGCTCTCTACCACTTCGACGACGGAGACGGCACCGTGGTGAGCGATGCCAGCGGCATGAGCCCCGGCCAGATCCGCATCGGGCTCGACGACAACGGCAGCACGGTGCCCACGTGGGCGTCGGCGACGCCGTTCATCAACTGAAGGCGAGCATGATGCCGCTTGGAGGTCGATTGCCGAGCGACAACTACATCGCCCCAGCGGCTGGCATCAGGCGATCCATTCGTAGGAGGTGCCGCGGGCCTTGCCGTGGATGCGGACCTGGCCGCCGTCGACGAGTGCCTTGATCGCGTTCTTCACCGCCGCCGCGTCGAGGCCGGTGACCTCGGTGATGGCGGTGGCCGTTAGCCGAGGTTGCCCCTGCTGGAATGCGGCAACGATCAGGTCGAGCGAGTCGTCGTGCGCGACGCCGGCACCGTGACCGTTCGTCGGGCGAGTCGTTGGCGGCGCATCGGCGGTCCGTGGTCCGCGTCCGCGACGCGTGCGGGCGGGCTCGGTTTCACGAGCGGCACGGACACGCGCCAGGAGGACCGCCGCCGGCTCGTCGCTGGGATCTTGCGGAACCAACTCCCCGCGGAAAGCCTTGGCGAGTACGGCCTGCTGCAGCCGATCGACCCTGGCTTCCGCGATTCCACAAGAGGCGAGCAGCGCCGATAGGTTGCTCGTGGCCTTGGCGACCAGTTGTGCGAGGACACGCTGTTCCTCCACGGGTGGAATCGGTACGCGGACGCTCCCGAGGTCGCCCTGAGAGATCTTGAAGATGCCCGCAGTCGTCTTGGCCTTGCCTTCGATCTGCCTGCGGATGTCTGGGCTGCCCCAGATCGCAGGGACCCAGCCGACGCCATCCAGAACCGCACCAAGCCGAAGGCGGATGATGGTGTCCGGGTACACCGTCGGCGTGGGTGGAACGTCGTCGATGGCGACGCCCTTGCCGACCAGATGTAACGAGCCATTTCCACGCGAAACCAGGAAGTCGCCCCGATGAAGGTTCAGCTGATCGATAGTGTCGGCGTCGATGTCGATGAATCTAACGGCGGTGAAGTCGACCCCGCCGTCCCTGAGAGCGTTGAGCTTCAGGGAGCGGGTGCCTGGAGGCGCGTCCGACCCAGGAATCGAGATTCCGTTGCACATGCGCTCGCTGATGAGCTGCTCGATCGAAGCCCACTCCCATCCGTGGGGCAGGGTAGGAAGACTGTCGATGGCGAGAGGCGTGGGCTCCTCATAGGTAGACTTGGACGGATCCCTGCCCTTCGCGCGCACGCCGTCTTCCCAGCGGCGGCGGCGCTCGGCGCGGATGCGATCGAGAAGCACGCTCGCGGGCTCGACGTCGGGGTTGGCGGCGCGCCAGTCCTTGGTGAGATCGCCGCGGAAGGCGGCGGCAAGGATGGACCGCTTGAGCTTCTCGAGTAGCGCGGGCAGGCGGTCGAGCCGGGCCTTCGCCGCGCGGGTCTGCTTGAGGATCGCGTCGAGCTTCGCCACGATTCGCCGCTGCTCAAGGGACGGAGGGAGTAGCAGCGGCGTCTCGCGAAGTGTCTCCTGGGTTATGTTCCGCATCGACGTGCTTGTACCCGTCGCGCGGCCTTCTAGATGTCGCCGCGCGATGACGGTGCGAAGCGCGAACATGAGGTAGCGCGGCGAGATTTCCTCGTCGACAATCAACCGCAGGATCTTGTCGGAGAGCATGAGCCCGGGATGGTCTTCGTTCACTTGAACAACTGCGCCAGCGAGTTCGACGGTATTGGCGCGAGAAAACAGAAGGTCCCCACGTCGAATCGACTTGCTTGGATCGAAACGGTCGGGTCGAACGGCCTTCGCCTCGGCCGAGTCGAACTCACCCCATGTCACGGAGCTGACCTTCACGACACCGACGTCATCGCCGGTCGGTCGTCGCTCAAGAGTTTGCTCGCTCTTGCCTGCCTCGACGCCGAGCAGAACGTCACCAATGCGGGCCACCACCCACCCAGCGGGAGCTCTCATGCAAACGTCTCCGCGCTCGTTGGTCCGAGCAACTCCTCAAGCGCCGCCAGATTCTCTAGCGCCCCCTCCAACTCCACCCGGATCTCCGCGGCGATCTCCCCGGGCTCGCCGAGCGAGTCCTCGTCGTGAGCATCGTCGTCCTTGAGCCACGCCAGATCGAGGTTGTCGTTGCGCTTCGCGATCTCGTCGCGAGCGAACGCGCGGAACCGTCCGGTCTCACCCTCGTCCCTGCGCTTGCTCTTGCCCGTTGGGTCGGCGCCGTACGCGGCCACGAACGGATGCAAGTATTCGCGGGTGAACGGGGTGCGCTTGCCGAAGGCCGGCGCGTTGGTGCGCAGGTCGTAGACCCAGACCTTCTTGGTATTGCCCTTCTCCGAGGCGCCGCGGGTGAAGAACAGGACGTTGGTCTTCACGCCCTGGGCGTAGAAGATGCCGGTCGGCAGCCGCAGAATCGTGTGCAGGTCGCACTTGTCCATGAGGTCGGCGCGGATCTCGCGACCTCGGCCCTCCTCGAACAGCACGTTGTCGGGCAGCACAACCGCGGCCCGGCCGCCCGGAACCAGCGCCCGGTAGATATGCTGTAGGAACATCAACTGCTTGTTGCTGGTCGGGAACGTCAGGTCGTCGCGTGACCCGCCGCCGGCGCCCTTCTTGGTGCCGAACGGAGGGTTGGTGAGGATGAGCTTGGTCCTGGGCAGCTTGGCGCCGTCGCTGGTCAGCGTGTCGCCGAGGCGGACGGCGCCCTCACCGATGCCGTGGATGTCGTGGAGCATGCAGTTCATCAGCGCCAGACGCCGGGTCTCGGGAACCAACTCGATGCCGACGTACGCCTCGCGCCGCTGGAACTCGCCCTGTTTCTCGGTGAGGTCGAACAGCTGGTCGGTGTGCTTCTTGATGTACGTGTCTGCGGCGATCAGGAAGCCCGCGGTGCCCGCGGCCGGGTCCTGGATGGACTCGCCGGCCTGCGGCTTCATCACCTCGACCATGGCGTTGATGAGCGGCCGCGGCGTGAAATACTGCCCGGCGCCGCTCTTGATCTCGCCGGCGTTCTTCTCGAGCAGGCCCTCGTACAGATCGCCGAGCCCGTCGTTCTTGGCCGAGAACCAGTCGAGTCCGTCGATGTCGAGCACCAGGCGGTTCAGGTGGCGCGCCTCGCGCATCGAGGTCTGGGCGCCGGCGTAGATGGCGCGCACCAGCGGATCCTGGGCGCGGCCGAGCTTGAGCAGCATCTCCTTGTAGGACTCGAGCTGCTCACCACCGGGCGGCAGAGCGAGCAGGTCATCCCAGCGGCAGAGCTTCGGGAGCCTGGATTCCCTGTCGGTCTCCTTGGCCATCTTGAGGAAGAGCAGCAGCGTCAACTCGGTGACGTACTGGTGGTAGGAGATGCCGCCGTCGCGGAGGACGTGGCAGAGGTTCCAGAGCTTGCCGACGATGTCGGAGGTCGAAGTCACTGACTACGCTGCCCTTTCATTGTTCCAGATCTCGTCGCCTAGCTCAGCCATCACTAGGAGCGCTCGTCCAAGGTCACCGAGCATACCGGCGGGCCAGATGGGAAATCCAGCCAGTGTGACGCCTGGGCGTCGCCGAGTGCGGGCGAGGCGGGAGGGGGCTCGGGCCCGGTCCGGGCGAGCCCCCCGAGCCAGACACCATGTGCCAGCGGTTGTTCGTCCGCGGGCACCTCGACTGTGTCTCGTGGAACTGCCTGCACGGTTGCGCCGCGCCTGGGGCTAGGGCAGTCCTTCGGTCAGCGGATCGGGTTGCCGCGCTGCTGCCGCCTCGCGGCGTGATGCGCCCAGTTGATCAGCGGAACGCCACCAAGCCCGAGAAGGAGCGCGCCCGCAGCCAGTGCCATGCCCCCACCAACCGATTCGGCACGCGAATCGGAGTACTCGACGAAACGCGTCGTCGCTAGGACGATCGCCGTGACACCGACCACGACATGCCCTGACGCCGAGAACAGCATCAGGAACCGCTGCGAGGCCATGCTACGCGTCCTTGGGTTCGTCATCTGTGGCTCCTGGCAGGCCGCGGCGCACGGGTTGTAGCTCCGGGATCCGCGGCTTGAGGTCGTTGATCATGCGCGAGAGATCGGCGATGTGTTGGTTCGAGCGCTGCAACGCGTGCGCACCGGCACCGATGCACAGCGCAGCGAATCCGATTACCGATGCAATGACGACAGGGGGGAACCCCATCAGTCCCAACGCTACCGCGAGCATGCCGACTGGGACAGCGGCAATGAGGCCGGCGGTGTAGGTCTGCCGGGCTCGGTAACGTGCATCCGCCAGCAATCGCTGAACTTGTAGCGCAACGCTTGCCGCGACGTGCGCGGCGTTGAATGCGGCATCGACAGCGTCGATGGCACCCCAGAGCATCCAGGGCAGGGCACCATCGAGTCGCTGCAACTTCAGCTGACCAAGTGCATCGACAAGCGCGGGGGGCACATCGGCGTTCCATAGTGAACGGATCAGTTCATCGAGCTCCAGGGTTGCGCTCTCGGACAGCCGTGGCCGGTCGAGAAGTAGTTCGGCCGTGCGTGGGTGCAGTCCCTGTCGTAGCGGCATTGGCGAATCTCGATACGGTCCGCGTTGTTGAGCAACGAGAGCGTTCTTCGAGCCCAGTCGGCTCGGGCTTGTAGCCGCGCCGTCCACAGCGCTGATGACCTCGGCCGACGCGGTCAACGTTGCATTCGCTGACAGACTGATGTCGCCCAAGACCATGTCGGCACTTCCGATGATGGCGGCGGATTGTGTATCCGAGCGACCGGTCGCCTCCTCGACTTGCTCGAGATCACTCGACCCATTCGCATCCGTCCGGTCGTCAAGTTCCGCGCCGCGGACTGGGGACGGCGCGGCCTCCGGCTGGAGCCACAATTGATCCAGACTCTCGCCCCGCGCCGCGATTTCCTCGCGCCTGAAGCAGCGGAAGCGACCGCTTGCGCCCTGGTCGATCCGCTCGCTCTTGCCGTTCGGATCGCTGCCGTACGCTTCAACGAACGGCTGAAGGTACTCGCGGGTGAACGGTGTGCGCTTGCCGAACGCCGGCGCGTTGGTCCGCAGATCGTAGACCCAGACCTCCGTTGTGTTGCCCCTTTCGGTCACGCCACGAGTGAAGAACAGCACGTTCGTCTTCACTCCCTGGGCGTAGAAGATGCCGGTCGGCAGCCGCAGGATCGTGTGCAGGTCGCACTTGTCCAGCAGGTCGGCGCGGATCTCGCGGCCGCGGCCCGCGTCGAATAGTACGTTGTCGGGCAACACGACCGCGGCACGACCGCCAGGGACCAGGGAACGGTAGATGTGCTGGAGGAACATCAGCGGCCTGCTGCTCGTCGGGAACGCTAAGTCGTCGCGCGAAGCGCCGCCCGCGCCCTTCGTGGTTCCAAACGGCGGGTTGGTTAGAACCAGATTGGCCTTGGGCAGGGTGGCGCCGTCACTCGTCAGCGTGTTGCCGAGCCTGACGGCACCTTCTCCTTCGATTCGGTGGAGCATGCAGTTCATGAGAGCCATGCGCCGGATCTCGGGGACGAGTTCGACACCCACGTAGGCATCGCGGCGCTGAAACATTCCCTGCTTCTCGGTCAGGGCGAACAGCTGGTCGGTTTGTTTCTTGATGTACGCGTCGGCGGCGATCAGGAAACCCGCGGTGCCCGCAGCCGGGTCATGGATGGACTCGCCCGCCTGCGGCTTCATCACGTCGACGATTGCGTGAATAAGCGGCCGTGGCGTGAAGTACTGGCCAGCGCGGCTCTTGCTCTCGCTCGCGTTTCTTGCGAGTAAGAGTTCGAACAGGTCACCGTGCTGCTCGCTCTTCGCAGAACTCCAGTCTAGTTTGTCGATGTCGAGCAACAGTCGGTTCAGGTGGCGCGCCTCGCGCATCAAGGTCTGAGCGCCCGCGTAGATGTCACGCACCTGCGGGTCGTCGGCGCGGCCGAGCCTGGCGAGCATCCATTTGTACGAGTCGAGTTGTTCATCACCCGGTGGCAACGCGAGCAAGTCGTCCCAGCGGCAGCCCTTCGGGAGCCTGGACTCCACTTCTGTTTCCTTCGCCATCTTCAAGAACAGCAGCAACGTCAACTCGGTGACATACTGGTGGTAGGAGATGCCGTCTGCGCGAAGCGTGTTGGCTAGGCTCCACAGTCGACCAGCGAGGTCAGTGATCGCGGTCACCAGCTACGCAGCTCTTTCGTCGTTCCAGACCTCGTCGCCGAGGTCGTCCATCACTTGCTTGAGCCGGCCACCGAGCGCCCTGTCGATGCCCTTCCAGCCGCCGACGTTGACGAACGCGCCCTTGGAGAACGCTTCCTCGTCGAGGACGACCTCTTTCTTGAGCTGCCCGGCGATGCGCTCGAGCCACTTCTTCTGCGGCGCGGTCCAGGTGCCAGCGGCGAGCACCTTGGCCACCGCGCGTTCGACGCGCTCGTCGTACGCCACCAGCGGCGACCCGAGTGCGCGCTGGCGGATGAAGCCGATGATGGTCGCGGCGATGTCCTGGTTCTTCCAGTCGCGCCAGGCCGTGCGCAGCTTGGCCTCGGAGTACCCCGCGGCGTCGAGCTTGAGCTTCAGCTCCTTGAGCTGCGCGCGGGTCAGGTCACGCGGGCGGGTACAGACCACGGCGAGGGCCTGGATCTGGTTCCGGTTCTGCGCGACGAACCCCTCGAAGGCTTTCAGGTAGTCCTCGGGTCGGGTGTTGCCCTCGCCATAGCCGTGCTCGACCGCGATCACGGAGTCGGCATGCGGCGCGATGACGGCGGTCTTGCCGATACCCGGCGTCGCCGTCAGGCGATCGAGCAGCACTGCCAGTTCGGGCCGGCTGGCCAGGAGCTTGATCGCCCCCGCCGTGCCCGCGTCGTGGAGCACGTCGGGGACTTCGCGCAGCGAGCAGCCCAGGAGCGACTCGAGCGACTCGATGGTGTTCTGCGTCTCCTCGGTCTTGTTCTGCTTGCCGACCCGGCGCACCACCCGGCGCAGGCGCTCGACGACCTCGCGCAGCACCTCGTCGGCATGAGTGCGTCCGGCGTCGTGTCCGGGCGCCGTGGTCGCCCGCGGGTCGAGCAGCTCGGTGACCAGCTCGGCCGTGGTGCGCGTGACGTCCTTGACGAGCGGCTTCATGTCCGAGACTTCGGACAGGACGTCGTACAGGCCGACCGCGTCGTAGATGCGGAAGACCTCCTTGCCGATCTCGGGGCACAGGCGGGTCGCGCGACCGAGCATCTGCTCGTAGAGGATCCGGCTGCGGATCCGTCGGAGGAAGACGATGTTGGCGACCCGCGGCACGTCGATGCCGGTGGAGAGCAGGTCGACGGTGATCGCGATCTTCGGCAGCGCCTCGTTCTTGAACCGGCGGATCGCGTCGGACACTCGATCGGTCGCGCCGGTGATCTTCTGGACCACGCTGTCGTCGATCGGCCCCCAGGCCGCCTCCAGCGCCTCCTTGAGGATCGGGACCAGGCGCTCGGCGTGATCGTCGTCGACGCAGAAGACGATGGTCTTCTCCTCGCCGTGCGGGTCGAGGTGCTGGGCCAGTTCCTGCGAGACGGCGCGGTTGAAGCCGTCGGTGATGACGCTGCGGTTGAAGCTCGAGACCTCGAACTCCATCTCGTCTGGCAAGAGCGACAGCTGGATGTCGCCGCCACGAAGCAGGGTGGCGACCTCGGCCCCCTTGTCGAACTTGATGCCGTACTTCGACAGCTGCGTGGTGATCCGGACCGGCGGCTCGTGGTCGACCAGGAAGCCGTCGGCGACCGCCTCCGGGTAGCTGTAGACGAAGACCGGGGCGCCGAAGATCTCGCGGGTGTGCTGGGCCGGCGTGGCGGTGAGGCCGATCTTGATGGCGTCGAAATGGTCGAGGACGCGGCGGTAGGTCGAGACGTAGTCTTCGAAGCCGCGCAGCTCCTGCTCACCCTCGGTCATCTCGCGATCGAGCGTGTAGCCGCGGTGGCTCTCGTCGACGATGATGCAGTCGTAGCGATCGATCGGCACCGGTGGGTCGTCGGGTGACGACCACAGGATGCGCTTCACCATGCCCTGCACGGTGGCCACGTGGACCTTGGTCTCCTTGGCTGGCGCGATGTCCTCGAGCCCCAGGACGTCGTAGTTCTGCGCGAAGGTCTGCAGGTTCTCGAGGCGGACCTCGTTGAAGGCGTCGCGGGCCTGGGTGCCGAGCGCGCCTCGGTCGACCAGGAACAGCACGCGACGGCACCGCTGGCTCTTGAGGAGACGGTGGATGAGCCCGATGACCGTGCGGGTCTTTCCGGTGCCGGTCGCCATCGCCACCAGCAGCGCGCGCTGGCCGTGGCCGATGGCAGTCGCGACCGCCTGGATCGCGCGCACCTGGTAGGGCCGCAGGCGAAGGGCTTCCTGCGCCAGATCCGGCGGCTCGGCAACGAGCTTGGCCTGCGCGGCTGCGGGGTCGTGGGCCAGCATATGGACCAGCACATCGGGCGTGTGCCAGCCGGTGAGCGCCCGCGGGTGGTTGGTCGGGCTGCGAACGTCGAGGAACCAGACCCCGCTCTCGGTCTCGAGCTGGCGGAGGTACGGGCGGCCATTGGTCGCGTACAGGAAGGGCACCTGATATCGCGCCTGGGTTCCGCTGGCCGCCAGCGTGGTGCCCCAGCCCGCCGTGGGGAAGCCTTCGCCGGCGTGCGTGGCGGTGGCCAGCGGCGCCGGCGGCGCGGCGAGGCCGCGGGCGTACCGCTTCGACTGCTCGAGGGCCGATGGGATCTTCTTGGCCTTCTTCTTGGCCTCGACCACCGCGTACGCCGTCAAGCCCACGAACAGGACGTAGTCGGCGCTGCCCTTGCCGTCGTCCTTGGTCCAGGTCGGCACCTCGGCGATCGCGCGGTTCTTGCCCTTCTCCGGCCGCGCCCCGGCGGCCCACCGCAGCGTGCCCGTGTCGACCTCCCAGCCGGCATCGCGGAGCTGCGCGTCGATGAGGACGCGGGTCTCGTGTTCGTCGAGGTCAGTGGCCTGGGTCGCCGCGGCGGCCTGGGCGACCACCTGCTTCTCCTGCTCGGCGGGAGCCTTGGCGGCCTCGGCGACAACGGCCTCGACCAGCTTGGCCTGCGTGGCCGCGGCCTTCTTGAGGTCGTTCTCGAACGCGTGCGCCAGGGTCTCCCACTCGGTGCGCTCGGCTTCCGCCGCTTTGCGCAGCGACGCTTCCTCGGTCCGACGCGCCGCCTCGGCAGCGAGCAGCTGCTTCGCCTTGGCGACATCGGCCAGGTGGGCATCCGCCTCGGCGCGAGCTCGCGCGGCTTCCTCTTGCAGCGCCCGCAGCGTGGCCGTCGGATCCGCCGGCGGGACGTACACCGGCGGCTTCCAGACGCCGCGCGCGTTGGAGTCGCCGAAGCTGCGGTGGAACCAGCACGCCAGCTTGAACCCGAGCTGGAGCGCGTTGATGGCGTCCTGGTACGAGCCAACGAAGTCGTGGGCGGCGCGGTTGCCGACCCGGCGCAGCATGTGAAAGACCTCGGCGATCTGGTCCCTGACGATGCCGCGCTGCTCGAGGGTGCGCAGCAGGTCGAGCTGGCTCGCCGACCCGTCGCGGTTATCGGCCAGCAGGCCAGCGCGCGCGGCGGCGTGACGGGCGAACGCCTCGCCGAGCTGGCGCAGGGAGACGAGGGTGAGGCTGGGGTCGACCGCGAGCGCGCGCTCGGCCACCGTAGCGAGCCGCAGGTAGAGCGGGCCGTACGGGGCGAGGAACGAGAAGCTGGAGGAGTGTGCGCTGTCCAAGGCCGGGATGCCCGCCGCACGCCAGCGTGCGCACGACGAGCCTACCGTGGTGGCGCGCCCGCGCGCCATGGGTCGCGGTCATCGCAGCCTAGAGGAACCGCGTCGGTGCCAGCGCTGTGCGACCGTGCGAGTATGTCGACGACATGGCGCCGCACCTCGCAATGACCTCGGCCTCGTGGTCCGACATGGACGCCGCCCCGCGCTTTGCCGCCGCCGCGTTGTCGCTCGTCCTGGTTCCTGAGGAACCCGGTGTCTACGCCTGGTATCGCGCCCGGGAGCGGATGTACGTCGGCAAGGCGGACTCGTTGCGCGACCGGGTGTGGGGGAATCACCTCGGACAAGGCAGGGGGCTCACGAGTTCTGCGTTCCGGCGCAACGTCGCCGAACATCTCGGCTTCGGCAGTTCGGCCGAGATCAAGTCCGGCGCCATCGAGCTATCCGACGACCAACTCGCCGACGTCCGCAGCTGGATCATGAGCAGCGAGGTCGCGTGGCTCACCTGCGTGGCGAAGGCGGATGCGATCAGCCTCGAGACCAAGCTCAAGGACGAGTTCAAGCCGCCGCTGACCAAGATCTGAGATGGGCAGCGACCGGCCTTGCGCATGCTGGATCAGATGCGCCGTGTTAGTTCGGCGAGCGCGACGGTCAAACCGCCGTCGAGCAAGTCCGCCAGCTCGCCGCTGCGGCCGTTCAGCGCCTCGATGGTCTCCTCATGGGCGAAGTAGAACGCATCGCTAGTGGTCGGCACGTCGATGGTGCTCTCGTCCCCGGGCTCGCCGCCAGCGGCGCGAATCGACGCCACAGTCGTAATCGCCATGACCCCCGAGTCGGCGCCTGCTCCGTGGAGCGACACAACGAACCCAAGTCGCATTCCCTCAAGCTTGACACGAAGGTTGAGCAGGCCGACGAAACCGCCGAAGTACGCGTAGTGGCCGGCGTCGCGCGCTGAGTCGATCACCTGACGCCGGAAAAACAGGTGTCTCGGCAGCGCGCCCGGCGATGTCGCTGGTTCATCGGAGCGTGCGGAGTAGAGATCGATGGCGGCATCGATGATGCCCTGCGTCACGAACTCGGCGCGCAACTCGTCCCGCTTGGTCTCCATCCACTTGCTCATCATACCGAACACCGCGGTCACCCGAACTTGGAGCGCGATGCCGCGCGCCGTCTTCGCCTTCGCTCGCCGGTTCGCAAGCTGCGCAGCGAGCGTGCGTGCTACCTGCCGCGAACTGTCCGCCGCGACAGTCGCAGTCTCCTCGAGTTCGCCCGCGAGGGCCGAACTCTCAAGGTTGGTAAACAGCGTCACCAGGGGGCCGAGATCTCCATCGTTCGCGCCATCCAGCGCCCGCAGGTAGTCGGTCCGGCGATTGCGATCCACGACGAGCGGAGCGTAGCGATGCCTCTGCATGACGAGGACCGTCAGCGCCCGCGCGACCCGACCGTTACCATCGGCGAATGGATGAATCTGCACGAAGCGGTGATGCAACCACGCAGCCTTGATCAGCGGATGAACGTCGGTTTTCTCGAGCTCTTCGTACCACTGCGCGAGGTTGTCGATCTCACTGGCAACGTGCTCAGGAGGACAGTACTCGAGGCGCGAGCCATCTTGGCGCTCGACGTGATTGGGCCATTGCTTCCAGGCACCGTGGGGAAGCTCGCGTTTTACGACCATCCCCAGTGAATCGGTGGCGTCGTAGTGCGTCTGCGTCCGCGTGATCGCGTGATGGAGTTCCTTGATGAAGGACGCCGTCAGCGTCCGCTCTTGCCTCACGAAGTCGATCACCATTTCGAGAGAATCGCGCTGCGCATTGAGCGTCGCCAGCGTCCACTCGTCAACGCGTCCGGAACCGCCGGCTCGCTCCACCACGTCGCGCGCAAACCCTTCGGCAACGAGTGTGAGCGTGAGACCCCAATCGAGATCGTAGAGTCGCTCGATAATTCCGGTCTCGACCGCGAGCCGCCGCAGGGTTCGCTGCCGTCGACGCAAGGCTTCATCCGCAGGCACCGCATCGAGTTCCCGCTGCCACGCCACGCGCAACGCCTCGAGTGCCGCGATCCGCCCGTTGGTGACGACCGCGGAGGGGTTCAGGGGAGTGATGGGCTTCCACGGATGGTTCGAGGCGGCTGGGACCAAGGTGTCGCGCAACCTATCACGGCCTCCTGCAACTGTTACGAGGCGCACCGGATGATGCGCATCAAGGGTAACCCGTCCGCGAACGGCGTGTAGCCCGCGAGCTGAAGGCGTGCCTGGGATCGGCCCGGAGGATCCCGATGCCGAAGCCCGCTGCCGCCGCCCTGTCGTCGCCACGTCGCCGCCGCTGGAAGATCGCCGACGCGCGCGAGACCCTGAACGCGCTTGCGGCGTCGGGGTTGTCGCTCGTCGAGTTCGCACGCCGAGAAGGAATCCAGAGGGAGCGACTGCGTCGCTGGAAGCACCGACTCGCGCGTGAAGCACGTCCGGCGCGTCGGGCGGCTGCCGCGCCCGCTTCGGCGCTGATTGAAATCCGGCCGCGTCGCTCCGAGTCGATCGAGATCGTGCTCGCATCGGGTGTCACCCTGCGCGTCGCCGAGACGGTCGACCCGGCCGCGCTGGCGCGACTGGTCGCAGCGCTCGAGCGCGGATACTGAGCCTGCCGCCGAGTGTTCGCGTCTTCGTCGCGACCCAATCAAGCTCCGGCCGGGCGTACTTGGACCCAAACACGGCGCAGCCGCAGTTGACCTGGTGGAGCCGAACCAACAGGCCGCGCCGTCACTCGATTGGGCCGAGATCGTCGAGCGGCGGACGTTTGCCGACCGTCGGTGGTGATCACGGTGGGATCGCTGCGGGGCTGAGCGGCGCAACAGGCGTCGCCGTGGTGGCCGCCGCGCCGACACCGCCTGACGACGCGGCCACCACTTCGAGCCGGACGGCCTCCTCCGCTGAAGTTGGGTTCGCCAGACACGGACGCGCCTGTACACTACGCGGATGTATCGTTGGGAGAGCGGATTTTCTGTCGAGTTCGAGCCGGTTGACGCACGAACGCTTCGCGTCCGGTTCCTGTGCCCGTGGTGCGGGAACAGCGCCAGCGTTCAAGCAGCGACGATGGTGACGGGCGCGAACGGCGAGTTCGCCGTGCTTGTCGTCTGCCAACACACTCGTTGCCGCCAGCCGTCGATGGTCGTCGGCAAGCAACACGATCTGGGGCACCACATCACCCTCGATCCAGAAGCGATCTATCCGAACCCGCAGCCCGAGTACGCAGAGCCTGGCGTCCCCAAAGCGATTGCCTCCGATTTTCAGGAGGCCCTACGCTGTCACGCGGCTGGCTTCCTCTTCGGCGCGGCGGTCGTCGGACGAAGGGTGCTGCAGTCGGCGCTGGTCGACCAGGGCGCTCAAAAGCACAGCCTGGTGGACCAGATCAACGAGCTTTCCGACGACATCCTGCCGAAACGGCTCAAGGAGGCCGCTCAGCATGTTCGCCTCATCGGCAACGACGCGGCGCACGCAAACCAGGTCAACCGGGACGACTTGGAGAAGCTCGTCAACTTCGTGGCCTTGGTTCTCAACCAGCTCTACGTTTTGCCTCACGAGCTCGCCGAGGCGTCGAAGGTTCGGACCATCCCGGCCAAACACATGCCTGGCGCTGCCGCGGCGCCCGCGGCTGCGATGCCCACGGCGACGGCGTCGAAGGCGACGAAGAAGTAGGGTCGGGCTAGGGTCGGGCTAGTGGTGCTCGACCAGGAAGCGACCGTCGTCCATCCCTACTCGCACGGGCTGGTGTTTTGGAGTTGGTCGACTTGCGCGCAGTCGATCGGGTCCAAAAGAGTCGAGGGGACAAGCATCACATCGACCACGTACTCGCCCTTGTTGTCGGAGTGCTTGCCGTCGCGGACCCGAAACATGATGGCGCCCGCTCTGTCGTCGTACGCCCATGTCTTGCCAGCCCTTACGGTCGTAGTGCCGACCATCATGTCGAGTCCGCCCACGTCCTTTGCGTCGGGCTCCGCCGTTGCGCCCCCCCACGCGTATGTGATCCGGCCGGCGGCTGTACCCGCGATGAGATCACCTTCTTCCGCACGTAACCCGCTGTCGGTCCACTCGCTCTTCGACGCTTGAACGTGAAGCAGTCGTCGCTGTGTTTGGGCTACGGCGCCCTCCTTCCAATCGATGTCGACGTCAGGTTCGACAGCAGCCCCAGGGACCCGTCGATACTCGATCAGAATCGGCACCGGCTTGCCGGCCTTGTAAGTCTTGTCCGTCGCGTACGCGCTGCGAATCTCTTCATCCGTGCGAGCAAAGATGGCATCGGCCTTCGGCTTCAGCCCCCGTCCCTTGTGCACGACCGATAGCTTGAATTTCCTCTTCAATCCGTCGACGCTGCCACCCCAGGCCAACAACTCTGCGCGCACCCCGGATGTAAAGACGTCTTCGCTGCCCGAGATGACGACTTCGTACACGCGGCCGAAATAGATCGTGCGGAGGTAGTAGACGCCGTCAGCAGTGACTGGTCGAGGATCGGTCGTGTCGTCGATCTCAAGCGCGTGCGTGATCTGAACCGCGCGCCAGACAGCGTAGCGTTCCTTTGTCGCCGCGCTGCCGGACACGTTCATCACGAGAGCGCGTGCGTTCGCGTGTAGCGCAAGCTCGGACTCGAGAAAGGTGAACCCGGAGATCCAGTCTGAAACCTCGATCTTGCGTGGCGCCTTGGCGCCCGGGAACATCGAGCGCGCCTCTTTCCCGATGAGCGGTTCGAACCGGGCCGAGTATGGCCGACCCAGATCGGCATCGCTCAATGCCAGCGGAGCGAAGGCTCGGACTGTCTGCTCGCCTGGAGGTTCATCAGCCGCAGCAGCGCCGGTCATCAATACCACGAGCAAGCAAGGGAACGAGCGCACCATGCTCAGAGGGTATCGCGAAGCGGTGCGCTGCTGTCGAGGGAGTAGCCGGTGATACACAAGACCCTCATCGCGCGCCGGTTGTAGACGGCAGCCCCGATCCGTCGTTGTCTGAGCGTCGACGCAGACCGGTCACCGCCGCCCAAGGGCGGCCTCGCGAGACAGTGCTTGTCCCGCCGAGTGTCGACGGCCTCCTGATTCCGTAGAAATCTGACAGTCGACGCCGGCCGCTGGGCCTCGCCGGGATCACTCGCCGGGCGGGTAGAGCTCCGCTTCGACTCGCTGACGGTAGGGCTCGCTGGGCCGCAGGTGGACGTGCTCGTGGATGGC